>JAEUVO010000044.1 GCA_016786885.1 Chitinophagaceae bacterium | reverse complement strand
GGCTTTACGAATATATCCTGATCGATATAACATTGCTCAGCGACATATCAATCTGATGAATCCCGTCATGCGCCGGGACAGGTGCCGCCCAGGTTTAGCATATATTATCATCTTCCTATCTTTGGTCAGCAACAGTCCAGGCTGAGGTAATACAGAATATCGGCACGGTGCCAAGCCTGAACATTATACGCAACTTTTGACAGCTTCGACAAAAAGAATAAATGACAGTCTTTAGCCTTGGTAATAGCCTTATTGCAGTTAAATCCTCTGACACTAATCATTTAATAAAATCACTGAACATTCTTGACATACACAAGGATGCGTCAAAAGATGCCTTTAAATACTTTTATGAAAATTTTTCTTATAAAATTCCTGAAGACAATCTTTATAAAATAATAGTAAGTGAGAAGTTTCAGGAATGGAATCTGATATATTTATCAGCAGGGTTTGAAAAAATAAAAAAACTGATAGAGTATCTTATAGTTGAGAAATCAATAAGCGCTAATTATTATTACGGTGACAGCCATACTGATACTTACGAATGGATAATTACTAATGATTCAAATATCGTAAGAGCTTTTCAGTATTGTATGGGTGAAATCTCATGTAATGAAGGTTTACCTTTAACTCTAAGTGAAGAAAAATTTATCAATTATACTTTGGCTAACACTATAGACACTACAACAAATATTGAATTTGTATTTGGAGAAGACGCACTTTGGGACATTTTAGAAAAGTCTTGCAAAATTTATAATATAGAAATCATTAAGGCACTCCGTTTTCATTGTGGGTATATTAGTATGAAACAATTTAATTAAATGCTGACAACGACTGCGTATAACATTGGGTTTTATGCAAGTTGGGCGTGACCAGCAAACATCAGCGAACTGCAAATCCAAGCTGTGGTTCGGGCCAGACGAATAAATCTCAACTTTTGTTCTTAAATTCAACTTTATATTTTCAATCAGCAGCGGTTGTGGGCAGACGGAATTCTAATTCCCCACCTGCAGCAAGCCCTGTTCGTTAGCTGCTATTTTTTTGAACAGTACATTTCTTAATGAAATCTTTTCTATCCATAGCACTTTTTTTAGTTTCAAGCGTCTTTTATGGACAAACTACAAGTTGGGAAGCCATTTATAACGTACCGCAGGGAAGAAAGGGAATAAATGGCTTTACAAACTTATTAAAGACAGATTCAAACAACGCTGAGCTCTACTGGAGACGAGGTTATGAATATTATAGGACAAATCAATATCGTCTCGCAATAGAAGACTTTACTAAATCAATTTCTAAAGACTCAACCTTTAATCATTCAAATGTTTTAGCTGACAGAGGAATTGCAAAAGAAATGCTTGGGATGTTTAATGAGGCTATAGTTGACTTCTCTCAAGCCATTGCATATTCATTTACGCAAGACACAACTATACCGCAAGGAATTGAAAAATTTTATTACGGTAGAGGTAGGACAAAATTCAAGCTAGGTGACACGTTAAATGGAATCAAAGATTTAGACTCCGCTTTGAAATGGTGGCCCCAGGGTTATCATATCAGAAAATTGAGAGCCAGACTCCTTGCGTCGACTGGACAATATAAAGAAGCAATGGATGATTACAATTTTTTATTGTATAAATGGAAAGGGAATGGTGAATTTCCTATGGATAAAGAATATGCAATTGACTTCTATTGGAGAGCAAGAGCAAAGCAAGAACTTGGCGACAGTAGTTATTTGAAGGACTTGGAAGCAGCAAAGAAATTAAAGTATAAAAAAGATAAGCTAACATATTTGTGGAAATACTAAAACAGCTGCTAACATTAGGTTCCTATATAAAGCGGTTTGACGGGTTCTATTTTTCCCCATCGGTTTAATGTGTTTAGCAGCGGCTTTACAAATATCTGCAAGAGGGGAGTAGCGCCCAGCTTTAGAATATATTTTCATCTTCCTATCTTTGGTCAGCAACAGTCCCGGCTGAGATAACACGGAATATTGGCACGGCGCCAAGCCCGGACGTTGGACGTCAGCTATACAGACATTCATTTCAATGAGAAATTGTAGATTTATAAATATTTCTTTTACATTCATTTTACTTGCTTTGACAGCATGCAAGCAAAACATTAAGAATGTAACTGACTCAAAGAAGTTAGAATTGTCGGCTTTTCCTGGAGGAATTAAGTATCTCGACACAACTCAGACAATTCATATTGGCACGACACTCTTCAATCCTACCGACGACACTCTTAGTTTTGTGACAATGACATGCTCTTATGAAGATTTATTCTTGACTGACACGTCTATTTTTAAAATTCAGTCCCGTTACGATTGCTTTAGTAACTCGCCAACAGTTACAAGCATTCCACCCAAAGGAAAACTTGACCAATTTATTATGGTCAAACCAATAAATAAGGATATTAAAATTGGAGACCAAAAACTTAAAATTGGTATGTATTTGTTGACCCCGAAAATAGAAGATGGATTTCAAGGTATTGTCAGACAATACGAGCAAAGACAAAGTGCAAAAATAATTTGGAGTAATGAACTAGACATGAAAAGACTTTATCGCAACATCTATAAGTAAGCCGAAAGCCAAACATCGGGTTTTGTGCAAGTTGGGGCATGACATTGCAACAATCATCGGCAGTGCATATCCAAGCTTCATATTCGGCGGACGTAATTCTGCCGGGCAGTAGTTCTAAACTTCGGCTTTTAGTTTTAAATTTAGTTTCAGTTCCGGGCCGTTCCGCAGTTGGTTAATTCCCCAACTGCACAAAGCCTCGGACGTTGTGTGTAATTATTGGCGAGTTCAATGTTCGTAGCTAAAAAGACAAAACCTCCTTAAGTTAAATAATTAACGCTTAATGAAAATAACCAGAATTTTTGTCCTCGTTATATTTACACATATTGCCATGTTATCTTGTAGTTCGTCAGAAAAGTATAAAAAAGATTTACTCTCAGATGATAAGACAAAAATTGCTAAGGCCTGTTTTGAATTAGGAGATAGAAAGGATACTTCTGCGGTCAAACTTTTATTTACCAAAATACTCGATCCGCGAATTTGTACTGACTTAAGATTTAAAGGTATGTCAGTAAACTACTGCAGACTTATTGCATTGAAAAAGATATCAGGTGTAGGCATTGAAAGAAGAGTTGACCAATTTGGGCCGGACACTTCGGCAACGCTGTTCTACCTAGACTGGGCTGTTAAAGAAGGCTTTTTAACACACAAAAACGAGGTAGACATTTATTATATACGTTAAAATATAACTACACAACATGGGGTTCCTATGTAAAGCGGTTTGAAGGGTTCTATTTTTCCCCTCGGTTTAATGTGTTTAGACGCGGCGTTATGAAAAGGTGCAAGAGGGGAGTAGAGCCTGGCTATAGAATATATTTTCATCTTCCTATCTTTGATCAGCAACATATCCGGGCTGAGGTAACACGGAATATAGGTACGTCGCCAATCCCTGGGCGTTAGCCGCAAGCAATTATGTAATTCCCAATAAATTAAAGATGGAAAATAAAACCCTAGTTTTCTTTTTGAGTTTTATCACGTTTGGACAAATCACATTTGGGCAGAATAATAAAATAAAAGCCGTTGAAAATAATTTGACTGAAGTAAGAGAATTAATTTTTGAAGACACCATCATTTCAAAATACAACATTCTTGATAGGATGAAGTTCTACAAAATTCCTTCTGTTTCTATTGCAGTAATAAATGACGGAAAGCTGGAGTGGACAAAAACTTATGGTTATGCCGACATTGAGAAAAAAAATTAGCTAACAAAACAACATTATATCAGGTTGCATCAATAACCAAATCTGTGAATAGTTTAGGCATCATGAAGCTAGTACAAGAAAGAAAACTTTCATTGACAAACGACATAAGAAATTACCTGAAAACCTGGACTTTCCCTGACAATGAACTTTCTAAAAACAAAACTATAACACTTAAAAATTTACTTAGTCATACAGCAGGTTTAAGTGTTCACGGCTTTATAGGTTACTCATTTCGTGACACTATACCAACCATTAACCAAATTCTCAATGGTGAAAGACCTGCTAACAACGAAGCTATTAAACCTATATATTCAATTAATGAACATTTTGAATATTCGGGTGGGGGTTACACCATTATAAGGAAAATATTAGATGATAACATTTCATCAAATTACGATAGCTTGATGAGTGCAATGGTATTAAACCCTCTGAAAATGACCAACAGCACTTTTAGTCAACCACTTTCATCGCAATACAAAAATTATGCATTTGGCACAGATAAAGAAATGCAAACCCTGAAAGGAAATTATTACATCTATCCGGAACAAGCAGCGGGCGGACTTTGGTCAACGGCTACTGATATTGCAAAGTTTGTTTTAAGCATTCAAAATGATTTAAAAGGCAATCAAAATTCCTTAATCAATAAACAATCAACTGAAGAAATGCTAACACCTGTCTTAAATAATTACGCATTGGGATTTGGCATTATTGAAAAAGGTGGTGAGAAATATTTTTGGCACGAAGGCGAAAGCTACGGCTATAATTCTATTTATTACGGCAGCTTTACCACGGGTAAGGGGATAGTTATTCTAACCAATGCGTATCCAAGTAATGGGCAACCATTTATTCAAGAGCTTTTGAATAGTGTTGTCACAGCCTATAGTTGGAAAGACTTTTATCGCCCCATTAAGAAAAAGCTTGCTTACATACCTGATACGTTGCTTACAAAATACACTGGTAAGTATTACTCAGAAAATCCGCAAATGAAAATATCAATTACACAGAATGGTAGTCAACTTGAACTTATCGCAAGACGACCAGAAAAAATGTACGCAACCAAACTCGACACATTCTTTCTTGCATCATCACCTGACGACAATTGTGTTTTTTCAAGTTCTAAAAATGACGGCAATATTGACACCTTTGAAGTTATTCAAAACGGCAAGACAATTATCAAGGCGACAAAGAAGAAAGACTAATTTGCTATGCCGCTAACAAAAGTATTTGCAAAAGCAGGGCTGCACATTGTAACATGAGCTATGTGCAAGCATTAGCAGCGGTTCGGGCTGACGAATCACGGAATATCAGCACAGCAGAAAGCCCTGACCGTTGGCTACAAGCTGTTCTAACGACGTTTTTAGGGTCGCTCCAAACGAAAATAAACTAAAACAAATCTATTGTGATGACGCAATATGACTTCAATTTGTCGTAATTCCACCCTTCAAATTTTGAAAAATAAAATCATCTTTACGAGGGTTTTACCAATAACTTAAATAACCTAAATAAAGACACGAAATATGAATACTGACCATTCACTGAAACTTGACATCTATGTAAACTATCCAGGACATTGCGAAGAAGCATTCCAATTTTACGAGCAGCATCTTGGCGGAAAGATAAATATGATGATGCCCCACCAACAAGCTCCTTCCAATTTTCCGAAAGAATGGCAGAAACCCATTCTTCATGCTATAATCGAGATAGGCGGTACTATGGTCAGGGGCGCCGACGTTCCTAATGCGGAACCAATGCGTAGTGTCTATCTTACGCTTAGACTTGACACGCCGGAGGAAGCGGAAAAAATCTATGACGTTCTTTCCCGTGATGGAGAAATCTTTATGAAAATAGAAAAGACTTTCTTTGCAAATCGTTTTGCCATGCTGCGTGACAAATTTGGAACGTCATGGATGCTTCTTAATGAAATTTAGAAATCGCTTCGTTTCCCATTGCCTCTAAAATGAGAGTATTAAATTAAATGGCAAAACCTGCAGCCAACAGGCGGTTTTCTGATATGCTGGCTTCCGGATAAATCCTAATCGATATAAAATTGCTTAGCGACATATCAATCTGACGAAGCCCGTCATGGGCCGGGACAGGTGCCACCCAGCTATAGAATATATTTTCATCTTCCTATCTTTGGTCAGCACCAGTCCCGGCTGAGTTAACACGGAATATCGGCACATGGGCTAAGCCCGGGGGTTAGCAGCAATTGAATATGACATCAAACACTCTCCAAAAAGAACTAGAAATAGCTTTTCCCAGATTGCTGGATGTGGCAAGAGAGTTGGCATGGAATAATATCTCTGATAATTGCAAGTTCATTCTAACAGAAATTAAAGACAGCTCAGAGAATTTTCATTTGCTAAGGCAAATGAGGAAAAAAGAGAATGATCGAAAAATTCCGGTGACACTTATTGAACTCATGTCAACTCTGCATAATCTTTATGACAATTTATATGATATCAACTTACACATCTACAGAGCAAAGAAATATTTGACTGTAATTGACATTCGTTATTATCCAAAATCAGCACTTGACGAAGTGTACAGATATAAGGTTTTACATAATCCGCCGATGCTTCACTGTAAAGTGACACAACCACCTTGGTTGACAGACAAGATGGAAAAGTTTGATATTAACTGGGAACATAAGCAATGGCTGATAAACTGGAATCTTTTTTGGATGGGACGAAAACTCAAACGCAAAAAGCGACCGATATAATTTCCTATGTAAAGCGGTTTGAAGGGTTATATTTTTCCCCAATCGGTTTAATGTGTTTAGCAGCGGCTTTCCGAATAGATACAACAGGGGAGTAGGGCCTGGCTATAGAGTATGTTTTGATCTTCCTATCTTTGGTCAGCACCAGCCCGGGCTTACGTAACACGGAATATCTGCCTGGCACCAAGCCTTAGAGATTGGGCGAAATTTTTTTGAAGAACAGATTAAGAAATGGCCAATACCTTTTTAGAAGCGGAATGGAGAAAATTAGCAATGGCTAATTATGCTGTTGATATGCGTACCCTTAAGGATTATTTACCATATAAAACTGAAATTGACTCATGGAACGGCATATGTTATGTTAGTTTAGTAGGGTTTCTATTCCAAAATACAAAAATCAAAGGATTTAAAGTTCCGTTTCATATAAATTTTGAAGAAGTCAATCTTAGGTTTTATGTCAGGTATTATGACAATGGAGCTTTGAAGCGAGGAGTTGTATTTATCAAGGAAATTGTGCCGAAACCGGCGCTAACCTTTGTAGCCAATACAGTTTATAAAGAGAAATACGAAACAATGCCGATGAGTCATTCTTGGACGACATCGGCCGGTATATTGACCACCGAATACAAATGGAAAAAGAAACGGTGGAATTCACTAACACTTTGCACAGAAACAACCCAACGGCCGATCGAAATCGGCAGCGAAGAAGAATTTATAACAGAACACTACTGGGGGTATACGAAAATTACAGACTTGAAAACTTCAGAGTATCAGGTTGAGCATCCACGATGGGAAGTTTATCCAGTTAAAAATTACCAAATTGATGTTGACTTCGAAGATATTTATGGGCATGACTTTAGTTTTTTACAAAAGGAAACGCCAAAGTCAGTTATCTTGGCGGAAGGATCATTAATAAAAGTTAAAGCCGGAAGAATAATATAAAACTGCACCCAACATGGGGTTTGACGTCATGGCGGCTTTTCGAATAAATCCTCATTGATATAAGATTGCTGGCTGAGGGAAGAAGGAAGATAGCCACAGCGGCAAGCCCCAAAGGTTGCAGGTAAGCGCAATACAATCACTCAAAAATTTCAGCAGTTTAAATCTACATTCTTTGAGCCAAAAAATCAGGCGACAACTTACACTTTTTGTAGACAAAAAAGATGCACAAGAAATGGAAGATGTTCGCAGACGCTTCAATCCAAAACAGCAAGAATTAATTGATAGCCACGTTACCCTTTGTAGAGAGGACGAGATTGAGAATATTACTGCCTTGTTGGCCAACTTACAACAACTTGACACACCAAAAATCACCATTAACTTTGGACAAGTAACAAGGTTTGAAAATGACTTAGGCGTAATGCTTCCTGCTTCGGACGATAACGAACAGTTTTACTCGCTTCGTTCAAAAGTTTTAGCAGGTATAACAGCTACAATCCGCAGGCCACAGCCTCACATAACTTTAATGCATCCAAGAAATTCAGCCTGTACAGACGAGATATTTTCAGTCATTCAAAAAATACAGTTTCCGACACATTTGATTTTTGACAAGATCTGTTTAATAGAACAAATAAACGGTACAAAGTGGCACATCATAAAAAGTTATAAACTAAGCGACAGTTAAACTTAATAAATAATGCCAGCTTGCAATATGGGGTTCCTTTGTTAAGCGGTATAAAGCGTTCTATTTCCCCCGGTTTAATGTATTTAGCAGTGGCTATTACAAATAGGTGCAATAGGGGAGTAGTGCCAGGCTTTAGCTTATCTTATCATCTTCCTATCTTTGATCAGCACCAGTCCGGGCTTAGGTAACACGGAGTATCGGCACAGCGCCAAGCCCGGACGTTAACGGTCATTGTTTTAGACCATCAAGCAGAGTGACATAATATACCCACTCCAGGGTAGTGATGTTTCCCTTTTCTAGACTATTTTACAGTATAAACTTGCGCTATGAAAAGAGTTTTCAGCCTTGCTTTTATTTTTTGTTTGCTGTGTAACTTATCAATTGCTCAACCCGGCAAGTTGCAAAAGACAGCAACCAATCCGTACGAGGCTAAATTAAAAACAATAACAGACCAGGTATTGGCTGTTATGAATGGAAAAGCTCCGCTATCTAAACTTACCGGTACTAAACTACCGAAAGCAAAATCCGGCTGGATTGATTACCCTGTACCGGCACTGGCTTTTCCGGGAGCGATTGACACCATCCTGAGCATGAAGCCAAAATGGGAAGGGACTGAAAACAAACGTACATGGCGTTGGTCCGCAACACTCATGAAATACCCCAAAGGCACACAAACAGAAAAATTGAAGACGGAACTCATGCTGCTTTCCAAGGCGATGGCTAAACTTTACCCGGCTGCTACAAGAAGTAGTGAAATGCGGGAAGCCGATGCGTATGAAGGCTATACTACAAAAGACTTTTATATCCAGGTTTATACCACTTACCTGCATACGTATGATGCACCTGCGTATCTCAAGGTATCACTGTCCTTTGACATGCCACTAAAGCAAACCAGGGAACAAATGGCAGATTCGCTGCGCAAGGATCTTGACAAACAGATGGCCATCTCGTATTCAGGAAAAGACAAAATTGATTTGATCATGAACTGGATCAACACCCTGGAAGCAATTGGATTTGATAACACAGCTCTTTTATCCCATGGTACTAACCTGTTTCAACAGGTTGCCTCCAAGGATATCAAACTGGCATATGCCATTATGATGGAATGGCCCCGTACCGAGGATCTGAAAACCATGACGGCTGGTCTTTCTTCCAGCCAAAAGGAGCAAATCAAGATGATGACACAGGAGGTTTTGAACGCTTATTATAATAATTCTTCTAAAGAGCCCGAGCCAACAGTAAAAGTAGCACCAAAACCTGTAGTGCAGCAAAAAGAAGAAACAGACCCCTGTAAAAAAGAAGTAGCAGCTCTTGCATTCAGACCGGGTCACTGGATATATGG
>JAEUVO010000016.1 GCA_016786885.1 Chitinophagaceae bacterium | reverse complement strand
GTCATGGCTTGTACTCCGTCCAGGAGAGCATCATCCATATTTACATCCAGTACCTGTGCGCCGCTCTCTACCTGTTGGCGGGCCACACTAAGGGCCTCTTCGTATTTGTTTTCCTTGATAAGGCGGGCAAACTTCTTTGAACCGGTAACATTGGTTCTTTCACCAACGTTTACAAAATTGGTCTCCGGCCTGATGACCAGCGGTTCTAATCCTGACAATCTTAGGTAAGGCCTGATAACAATGGTGTCTTGCATTTATGAGTTCTTTTTTACAAATAACTTTCTGATCATTGAAAAGTTATTTACAACGAGTATGAGGATGGATAGCAGCAATAAAAATTGTGGTGTTGTCATACTAATTCTTTTTCTATTACAGGTAATGGCCTTGGTGTAAGGCTTTTTACATGCTCAGCAATATGCTTTATATGATCAGGAGTAGTGCCGCAGCAACCCCCAACGATGTTTACATATCCTTCTTTGGCCCATTCTTCCAGGTAATGGCCGGTATCTTCAGGGTGTTCATCATATTCTCCCATGGCGTTGGGTAAACCAGCGTTTGGATAGGCCGATACATAACAACTGGCTATCTGGGATAATTCCTCAATGTGAGGACGCATTTCTTTAGCCCCTAAGGCACAATTCAAACCAATACTTAGTGGTTTGGCATGCATTACAGAAGTATAGAAAGCTTCCAGTGTTTGCCCGCTTAGTGTTCTGCCGGATGCATCAGTGATGGTTCCGCTTATCATCACAGGAAGCGGTTCTTTTTTTGCATCCCTGAAATATTTTTTTATGGCAAAAATGGCTCCTTTTGCGTTCAACGTGTCGAAGATCGTTTCAATAAGCAGCACATCAACACCCCCATCCACTAATCCTTTTACCTGTTCGTAATAGGCATTTACCACTTCATCAAATGTAACGGCACGAAAACCAGGGTTGTTTACATCAGGGGAAAGAGATAGTGTTTTATTCAACGGGCCAATGGCACCTGCTACCCATGCCTGTTTGCCAGATTGTTTTATTGCTTCTTTGGCACATTTGGCAGCAGCCACATTCAATTCATAAGCCAGAGATTGCATTTCATAATCTGCCATAGCAATGGTGGTACTGCTGAATGTGTTGGTCTCAATAATATCAGCCCCTGCATCAAGATATTGTTTATGAATAGCAGTAATAATATGCGGTTGCGTGATATTCAGCAGGTCATTATTACCTTTTACATCACAATGCCAGTCTTTGAATCGTTCGCCACGGTAATCAGCCTCTGTAAGTTTGTACCGCTGTATCATGGTACCCATGGCACCATCAATGATCAGTATGCGTTCTTTCAAACAATCCTGGATTGTCTTCATGTCAAATTGTTTGTGAACTATAAACGTTGGGAAACTATAATGAGAGTTTCGTCCGTTTATTAGTTCTGTTTTTAGAGCAGGCCGAACAATAAACAAATCCGCCTGAATATGACAGGCAAAGCTACGTTATATGGGTTTAATAAACAAGCCCGGCAGGTCTACCGGTTTGATACATAGCTTTCAACAGGCAAACGGTTTTGCAGGCTCCGGGCCAGCGTCATTTCATCGGCGTACTCCAGTTCACCTCCAAAAGCAATGCCACGGGCAATAGTAGTTATACGCAGATTGCAAGGTTGTAATTTCTTCTGAATGTAATATATGGTAGTATCTCCCTGTATATTAGGATTAAGGGCAAATATTAATTCCTCTGTTTTTTCTTTTTGTACCCGGCTGATGAGTGATTCAATATTCAACTGGTCCGGGCCAACACCATCCAGCGGCGAAATGATACCACCCAAAATGTGATAAATACCATTGAATTGCTGGGTGCTTTCTATGGCAATTACATCACGGATACTTTCTACTACACAAATCACTTCCTGCTTTCTCAATGAATTGGCACAAATCGAACAAATATCTCCATCTGCTACATTGAAACACCGCTGGCAGAATTTTATCTCACTCCTCATACGGGCAATAACTTCGCTGAATTGCCCTGCTACCCCTGTATCCTGTTTTAGTAAATGAAGTACCAAACGTAATGCAGTCTTCTTACCTATACCGGGTAATTTGGCAAATTCGTTTACCGCATTTTCCAACAAAGAAGAAGAGAATTGCATGAGGCAAATATAAGCTATCAGTTTTTAGCCAGTCCCTACAGACTGATATCAAATTCATTTTGCCAGTTTGGTTTTACCGAGATCTTTCTCCCGATCGGTACTACCAGTTCTGGTTGTTTACGGGTACCAAAAAATTGCCCGGGATCCCAGCTGCCATTCTTGTTATCATCAAATAAGATTCGCAACTCATAATCACCAGGTAAAAAAAGCGAACTGGCAAACTCTGTGCTGGTGAGAGGAATTGATTTATACGTTGATCCGTTAAACAAAAAGGTCAATACAGGGTTTTTGCTCAGATCCAGGTTACGGAATCTTATCTTCAGCATACCATAATCGGCTTTTTTCTTTGTTGTAAAACTAAGCGTATCGGTTTTCAGTAATTTTTTGCCAGAAGAGTCTTCTGCAAAATCTTTATCCATGAAGAGGTGATATGGTGTGTTTTCTTTCCAATTATGTACAAGAGTTAACTTCCTGCTTAAACTGTCTTTTTCAAACTTATAATCTGCCACGGGCAGAAAACTTGTATCAGTATATAATCTGAGCCGGGATGAGTCAAAGGTTTTTAGCGGCTGTTCAAATGTCATCACAAACTGGCTAAGAAGATCTTGTTGATTATTTAAGAGGTTAGTTTGGTACTTTAATCTTTTATCATTGGTAGCTGCGCCCGGTTTGTTACGGATGCCGGGGCCGAAGGAGGGAGGTGCTGCAGACTGACTTTGGGATTCTTGTTTAGCGCCAAATGCAAAGAGAGTGATTGGCTTATTTTTTTGCTGAACAATCACTGCGCTATCAGCAAAGGCAAATACTTGTTTGCCACCAAAATAACGTTTGGTGCCACCTTCATCCTTCAGGGCGTAGATATAAAAGGTTTTTTCAGGCAGGTTCTTGAAATAAAAATTGCCTTCCCCGTCCAGCCTGGCTATATATTTTGGTTTTTCCTTTACCAGTGCAGAATCATCGGGATTAGTATGAAGCATAACTATCAGGGTACTGTCTGCCTTTCCTGTTTCTGCCAGCACTACTTTCCCTTTTAGTTCAAGAGAGTCAATATATTTTCCTGTGGAAAATGTGTAAGTGAAGTTTTTAATTACGTTTCCTTCGGTGAAATCTTTTAGGGCCTTGCCAAAATCTATTGTGTAAGTAGTGTTAGGTTCCAGGGTGTCTTTTAGCCGTACTGTTACCTCTCGTTGCCTGTTGTCAACCGAAGGAATGGTTACCGGCAGGGGGGATACCAACAGGTTTTCCTGTATATTCTGTACGTCGATAAATTCATCAAAGGTGAAAGTGATCTTGTTCCCGGTGAAATTAACAGCAGAATCCCCCGGATTTGATTTTAGTAATACAGGGGCTATAGAATCTCTTGGCCCGCCTTGCGGGGGTATTATGTTAGCACAACCGGTGCTGTTGATGAACCCAGCGGTAATGATCACAACAAGAGCTACCGCTGATATAAGACGCTTACACTTCATGAGCTGCAAACTTAGCTTGTTTGCAATTAATGATTTGTTTTTAAAATCATAATTCCTCTTCTTCGGTTTCCTGTTCATGTAAAGCAATGGCCAATTTGTTTGTTTTAACAAAGTTGCACCAGTGACAGTCTTCTTTGCCACAACCAATATAGAATTCCTGATTCTGTATCTTCTCCCAGGCAGACGTTATCTGTTGTGTTACTGTCGTTATATCAGCCGGGGTGATTACTACCTTCTCCTTGCGGTAGTTTTTCTTTTTATCGGGTTCTATAAAATCAAACTCAGTGCTTACGACTTTCCAGTCTTTCTGCTCATAATGGTCAACAAGAATCTTATAGAAAACGGCCTGTCTCCAGTAGTCGCCGCCATTGGGTTCTTTTTCAGAAGGGCCTTTGGTTTTCAGAATGGCCTTATCGGGATCGCCGGTTTTGTAGTCAACTACGTTTACGGATTTACCATCAAATTCAAGTTTATCCAGCTTTCCTTTTAGCGGAACATTTTTGATCACCACATTGCGAATATTTCTTTCGATCGCCACAATTTTATTAAAACTGTTAATATACTTGTCATAGTAATTGCTCAGCACTTCCTGCCCGTATTCCAGCCTCCGGTCAAATTGCTCTTTAGTAAAACTCTCCCGGTGCCGGTGCATATACCACCCGAAGTCGGCAATGAATTCTTCTTTGGGAGAAAATTTATCTTTTTTTCCGTCCTGCATTTTCCGGAAAAGTTTTTCCAATGCATAGTGAACGGCTGAGCCGAATTCTGTTGCTTCATTTTTTGGGGAGGGAATGCGTATCAGGTTTTTAAAATAAAATTCCAACGGGCATTTAAGGTAATTGTTCAGCGCTGTTACATTCATTACAAATTTGTCAAGTATGCGGCTGATAAATTCTTCTTCAATCTTTTCAATTTCCGGGGCTTCCGCTTCGGAAAAACTGAGTGCAGTAAATTCGCTGACCACTTCTGAATCAATGATAATTTTTTCTACCTGCAAGTCATGTTTGTCCTGTATTTCCGCAATGAACATGGACGGCTCCAGTTCTTTACCGTCATTTTTGAACCTACTGAAAGAGACATATAAATGCTGTTCTGCCCTTGTAAGTGCTACATAGAATAATCTTCTCAGTTCTTCTTCATCATTTTTTGCAGGCTGTGAGGAGAACATAGTGTCCGGTAGTTTATAGCCACCGCCGGGTTTTCTTTTCTTTTCCCAGAAGGCGGCATTACAGCCGGCTATAAATACATATTCAAACTCTAATCCTTTTGAACCGTGGGCTGTCATCAGGTTGATACCTTTGTCGCTGCCGCTCACTTGTACTAATGGTAAAGGGATATCTTCCTTTTCCATCAATTCGATAAGGTTAACTAATTGCTGAAGGCTGAGATAAGGGTTACGGTGTGTTTCTTCTTTTACAAAATCAAACAATCCAGTCAGTATTTGTAACTGCCAATGCTTGTCGCTGCTCTGCATGATATGTGTCAGTACGCCGGCTTCACGAATGATAGTTTCAAATAAATGCTGCAATGTTACATTGGAAACATCAGCGATAAGTTTTTCAACGATTCCGGAAGCTCTTTTTAACCCCTGGTGCAGGCCATTGCTGAAAAGATCTTTGGCAGGAGTATTAGCCTTCTCTGTTAATACCTGGCGAATGGATGTGCCGTTCCCTGTATATTTTTTATCCGCCACTTCCATCGTAAGCTTTGCAATTTCAACCGGGGGAATGCCAAACCAGTCGAAATGCAGGATTTCAAAGAGCATTTCATCTCCGCTGTACGGAATATCATGTTCAGAGGCGAGGTACTTAAGCAGCAGTATAATTTTTTTCGCTTGCGGTAATTCAAGAATGTTCAGGTTTCTTTTACTATAAACAGGAATGTTCAGCAGCTTAAAGTATTGAGCCAGCTCTTCGCCATATTTATTTTCCTTGTAAATAATGCCTATTCTTCCGGGTTGAATACCATGCACCACCAGTTGCTGTACCTTTTTGGTAATGCCGATCATTTCCAGTCTTTGAGTTTCGTACTCCTGGATGAATGGCTGATGAGTGATTTGTTTCAATTTTTCTTTGGATGAAAGCAACTCTTTGCTTAATCCCTCAATTTGTTTCACCAGCCTTTCTTCGTTCCGGTCGATCAGCGATTTGGAAATATCAAGTATCGGTTGAGTAGAGCGATAATTATTGGTGAGTACTACTGTCAGCAGATCCTTTTGGTAGCTGTCGGCAAATTGCAGCATATTCTCCACATTGGCTCCCTGGAAACGATAGATACTCTGATCATCATCACCCACTACAAACACATTTGGTTTCTCCCAATAGCTGATCAGTAATTCAACAAGCCGGTTTTGTGTACCGCTGGTATCCTGGTATTCGTCTACCAGGATGTATTGAAATTTCTCCTGGTAATTGGCAAGTAAGTTTTTATTTTCTTCAAAGGCCTTGATGACCCAGTTGATCATATCATCAAAATCATAACGGTTACGTTTGCGCATCAGTTGCTGAAAGCGGTCAAACTCTCCCACGGCAGCCCTTAGCTTCTCCATTCTTTCTTTTTCTTCTTCAATCTTGTCTTTTTTGAGATCGCCGGCATTGAACTCCTTGTATTTTCTTTTGTAGACAAATTCATCTCTAAAAGGCAGGTCGGCAAGGTATTCATCAATCTTTTGATTGATAAAAGCCGGTGTCCATCCTTCCCGCTTCATATTGCTGAACAAATGCTGCAGGTTGTTCACTTCAAAATATACATCGCCCCTGTATCGTTTCAGCGGATGATTTTTGGGAAACGAGTCTATGAGTTCTTTATAGAATTGAATTTTTTCCAGTTCAGAAACCGGGTCGAGAGCTGTCTTCTCAAATAAAGACAGGTTTTCCTGTATCACATCATTGCAAAAAGCATGAAAGGTGTAGAGATTTACTTTATAAGCATCCGGTCCGATAAACTCTAATAACCTTTTCCGCATGGCCACTACACCGGCATCAGTATAGGTAAGGCAAAGAATATTTTCAGGCAAAGCATCCGTTTCCAGCAAGATCTTTCCGATCCGACTGGCCAGTATCTGTGTTTTGCCGGTTCCCGGACCTGCAATTACCATCACCGGCCCTTCAATGGTATTTACTGCCAGTTTTTGCTTTTCATTCAGTTTCTCAAATTCTTCTGCAAACTTTCTCTCTAATCTTTCTTTGTTAAATGACATTGCTTTTCCGAACTTTTCTGTTTTATAAAGGTTATTCAGACGAATTTAAACCAATAATCTGCATGGCAGCACATTCTATCAAAACTGTACAGAAAATCCCTGTATCACTGGAAAAAGCATGGAGTTTTTTTTCCGACCCTGCCAACCTGCAAGTGATTACGCCGGCTACTATGGGCTTTAAGGTTATCTCTAAACACCAGGGCCCGGTCATGTATGCCGGGCAGATCATTGAATATAAGGTTAGTCCCGTTTTAAATATTCCTCTTTATTGGATGACTGAAATAACACAAGTAAAGGATAAAGAATACTTTATTGATGAGCAGCGTTTTGGTCCATATTCATTCTGGCACCATCAGCACCATTTTAAAGAGATTCCCGGCGGAGTGGAAATGATGGATATTGTCCATTATAAAAATCCGCTTTGGATACTGGGCAGGCTCGCCAATCTGTTATTCGTAAAAAAGAAACTCAGATCAATTTTTGATTATCGTTTTCAGAAAGTAGAAGAACTTTTTGGCAAATGGCCGGGCGAACAGCAACCAAGTATGGAGATATTTTAACGATAAATACCTGACTCATTTTATTCCAGCTCTCTTTTTCAGGTCTGCCACCGGTATTACCATTAGTCTGCCGACAGGTTTATTACCCCGGTAGGTGATAAGCTTCATATACGCAGCATCTTTGGGAACGATCAATGGTTCTTTATATGAAGGATAAAAATTATCGGGGAATGAATTTTCAAAACTGTAATGGATAGACAGACCTTCAATCTCGGTTTCTAATTTCACAATAACTGTTGTTGTATCTTTTTTACTGGCAATAATGATAGGGTCATAAATGGCTGGTGAATATTTTACTTCGGCTGCATTCAGTCTTTCAAAATGTGTTTCCACTCTTGCGGTAAAATCCTTCCAGTTCCTTTTTTCTTTTGGGCTCCATAAAGCTTCTGCAATAGCGAATGCCCTAGGCCATGTCATGTATTGGGCATGGCGCATATTGTACACCTGTTCTGTCCACAGGTTGGCCTGGCCGCCTTTTACCAATGAAGGATTAATTCCTTCGGGCAATGGCTCAAACTGGTAAGCTTTTTTCAAACGCAGCGTTGCATAAACCGGAGGTTCGATAGAAGCATCTCCCTGCATATAGTCGATATATGCATAGTCTGTAGGACTCATCACTACTTCATGCCCCTGTTTGGCGGCTTCAATACCACCCTTCATTCCTCTCCAGCTCATCACAGCTGCATTCGGCGCTAAACCGCCATCCAATATCTCATCCCAGCCAATCATCTTTTTGCCCTTGCTGTTGATGATCTTCTCCACTCTTTTTACAAAATAACTCTGTACCTCATCCAGGTCCTTTAGATTTTC
The DNA here is from genome assembly GCA_016786885.1 of Chitinophagaceae bacterium. Taxonomy (GTDB): domain Bacteria; phylum Bacteroidota; class Bacteroidia; order Chitinophagales; family Chitinophagaceae; genus JJ008. The sequence goes on along the minus strand of JAEUVO010000016.1, from coordinate 1,534 downwards.
TTTTTGCATCAATGCTTTTATCTGTTCATTTTTCTCCCAGAAATTCCTGGCTGTTTCATCACCACCCATATGTATATATTCAAAAGGGAAAAGCTGTGCTACTTCTGTAAACACTTTATCTAAAAACGCAAATGATTTTTCCAATGCCGGGCAAATAGTATTATCCAGTAACCCATAAAAATGTTGTCCGCCTCCGGGCCAGATCATAAACCGGTCTCCTGGACTTACATAATATTCTCCCGGTGTGCATGACAGTTCGGGATAAGAAGCAATGGCTGCAAGGCTGTGGCCGGGTACATCAATTTCAGGAAGGATATTCACAAAACGATCTCCTGCATATTTCACTATTTCTTTAATATCCTCATGCGTATAAAATCCGCCATAAGTGGCAGGTTCTCCCGGATTGGGTTTTGACAGCGTTCCAAAGGTGCCAGTTCTTTCTACCCGCCATGCTCCCACTTCAGTCAGTTTGGGCAAACTCTTTATTTGTATTCTCCATCCCTGGTCATCGGTTAAATGAAGATGCAAGAGATTGAATTTATATTTTACCATCTGGTCAATATAATCTTTTACTTCTGCCACGGTAAAAAAGTGACGGGATACATCCAGCATCAATCCCCTCCATCCAAAGCGGGGATGATCTTCAATGGTGACAATAGGTAATACCCATTCATTTGGTTTTTTATGTATTTCGTTGCCGGCAATTTCTTTTGAGAAAAGTTGCAAAAGTGTTTGTACACCATAAAAAATGCCTGATGGCTCATTGGCTATAAGGGTAACGCCGGAAGTTGTAATCTTTAATTGATATTCGTCTTTTGGGATATTTTTATTAGCGGATAAAGACAAAAAAATTGATTTTGGGGAGGCCGTCGTTCCTTCTTTAATGTTTACCTGGTTGGTTACTGTCCTGATTTGCTTTGACAAGTGTTGTGCAGTCCTTTTTACCTCTTCATTTTTAGGAGTTATTATTACAATATTATGAGGAAGTGTAAAAGAACCTTTTCCCTGGGTAACAGATACAGGCTGGGGTATTATTGAAATTATCTCATTCTTGTGCCCTGCTTTTTGACTATAAACCGGGGAGAATAAAGAAATGACAATCGTAAGTAGAAATATTTTTTTCATACAGGAATTTATATCTAAGCAAGTTACTCGTTTAGCCAAAAGAAATAAAAAAGGCTGACAAGTTTCTCTGTCAGCCAATTAACTAATTAACCATTCCCCGCTATCCCGGTATTCTCGAAATATATTTTTCAATCTGCTTGATCTGGTCAACGATCTGGGGTGTAGTGGGTTTTAATGCTTTTGTTTTCCTGAAGAAATCTTTTGCCGCACGGAACTCTCTCTTATTCATCATCAGGCTGCACATTTGCAGGTAAGCCGCTGCTTCATTTTCTTTATCAGGCAAGCCTTTGCGCAAAGCCTGGCGGATATAACTCTCTGCCTGTTTCAGGTCATTTTTCTGCATAGAAAGCATTCCCATCTGCAACAGACTGGCCCCTTCAGCCTCTTTCATTGGCATGCCCAGGTCCAG
>JAEUVO010000081.1 GCA_016786885.1 Chitinophagaceae bacterium | reverse complement strand
GTATTTATCAATGTGAACGCTGTCTTTCCCCTGTAAATCCGTAATTTAGAAAGTCTAATTTATGAGAATTTCCTCATCCATAGCGATCGTTGGTCTTGTAATTCTCTTATCAGGGACTAAAGTAACTGCACAATCACCTCCTATACCAAGGGACACCAGCATCAAAGGACCACAGACTTTCGCCATCATAATGGGCATTTCAAAGTATAAATATGTTCGCCCATTATCGTATGCTGATAAAGATGCGGAGATGTTCAGGGATTACCTGAAATCACCGGCGGGTGGAAGCATCAGTGCCGATAATATTTTCATCTTATTGAATGAACAGGCTTTATCCACCAATTTCTGGAGCAAAGGGTTTAAATGGCTTGATGCGAAGAAAATGCAGAAGGGAGACAGGTTATTCATTTATCTCGCTGGTCATGGTGATGCAATAGACGAAGACCAGTTCTTTTATCTTACCTATGATTGCAACCCCGCCGGAGATAAAAATAATTATATAGCAGGAGGTAATGTGCAACTTTACAACCTCAAAAAAAAGATCGCCAAAGAAACAGCCAAAGGAGCAGAAGTATTTTTTATAATGGATGCCTGCCGTACCAGTGAATTACCTGGAGGAGCAGAGGGACAGAATTTCCTGAACACTGCTATCTCGGAGACAAGAGCAGGAGAGATCATTATGCTGGCCACAGGTGCGGGACAGGAATCACTGGAGGATGCTTCTATTGGTACGGGTCATGGGCTGTTCACTTATTACCTTGTAGATGGATTGAATGGCCTTGCTGATACAGAAGGTACACCTGATAATAAGGTCACCTTATCGGAAATACAAAAATATGTAGCCAAAAATGTGCCTTCGATTGCACAGCAGCGGTTCAGGCGAAAACAGGATCCCTATTTCTGCTGCAATGAGAACAGTGAGAAAACGGTAAGTATTGTAGATGCAGAGCACCTGAAAAAATGGATGGAGACAAGAAAAAAAGGTCCTGGCAGTTCGTTCAACGGAATTATACGGAATAAAAGAATTCACTCATCCCTTGCTGACACACAATTGTTACAGACATATTACCTTTTTAATGATGCGATAAAGCAAAATAAATTAACCGGTAATGAGTCTGCAGAATTTTATTATAACCAGCTGGAAGAAAAATATCCCGGTAATTCTTATACTAATGATGCCCAATCAACACTGGCGGTGGAATTTATCAATTTTGCACAGGCCAAGATCAATCTCTACCTGGATTGTAAGGATGCGGTGGCGATACAACGTATAAGAGCTCAGTTGGATGATGAGGACAATACAGACGAAATAACAGCGAGTATTGACAGGATGGAGAAAGTAGCGCAGCAGGAATTTTATGAAGTAGGTAATATGCTCGAAAAGGCCATCAATATTATCCGTCCGGATGATCCTGATTTTGCAGAGACACTTACAGGCCGGATGTACTTTTTTAAAGCAAGAGGCTATTTTGGAAAAGCAAAGAAGGTAATTGATATTAATAAAGCCTTTGACTACGCATATAATGCATTGGCCAAGGATAAGAAGGCTGCTTATATATTAAATACTATTTCATCCCTGCACCTGGATAATTATCGCTACGACAGTGCCATTTTTTATGCGAAAGAAGCGATCATAACTGCACCTAAGTGGCGATACCCATATGTTACGCTGGCTTTTGCCTACCGGACATTGAGCAAGCCGGATTCAGCCATAAAGTATTACAATAAGTCGATAGAAGCTGATCCCCGCAACGCAGATGCCTATGTGGATCTTGGGCATTACTATTTCTCTCTTTCAAAAGGAGACTCTGCCATCGCTTACTATGAAAAAGCATTACAGATTGAGCCCGGTAATGTGTACGCCGGTAATAATATTGGCTGGTTATATTTCAACAGGAAGAAATATGATGAAGCTATCCGCTATTTTAAAAGCAGTATAATATTAGATCCGAAACTGATCAATGCGTATAACGGGTTAAGTAAAAGTTTTTTTGAGAAAAAGGAGTATGATTCTGCAAGGATCTATTATTCAAGGGCCTTTGCTAATTACCAGGATAAATCTATTGTTAATGTTTACATTGGTAATTTTTACCGGGATCTTAAAGCATATGATTCGGCAAAAGTATATTACCGGTTGGCGGCTGCGCAGGATCCTAATTATGAGGATGCTTTTAATAACCTTGGACGGTCAAGTTTTGCATTAAAGCAATACGATTCTGCCCGGTATTTTTATCGCCAGGCATTGCAGGCCAATCCTTACTCTGCTTTTGCACTGATAAATATGGGAATAGTGTTCAAAGAACTGAAGCAGGCTGATTCTACGTATAATTATTTTCAGCAGGCTATACGGCTGGAGCCTAAGAATCCTTCTATACTGAATAACCTGGGAGTGATATACGGAGAAGATAAAAGCTTTGATTCTGCCAAACGATATTTCAGAAGGGCACTGTTAGTAAGACCTGATTATAAACCGGCTTCCAATAACCTGATGAAAGTATTCAGGGAATTGAATGAGCTTGACTCTGTCACCAATTTCCTGAAGAGTTCGTCGCTGTTTGATCTGGGCAGCGCCAGCTTCCTAAATGATATGGGGCTTGTATTTTATGATCAGAAACGGTATGATTCTGCCCGCTGGTATATCCGCAAGGCCATTGTACAGGATCCTGCGAATCCAAGATTGCTGAACAGTATGGGGTTAGTATTGCAGGGAATGAAACAATACGATTCAGCCCGGGCCTACCTGCAAAAAGCTATAAATGTTGACCCCGAGAATCCTGTTATACTAATGAATCTTGCAGGAATATTCAAACAGTTAAAGAATTCGGATTCTGCGGCACATTATTTCAGGCAGCAGCTTATTCTTCGTACGCAATCAGATATACCGCAAACCTACCTGGCTATCGGAAATTTCTTTGCCGATATGAAACTGAATGATTCTGCTGTTATATACTTCAAGAAGGCCATTGCACTTAATGACAATTACCAGCCCGGTTATATTAATGCCGGAGTTTCCTATATGGAAATGGAGGAGAATGATTCTGCACTTGTATACCTGCGCCGCGCCGTTGAGATTAATCCGCTCAATGCGGTAGCCACCCTTAACCTTGGATTAATTTATCATGTGCGGGCCAATTATGATTCAGCTATAGTTTATCTGCAGCAAGCGATCCGGTTGGATCCGGGAAAAGGGAAAACATATTATCAACTGGCCTGCAGTTATGCCCTTAATAACAAACAAGAGCAGGCAATATTATACCTGCGGCAGGCATATGAAAGAGGGTATAAAAATACCGAGGGACTTCTTACTGATCCGGATCTGTTTGGTTTAAAGAACTATGTGGAGTTCCAGGCATTACTGGATAAGTATGTACCTGATTGGAGGAAGCGGTAAAACCTTTCTCCTGCTTTTTGCCTTAAATTTTTTGTCCTATATTTGCCGCCCGCTGGCCCCGTAGCTCAACTGAATAGAGCATTTGACTACGGATCAAAAGGTTTCAGGTTTGAATCCTGACGGGGTCACAAAAAAGCCTCTCCATCGGAGAGGCTTTCTCTTTTATCAGTAGGTAAAGAGAAATTTAGTTTCTCTGCAATTTTGATAATAACCGGAGTATCTCCAGGTACAGCCATACAATGGTAACAAGCAAACCAAATGCACTGTACCATTCCATGTATTTAGCGGCTCTTAATTCAACACCTTTTTCAATGGTATCAAAATTCAGCAGCAGGTTAAAGGCGGCAAGTCCTACCACTAATACAGAAAAACCAATTCCAATTGGTGTAGATGCATTAGTGAATGAACCTATCGGAGAACCCATAGCCAGGTAAGTGATCCACTGAATAAGATAAAATACAGCAATAGCTATTGTAGCAACGGTTATCACTGATCTTAATTTTTGAGTAACCTTTATGATCCTGTACCTGTAAAGCAGGAACATTACCAGTGTAACAAGTAAAGTGAGTGCTACTGCCTGTGTTGGTAATCCCGGGTAGGCATGATTATACATAGCAGAAATCGAACCTACAAAAAGTCCTTCAAGTATAGCATAGGCTGGGGCAATATACGGAGCCCATTGTTTTTTAAACATCATAACCAATGCTAATGCCAATCCGCCAAATACTCCGGCAAGCATCAGTGGCATTGGATCACTTCCTTTATCATACTGACTCCATGCAAAAAGGGTGGAGGCAATCATCAGGGCCATCAATACACCGAACTTATTCATTGTCCCGCTGACGGTCATTTCTTCACCAGTGCCAATTCCTTCCAATATTGTTCCCTGGTAAGTTTTTTCCTGGAGTGTGGGGTTGCTTGATTTGAAAAAAGACATAGTTAATGTTTTTGTTGTCTATAAAAATAAGGGAAATTGGCAAAATGTCATAGTTAATAATGCCATCTTACAAAAGCTTCCATGGCGGCATAGTGGGTAAGTCCCAGGTCGGCATAGAGATTGGCCGTAGCTGCATTACGTTCTTCTGCCCGTTGCCAGAATTCTCTTGAATCACTTCCCTGGAAAGGAACCATGTCTTTTTGCGACTGGTGGATGAATATTCCAAAGCGTTTTTTCAATACCTGGTCGGGGCTCATAGGTATGGCCATCTCTATTTCCTCAATGTTCCATTCCTGCCATGCGCCTTTATACAGCCAGAGCCAGCAATCACTGATCCATTCGTCACCGGCAGTTTTTATTCTTTTCAATGCTTCAAGTACTACATTGAAGCAAACGATATGAGTACCATGCGGATCAGCAAAATCACCGGCACAATAGACCTGGTGTGGTTTTATTTTGCGAAGTAATTCCATCGTCAGCTTCACATCTTTTTCACTCATTGGTTTTTTCTCTATTGTTCCGGTCTCGTAAAACGGGAGATTTTGAAAATGTATATTTCCTTCTTTGATGCCAACATAGCGGCAGGTAGCTTTTGCTTCACCGCGACGGATCAATCCCTTGATAGCACGGATGGCAGGAGTATCTACCTGGTTTGATCTTTTGCGTCGCAAAAACTTCCGTGCATCTTCTAATATTTTACCCGATTTCTTTGTATCAATGCCGGCTATTTCTTCAAAACCTACAGCAAAGTCAAGAAATCTTGTAACGAATTCATCTGTTACAGCAATATTGCCACTGGTCTGGTAACTTACATGTACATCATGTCCCTGATCATGCAAACGTTGAAAGGTACCGCCCATACTGATGATGTCATCATCCGGGTGAGGAGAGAAGATGATAACCCGCTTGGGAAAAAGGGCTGATCTTTCCGGGTGAGTGGGAAGATGTGCATTGGGTTTGCCACCGGGCCAGCCGGTAATGGAATCACGCAGTAAATAATATACCTGCAGGTTGATCTCATACGCATCACCTTTTTCTACCAGCAGATCACTTAAACCATATTCATTATAATCACTGTTGGTCAAACTGAGCACTGGTTTTTTCAGTTTCAATGCCATATTCACCACAGCTTTTTTGATCATCTTCGGTGTCCATTCGCAATCACCGGTAAGCCAGGGTGATTTATTCCTGGTCAATTCTGCAGCAGCAGCTTCGTCTACTACAAATGTTACATCATCATGGTTTTGCAGCAAAGAGGCCGGTACCTGTTCGCTGTCATCATCTTCCACTGCTTTTTTAATAACAGGAGCTTTGGCACTGCCCCATGCCATCAGGATTATTTTCTTTGATTTTAAAATGTTGCTGATGCCCATGGTAATGGCAAGGCGGGGTACTTCAGAAATATTGGCAAACTCATAGGCATTGGCTATTCGGGTTGAATTATCTAAAGTGATCAGTCTTGTTTTTGAATAAATTCCTGAGCCGGGTTCATTAAAGCCAATATGTCCATTATTACCTATACCCAGTATCTGCAGATCAATACCCCCTGCATCAAGGATCATCTTTTCATATCTTCTGCAATGCTCTTTTATATCTTCTTTTTTTATCTCGCCATCAGGTATATGAATATTCTTCGGGTTAATATCTACATGATCGAACAAGTGTGTTTTCATGAAACGGTTATAACTCTGCAGTGCATTTTTGGCGATGGGATAATATTCATCGAGATTGAATGTGACCACATTTTTAAAACTCAGTTTTTCTTCCCGGTGCAGGCGAACCAGCTCTGCATATAAAGTTTTTGGTGTGGAACCGGTAGCCAACCCCAGCACACATTTCTCTTTTCTTTTTTGTTTTTCTTTTATAAAATCAGCGATCTGCCGGGCTACAAACACAGATCCATCTTTTTGGTCAGGGAAAACCGTAACGGGAATCTTTTCAAAACTGTCAGCAAAACTGTGGGTGGTAGCTTTTTTTGCCATTGCGTTGGTTTGAGGCCTAAAGGTAATTATTTACTCTGAAGGTTTATGCGGTTTTTTGCAGTATTTTGCGTTAATTAATTTCAATCTCATCCACAAAGAGCCATGCTTTACTGCCAGCCCCGGGATTACCGGATGGAATAGTGCCGAAGTTGGAGATATGCACTTTGATATATCTTGCATTGGCAGGTTGTAAAAATTCATTGATTGCTTCGTTATTCGCAATAGATGGATTAGAAATTGCGATGGTTGAAAAGTTAATGCCATCAGCGGAAACTGAAATGGTAACAGCAGATGGCTGATGTATCCAGCTACCGGGCTGGTGGAGATAATGCACTTTTACAAAAGAGATGCTCTCTTCTTTTCCCAAATCAATGGTAGCAATGCAATCTTCTCCGCTGAAGCCGAGGAACTCCTTTGATTTTGCCATACCTTTTTCATTCTGCACAGCATTCACCAATGTAAAAGCTCCATCTCCGGGATAAGTTTTTGAAGGTGGGGTAGTAAGAGTAATTTTTTTGCCGGTGGCTTTGTTAAAGTAGAACTTTTGTACGTTACACCTTACGATGCTACTACTATTCAAGAAATAGCAAGCTTGCTTTGAAGTTGATTCCTTGATTACAAAAGGTTCTTTATATACAATAGTATGAGAACTTCCTTTTGAAGGCGGGTAACCAATAAAACCGTTTTTTGAGCTTGATTCGATTTTCCATAGTATGCCATTATAATCCTCGGTTGGTAATACCGTCGCCTTCAAATCAAAATAAGCTTTACTATAATTGGCCTTCCACAAATCATATCGTTTAAACTGCATCATCAGTCTCTTTTCAAATTCAGCCCAATTCTTATTTTCTTTTTTACTCCACAGCACTTCACTCAATGCAGCCATGCGGGGGAAAAGCATATATTCCACTTTTTTGGTATTCTTCATGTATTCTGTCCACAGATTTGCCTGTGCACCGAGTACATATTTTCCTTCTTCTTCGTTCAGTTCTTTTGGTATCGGTTCGTAGGCATATACTTTTTCAATCGGGTTATAGCCGCCAATGGTTACACTATCTTCATTCTCACTTTGTGAATGATCAAAATACACAGGATTGCCCGGTGTCATTATCACATTATGTTTTTGTTTGGCAGCTTCAATGCCTCCGGCTTCTCCTCTCCAGCTCATCACTACTGCATTGGGGGCAAGGCCGCCTTCCAGTATCTCATCCCAGCCAATCAATATTCTTCCTTTACTATTTAAGTATTTTTCCATCCGCTGAATGAAATAACTCTGCAGTTCATGCTCATCTTTCATGTTGTTATCTTTTATTCTTTTCTGGCAATGCGGGCAGCGTTTCCAGTTTTCCTTGGGGCACTCATCGCCGCCCACATGTATGTACTTCGATGGGAAGAGGTCCAGCACTTCATCCATCACATCTTTTAAAAACTCAAAAGTTTTTTCCTGCCCGGCACAGAATACATCATCAAACACTCCCCATGTTTGCTGCACTTGCTTACCGGAGCTGTCGCCATTCCATGCACATTGTTTGGGAAAATATTTTTTTGTCGGTTCACCGGGAAAGCAACTAAGCTCAGGATAAGCTGCAATAGCAGCAGAGGAATGACCGGGCATCTCTATTTCGGGTATTACATCTATATAGCGGTCGGCTGCATATTTTACAACCTCTTTTATTTGCTCCTGTGTATAATAGCCGCCATATTTTATGCCATCATTGCCTGTACCCGGGTAGCGGCCGATGATGGTGCCGTTTCTCCAGCCACCAACAGCAGTAAGCTTTGGATATTTTTTTATTTCAATGCGCCAGCCCTGGTCATCAGTTAAGTGCCAGTGAAATTTATTGAACTTATGCAGGGCGAGATAATCAATATATTGTTTTACAAAATCAACTGACCAGAAATGACGACTGCAGTCGAGGTGCATGCCTCTGTACTCGAAGCGGGGGTAGTCGGTTATTTGTAACTTGGGTATAGTTAGTTTGTAGTTTGTAGTTTGAGGTTTGAGGTTGGTTGGTGGAACTGGGAGTAGTTGGATAAGGGTTTGGATACCGTTGAATAATCCATCTCCATTGCCACCAATGATGATGCTCTTTGCATCGCTTTTTAACTCGTAATAACCATTTTCTTGCTGCTTACCCCCATATATCAAATAGATTGCTTTTTTGTTTTCCCGGTTATGCATTGTTGTACGTAAATCCAAACCATAATAGTTCTTAAGATAATCTTTGAGATACTTCATTAATTGTTCCGAGTGTGTATCGAACGCAATAACTGTATTTTTATCTATAATAAAACTGCCTTTTCCCACTTTCATTTCCACCGGCTTTGGAATAATATTCACTTCCTGCCCAACTGATACAGAAGCAAGCAACAAAAGACAAACCGTTTTAAGAAACCGCATGAGATTAGTTTTAATAAACTAATTTAGCCAATCTTCACCAGTAATAAATTGTTTTATGGAAACGAATACAGCCGTTATCACAAAGTTCTATACCGCTTTTCAAAAACTGGATTACAAGACAATGAATGATTGTTACAGCGATGATATTGTGTTCAGCGATCCTGCTTTTGGGTTGCTGCGGGGAGATGAAGCCAAAAGTATGTGGGAAATGCTCTGTAAGAATGCCAAAGACTTTTCTTTAACTTTTTCCAATATTCAATTACTGGATGATGAGTATGCTACCTGCAACTGGACGGCCACCTATACTTTCTCCAAAACGGGCAGAAGGGTAGTGAATCATATTAAAGCCTTTATGAAATTGAAAGATGGTAAGATCATTGAGCATAGCGATGCTTTCAAACTTAGTAAATGGGCTGCCCAGGCATTGGGCTGGAAGGGAGCCTTGTTTGGCTGGACTGGGTTTATGAAGAAAAAGATACAGAACAATGCGAGGAAAAGTTTGATTGCATTTATTGAAAAAAAAGATGCCGGGTCAGGCCCGGCATAATGTTCATTGGATAGAATTTGCTTTTAATCTTCCAGTACTCCAAACTTTCCCATATTTACGTCTTGTATTGCCTGTTCTACTTCCGGCCAGGTATTCATCAGGAAGGGGCCATATGCGGCAATTGGTTCATTGATAGGTTCGCCTGACAACACAAGTATAACTGCATCTTCTGTTGCTTCTATAGTTATTTCTTCTCCATCATTTTTGAGTAATACAAAATGATCTTTTAGTGCAGCCTGGTCATTGATCATTGCGTTTCCTTCAACGATCAGCATCCCGGTATTATAGTGAGCAGGAAAATTCAGGATAGTGCTTGCTCCTTTTCTCAGTTTTGTATTATAAACATGCATAGGAGTAAAAGTGGAAGCAGGCCCTTTTGTCCCGTTATATTCACCAGCGATCACTTCAATAAAACTTTCTTCATCATTCAAATAGTGTCGGCCCATCATCGAATTAGTAATCTCCTGGTATTTGGGTTTTGTTTTTTTGTACTGGGAAGGAAGGTTTACCCATAGCTGTACCATCTGGAAGGGACCCCCGGTTTTACTGAATTCTTTTTCATGATATTCTTTATGCAGCAAACCAGCGCCGGCTGTCATCCATTGTACATCACCTTCACCAATTATTCCACTGTTACCTGCACTGTCATGATGGGCTATTTTCCCATGATAGGCGATAGTCACTGTCTCAAAACCGGCATGCGGATGCACACCTACTCCTCTTGGTTCATCGGAGGGGGCGAATTCAATTTTAGCCCCATAGTCCATCAGAAAAAAGGGGCTCATTCTTTTTTTATCTATCAGTTTCGCACCGGGAAAGAAACTATGCACCCGGAACCCGTCACCTACCACATGTGGTGGAGGCGGGGCTATGATATATTCGATTGATTTCTTGTTGCTCATAATTTTTTTTAAACAGGTACTTCCATCAGTAGTAATTCGGCAGCACTATCTGCTAGTATATTCAGCTGTTCTGTCTCTGTGATACCAAGACCGTCTCTTCTGCTTAGTTTTTCCCCATTAATAGTTACTTCACCTTCAATCACAAAAGCATAAACACCGTTGTTTTTATTTTTCAACTGGTAACTGACCGCAAAGTCTTTATCTAATTTACCTAAGCTGAACCATGCATCCTGGTGAATTTGTACGCCTCCATCTGCAGAGCCAAGCGGTGAAACCACTGTCAATAGTTTGTTATGCTTGTCAGCAGCTGAAAAATTCTTCTGGTCGTAACGGGGCGCCACATTCTTTTTATTGGGAAATACCCATATCTGGAAGAATTTTACTTCTTTATCATGGTTCTTATTTTTTTCAGAGTGTGTAATACCAGTTCCGGCACTCATTACCTGTACATCCCCTTGTTTTATTACTTGCTTGTTGCCCATACTGTCCTGGTGTTCCAGGTCGCCACTGGTAGGGATGGAAATGATCTCCATATTATCATGTGGATGGGCACCAAAGCCCATGCCACCGGCAACGGTATCATCGTTTAATACTCTTAATACACCGAAATGAGTTCTTTGCGGGTCATAATAGCCGGCAAAACTAAATGTGTGAAAAGAGTTCAACCATCCATGGTTAGCATGACCTCTTGTATCTGCTTTGTGAAGTATGGTTTTCATATATGCTCCTTATATTTAGGCAGTAACTTTTTCTGTTAC
>JAEUVO010000009.1 GCA_016786885.1 Chitinophagaceae bacterium | reverse complement strand
GTGGTTCGCGGAGGTGATGATACAGGGTTAAGAATATTGGGATTGTTCAGGTATGATGAAGGGCTCCACGCAAAGGAACTGCCATTAACTGAACCATTCAACTGGGCAGAAGTATTATAACAGATAGTTGGGTCTATGCCCGCATCGGCAATAGGATATGGAACAGTAGTTACGATTACCTGGTCCGTGGCGGTACATCCACCGATAGTTGCAGTCACATTATAAACAGTAGTATTATTAGTAACCGCCACCGGGTTAATGATATTAGGATTATTAAGATTAGCTACCGGTGTCCAACTGAAAGCAAGCCCATCTGACGTTGCATTTAACTGAATGGCATCTCCCTGGCAGATGGTGGTATCATTGATGGCCTGAAGTGTTACCTGGTTTACCACTCTTACTCTTACTGAATCTGTATTGACACAACCATTATCATTCAGGTTCACCACATACCAGGTTGTAGTAACAGGAGAAACGGTCGGGGTGCCTGTTGTTGGATTAGTAATATTAACTAATGGCGTCCAGCTAAAGTTTCCTGTACCGCTGGCATTTAACTGCAGCACATCATTTCTGCAAATAAGTGTATCACGGAAGCCAAGAGTGATTAATGGTTTATCGAGTACTGTTATATCCACCTGTGCGGTGTCGATACAACCTTTGGTACTGGTAACAATCAGTGAAACAGTTTTAGTGCCCGGTCCTGCATAGGTCCATTGCGGGTTTTGTATTCTTGATGTGTCAGCAAGGGTGGTAGCATCACCAAAATTCCAGCGCCAGGTGTTTACAGCGCCGTACCTTGTATTGGTAGTATCAGTAAATTGGTATGGATTGATAAAACAACCACCGGCTACCACAAAACCCGGGAAGAAGCCTGGATAAACTTTTACAATAGCTGTTGTAGAATCTGAGCATTGTTGGTTACGGTTTGTAACCAGCTTGATTGTGTATGTTCCTGTATCAGCGTATGTGTAAGTTGGGGTATTCACATTAGAAGTATCATTTGTGGCAGTTAATACACCAAAATCCCAGAAATAACTGTTGATATCTGCACTGGGAGTATTATTTGTAAATGACATGGTAAATCCATCGCAGGTAATGTATTGTGGGTTCAATGTGGCTTCAATAGGAACACAATCCCCAACCCTGATATGGAGTTCTTTCCGTGTTCTTCCTATCAATACACCGTTCCGGTATTCATTTACGCATACACAAACTACATACTCTCCAAGCTGAGAAGGTGCAATGCCACTTATCAAACCAGTTCGTGGATCAATAGTTACTCCGGGCCCCATTGGTTGAGAGCCATTAAATGGAGCCTGGTATGGCACAGATATATATGGTGGATTGGCAGCAGTAACCGGAGCTGCATTAGCCCCTGCATCACCACCCAGGTAGGCATTGCAGAATTCATACGACAAAGAATCACCATTGATATCAGATGCCTGGAAAGAGTACTGAAAAAAACTGTTTCCGCACACAACCGCTGTGTCATTTACAAGAAAAGAAGGGCTACTATTTGTCTGGGCATTCTGGCCAACTAAAGTGCCGGGTATATTTATAGAAAAAGTATTACCAACACTACCACTACCTGTTACATTATTAATTCCTGCAATTCTGCAACATCTTTGGTAAGCAACAATATATCCATCAGGAGTGGATGGTAATTCTACTAACGGGAGATCGTATACAACGACTGTATAATAACAACCATCCTGGCTTCCGGATATGCAAGGCTCGTCTGCAGATTTATTTAGATTAAACTGGTTAGTAAGAGAGACACTTACGTTCTGGATGAATTGATTATTACCCGCATTAAAAATGCTAAAATTAATTGGATTTGAAACCTGTCCGGTAGAAGGGTTGCAAATCATATAAACTGTTAGCGTTATACGGTATCTGAGATTTGTACCACTTCCTGGTCCGAGGTATTCATATGAAAAATATCCTCCTTTTATATGTGCCGCATATAAAGGTGCAGACAGGATAAAAAAAGTTATTATAGCGAGTAAAAATCGTTTCATTGATACGTTGGTCGAAATTGAATTTTAAATATCCAGCAAAAATTTCTCCAGAATCTGGTTACTCTGCTGCGGCTCTTCCAGCATTCCCATATGTCCGGATTGATTTAGCATATGAATGTACGAAATTCCGGGCAGGTGGCACTGCTTTAATGTATCTGCGGGAGATACGGCATTGTCATATTTTCCAATTATAAAGAGCACAGGCACAATACTTTGTTTTAAAATTGCTGTTCGGTCAGGCCTTTCTATCATTGCCCGGTAATAAGAAACGAGTGCTGTGGGTGAAAAGTTGTCCAGGCTGTTTATTTGTTCATCGATTAATTCCGGCTTTTCATCTTTTGTCAGGTGAGAAAACAGGTTGGGGGTACTGGTTTTTAAAAATGCAAAAGCTCCATGTTCAGTAATGAATTCGATTCCTTTTTGCCGCACATTTTTTTTCTCATCACTATCGGCATACGCAGTAGAATGAAAAAGTCCAAATGCTGAAAGATGATTCCAGTACATTTCAGCAAAAGCCAGGGTTATGTATCCGCCCATGCTATGCCCGATCATGATGCAGGTGTCAATGTTTTCTTCATGAATAATGGAATGTAATACTTCTGCTAATCCTTCCATACTCATGTCGTCTGTCATTTCAGATTGCCCGCTGCCGGGCAGATCGGGAATAATAAGTTTAAATTTATCATTCAAATATTCCAATTGCTGTTTCCATACTGTTCCATCTTCTCCGAAGCCATGCACCAGCATAACAGGCTTACCGTTACCTGTAACTCGGTAAACGATCTTCTTACCTTTTATTTGAATTTCTTTATTTGTCATTTGCCTGAAGTGCCGGGAATTTCTTTTTAAAAAATGATTGCCGGATTTTCAAATAAATTGAATATGCCAGTAGTAAAATACTCAGGGTTATCATTATCCTGGAAAGAATGTCTCCATAACGGACAAAAAAGGTTTTTTTACTGACATTTGCAGGGATGGAAAGTTTAATGGCTGATGCTGTATTATACGGTTGCGGATCAATTACTTTACCATAAGGATCAATAAAACAACTGATACCTGTATTAGCACTGCGGGCTACCCATGTTCTTGTTTCAATAGCTCTTAGTCTTGCATAGTTCATATGTTGTTTATGCCCCGGAGTTTTTTTCCACCAGCCATCATTGGTGACAATGCAGATCAGGTTGGCCCCGTTACGAACATATTTACTCATGAACTCACCATAAATACTTTCGTAGCAGATGGAGGGAGCAATCTTAAAGCCGTTCTTTTCGGCAAGAACAGTCCTTTCAGTTTGTTTTGCATAGCCGGCAGTAGTGCCGCCAAATTTTTCAAACCATTTATCAATGAAGCGCAAAAACCAGGGCAATGTTTCTACACCGGGTACCAGCATAGATTTATGGTAAAAGGATGATGCACCATTACTGTCGAGTAACACAGATCCGTTATATGTTTCAAAATGCTGTCCTGAAAATTCACGGGAATACTTTGTTTTTGCATCAAACATGCGATAGCTCTCAATACCAGTAAACAATGAACTGCGGGGATGTCTTTTGAGAAAAGACCAGAAAGGGTCAAGAAACATATTGCTTTTCATGTTGCCTTCATCAATACCATTGCCCATATACAATGCTGTTTCCGGCCACACAATTAAAGCAGTATTATCATCCACTTTTGATTCACTTATCGCAATAAGTTTTTGTAATTGTCCTTCAAAAGAGCCGGCAGCATCAGATACCTTTTCGTAGGGATCTATATTGGGTTGTACAATAACAATATTATTCAGATCTTGACTCGCCGATTCTTTTTTTGAGGAGGTCTTAAAAGCAAATATTGAGATTGAAACAGGAATTGCTATAGTAAGCATGCCTGCAAGGAGGTTTCTGTATGTTTTTTCCCCCTCACGATAAAAATTGCTTTTTAGGTGCAGAAATAAAAGAATGTTTACCAGCAGCACCCATAATGTACCGCCGCTTGTACCTGTAAATTCATACCATTGTATCCATTCAGGATGCATGGCAAATGCATTTCCTAATGTGAGCCAGGGCCAGCTGAGCCCCCAATCCTGCAAATGGATATATTCAAAACACATCCAGAAAGCGATTAGAGAAATATAACCGGGGATTTCGCCCAGCCACTTTTTTGCGATCTTAAAACCCAGCCACGGAAAACACATCAGTAAACTATTAGCCAGGAAAGCAGACACTGCGCCTGGTGCTGAAGCATTCCATATCCACCAGGTTGCAGATACATTCCATATGAACATGGTTATATACGTAAGGGCAAAGAATTTTTTCCGGCTTTCCACTTTTGATTCCAGCCAAAGCAAAGGCAGCCATGCAAAAAATATCAATAAGGTAAGCGGTGAAGCGGGCCATGCAGCCCAGAGTAATAATCCCCCGCCAATTGCTATATATAAGTTGGTAAAACGTTTCAAGAAATTGTTTTCGTAAAAATAGAAGTTGTTGGCGGTGACACCAACAATTAAAATTTCCATAAAAAAATAGTTTTATGGAAAGGGTGTCTGTGTTCATCTTTTTTGAAAAGTATAAACCATGCAAACCAACAAGATTCTCACATCAGAGCTGATAGATATCATCTTTGACGGACGTAACAAAGAGTATGGAGCCTATGAGCTTCGTAAAAACTATTCAAAGCGGGTCAGGAATTCACTTTTAATCACTGGTATTATTGCCTCTGTTGCTATCGGTGGCTCTGTGCTGGCCAATTCAATGAAAAGGAATGACAACCCTTACAGGATCGGACCGGGTATTGAACTGGCCGATATACCCGATGAAAAAGAACCCGAGCCCTTACCCGAACCAGAGAGAAAACAGCCGGAACCGGAACAGGTAAGAACAGAAAAATTTACTACACCCGAGATACTACCTGATGATGAAGTACAGTCACCTCCCCCAGACCAGGAAACATTGGAGAAAGCGGACATTGATCTGGAAACAAAAAGTGGTATTGATGATGATGGTACATCAAAACCACCACAGTCCCTTGGTGAAGGAAAAGGAATAGTGGAAGCTAAAACAGTGAAAGAGCCAGAAGGGCCTTTTACAACAGTGGAGATAGATGCAAAATTTACAGGCAACTGGAAGTCTTTCCTTGAAAGGAATTTGGATGCAGAAATACCGGTTTACAATGATGCGCCGGCGGGCAGGTATTCTGTACTCATCCAGTTTGTAGTTGATCTGGATGGAACGGTTAGCGATATAAAAGCCCTTACCAATGTGGGATATGGTATGGAGGCAGAAGCAATCAGGGTAATAAAAAAGTCAGCCAAATGGGAGCCTGCTATCCAGAATGGCCACCAGGTAAAGGCCTACCGGAAGCAAATGATAACTTTTATTGTGGGAGGGGATGAATAAACAGGTGTTTCTAAAAAGACCGGCCGATTTTCCGGCCGGTCTTTTTAGAAGGAGAATATTTTTTGAAAGATATTTATCCTTTTAACGAATTATATACTATTCCGTTCATTACTTTTATACTGCAATTACCACCATTAACACCTTAGCAGTATGAAAAATTATGTATCTCCCATTGCTATTGCCATAGCAATAATTGCAGGAGTTTTATTATTGGCAAACGCCTACAAGTACAAATACAAAGCAACAGAAACGATTACTGTAACCGGCCTGGCTGAAAAAGACTTTGTTAGTGATCAGATCGTCTGGACCGGGAATTACAGCCGGAAAACGATGGATCTGAAATCAGCTTATTCCCAATTAAAGGAAGATGAAAGTAAGATCAGGAATTACCTGAAAGGAAAAGGAGTAACAGATGCAGAAATGGTCTTTTCTGCTGTGTCAATCGATAAGGAATTCTCCAGCCGTTATGATGAGAATGGAAGAATTACAGGAAGCGAATTCACCGGTTATAACCTGAAACAGGATGTTACGGTTGAATCAAAAGATATTGAGAAAGTTGAAAAGATTTCAAGAGAGATAACTGAATTGATCGAGAGTGGTATTGAGTTCAATTCTTCTTCGCCATCCTATTACTATACCAAGCTATCTGAACTAAAAATTGACCTGCTGGCTAAGGCTAGTGCTGATGCTAAACAGCGGGCAGAAACAATAGCTAAAAATTCAGGAAGCCGGTTGGGAAACATTAAAAAAGCGACAATGGGTGTATTCCAGATAACAGGACAAAACAGTAATGAAGATTATAGTTACGGCGGAGCATTCAATACTTCATCTAAAAATAAAACAGCTTCAATTACAATAAGAATTGACTATGCGGTAAAATAATTAACCAGTGAATGTTATTGAGAAGTCCTGTATTACTTAATACAGGACTTTTTTTCTGGGTTTATCTTCTGCTATAGTTCGGTGCTTCTTTTGTTATCTCAATATCATGAGCATGGCTTTCTCTCATACCCGCATTGGTGATTTGTACAAAAGTGGCCTGTTGTAATTCGGCAATGTTCTTTGCTCCGCAATACCCCATACCTGCCCTGAGGCCGCCGGTATATTGATATACCACTTCTCTTAGCAATCCTTTGTAAGCTACCCGGCCTTCAATTCCTTCCGGAACAAACTTTTTTACATCATCTTCAGGATCCTGGAAGTAGCGATCGCTGCTGCCTGTAGCCATTGCACCGAGTGAACCCATGCCGCGGTATTCTTTGAATTTTCTTCCTTCATAGATTATTGTTTCACCCGGGCTTTCTTCTGTGCCTGCAAAAATGCTTCCCATCATCACACAGTTGGCGCCTGCGGCTAATGCTTTCACCATGTCGCCTGTATATCTTATACCACCATCTGCGATCAGGGGTATATTCTTTTGTTTCAATACAGAAGCAGCCTCCATAATAGCTGTAAGCTGCGGTACTCCCGAACCGGCAACAATTCTTGTTGTACATATTGACCCCGGACCAATACCGACTTTAACCGCATCAGCACCAGCTTCTGCCAGTGCTTTGGCGCCGGCAGCCGTTCCTACATTACCCGCAATCACCTGTAACCCTTTAAAATTCTTCTTTACATTTTTTAATGCATCGATCACTCCTTTGCTGTGTCCATGTGCACTATCAAGAGCTATTACATCTGCGCCTACTGTCTGTAATGCTGCCACCCTGTCTAATAAGTCTTTTGTAATACCTACACCAGCACCAACCACCAGTCTTCCAAAGGAATCTTTTACTGCATTAGGATGACTTTTAAGTTTAAGAATATCGCTGTAAGTGAACAAGCCGGTTAATTTGCCCTGCTTATTTATTATCGGCAGTTTCTCCACTTTTGTTTTTTTGAAAAGCTGTTCTGCTTTTTTCAGATCGGTTCCTTCGGGGGCGGTGAACAGATTTTCTTTCGTCATTACTTCACTTACTTTTCTTTTCGGGTTATCTTCAAAGCGAAGGTCACGGTTGGTAAGTATGCCAACGAGTCTGCCATTCTTATCAATAATAGGAATGCCGCCAATTTTATTTTCCCGCATTAGCCGGAGAGCATCTCCGATGGTAGCATCTTCAAGCAAAGTAACCGGGTCAATGATTAAACCACTCTCACTCCGTTTTACTTTTCGTACCTGTTCGGCCTGCTTTTCTATTGACATGTTTTTGTGTAGTATGCCTAAACCACCTTCACGGGCCAATGCCGTAGCAAGGGCTGCTTCGGTAACAGTATCCATTGCTGCAGAGAGTAATGGAACATTTAAGGTGAGGTTCTTTGTCAGTTGACTTTTGATCTCTACATCACGGGGTAAAACCTGGCTATAACCGGGCATTAACAATACATCATCGAAGGTGAGACCTTCGCCAAAAAACTTTGTTGAATTGGGGTTGGGGGAAGATTTTCTTGTTGCCATGTGCAAAGATAGCGCAACGGGTAATTACCTCCCAAATGAAATTATCAGCGTATTACTGTTACCGTTCCTTTACGGAAAACCTGTTTGCCTGTATCCTTGTGTGTATAGCTTAACATCCAGACAAATACACCGGTTGTCTGATAAGCCCCATTGATTTTGCCATCCCATTTTTCTCTCCAGTTACGGGATTGAAATACTAATTGCCCCCAGCGATTAAACACCCTGAACTCATAATTCAATGCCTTAAGTGCATTATGCGGCTGAAAGAAATCATTGAGGCCATCATTATTTGGGGTAAAGGCAGTGGGCACTTCAATCAAACAATGGTCGAGAACGGTAAGCGTTTTCCTGGCACTGTCTATACAACCAAGATTGCTGTTGTAAGCAAGAAGTTTTACTGTATAGTAAGCTTCCCGGTTAAGAGTAGGAAACAGGAATGGGGGCGGATCTTCTAATGTACTGCTGCCAATAACATCATACTTCCATAACCAGGAACTTATTTGTCCCGAGCTGGTATTTACTACTTCCAGCGGATCTTCCGGGCAGATCACATCGGGCATTTCAAAATCAGCTTTTACTTCGTTATTCAAAACTATTTGTGCAGAAGAAGTGTCTTTACATACACCATTGCTTACGATAAGCTGAATAGTATTGCTACTGGTAGCAGGAAAAATAATATTATGTGTTTGGGTAGTAGCTGTAATCGTATTATTAAATGTCCAGTTCCAGCTGTTGACATTATGTGCCCCGTTGTGAGTGAACATAAAAGTATCCCTTTCACATCCCAATACAGCAGCATAAGTAAAATCAGCATTTACAGTATCAGCCGCATTAAAGGGAAGGGTTTGCAGAGGAGTTTCCTGCCCGCATTCGTCAATAAGTACAGTACCATCATTACCTGCTTTTAAAGTAAGTTGATAGGTGCCGCCGGTATAGACCGGGGTGGTGAATTTCACCACTACGTAATCTGTTTTGCCATTGATACAATTTCCTGAGGCGGATGCAATGGTAAGGGGTGCAGGGCCGGTAACTGAAAAATCACTTCCGTTAGCAGCTATACTGGCGCAACTGATCTTTTTTGGGAAATAGACTTTTACAGAATCTGATGCACAGCCGACTCTTCCAATACTGTCTGCAAAAATGGGTTGCGGGACTGCATAGACAAATGGAACCTGCTCATTTTGCGGAATAGCCCTCGCACAATTATCAAGTAATGTGTTAGCATCTGTACCATTATTAATTACTAATTGGTAGTTGCCATTTGGCAGCGGTGCTGCCAATGTTAAAATGATCTCGTCAAAGTCAAAAGCAAAAGCACAGGAGTCAGGTGCTGCGGCGATTACTGTCGTAACAGCAGGAGAGATACTGAATTCACTGCCAGATAGAGTTATACTGTTACACCTGACTTTTTTATTAAGTTTTAATGTGATCTTAGTTCCGTCACAATCAGGTTTAGCATTCAACAGGTGAGGTTCGGTGGGATCAGTAATAACCGCTGTTCCGCCTCCAAAAGATAGCGTATAGCCACTCTGTGTATCTGTAAAATGACTGATCATTAAAATATATTCATGTCCCTGGATAAGAGTGGGCATAGCAGCAAAAGTGGGTGCACCCGCAGCCGGATCTGAAGCACACTGAATACCATTGATGCCAGAAGCCGATGCTCCTGTCGGTCCATAAGTGCCTGCCCAGTTGCCGGTTATTACAAGTGAATTATTGGTAAAAATCTCATCAGGGTTTCTTCCGGTAATATCATATAGTTGCCAGTCGTAGTCTTCATTATTTGCCAATGGGGTGATTAAAAAACCAAGAGTTCCTGAGACATAACAGGTGAAGCGGTAAAAGAAAGGATTTTTATTTTGGTAACTGGCTCCTCCGGCGCCGCTGCCAGGGCAACCAGGAACAAAGATGTCATTAGTGGCACATATGGGAACATTATTCTGTGTGAACGTAGTGGTTCCGCATACAGGAAAAGCTGTTGAGGGTGTTTGTCCCAATGTTGTGCAGGGTTGTGCCAGCAAGGGATTTGCAAAAAGCACAAAGGTGATAAAGAAAAAAAAATGGAATATATGAAAAGGTCTCATTACGCTATACTAAGGTTGATTACATTGACAACAAAAGCACCTGAATCGTTGCCTGCCATCAGGCAAGCCGGTAAAGCTTGCCGGGCAAAGATAGTACCACACTTTGTAATTCGAGACTGAGAATAGCCCCTGCCACCGCACTGCTGCTCAGGCCGCTCTGGTTGTTGATGTCATCAATATGTACTGATTCCTTTTGTTTCAATATATCAACGATGAGTTTTTCCTCCTGAGAAAGTTCAATAAATAACTCCCGCTGCTTTTTGCTATCACTTTTTTTCTTTTCTTCCCATCCCATGATCTCAATTATCTCCTGCGCATCAGTCAACAGCATAGCCTTATTATTTTTAATAAGATAATTGCAGCCGGCACTTTTTGGGTCGGTTACTTTTCCCGGCAAGGCAAATACATCTTTATTATAGCTATTAGCTAACTCAGTGGTAATCATGCTGCCTCCTTTTAACCCGGTTTCTATAACTATTGTCACATCACTCATGCCAGCTACGATCCGGTTGCGGGTGGGAAAATTATGTTTATCCGGTTTAGTGTTACTTCTGAATTCGGTTAATAAACCGCCATTGTTCTTTACTATGTCTCTTGCCAGGCTGGTATGTTCCGAAGGATATATCTGGTCAAGACCATGTGCCAGTACACCAATAGTGGGTAAATTATTTTTTAATGCTGCTTTATGTGCAATGGCATCAACACCGTATGCAAGACCACTTACTACGGTAACATTAAGTGAACTTAATTTTTTAACCAGCTTTTCAGTTACCTGTTTGGCATAATCAGTATGACTTCTTGTGCCGATAATAGCAATAATTTTTGGAGCATTCAGATCAGCAATGCCCCTGTAAAATAGCATAGTAGGGGAGTCATAACAGTTCAATAACCGTTTGGGATACGCTTCATCAGTAAGAAACAATGGGTTGATCTTATACTTTTCTATGAATTTTATTTCTTCTTCTGCAAGGTGAAAGCCATTAAAATTTTTTATGGAATCAGCTCTTACCGGACCGATACCCTCAATTTTTTCGAGAAAAGATCTTTTAGCATGAAAAATCTCTTCTGCTTCGCAATGTTGCAGCAAGATTTTAGCTTGTACAGGACCGATGTTGGGAACCAATGTCAATGATAGCTGGTACAGCAGGTCGGGATGCATATGCAGGATAAGTGTAAAAATCAAATATAAGCGGAATGCCTCATTTTTGATTACTGGCTGATCACTTTCATTTCGGTGCGACGATTTTGAGCTTTTCCTTCTTCTGTTTTGTTATCTGCAATGGGTTTGGTCTCACCGTAACCTTTTGCAAGCAAACGCTGTGTTTGAATATTCTTACTTACCAGGTAATTTACCACTGCTTTTGCCCTGTTAATACTCAGGGTTAAATTATCGGACGGTTTGCCAACATTATCAGTGTGTCCGCCAATTTCAATCTTGATGGAAGGATTATCTGTAAGAAGTTGTACTAATATATCAAGCTCTGCCTGTGATGCTGGTTTTAATTCAAATTTATTTACATCGAAAAATATGTTCTTTAATATCATGCTGGCATTGGTTTCCAGTGGCTGCAACCCTATGTTTTTTTCATAGACAGAATCCGGTGTTTTGTCTTTCAGGAAGAAATTATCTGAATAAAAAAGGTATCCTTTTCTGTTAACATTGAATGCATAATCTTTACCAACCGGTAAAGTGATCAGGTATTCGCCTTCGTTATCGGTTTCAACTTTTGTAACAGGTTGTTTACTGGACAGGTCAATCAGTTCAACCGTAGAAGATAAATTTTTGTTTGTTTTTTTATCAAAAACTTTCCCTTTTACCCAAAGTGTTTTGTAGGGACGAACATTTTCTCTCAGCTCAAAACTATAAATATCCAATCCGCCTTTTGAATCACTTCTGTCGCTGGCATAATAGGCTGTTTTTCCATCCGAATCAATGAACAAGGTGCCTTCTCTGTCAATAGTATTGATAGGATAACCAAGATTCACCGGTTTGCTCCATGATCCATCGGGTTGCCGGCGCACATAAAAAAGATCTTCATCGCCATAGCCAGGCCAGAATCCTGAAGTGAAATAAAGCGTTTGATTGTCGGCATGAATAAACGGGCATTGCTCATCAGCAGTTGTGTTGATGCCCGGCCCCAGGTTTTCGGGCTCTCCCCATTTGCCGTTAGGCTGCATCCGGGAAACATAGATGTCGCTGCCGCCATAACCACCCCAGCGCCGGCTGGTAAAATACAATTCTCTTTTATCCGGCGACAGGCAAGGCTGTGCTTCCCATTGATCTGAATTTATTTTTCCACCAAGATTGATGGCCTCGCTCCAGCCATTTTCTGTTTTATAAGAAATATAGAGATCACAGCCACCAAATCCATCTCTCCGGTAGCAACCAGTGAATACCAGCCATTGGCCATCCTGCGAAATATTTTGTGCTCCTTCACTTTGCTCTGTATTCACATTACCTTCCATAGGTTTTGCAATTCCCCAGTGGCCTGTATCGATCTTGTTACTATAAAAGAAATCTTCATTGCGTCCGTTGAGTTTCCTGGTAAAAGCAAGTTGTTTTCCATCGATGGTTAAGCAGGGAAAGTATTCTGATTCTGCTGAGTTTATGCTATCGCCCATATTTATCGGGGCGAAGACATATTTTTTTTCAGTATTGTTTTTAGCATATTCTATTGCAAATTCATAAGAACGTTTTCGTTTGTAAGCATTTTCTAATGTTACAGGATTCCGCGGAGCTTTCTTATTCAACAAATCATTTACAGCTGATAATGCTTTTTCAAATTCACCCAGTCCGGCAAGATTCACAGAGTAAGGCAATTTATCCTGTAAAGTATAATTCGAATCAATAACAAAAGCCTTCTCATAGAATTCAATACTTGATTTATAATTCTTCATTTTGCCATAAATGTTCCCAAGGGCCAGGTAAGCATCCACATATTTATCATCCGTTTTGATGGCCTGCAATAGAAGACCCAGGGCATTGGCATAATTGCCATCCTGTGCTCTCTCATAAGCCTGGTCAAAAAGCTGCACCGCTTTCTTGTTTACTTTTCCAGGATCGTAAGGTTGTGAAAAAGTATGTTGAAGTGAGAAGCAGAATACAATGAATAATAAAAAACTTTTCATCACAGAGAATTGGAATTTATATAACGAAGCTAAAATAATTTTATTCCTTTAAAGAGAGGAAATTGTTAAAGGAAAGGTTGCTTTTCTGCAAAGCAGGCCTATGGTACGTTAATATATTTATGAATCTGTAAACTCAGTTCCCACTCAGGATTTGCTTTGATATAGTCGACGATGTGAGGGGTCATTTGCGCAGCCTTATCCCATTCGGGTTGCAGGTACAATTTGCATTGAGGAGAAACGAGGGCTGCGTATTTTTTGGCCCATTCAAAATCAGAATTATTAAAAATGACAACTTTCAATTCGTTTGCATGAAGAACAATTTCAGGAAGCGGGGCCTTAAATTTTTTCGGAGAAAGGCAGATCCAGTCCCAC
Source organism: Chitinophagaceae bacterium (assembly GCA_016786885.1). GTDB lineage: Bacteria > Bacteroidota > Bacteroidia > Chitinophagales > Chitinophagaceae > JJ008. The sequence continues at coordinate 7,996 of JAEUVO010000009.1, read as the reverse complement.
ATACCGCTTAGCGGATGTGCTCCTGAAGTTTCAATATTTGTTTGTAAGCCGGCGGCTTTTAGTTCTTTTGTTAATGCATCAAGGTTATGCATCAATGGCTCACCACCTGTAATGACAATCATTTTGGCCGGTGTTTTAGTAACCTCCGTTACCAGGGTTCCTACTTCATATTCAGGATGTTTCTTAGCATCCCAGCTATCCTTTACATCACACCAAACACACCCTACATCACATCCGCCCAGCCTGATGAAATAAGCAGCTTTGCCCTGATGAAATCCTTCTCCCTGGATGGTATAGAAATGTTCCATCACCGGCAGCGTAGTTGTTTTTTTCAACACTTCATTCATCTCGGTTGGTTATTTAATAAACCAGATCGACAGGTTAGTTTTTGGTGATACAGGAACGATAAGTATTTTTCATCAATGCAGCAATTGTCATAGGGCCAACGCCGCCGGGCACAGGGGTAATCCAGGAGCATTTAGGTGCAACAGATTCATAGTGAACATCACCTTTTAATTTAAAACCACTTTTTTTGGAGCTGTCTTCCATTCTTGTAATACCCACATCAATAACGATAGCCCCTTCTTTCACCATATCCACAGTGATGAATTCTGGTTTACCCAGTGCTGCTACTATAATATCAGCCTGCAGACAGAATTCCTTAATATTTTTTGTTTGAGAATGACAAATCGTTACGGTGCAGTTGCCGGGATTTGTATTACTGCTTAATAAAATACTCATGGGTCTGCCAACAATATTACTGCGTCCTACCACTACTGCATGTTTCCCTTTGGTATCAATTTTAAAATGCTCCAGCAACAGCATGATGCCATGAGGTGTGGCAGGTACGAAAGTGGGAAGCCCTTGCACCATATTGCCCACATTCACTGGGTGAAAACCGTCCACATCTTTTTCAGGATCGATGGTATTAATAACTTCTTCATCTGAAATATGTTTAGGTAAAGGAAGTTGCACCAATATACCATCAATATCAGGATCTGTATTTAATTCCCTGATCTTATCAAGGAGTTTTGTTTCGCTTGTCGTTTCTTCAAAATGAATAAGAGTTGATTTAAATCCTACTTCTTCACATGCTTTTACTTTGGCAGCCACATAAGTAGCGCTGGCGCCATTATTTCCAACAAGAATTGCAGCCAGGTGGGGTATCTTTTTACCTTCGGCGTTTAGTTGCGCTACTTCAATCTTTAGTTCATCCCTGATAGACTGGGATGCTTTCTTACCATCTAAAATTTGCATAGCGCAAAGGTAAGTGTTGTGTTGCTCTTATGATTGAGCAGTTAAAAATCCGGATCATTTTTTTGAAACAATTACTCATCCATGTAACTTACAGCAAAACCTTATCACTTGAATCTAAGATCTGGTCTCTTACTGGGTGTTATTTTCCACCTATTTTCTGTGTCTGATGCACAAATATTACGACGTCCGCTAACAGCTGGTTATACCGGGTTTGGAGCATATAGTTTTAATCATACCGATATATTTTCCTTTACAGCTAACCAGGCTTCGTTGGCACAGATAAAAAATCCGGGTGCAGGATTGTTTGGTGAAAGAAGATTCATGCTTTCGGAATTAAATAACTATATGGCCGTGGCCGGGCTCATCACATCTTCCGGCAATTTTGGTTTAAAAGCAGGCTATTCAGGATTTAGTGATTATAATGAGACCCAGATCGGGTTGGCTTACGGAAGAAAGCTGGGAAATAAAACAGATATCGGGGCACAATTCAATTATAACGGGATAAACATTTCAGGGTATGGCAATGCAGCGGCTATCAGTGTAGAGTTGGGCGCTATCATACATATCACAGACAAATTTCATACAGGTGTACACATTAATAATCCTATAGGCGGGAAATTTGGGAAAGATCAACAGGAGAAACTGCCCTCTGTATATACTGCCGGATTTGGGTATGAAGCATCCGAAAAATTATTGGTCAGCGCAGAAATTGAAAAAGAAGAGGATCAGCCGGTGAATGTGAATGCGGGTTTCCAGTACAAACTCATTCCCCAGGTATTGGTGAGAGCAGGATTATCATCTGCCAGTTCATCCGGTTGGGTTGGTGCAGGATTGTCAATCCGGTCATTCAGGTTAGATATTATTACAAGTTGGCATCCGCAGTTAGGCGTCACCCCGGGTCTTTTACTGATTTTTAATCTGGACAAGAAAGAAGAGTGAATAATATCCTGACGATAGTACTTCTCTTTTTTACCATTCACTATGCTACATTCACCTTTTCACAAGAGATACCTGTTAGTACGGAACATCAATTGGAAAATCTTACTGATGCTGACCAGGCTGAAACAGAAGATGATACTTACCTGCAAGATCTGGAACATTTCAGAAAGAATCCCCTTGACCTGAATATAGCTGATGCAGAAGAGTTGAAACAGTTGAGGATAATAACTGATCTCCAGATAGCTAATCTTATTTCTTATCGCAACTTGCTGGGTAAGTTCATTCATATTTATGAATTACAGGCCATACCGGCATGGGATTTAGCAACTATTAAAAAGATTTTGCCTTTCGTTAGCATTACTGTACCGTTAAAACTTAAAGAGGAAGCAGGTAAAAGATTTAGCGATGGAGGGCATAGTTTATTGTTACGCTTATCACAGGTACTGGAAAAAGCAAAAGGATTTGATCCTTCATTAACCGGCTCTAAATACCTTGGTAGCCCTCAAAGAATTTTTGTCCGTTACCGGTATACTTATAAGAATTTATTGCAGTTTGGTTTAGTGGCAGATAAGGATGCGGGTGAGCAATTCTTAAAAGGAGCGCAGAAAAATGGGTTTGATTTTTATTCTTTTCATCTTTTTGTAAGGAAGATAGGAGCGATACAATCTTTAGCTATTGGTGATTTCACTGTTAACATGGGCCAGGGCCTGATACAATGGCAAAGCCTTGCCTTTAAAAAAAGTGTAGATGTGATGGGGATAAAACGTCAGTCCTCTATACTCCGTCCATATAGCTCTGCGGGTGAATTTAATTTTCACCGGGGGGCCGGTATCACTATCAGGAAAAGGAGATTTGACGCAACTGTTTTTGCTTCTGTAAGAAAGCTGAGCGCCAATTTTACTGCTGACACTGTGAATAATGAAGATTTCATTTCTTCGTTTCTTACATCAGGATATCACAGAACTGATAATGAAGTAGCAGACAGGAACAGCCTTACACAGTATACAACGGGAGGCAATATCAGTTACTTCAGGAACCGGTGGCATATAGGTGTGAATGGAGTTTATTACAGTTTTTCATCACCCGTTCGGAAAAGAGATGAGCCATATAATCTTTATGCAATAAGCGGAAAGCACTGGAGTAATTTCAGCATTGATTATAGTTATACGTACAAGAACCTTCACCTGTTTGGAGAAGCAGCTGCCGATAAAAATTTCAATATAGCATTTATCAATGGCCTATTAGTAAGTGTTGACCCAAGGGTAGATATTTCGTTTGTTCAACGAACGATCAGTGCAGCTTACCAGGCGGTTAATGGAAATGCATTTACCGAAAATACTTACCCTACAAATGAAACCGGGTTTTATACGGGAATCAGCATTCGCCCAACAGCGGGATGGAGAATAGATGCCTATGCAGACATTTTTGTTTTTCCATGGCTTAAATACCTGGTGGATGCTCCGGGAAATGGTAAAGATTTTCTTACGCAGGTTACATACACTCCTAACAAACAGGCGGAACTTTATACAAGATTCCGGGCTGAAACCAAAAAGGCCAACCAGCCCGATAACAACACTACGGCCAACTTCCTTGTTTCACTACCCCGGCAGAGTTGGAGAACACATGTCAATTATAGACTTAATGCTGCCTTGGGCTTAAGATATCGGGTGGAGTTTATGTGGTTTGATAAAAAGGGGGAGAAAAGCGAAAAAGGCTTCTTAACCTTTTTTGATTTTGTTTACAAGCCTGTACTTAAACCTGTTTCGGTAGTTACCCGGGTACAATATTTTGAGACAGACGATTATAATTCAAGAATTTACGCTTATGAGAATGATGTTTTATACAGCTATTCTATACCTGTTTTTTACGACAAAGGATTTAGGTACTATATTAATTTAAACTACGATTGGGGCAAAAAGCTCTCTTTTTGGCTGCGGTGGGCACAAACTATATATAATAACAGGGAATCGGTTGGCTCAGGCCTTGATGAGATCCCAGGAAACAAGCGATCTGAGCTAAAATTTCAGGTCAGATACCAGTTTTAGTACTAATGGTTGTTCAATATTTTTTGCTGGCTTTTAAGTAATTGTTAAAAAAAAAACTAACTTGCCGCAGCATTTTTAGAGGCATCTATGTCTTTAAAAACACCCTTACCCTCGAAAATTTAACGGTTTTCCCTGATTATCAATGCTTTTAAATTTTAAAAATTAACGTTAACATGAGAAAAATCGCATCACTGTTTACGATGCTAATGCTTTTTTCTGCTTTAGCATTTGGTCAAAACCGGACGATTACCGGTACTGTGACCGATGAAACTGGCGCCCCATTACCTGGAGCATCCGTTAGAATCGAAGGAACCCGTACAGGTGTGGCTGCTGACAACAACGGTCAGTTCCGCATTTTGGCTAAAACCGGGGACGTAATTGTTGTTTCAGGCGCTGGTCTTGAAACCACTACTGTAACGGTTGGAGCCGGTAACACCGTATCTATTACTGTTAAAAGAAATGTTTTGACTGGTACTGAGGTGGTTGTAACCGCACTTGGTCAAACCCGTCAGGCAAAAGAACTTGGTTATGCTACTACCAAAGTAAAAGCAGCTGAATTGACCCAGGCTAAATCAGTAAACCTGCAAAATGGTTTGACTGGTAAAGTTTCTGGATTGAACATTCAGACTGTAAACAATGGTGTGTTTGCTGACACCAGGATCACACTCCGTGGTATCCGTTCATTGACTGGTAACAACCAGCCGATGCTGATATTGGATGGTGTGCCCATTTCTTTAGGTTATCTGAGTTCTATCAATCCTAACGATATCGTGGATGTAACGATTTTGAAGTCGGCATCCGCCACAGCGGTCTACGGTCCTGATGGTGCTAACGGTGCGTTGGTGGTTACAACCAAAAAAGGCAGCAGAACAAAACCACAGGTAAGTGTGGGTCATACAGTACAGGTTGAAAGAGTATCATACATGCCTGAGATGCAAACACAGTTTGGATCTGGTTCTTCTGTTGATCAGTTTGGATATGGTGTATATGATCCAGTAGAGAACCAGTGCTATGGTGATGAGTTCGATGGTTCTATGCGCCAGATCGGTCGTGATGGCCCCAATGGCGAGCAATATTTTGTAGAATACACTGCTCTTCCTAATGAGAAGAAGAAATTCTGGAATACAGGTATTACCAACCAGACAGATGTTTCATTCTCTACCGGTGATTTTTACCTGAGTGCACAAAATGTATTGATCCAGGGTATCATGCCTAAAGACGTTAACCGCAGGGTTTCTGTTCACATGGCAGGTAACAAAGAATATAACAGGTTCAAAGCTGCTTACAGCATAAACTACACTAAAGGTAACTATGATGTTACTGCCGGTTCCAGCTTTGGTAATGGTCGTGACTATACTGTATACTGGAACCTGATCAACACTCCAATGCAAATCCCTATCACAAGGTTTAAGAACTGGAGAGATGATTTTTGGTCTAATCCTAACGGATATTTTAACGACTATTACTTTAACCCTTACTTCATGATCGATAATTTCAGAAGTGTGGGAAGAACAGAAGATATCTTCGGAAATTTTGAACTGAACTTTAAAGCTACCAATTGGCTTACGTTCACTTATCGCCTGGGTGCTACAATTTCTAATGGTAGTGCAAAAAGCAGAGCGGAAGCATTTACTTATTCAGATTTTGCCAAAAACGTAGCCCACAAGAGTAGTGCAGCATCTGGTGATGTCGTTTCACAGGTTGGTGATGGTATTTCTACATCAAGCCGTATAAACTCTGAGTTCTTTGCTTCTATCCGTAAAAAGGCTGGCAATTTTGACTTCAATGCCTTAGTAGGTCAGTCTTTCCGTGAAGAAAACTCCAAAAACATAAACGTATCAAGTAATAACCTTGCTTTCCCGACACTGTTCAACGTAATTGGACGTAAAGGTGAGCCAGGTGCTTCTGAAAGTAATTTTAAATCAAGATTACAGCGTTTCTTCGGTAAACTGTCAATTGGATATAACAACTGGGCTTTTGCTGAGGTTACTGGTAGTTATGATATGAATAGCCGCCTTGCTTATTATTATGATTATGATTTTAAAGCAATCAGCTTCTTCTATCCCGGAGCCAGCCTTTCTGTATTGTTGAGTGAGGCAGTACCTGCTATCAAAAACAGTAAGGTTGTTTCTTACCTGAAGCTTCGTGGAGCTATCTCCAAAACCGGTAACGTAAACCTGGGTGTTCAGGCTCTTGAGAATACATATGGTTTAGGTGGTGGATTCCCTTACGGTACACTGGTAGGTTATACTTCAGGTAACGTTCTTCGTCTGCCTAAGTACACACCAGAGTTTGTAAAGAATAATGAGATCGGTATTGAAATAGGTTTCCTGAAAAACCGTATCAATATTGAGGCTACAGCTTACTCGCAGGATAATACAGATCAGATAGTTCAGGTTGCTTACTCTGGAGCTACTGGTTTTACAAGTGCATTATTGAATGCAGCTTCGTTCACTAATAAAGGTCTTGAATTCGACCTTAGACTGACACCACTGGTGAAGATCCGCGATGTATCAATTGATTTCAAAGCCAACTATACTTATCAGACCAACGAGGTTACTAAGATCGTCGATGGTGTTGATCAGTTAGGTATTGGTAATGCTAACTATGTAATCGTAGGAATGCCTGCTTACACTTTCCAGCTTACTGATTATGTAAGAGATGACCAGGGTCGTGTAATTGTAGATGCTTCTACAGGTTACCCAACGGTTGATCCAACTATTAAGCCCTTTGGTCATACACAGCCTAATCACCTGATTGGTTTGAACCTCGGTATTACCTGGAAAGATCTTACTTTCAGTGCGGTAGCTGATTACCGTGGAGGTGCTCAGATATATACTGGTAACCTTGGTACAGGTATGGACTTCTCTGGTATTTCAAAAAGAAGCGGACAGAATGCCCGTCAGCCGTTCATCATGCCCAACTCTTCTTACTGGGATGGTTCTAAATACGTAGAGAACACAAACATTTATATGGTAAGTGGTGGTTATAACTTCTGGTCTCAGGCTACTAACACCAGTGCAAATACAAATTACCTTGTAAGTGGAGATTTCTGGAAAATAAGGGAACTAAGTCTTAGCTATAACATTCCTGCCAAATGGTTTGGATTTACTAAGAATGCAATCAAAGGTGCTACTTTTACTTTGTCTGGAAGAAACCTGTTCATGTTCCTGCCTAAGACAAATGAATGGACCGATCCTGAATTTTCTAATACTACAGGTAATGCCCAGGGTGTAAGTGGTTTGGATAATACACCTCCTACAAGGATTTTTGGTGCAACTTTAAATCTTAACTTATAACCTAACTACTCTAAACAACTACGATATGAAACTGAAAAAATTAATATATGGTGTTCCTCTTGCGGCAATCCTGATTGCCGCAGGAACTGGTTGCCGGAAGGGCCAGTTTAACATCAACCAGAACACAAATAGCCCAACAGACAGTACCGTGTCTTATGATGTGGTGTTGCCTGCGGCTCTTCATGCTACAGGTACCATCGTGGGTAACCAATGGGGTCCTATCCAGAACTGGATGGGCTTCTGGGCCCGTTCTGGTACGTATGCACCAAACGTAATAGAGGAAACATACGAGATCACTACCGGATTTGGGAATGGTATCTGGAATGCATGTTATGATAATAATTACGATTACCAGATCGTACAGTCAAAAGCAGCTAAAGCCGGCGCTGGTTTTTATGAAGGCATTGCCCGTATTATGAAGGCACACAATTTCCAGATACTGGTGGATGTGTACGG
>JAEUVO010000008.1 GCA_016786885.1 Chitinophagaceae bacterium | reverse complement strand
ATTCACTCCATCTGGAATAAAATGAAAAAGAAAGGAGTGGAGTTTGAAGAAGTGTATGACCTCTTTGCCATCCGGGTGATACTGGATTCGCCTCCGGAGCGGGAGAAAGAAGACTGCTGGAAAGTGTATTCCATGATCACCGATGAATACAACCCCTCACCAGAGCGGCTGCGTGACTGGCTGAGCAATCCCAAAAGCAACGGCTACGAGGCGCTGCACACCACGGTGATGGGAGCGCAGGGCAAATGGGTGGAAGTGCAGATACGCACCCGCCGTATGAACGAGATAGCAGAGAAAGGTCTGGCCGCACACTGGAAATATAAAGAAGGCACCAGCGATGAGAGCCGCTTTGATAAATGGTTTCAGCAGATACGGGAAGTGATCACCAACCAGGAAACAGACAGTATTGATTTTCTTCAGGATTTTAAAACCAGTTTCCTTGCAGAAGAGATCTATGTATACACACCCAAGGGAGATGTAAAGATGCTGCCTGTTGGTTCTACTGCATTGGATTTTGCCTTTGCCATTCACAGTGCCATTGGTGTAAAAACGATCGGCGCCAAAGTGAATCACAAGCTGGTACCTATTAGTCATAAACTGCACAGTGGCGACCAGGTGGAGATCATCACCAGTAATAAACAAAAAGCATCCGAAGACTGGCTGGGTTTTGTGGTTACTTCCAAAGCAAAGGGAAGAATAAGGGATGCATTAAAAGAAGAGAAAAGAAAAGTGGCGGATGAAGGCAAGTATGCCGTACAACGCAAACTGGAAGGTATGGGTGCTTCCATGTCACAGCATAATATTGATGAACTGGTGCATTGGTATAAGCTCGGTTCTAATCTTGATCTTTTTTACCAGGTTTCCGTAAAGAATATCGACCTGAAAGACCTGAAAGATTTTAAAGTGACCGGCGACAGGATAGAAGCGCCAAAACCATTGAAACTGTATCCGGATAAACCCGAATATATTCCCGGGCAACTCAATAACAGGAAGGATACTGAGCTCATCATTTTTGGAGAAAGCAGTGATAAGATAGTTTACAACCTGGCCAATTGCTGCAAGCCTATTCCGGGAGATGATGTGTTTGGATTTGTAACTACCGGGAAAGGACTTACCATTCACCGCACCAACTGTCCTAATGCAGCCAAACTGCTGGCCAACTATGGACACCGGGTGGTAAAAACAAAATGGGCTAAGAATAAAGAGATATCATTCCTTACAGGGGTTAAGATCGTAGGTATGGATGATGTGGGTGTGGTGAACAAGATCACCAACCTGATATCGGGTGAACTGAAGATAAATATTGCTGCCCTTACCATTGAAGCCAATGAAGGACTTTTCAAAGGTAATATCCGGCTGTATGTGCATGACAAAGAAGAACTGGATAACCTGGTGCAGAACCTGCTGAAATTGCCGGGCATTGAATCAGTAGAGCGGTATGATATGGAAGATATTCCTTCCTAGGAGAATTGATACTCATCAATTAAAGCTAATCGTATTTCCCCTATTCCCTTTTTGTCCACAATCAGGTTGCAAAACCCCGCATAAACGCATTTTTTTGCTTATCTTGAAGGCCGTTCAGGAACTGATTTTACCATACCAACTGCATCTGTTTTTTATGAGACTAAGACTGTTGAAAGTTTTTGCCGTACTAGGCTTTGTTTTTCTTTTTTCTAAAGAAATTTCTGCACAAAACTGTATTCCTACAAATATCAATGGAGCTGTTATCAATAGAGATTGCTCACAAATTTGTAATGCACTAACCTTTCAGATCCCTCATATCAAATCATCTCTAGATTATACTTTGGTCACAACGCCATATGCTCCTTATCCTTATAATACACCTACAGGGGCAACCGATCTGGCTTTGTATAATGATGACCAGTATAGCAATCTTATTAATCTGCCTTTTACTTTTTGTTTTTACGGACAATCCTATACAAGTGCAGTTGTAGGCTCTAATGGCATAGTTACTTTTGACCCTGCTAATGCGGCTTGTAGTAATGCCTGGCCTATAACTCAGCCTATTCCGTTTGCCGGGGGAACAATTTGCAATTCGGGTTCTACTTACTATCCCCGGGCATCAATCATGGGTGCTTATTCAGATTTAGATCCAAGAACGGTGGCCAGCCCGGCAACAAGAAAGATACAATGGGAGGTAATCGGAACGGCTCCTTGCCGAAAATTTGTTGTTAGTTATTATCATATCGGTGTGTTTGGAGTTCCCGCAGCTTCCTGTCCGATTCCGGCCAATACATTTCAAATGGTAATGCATGAGTCAACCGGGATAATAGAAATATTTTTTCAACAGAAATCATGTGCTTCATCCACTAATGCGGGAAGAGCAATTCTTGGAATTCAGAACTGGAACCAAAATCAGGCTATTGCTGCACCAGGAAAAAACAATACAGTTTGGAATGAAACTAATACCGGTTATAAGTTTATCCCATCAGCAGGTACGTCAAGATATGTTGTATCTGAGTTACTGACTATGGGGGGAGCATTGGTAGCTACTGCTGACACGGCTACCACAACTGCCGGTTTGCTTGATCTAAGTTTTCCGAATGTTTGTGTAGCTGGAAGTTCAACAAATTTTGTAGTAAGAACTACTTATTCAGCTTGCGATGGCTCTCCGGCGCAATTAATTTCATATGATACTGTTACGGTGAACCTGACTCAAATGCAGGCGACCATAACTCCAAGTCCTACTCTATGTAATGGAGCCTCTAACGGATCAATTACTGTTACTCCTACAACAGGTACAGCACCTTTTTCTTATTCTCTTGACGGAGCGCCTCCTGTAACTGGTCCATCTCCATATACTTTTAATAATGTTACAGCAGGTAATCATAATGTTGTGGTTACCGATGCTTTTGGATGTATCACTCCGGTATTGTCAACTAGTATTGCAGCCGGCCCGCCCATTGCAACCACGGCCACCAAAACAGATGCTTTGTGTAATGGCAGTGCTACGGGCACCATTACTGTGGCTCAACCATCAGTAGGTACAGCTCCTTTTGAGTATTCATTAGATGGAATTACCTGGCAGGCAAGTAATATATTCAATGGTCTTGCGGCCGGTTCCTATACTGTTTATTTCAGAGAAGGCAGCGGTTGCCAGGGTAATTTGTCAATCATTGTAGCAGAACCTACTGCATTGGCTACTTCTGTAGCCGCCTCTGCTGCTATTTGTAATGCACAGAGTAATGGCACCCTGATTGTAGCAGCCAACGGAGGTGTTTCTCCTTACCAGTATTCAATAGACGGAACAACCTGGCAGGGCAGTAATATGTTTAGTGTTCCTGCCGGCAACTATACGATAACTATCAGGGATGCGAACGGGTGTATCTCTACCCAGAATGCCACAGTAACAGAGCCTGCTGTGTTAGCAGCCAACTCAGCCACTACCAATGCCAGCTGTGATGGCGGTAATGATGGTACGATAGTAGTAACTGCCACTGGCGGAAACAACACCTACACCTATTCAATTGATGGAATTAATTTTCAGCCATCCAACCAGTTTAATGTCGCACCGGGTAACTACACAGTAACGGTAAAAGATAATTTGGGTTGCACGACCAGCTTTACTACTACGGTAGGGTTGACCAATAACCTGGCTTTCACACAACAGGCAGATCCTACGATATGTGAAAGCAAATCGACACAATTGCAGCTAAACTCTAATGCCACACAATTTGCATGGACACCGGCAACCGGACTGAGCAATACTACTATTCCTAATCCTGTTGCCAACCCAACTGTAACTACTCAATATATTGTTACTGCTACGTTGGGTCGTTGCAGTGCCAATGACACAGTAGTGGTGAATGTAAATGCTGCTCCTGTGCCCAATGCCGGTCCTGATGGGTTTATTTGTTATGGTCAGAATTACAGGTTGCAGGCAGCTGGCGGCGGTACCCAGTATTCATGGTCACCATCTACCTACCTTGATAATGCAGCTATCGCTAATCCGCTTTCTACACCTTCCAAGGATGTGGTATATACTCTTTCTATCATATCTGATGCGAATGGTTGTGCCTCGCTTGTTACAGATGATATGCGTATTGATGTAACACCACCAATAAAAGTTAAGACCTTCCCATACGATACCATTGGCTACCCGGGAGACCAGTTCCAGCTTTTGGCGGTACCGTCAGATAGTGATGTGATCAATTATAGCTGGAACCCATCAGTCGGGTTGAGTGATCCAACAATTCCTAATCCTGTTGTTACAGTAGGTGCTATCGGGCAGGATATACAATACCAGGTAATTACTTCCACTATTGCCGGTTGCCGTGGGGAGGGTTATGTAAAAGTAAGAGTGTACAAAGGCCCGGATATTTATGTGCCTACCGGATTTTCCCCCAATAATGATGGCAAGAATGATAAATTCACTCCCTTCCCGGTGGGCATGAAGAGTTACAACTATTTCAGGGTCTTTAACCGCTGGGGCCAGCTGGTGTTTTCCACTACCAAACTGAATGATGGCTGGGATGGTCGTTTTGGTGGTGCAGAGCAGGCCAGTGGAGTGTATGTTTGGATGATCGAAGGCCTGACAAAGGATAACAGGATAATAACGAAAAAAGGAACCGTGATGCTCATAAGGTAATGAACACCAGGTAATCTTTTTTCTCCCGTTGATAAGTTACTGTTGAATGGGAATAAAATAAACAGAAAGCCACCGATTTAATTCGGTGGCTTTTTAGTGAACCCGTATTTTTGCGCTGCCTTCGCAAATGCTACGGCAGGTGGCCCGCCAATTTCAAAGGGGCAATGAAAAAATAACTGATAACTGAATCATGGTTGATGTAATACTTGGCCTCCAGTGGGGCGATGAAGGAAAAGGGAAGATCGTTGATTTTTTTGCCAAAGATTATGATGTGGTGGCCCGTTTCCAGGGTGGTCCTAATGCAGGGCACACATTATATGTAAATGATAAAAAGGTGGTATTACACCAGATTCCTTCTGGTGTGTTTCATGCCGGAATAGTCAACCTGATCGGCAATGGAGTAGTGCTTGACCCGGTGACACTTAAAAGAGAATGTGATACCGTTGCTTCTTTCGGCATTGACCTGAAGAAGAACTTGTTTATTGCAGAACGTACCCATCTTATTTTGCCAACTCACAGGGCATTGGATAAGGCCGCTGAGTTATCAAAAGGTAACCAAAAGATAGGCTCTACCTTAAAAGGAATTGGCCCTACATATATGGACAAGACCGGAAGAAATGGATTGAGAGTAGGAGATCTGCTGGATAAGAATTTTACTACACAGTATATAAAACTGCGGCTGAAACATCAGCGGCTGCTGGATAATTATAATTTCCAGGAAGATATTACTGCCTGGGAAGAAGAATTCTTTGAAGCCCTTGAATTTTTGAAAGAACTGAATATTGTCAATGGAGAGTATTTTATCAATAACCAGATAAAAGCCGGCAAAAGGGTTCTTGCAGAAGGGGCACAGGGCAGTATGCTGGATATTGATTTTGGAACCTTTCCATATGTAACTTCTTCCAATACCATTTCTGCCGGTGTTTGCAGCGGATTAGGAATTGCACCTCAGCAGATAAGGGATGTGATTGGAGTAACAAAAGCCTATTGCACCCGGGTGGGCGGTGGACCTTTCCCGACAGAATTAGAAAATGAAACAGGCGAAGAGCTGAGAAAGATCGGAAATGAGTTTGGGGCCACTACCGGCAGACCCCGTCGTTGTGGCTGGATAGACCTGGTAGCCCTGAATTTTGCCTGCATGATAAATGGTGTGACAAAGATTGTCATGACAAAGGCAGATGTATTAGATGCATTTAAGGAATTAGAAGTTTGTACGGCCTATAAAATAAACGGAAAAGAGAGCCAGGAAATACCTTTCCAGATGGACCGCCAAAAGCCAGAACCGGTTTACAAAGGATTTACCGGCTGGAATACAGTTACCAGTGCAACTAAAACTTTCGCAGAGTTGCCTGATACTACGAAAACGTATGTTAGTTTTATCAATAAATACCTCGGCGTAGATATTCATTATATTTCCAACGGACCGGGACGAGACCAGATAATACAGGTGAAATAATCATCATTTATACAAAGCCTGTTGAGTAACAAAAGGGGCTTTCGGGATAGAAAAAAAAATATTTTAAAAATTTGGCTAATTAAAAACTTCGCTGAAATTTTACAGCATTAATCCTGTTAAACTATGTCCATAAAACCAGCAAAGGAAAAAACAACTACCGGTAAAGTAAAAGCTGCTTCTGAAATAGAAGCGGCAAAAAAATCTGCGCCGAAACCTAAGAAAAAAGAGGAAGAGGATGATGAAGATGATGAGTTAGATGAGGACGAGGATGCGAAACCTTCGAAGAAAGGAGGAAAAGCAACAACGAAGAAAGGAAAAGAGGATGATGAAGATGATGACGATGATGCAGAAGAGGAAACAGATGATTGGGATAAGCCTGAAGAAGAGGAAGAGTGGGATCCTGATTTTGATGAGTTTGATATTCCAAAATCAAAAGGGAAGAAAGCTACCGGTGGCGCCGGTGCAGGTGTAACCAAGAAAGGTGCAGATGAGGAAGATTTTAAATTTGAAGACGATGAGTTTAAAGATCTTTTTGATGATAAAGATTATGATGAGGAAGATGACGACGATTATTAACTGAGCATATACGTTCGCAACCATTGAGTAATACGATCCTTACAAATTCTGTTTATACTGTAAGTGATTTTGAACAGCTTAAAAAGAAAGTGTTGAACTGGGCAAAACGGTTCAACACTTTTTGTTTTCTGGATAATCATCAATACCAGTTGGAACCACATGCAGTGGAATGCCTGCTTGCAGCAGGTGTAAAGCGACAACTGGCAACCGGCGCAGGCAATGCACTGGAGCAATTACAATCCTTTATTGATGAAAAGGACAGTTGGTTATTCGGACATTTGGGGTATGACCTGAAAAATGAGATAGAACAACTCTCCTCGTCAAACCCGGATAACATTCAATTTCCTGATCTGTTCTTCTTTGAACCTGAAGTGGTAGTACGTTTGTCGGAAAAGGAGATAGAAATTGAAGCGGAAGACCCTGCAATGGTGTATAAAGAAATAAAAGAAACAAGGATAAATACTGAGCATAACCAGGCAGCTTTTTATATACAAAGCCGGTTGTCACAAGAGGAGTATATATCAACTGTAAAAAAGTTGAAGCAACATATTTTACGGGGAGATTGTTACGAAATAAACTTTTGCCAGGAATTTTTTGCTGAGCAATGTTTAATTGACCCGCTGGCTGTTTATAACAAACTCAGTCTTATTTCTCCCAATCCCTTTTCTGCATTATACAGGATCAATGATGCATGGCTGCTATGTGCCAGCCCCGAACGGTTTTTGAAGAGACAAGGGAATAAAATCTTATCGCAACCTATCAAGGGAACCTCAAAAAGAATTTTGAATAATGAATTTGCAGATAACAAAAGCAAGGATGAATTATTTAACAGCGCCAAAGACCGTTCTGAGAATGTGATGGTGGTTGACCTGGTAAGAAATGACCTGTCAAGGGTTTGTAAAGAGGGGACAGTACGAGTTGATGAATTATATGGAGTTTATTCTTTCCCCCAGGTGCATCAGATGATATCTACTGTAAGTGGAGAATTGAAGGCTGAAATAAAATTTTCTGAAATCATCAGGGCAACATTCCCGATGGGCTCAATGACCGGAGCGCCGAAGAAAAGAGTAATGCAACTGATAGAACAATATGAAAGAACCAGGAGGGGGATATTTTCCGGTGCAGTGGGGTATATTTCACCCGGTGGTGATTTTGATTTTAATGTAGTGATAAGAAGCATCATGTATAATACAACTGCAAAGTATCTTTCATTTGAGGCAGGTTCCGGCATTACTTATTACAGCGACCCCGAACTGGAGTGGGAAGAATGTTTGCTGAAAGCCGGGGCCATTAAAAATGTTCTTGAAGGGAAATAGTTCCTATAATCGTTTATTGTGTATTGCCTGGCTTCAACAATAATTGCATACTCTCATCAAGTATCTGGTACCTTTTTGAGATGAACAAATTCATTTGTTGCGTTGGAAGACGGAGTTCGTAAGTGCCATGAAGGGCTATCGTGTCATCGAATCCCGGGTTATACCTGTTAAACACTATTGGCTCCATGTCAATATGTTTAATAATAATTGCAGAATTAAACCGGCCTGATATTTTATAAGTAGTACTGTTCTTAAGCTCTTCTTCCTTTAAGGTTGATGAATTATTCAACATCAGCTCCTTTGTTTCTTCTTTGGTTACGGTCGTTATACCGCCTTCTCCTTCGAAAACATAGTGAGTGGAAATAAATTTCTTTACATGGTTCATAGATTCGGTAGGCAGGTGATATTGCAATCTCCAGAAATCACGGCTACCACTTCTTTTTATGGCTTTATCTACATTTCCGGGTCCGCAGTTGTAGGCGGCTATCACCAGTAACCAGTCCTGGTATTTCAGGTACAGACTGGTCAGCATACGGGCTGCAGCATGTGTGCTTTTATAGTAATCGAGTCGTTCATCATAACCAGTCATTACTATAAGGCCATATTGCCTGGCTGCAGCAGGCATAAAAGCCCAGGGACCCACTGCACCGGCCCAGGATATAGCGTTATACCTTAAACCAGATTCAATAACGGCCAGGTATTTTAATTCTTTGGGAAGACCATGCTGTGTCAGGATAACATCTATCATGTCAAAATAGGGCTTCGCCCATTTTTTCATATCCCTTAGCCCTTTGCCATATTTGGCAATATAGCTTTGGACGAAGCTTACTGCCATCGGGTTAAGCCTTGTTCCGGTTACCCCACCAATAGTGGTTGTTTCAAAAAGATTGGTAAATCCCTGTTTTGGATCAGTGAGAGCTTGTCGTTTTGGGGCTATAGAATCTTTTTGTATTGTGGTATCAATAGCAGGAGAAAGGTCAGCAGGGCTTTTTAACTGGGTATTGCTTGCGTTGACATTCAACAGCAAACAAAGACAGGCAAATACGGATAATATTTTTGTAATGGTGCTCACTTTCTGCTTACTAAATTGATTTGCTCATACTGCTGATTGACAGCCGGGTTCAGGGTTTGAGCATATTAGAAACACGGAGCAAAGATACCTCATCAAAGCGGTTTGCCATAACCTGCAAGCCGAATGACATACCATTACTATGTTGAAAAAGGGGCAGTGAGATGGCAGGGCAACCCACAAGATTAGCCATTACTGTATAAATATCAGCGAGATACATGGCGATGGGATTATCCATTTTCTCTCCGGCTTTGAAAGCGGTGACAGGTGAGGTTGGCATTATAATAAAATCATAAGATTTGAAGATCTCAGCTGTTTTATCGCAGAGCAGCTGCCTTACCTTTTGGGCCCTGGTGAAATAGGCATCATAATAACCGGCACTTAATACAAATGTACCGAGCATGATCCGTCGTTTCACCTCTTTGCCAAATCCTTCGGATCGGGTCAACTTGTAAAATTCAGTCAGATCGATATCTTTTTTCTCTGTCCGGTGCCCATATTTTATGCCATCATATCTTGAGAGATTTGACGACGCTTCAGCCGTGGTGAGCACATAGTAGGCCGGGACAACGTAGTCCAACAAATCAAAATCAACAGCTGATACTTCATGACCATCTTCTTTCAATTGCCCGATCTTTTGTTTGATTGAAGAAGAAATTTCCGGATCAAGACTTGGATGATTCAATGCGGTATCAAAATAGGCAAACCGATAATTACTCTTATCGGAGATTGACTGAGTTGAATAAGCCGGAACTTCTTTATGTGAAACGGTACTGTCAAATTCATCTGCACCGGCCATTACTTCAAGCAGCAGTGCTATATCGGAAACGGCAGTACCAAAAATCCCGATCTGGTCAAAAGATGAGGCATATGCGATCAAACCATAGCGGGATATCCTGCCATAGGTTGGTTTTAATCCTATAATACCACAAAAGTCAGCCGGCTGCCTGACTGATCCGCCGGTGTCACTCCCTAAAGAAACCATGCAAAGGCCAGCCTGCACTGCAACAGCCGAACCGCCGGATGAGCCACCGGGTACTCTTGTTTCGTCCAGTGCATTCAACACTTTGCCATATGCTGAATTTTCATTGGTGGATCCCATAGCAAATTCATCACAATTTAGATTGCCAATAATAATGGCTTCTTCCGCCAGCAATCGTTCTACTGCGGTAGCTGAATAAATTGAAGTAAAGTTTTTGAGAATAGCAGAGGCAGCAGATATCTTATGATCTTTATAGCAGATCACATCTTTTAATCCAATTACTACACCATGAAGTTTACCGGCTGCACCACCAGCCTTTCTTTTCTTATCAAGTTGCTTTGCTCTTTCCAGTGCCTCATCTTCAAATACCTCAACAAATGCATTCAGTGAGTGACGGGAACGGGCCTGTTGCAGATAATATTCAACTGCCTGTAAACAGGTAACCTTTCCTTCCTGTAATTGGGCATGATATTGCTCAATGGAAGAGAATTCAAACAAAAGCGGTCGCTTTTTTGGTTAGAGAAAATAGTGTGTAAGAAGATAAATTATTCCTTAACGGAGTTTTTTACATCGCTGGCACTCTCTTCGATCTCTTTCTTCACATTGCTTTTGGCATCATTGAATTCACGAACACCTTTACCAAGGCCACGCATAAGTTCCGGAATCTTGCGGCCTCCGAATAAAAGCAAAACAATAACCAGGATAATGATGATTTCATTGGTGCCCAGCATACCCAGTAAAGTAGGTTGTATCATAGTCTGAAAAAATTAGAAACCAAAGATACTAAGTACTGAAAAATAAAGGAATAATAATTAGTAAAACCCGGTGTATAATCAAAAAAGCCCCGACGAATAGTCAGGGCTTTTCCAATATATTGGGTAATATTACTTTACTACTTCGGCAACAGCCTGGCGTTTTTCACGGATCCTGGCACTCTTACCGCTACGGCTGCGTTGGTAGAACAATTTAGCACGGCGAACATGGCCTGTTTTGTTCATTTCAATAGACTCGATATTAGGGGAATAATAAGGGAACACTCTTTCAACTCCAACTCCGTCAGAAATTTTACGAACAGTGAAGCTGGCTGTATGGCCTGTACCCTGTTTTTTGATCACATCCCCTTTAAAAGACTGGATCCTTTCTTTATTACCTTCAATGATCTTGTAATTCACGGTAATATTATCACCTGGCTTGAAAGCCGGAAACTCTTTTTTACCGGATAATTGCTCATGTACATATGCTACAGCGTTCATAATCCTTATTTTTAGGGAGGGCAAAGGTAAGGGGAAATTTGGTAAAAAGTAATTAGTTAACTGGTTAATTAGGTAAGAAATTTCGATTTTCTCAATCCCAGCCCTAAATAACTAATAGCCAATACCCAATTTACCCTTTATCGGGCCACATTCACTGCTCTTTTTTCCCGGATCACTGTCACTTTTATTTGCCCGGGGAATGTCATTTCTGTCTGTATTTTCTGAGCGATTTCAAAAGAAAGTTTATCAGATTCCTGGTCAGAAACCTTGTCAGCTTCTACAATTACCCTTAACTCACGACCTGCCTGTATCGCATAGGCTTTTTCTACTCCATTGTAAGCCATAGCCAGGTTTTCCAGGTCTTTGATTCGCTGCAGGTATTGCTGCATGATCTCTCTCCTGGCTCCGGGTCTTGCGCCACTGATGGCATCGCAGGCCTGGACGATGGGCGAAATAACATACTGCATTTCCATTTCGTCGTGGTGTGCGCCGATGGCATTAACCACAGCAGGGTTCTCACCGTATTTTTCAGCCAGTTTTGCCCCCAACAGGGCATGGCTTAATTCGCTTTCTTCATCAGGCACTTTGCCAATATCATGAAGCAGACCGGCTCTTTTTGCCAGTTTAGGGTTCAAGCCCAATTCTGCAGCCATGGTTGCACAAAGATTGGCTGTTTCCCGGCTATGCATCAGCAGGTTTTGACCGTAAGAAGAACGAAAACGCATCCGCCCTACCATTCTTACCAGTTCTTTATGGAGTCCATGAATCCCCAGTTCAATAACAGTTCTTTCTCCAATCTCCATTACCTGCTCTTCAATCTGTTTCTTCGTTTTTTCAACTACCTCTTCAATCCTGGCCGGGTGAATACGGCCGTCTGCCACCAGTCTTTGTAAACTGAGGCGGGCAATTTCCCTGCGCAACGGATCAAAACTTGATAACAGGATTGCTTCAGGGGTATCATCTACTATGAGATCTACACCTGTAGCTGCTTCGATAGCACGGATATTCCGGCCTTCACGGCCGATGATCTGCCCTTTTATCTCATCACTTTCAAGGTTGAAAACAGTGATAGAATTTTCAATGGCCTGTTCTGCAGCTGTTCTTTGTATAGTTTGTATAACGATCTTTCGGGCTTCTTTTCCGGCTTTTTGTTTGGCATCCTCAATTATTTCCTGTTGCAAAGCCAATGCTTTTGAATGGGCTTCATTTTTAAGACTTTCTATTAACTGGGCTTTTGCATCTTCTGCAGAGAGGTTAGCAATTTTTTCCAGGCGCCTTATATGTTCTTCCTGGTGTTTTTCCAGCTCAGTTCTTTTGATGTTTACCAGTTCGATCTGACGGCTGAGATTTTCCTTGATAGCTTCATTTTCTTTTATTTGCTTTTCAAGGTTGCCTTCTTTCTGGTTAATGGATTGTTCTTTTTGGCGGATACGGTTTTCTGTATCGTTAATTTTCTTGTTTTTGTCAAGAATCTCCCTGTCATGGGAAGCTTTCATCTGCACAAACTTTTCTTTAGCCTCAAGTTCTTTTTCCTTCCGGATTGTCTCAGCTCTGAGTTCAGCTTCTTTCAGAATTGTTTGCGATTGCAGTTCAGCTTCATCAATTTGTTTACGGGTGTTTTTAGCAAAAATCAGCTTACCCGCTATGATGCCCACAATAAGGGCAGCTGCGCCTATAATGACGGATAGTATATTCGGATCCATGAATGTTTTTGTTTAATTGTTGCACAATGCTATTTTTTAATATAAACTTCATACCTGCATCTGTCAGGATTACAGAAGTTTATGTAATCAACGAAGATACAAAACAGGGCTTAATGGGCGAAATCAGGAATTGCAGTTCCTTTTATACCATACCTGCTGATAGATCCGGAAGGAAAGATATTGCAAGGAATGTGAGAGGAGAAGAGCTTAAGGCCAGGGTAAGCAAGGCCGGTGAAGGAAAAAGGGTTTAGATGTTTCAGCAATTGCTACTTACTACTAATAAGGCTTTACAAGGAGTCCTTATTTTTCATTTAACTGGCTATCAAGCAGTTTTTCAATAACGTTCAATTTTTCAGTAACGTTTTCACTATCTGTTCCCGCCTTTTTTTCAGTCTGCTGGTCAGTAGCGTACCAGATCATTACCATAGCGATATAGTCCTGCATATCCTTGCCGGCAAACTGTGTTTTGAACTCAATGATCTTATCATTAATGGTCTTTAGGGTCTTTCTTACCACTTCTTCATCCTTCGGGTCGATCTTTATCCGGTAGGTTCTGTCGCCTATCAGGGCGGAGATTGCAATTAATTCACTCATAAAACTTGTATTTTCAAAATTCATTTATTAGCTTAGATGCCTCTTTACAGGAAATCCATTTACACGTTGAAAGCTAGGAAGTTAAGGTCCACACTGTGGGAAACGCTTTTATCAAAAAACGTTTGCCTTTATGTTCGCTACAATCAAGTCATCAAACTTTATTGATGCATTGCAACTGCAACTTACTGCTCCCAAGGGTAACCATCTGCGTGGTGTTTTAAAAGACGATACTGGCTGTGTCTGTCGTACCCTGGAAAAAAACATTGCCAAAGAAAAAGAAGAACTTACATGGGCCGGGTTAAATGATCTGCCTTATGGCAGGTATACATTGGAGCTTTCGCAGGGCGGTGATGAAATGAAAATGAACCTGGTTAAGCGGGTATAGCTACTCACCGAGCAAAGCGATACAACGGTCAATTTCTTTCAGGTAATTATTTATTCTTTTTTCAAACTCTTTTTTATCAACTTCACTCATTTCACCAGTATTTAGTTTTAGTACACTTACCTGTTGTTTCAACTCTTCCACATTCTTCTGTTGCACCGAGGTTCTCTGGTTAGCAGTTTTCAGTTCCTCATGTAATCTGCTGTTTTCTTTTTGCAATGCAGCATGCTGCTTCAATAGTAATTGAAGTTTATCCTGTATTCGTTTCAGATGTTGCTCTGTAGTACTCATTTTCTGATCTCCGCCTGTAAATCTTTTTCCAGGGTTGACATTATTTTATTCATCCACCCATCGATCTCTTTATCTGTCAGGGTTTTTTCTTCATCAAGGAATGTAAAGTTAATAGCCACTGATTTCTTCCCGGCACCGAGTTTCTCACTTTCGAATATATCAAAGAGTTTAATGTCCTGCAGTTTATTTAGCTTAATGTTTTGCACGGATTGCTGTACTTTCTCCCATGCCAGATCCTTAGCAACGATCATGGCCAGGTCTCTTTGTACAGCCGGGTACTTAGGTATCTCCCGTATAATGGTTGTTTGCTTTGCCGCCAGTTCAGACAATAACTGCCAGTTGAGTCCTGCAAAAAATACTGGTTGCTTGATCCCGAATTTATCCAGTATCGCTTTTTTTGCTTCGCCGGCTCCCGCAATAATCAGGCCGCCTGATTTGTAGACAATATGATTATCCAGTTTTGGTACCTGCAGTATTTCCGTTGAATAAGCTACTATGCCAAGTGATCTCAGTATTGTATCCACAGCTCCCTTGAGCAGGAAGAAATCGGAAGATGCAGCTTTCTGCTTCCAGCTGTCAGCATTTTTATTGCCCGATATAACTATGCAAAGCCCTTCGTTTTCGGCATATATGCCCGGCCCGGATGTGCTGTACGCTTTTCCAAACTCAAATAAACGAAGCGAATTATTTTTGTGATTGAGGTTGTGTGCTACCACTTCAAGAGCGGTTTCAAAAAGTGAGTTACGAAGAATGTTTAGTTCTGCACTGAGGCTATTCTTCATTGTCACCATACTTTGCACTTCATCTTCTGAATAATAGGCGGCATTAGTGATGGAATTGGTCATCATTTCATTAAAACCCAGCCCCGCCAGTTGATTGGCTATTTTTTCCCGGTATACTTCTTTGGCATAATTCTCTTCCACTGCCGGGGTGATAGTAATGGCTTCAGGTATTTCAATATTATCAAGCCCGTCAATTCGTACGACCTCTTCTACAATATCAGCAGGCAGGCTGATATCAGGTTTATGATAGGGTACAGCTATTCTCAATTCATCGATACCCTCTTTGATTATTTCGAAACCAAGACTGTTGAGTATATCTTTTATTGCATCCGGATGATAATTCTTGCCACTCAATTTTTTGATATAATGCCATTTAACAGCTACTTCTCTTTTATCCTTTTTCTCCGGGTACACATCAACTATCTCGGAAGCGATCTCACCACCACAAATCTCTTTTATAAGGTTAGCAGCCCGTTTGAGTACGTTAACAGTAGCAGAAATATCAGTGCCTTTTTCAAACCGGCTGGCGGCATCGGTACGAAGCCCGTGCCTGAACGATGTTTTACGCAAAGTAATGCCATCAAAAAAAGCACTCTCCAGGAAAATGCTGCTTGTTTTTTCAGTGACGCCACTATGCAATCCTCCAAAAACACCGGCAATACAAATACCGCCTGACTCATCACAGATCATGAGGTCTTCAGCACTCAGCTTTCTATCTTTTTCATCCAGTGTAACGAAAAGAGTTCCCTCCGGCAGGTTCTTTACGATCACCTTTCTTCCGGCAATTGCATCTGCATCAAACGCATGCAAAGGCTGACCTGTTTCATGCTGAATGAAATTGGTAATATCAACAATATTATTGATTGGCCGCTGTCCAATAGCTTTCAATTTTTGTTGCAGCCATTTTGGGGATTCTTTGATCGTTACATTATCGATACTTACTCCCGAATAACGGGAACAGGCTTTGAAATTTTCAACCTTTACATCGATAGTAAAGGAAGTATTATCAACCTTAAAACTATTACTGGTTGGCAGTTTTGGTTTCAGGTCTTTTTTGTCGTGGTGATTTAAATAAGCACACACATCCCTGGCCACACCCCAATGGCTCATGGCATCCATACGGTTGGGGGTGAGTCCTATTTCATATACTATATCCTCATATGGTTGGAAATAATCAGCAGCTGGCATACCAATCTTTGTATCAGCGGGCAATACCATGATACCGGCATGAGAAGACCCCAGTCCTATCTCATCTTCTGCACATATCATTCCATGGCTCTCAGCATTGCGGATTTTGGCAACTTTCATTGTCAGCGGGTCGCCTGTAGTTGGATAGATAGTTGTACCTGCAGTAGCTATTACTACTTTTTGTCCGGCAGCTACATTAGGCGCCCCACAAACAATTTGTAATGGCTCGCCGTTACCCACATTTACTTTCGTAAGTGTAAGTTTATCGGCATTAGGATGTTTTTCAGTACTCAATACTTCTCCGATCAATAAGCCCTGCAATCCTCCCTTTACTTCTTCATATTTGTGCATACTTTCTACTTCCAGGCCTATCGAAGTAAGGATGCGGCTCAATCTTTCAGGGTCAACAGTTACAGGTAAATACTCACTCAGCCATTTGTAAGAAATCGTCATGTTCGCTTGCTTCTTTTAATTGCTGCGAAGATAAAGGAAAGAGAGGAAGTGGCTGCTGCCGGGCATTACATGCGGTAGCAAACTGCATTGATATTCATGCCAGCTCCAACGGAGGCAAACATAATAACATCTCCGGTCTGCAATTCATGTTTATCCCATAACCCTTTTTTGACCATATCAAAGAGGGTGGGAATGGTAGCTACTGAACTATTACCCAGTTTATGGATACTCATAGGCATAATATGTTCAGGGATATCTTTGATGTTATACAACTTGAATAAACGACGGATAATACCTTCATCCATTTTTTCATTAGCCTGGTGGATGAAAACTTTTTTGAGTTCACTGATTGGTATACCTGCTTTGTCAAGACAGTCTTTCATAGCTGCCGGTACATGTTGCATAGCATACTCATATACTTTGCGACCCTTCATCTTGATATACCGGATCTTTGGGTCAGCACCAGGATAGTTACTTTTTCCCAGGTATAAATAATAGGCCTCATCCAGGCAATGGCTTTGTACACTTGATGAAAGAATGCCGCTGTTTGTTTCGGAAGCCGGTCTTGCTTCTACTATGGATGCACCGGCGCCATCAGAGAATATCATGCTGTCTCGATCATAATTATCAAGTACACGGCTTAATGTTTCAGTTCCTATCACAAGTATTTTTTTAGCAATACCTGCTTTTATATAGGCATCTGCCTGAATGATACCCTGTACCCATCCGGGGCAACCAAACAAAATGTCATACGCTACACAATTAGGATTCCTGATACCTAAACTATGTTTTACCCTTGAGGCAAGTGCCGGCAGTACATCAGTCTGAATGGTATGCTTGATAACATTGCCAAAGTTGTGGGCCAAAATGATCTGGTCTAATTCTTCGGGATTGATACCGCTTTCAGCAATGGCTAACCTAGAGGCGATAACAGCCATATCAGAAGAGTTCATATCATCGGGTACATATCGTCTTTCTTCAATACCGGTTATTCCCTGGAATTTTTCTACGATTTCTTCTGTTGGAGTAGTGATCCGGTGAGTATCTTCTCCATAAAACTCCTGTGAGGCAAAATCCTTGTTTGTTTTTACGACAGGGGGTATATAGCAGCCGGTTCCGGTTAATATTGTCCTTACATTCATAGTATAAACTGAAGCATAAAAATTGAGTGGGATATATGGTAAAGGTAGGGGAGTATTAAGTAGCGAATTCAAACCGGTCAATGATTTTCATCATAAAAGCAACAATCTTATATTGCAACTGTCATTTGGGAAATAAAAACCGTTGCAATTGAAACTAAAAGCTATACTCATTCTTGGTATAATCGTTCTGTCACTTATACCTGTGTATATGATTTATAAATACCTGCAACAGGTGATGAAGCCAAAGGAATCGATGCGAAATTTTTTGTTTTACCTGTGTGCTGTTTTGGCACTGATCTTTACGTATACATTTCTGCTTGTTTTTATTATTAAGATGCTGTTTCCGGCAGCTTAGAAATATCTCTTATTTTTACCGCCACAAAAACAACTGTCATGGCATATAATCTTTTAAAAGGAAAAAAAGGAATCATCTTCGGCGCACTGGATGAAAAATCAATTGCATGGAAAACAGCACTGCGTTGTCATCAGGAGGGGGCACAGATCGTTCTGACCAATGCGCCTGTTGCCTTGCGGATGGGCGAAATCAATAAGCTGGCAGAACAATGCGGCAATGCCCCTGTTATCGGTGCAGATGTGACCAGTATGGATGACCTGAAGAACCTTTTTGAAAAATCAATGGAACATTTTGGCGGCAAAATTGATTTTATCCTGCATTCTATCGGCATGAGCCTGAATGTCCGGAAGGGGAAACACTATACAGAAATGAATTATGACTGGAATCAAAAAACCATGGATATTTCTGCCACCAGTCTTCATAAAGTTTTACGCACAGCCTGGGATATGGATGCGTTGAACGAATGGGGCAGCGTGGTGGGGCTTACATATATCGCTGCGCAAAGGGTGTTTCCGGATTATAATGAAATGGCTGATGCCAAGGCGTTGCTGGAAAGTGTTACAAGGATGTTCGGGTATTATTATGGAGATAAAAAGAAAGTGAGGGTGAATACTATTTCTCAATCACCCACAAGAACAACGGCCGGTAGCGGGGTAAAAGGGTTTGACGGATTTATCAATTATGCAGAAGCCATGAGTCCCCTTGGTAATGCATCAGGCGAAGATTGTGCTAACTATTGTGTGGTTATGTTCAGCGATATGACCCGCTATGTTACTATGCAGAATTTATTTCACGATGGCGGATTCAGTTTTACCGGCGTTACACAAGCTGTAATTGAAAAAATGGGAAATCCGTAACCTAAAATCAGTGTATATGAGAAAAAACATAAGCATCCTTTTGTTACTGGCATTTCTTTTTTCTAAAAAAACCGACGCCCAGTTTGAGATCACAACTCCAAAATGGTACCCGGCAGTCAAGTACAATAAACTGTATGTGTATATGGGTGATACCAGCAAGCCCCATTCCAAAAAAATCATGAATATCGTACGGGAAAACTGGAAGCTTTGCCAAGTGGTTTTTGCTTACGGCCAACCAGACGCAAGCCTAATTATTCCCGGCAACCTGTTTCTACGGGTATCCTCTTTGTCAAAAACAACACAGTATATAAGAGGCTATTGGGCGGGTCAACGTGATTACAAGGGCACAACTTTCAGTAACGACTATTATTACCTCAGTCTTGAAGCCTCCAATAATCCCGGCCCTTCATCAAAAAATGAACTGGATATGGTGGCAAGGGCCGAATTATATTTAAAGACCATTACTTACGGCGGACAGGATGAAGTAGAAAAAGCATTTAAGAAAGATCTGAAAAAATCCGGCATTCTTTACAAAAAAGAGTCAACCTATGATCTGGCCGATGTCGATTTTAAATATGTGTACCTGAATGGAAACCCCGGGAACATCAAGAATATGATACAGTATGTGAGCAGCCAGCTTGGTGAGGGTAAGTCCTCCAAGTTGCTGGAAGAAAACAGCTCTGCCGCTGAAATTACAAAACTCAAGCAAGACACTTTGTATGTTCCAAATTATTGGTATGGAGAAGATGGGTTGACAATGGAAAGCCTGGATCATGAATCAAAGCCATATAAAATTACCGTGAAATACGTGGAGGATATGATAGCTGCTTATCCGTACAAAATAAAATTGGTCAGCAGGGAAGAGTTAAACAATAAAATATTACAGGCAAATAAAGACTTTTACTACTATAGTTATATACAGTGTTCAGCCAACAAGATTGTCAGTGTGATAAATGGCCATACAGGTAATGTAGTGTACAAGGAAGTTACACGACTGAAGTACAGGCCAACTGAGAAAGACTTTGAAACTCTAGGAAAAACTGTTGAGAAAAGTAATTAACGGAGGATTAGTATTCGTCCTCATTAAACAGGAAATCATCCTGTGTAGGATAATCAGGCCAGATGTCTTCAATGGTCTCATATACATCACCTTCATCTTCCAGCTCCTGCAGGTTTTCTACCACTTCAATGGGGGCGCCTGAACGGATGGAATAATCTATCAGCTCATCTTTGGTGGCCGGCCATGGTGCATCTTCCAGGTACGAGGCTAATTCTAAAGTCCAAAACATCTTTTCTCAGGGTTTTTGTTTTTTTGAATAAGGTTTTTTGGTACTCCGTTGCTATCTGTGTACCCCCTAATTTTCCGCAAATGTAGTTGTATTAACGAATTTTCCAAATCCTTAGTTGTACACGGTTTTTTGAAGGATTTCTTAAAAAATGCCTGAGTATCACAATTGCGGTTTTGCCGTGGGGTTCTATTTGCAGATATTTGGGTGATGATTACGGGGAAAAATATTTATAAACGATACGGAACAGTGGAAGTGCTGAAAGGAGTTGAAGTGCAGATCAGCAAGGGCGAAGTGGTTTCTATTGTTGGGCCTTCCGGTTCCGGGAAAAGTACACTCTTACACATTCTGGGTACACTGGACAGGGCAGATATGGGTGAGGTAAGTATGAATAATACTGTAATCAGTACATTAACCGGAAAAAAACTGGCTGCTTTCAGGAATAAACACATTGGTTTTGTTTTTCAGTTTCACCATCTGCTGCCTGAATTTACCGCATTGGAAAATGTTTGTATCCCCGGTTGGCTGGCCGGCAGAAAGAAAGCAGAGGTAAAAACCGAGGCGGAGAGATTACTGACTATGCTGGGTTTATCTCAACGTATGGAGAATAAGCCTAATCAATTATCAGGCGGCGAACAGCAACGAGTGGCCGTAGCCCGGGCATTGATCAATAAACCGGATATCATTTTTGCGGATGAGCCTACAGGTAACCTTGACTCTGCTAATGCAAAAGAATTGCACCAGCTTTTTTTTGATCTTCGGAATAAGTTCAACCAAACATTCCTGATCGTTACACACAATGAGGAATTAGCACAGCTTAGTGACAGGCTGCTGCATATGAAAGACGGAAAGATCGTTTGATAATAGGCCTTTAAGGATGGTTATTGAACCATGTTTTTAGTTCGTCCAGCGTATTTGTCACTTTTACACCATCTGCCCACCAGTCATGAAAAGTAAGCGGATAACTGATCAACTTTCTGTCAACATTTAGTGTTCCCAGTTTTGTATACAGGCCACTGCTTTGATCAGGATTGACAATAATATCAAGTTCTCCATGAAAGAAAATAGTTGCAGGTGATGATGCAGTTACCTGGTACTGCGGGCTGCAGTTTTTATAACGTTGTTCAGAGGCAGAGGTAACAGGTATTAAAGGCATTCCCAGGTAGGGATTTAATAATGGGTTATAAATATTGAAATTGTAATATGACATTGCAAACAGATCTGTGGGACCTGCTAATGAACCTGCCGCTTTTACTTTACCTGCCGCATTTCTTGTATAGGCATAACAAAGAGCAAGATGACCACCGGCACTATGTCCTGTGATGTATAATTTCTGCCCATTAAAAGTATGCAGGACTGCCTGCCGAAGGGTAAATTGAACGGCACTATCCAGATCGTCTACCTGCATTTTATAATTATCGGTGGAATTAAGAGAGAGTCTGTAATTAATATTAGCGACGGTAAATCCTCTTTGTTTTAAACCGTTGAGCAGCCAGTTTAGCTCTCCTTTATCACCAGTGGCCCAGCCACCGCCATGTACCACTACCACAAGCGGTGTATTTGAAGTTCTGTTTGCAGGCAGGCCAAGATCCAGTTTTTGACTGGCATCAGGTCCGTAAGGAATATTTACGATCGTAGTGTCTCTTAAAATTACAGGTCCTCCGGGTGGCGGATCAACTGGCGATGGTTCGCAACTGCTGAATGTATAAAGCAGTATTGTAATAATCAGAAATAATTGCGACCTCATGAATAATCAGTTTACGAATTACTAAGCGCTGATACTTATTACATGTCGAATCTGAAGATAAAATGGTTGGTAAAATAGTAAAATTTAAATTGATATGCAGGGCCGCCATCAGTGATAAAGTTAAACTCTTGGCTTCCAGGGTATCTCTCCGGCATTTAACTGGTGACTAATGTATCGGCTCAGTACAAAAAGATAATCACTGAGGCGATTGAGGTATTTCAGAATTATCTGCTCTACTTCCAGGCTTTCCAGTTCCAGTCTTACGCAGCAACGTTCGGCCCGTCGGCAAACACAACGGGCTATATGTAAATGAGAAACAGTAGTATGGCCACCCGGCAGAATAAAACTTTTCATTTCAGGAATGCCTTCATTCATTTTATCCATTTCCTTTTCAAGCAGCTCTACATCTTTTTCTTTAAGATCAGGTATCCGCATCTTAGGCTCTTTTATCGGGTCACATGCAAGGGAAGATCCAATAGTGAACAACCGGTCCTGAACTTCCTGCAAAATCGAACGGCTGTTGTCATTTGTCAGCAGATCCCGGCAAAGCCCGATATAAGAATTCAACTCATCTACTGTACCATATGCTTCAATACGGAGATGCGATTTAGGAACTTTTGTTCCACCAATCAGTGAGGTAGTTCCTTTATCGCCTGTTTTGGTATAAATTTTAAATGCCATGGTATTGCGGAGTAATATGTAAAAACAAATGTTATCAAAGAAAGGTTGTACGAAAACGAAAAGGGATGAACTTTTACACACTTTTAATGATGTGTATATTCCCCTACATTTTCATTTTTTTTATCACTTTCAATTACACCATCCCTGAGCCTGACAATGCGATGGGCATGATTGGCAATATCTTCTTCATGGGTTACCAAAACAATAGTATTGCCGTTACTATGAATTTTATTAAAAATTTCCATGATCTCGTAAGAGGTTTTGGTATCAAGATTTCCAGTTGGTTCATCGGCCAGGATGATCGAAGGATCGTTTACCAATGCCCTCGCTATTGCTACCCGCTGGCATTGTCCGCCAGATAGTTCATTCGGTTTGTGATGGCTTCTGTCAGTAAGATTTACCATATCCAATACCTGCATCGCTTTCTCTGTTCTCAATTTGCGACTCATGCCGGCATACACTAAAGGGAGTGCAACATTTTCAGCAGCTGTAAGCCGTGGCAATAAGTTGAATTGCTGAAAGACAAAACCAATCTCCTTATTACGCACCTCTGCCAGGTCATTATCTTTCATTTCGCTTACATCATTATTGTTCAAAATGTACCTGCCGGCAGTTGGTGTGTCAAGACAACCAATGATATTCATCAGTGTGCTTTTACCGGAGCCTGAAGGCCCCATTAACGCTACATATTCATTTTTAAAAATATCCAGCGATACACCTTTCAGCACCTGCAACTCATGTTTACCCATGAAGTAACTTTTCTGAATATTTTCCAAATGAATGATACCCTGTGTCATATTATTTTTTTATCACTTTGGGAACCTTAAAAAACTGGTCGTCATGCAAAGGAGCATTCTTTAAAGCTTCTTCCCGGCTAACAGAGCCTTTTATTTCATCTTCCCTCAGCACATTCATTTCTTCGCTCATATGCATTAATGGCTCAACCCCATCCAGGTTCAATTCATTCAGTTTCTCCACAAAACCTATCATCCGCTGAAGATCATTTTTGATTTCAGCTTTTTCCGATTCATTAAACTGCAGGCGGGAAAGATGAGCCAGTTTTTCCACCAGTTGATCGTTCACTTCCATAAAACAAAGATAGTCAGAAGCCTGAAGTCAGCAGCCGGAAATCCGGATTCTTAGCCAACCATCCTGCTTTACCTCATCAGACCTCATTTTCTTATCTTCGCCGCCGCATGGGAAAGAAGAACGAGATAGTAATGAGTGGTATCCGGCCAACCGGTTATCTGCATCTTGGTAATTACTTCGGTGCAGTGAAGAATTATGTTCGTATGCAGGATGAGTTTGAATGTTACTTTATGGTAGCTGATCTTCATTCACTCACCACCCATCCCGACACTAAGGAGCTGAAAGCAAATGTTCATCGTGTATTATCGGAGAATATTGCTTGTGGATTAGACCCCGATAAGGTAGCCTTGTATTGCCAAAGCCATGTATATGAAACGTCAGAATTGTATTTATACCTGAATATGATGGCTTACAAAGGGGAGCTGGAGAAAACAGTAACATTCAAGGACAAGGCAAGGCAGCATCCTGATAATGTAAATGCCGGTTTGCTAACCTACCCTGTTTTACAAACAGCTGATATTATTCTTCACCGGGCATTGTATGTTCCAGTCGGCAAAGATCAGGAGCAGCACCTTGAAATGGCCCGCAATTTTGCCAATCGTTTCAATCACCGCTATGGTGAAGTGTTTCCGGAACCACAGGCATTTAATTATGGCAGTGAGCTGGTAAAAGTGCCAAGTCTTGATGGGGCCGGGAAAATGAGTAAGAGTGAAAACCAGTTTGCCACTTTATACCTGTCTGATGATGATGATATGATCCGCAAGAAAGTAATGAAGGCTAAAACAGACAGCGGCCCTACAGAACCAGGTTCAGTTAAACCAGATTATATCGAAAATATTTTCCTGCTGATGAAGCTGGTTAGTACTGATGAGGTGATCCAAAAATTTGAAGAGGATTTTAATAAATGCACCATTCGCTACGGTGATATGAAAAAGCAACTGGGTGAGGACATGGTCCGGTTTATTGCTCCTATCCGGGAAAAAGCTGAATCAATCCGCAATGATGAAACCTACCTGAAAGGAGTAATGGAGAAAGGAGCCGAAAAGGCCCGTAAAAGCGCCAGGGCCACTATGGAATTGGTAAGAGAGGCTATCGGGTTAAAATATTTTTGATTTATTTTTTTTACCGGTATTTGAATAGTGAGAATTCAATACTTTTAACGCCTATTCATTTTTTAGAACTATAAAATTCTCCGCTCTCTGGCGGATCAGGGGCATGGCAAAAGCAAAGAAACCGAAACACATAGCCGTTGCAGGAAATATCGGCGCCGGCAAAACCACATTGACAGAGATGCTCAGCAAGCATTATAAGTGGATTCCCAATTTTGAAGATGTGGACCATAATCCTTACCTCATGGATTTTTATGAGGATATGCCCCGGTGGAGTTTTAACCTTCAGATTTTCTTTTTGAACAGCCGTCTTCGCCAGTTGGTGGATATTCAGAAAGGAACAGAAACTGTTATCCAGGACAGAACAATCTACGAGGATGCCAACATCTTTGCACCTAACCTGCATGAAATGGGGCTTATGAGCAAAAGGGATTTTGATAATTATTTTCACTTTTTCCAAACATTGAAAACACTGGTGCAGCCGCCTGATCTGCTTATATACCTGAATGCCTCAGTGCCAACACTGGTAGGGCAAATACAGAAAAGAGGCAGAGAGTATGAAGAGAATATCCGGCTCGATTACCTGAAAAAACTCAATGAGTATTATAATAAATGGATAGGCGAGTATAAGGAAGGTAAACTGCTTATCATTGATGTAGATAAAAACAAATTTGCAGAACGGGATGAGGATTTTGGTGACATCATCCGAAAAGTTGATGCAGAATTGTACGGTTTGTTTTAATAGTCGGCCCAGTTCGCATATTCGTTAAGCATCTTCTCTATTTTCTTCAGCCACTCAGCCTGTTTTTCCCTGTTAATGCTGTGCCGGGTTTCCCTGTCATAATCATTTTGCATTTGTTCCTTTTCATCTGTAATGTCTTCATAGATTTTTTTCAGGTCTTTCTGGTAAGTTCTTTTATTGAAGTTGTACTCACTCATTTTTTTATGAAGCTTTCGGGCAAATATTTCGGCAATATCAAAGTGCCCCTGTTCATGACTGAGTATATAATCTGATTTATGCAGCCCCCAGGACCGATTTTTGGAAAAGCGGGACTTTATCTGGTAACCAAAGTCAGAGCTGCTGATCTTGTATTCAATACTGAGGTAGGTGGTGGTGGTAGCAGCAGCATCACTGGCAGGATCTGGTTTTCCTTTATAATCATTCCAGTTTAATCTTCTCGAAGAACTCCATTCCAATAACTCCTCGTCTGCAGTTTGTGCGGTGATTGCAACAGGGAGAAAGAAGAATACTGTATAAAAAATCAGTTTGTTCATAGACGATCTAACAACGTAAAGTTGTAGCAAAAATTTTACCAGCTATGTAAGCGGTCGTTAAATAAAATAAAAACCCCGTCTCACTTTGAATGAAACAGGGTAAAATATCAAATAACCGTCCAGTATAAAAATAGTTATGCCTTAGGGGCGGCAGCCAGGATTTCTGCTGTCACACCATCCGCATACTTGGCAAAGTTCTTTACAAACAAACCAGCCAGGTATTTTGCTTTTTCATCATAGGCATTTTTGTCAGCCCATGTATTCCGGGGATTTAAAATCTCAGCAGGTACATCAGGACATGCCTGGGGTATGGCAACACCAAAAACAGGGTCGATGGCAAATTCCGTATCATTCAGTTTGCCTTCAAGAGCAGCCGTGATCATAGCCCTGGTATACTTCAACTTCATTCTGTGACCTGTACCATAAGGTCCGCCTGTCCAGCCTGTATTGATCATCCAAACATTTACTTTATTCTCCTGCATTTTCTTTCCAAGCATCTCCGCATATTTACCCGGGTGCAATGGAAGAAATGGTGCACCAAAACAGGCGCTAAAAGTAGGTTTGGGTTCTGTTACCCCGGCTTCAGTACCTGCTACTTTAGCTGTATATCCTGAAATGAACTGGTACATGGCTTGCCCCGGCGTGAGTTTGGAAACAGGAGGTAATACGCCGAATGCATCACAGGTTAAAAAGAAAATATTTTTGGGTAATCCGCCAATAGATGGTTCCTGTGCATTGCTGATAAAATGAAGCGGGTAAGAAACTCTTGTGTTTTCGGTAACCGATCCATCATCAAAATTGATCCGGTTTGTACCAGTAAAGAATGTAATATTTTCCACCAGTGCACCCGGGCGGATAGCATTGTATATCTCTGGTTCTTTCTCTTCGGTCAGGTTAATTGTCTTTGCATAGCAGCCTCCTTCAAAATTGAAAATGCTGTCATTGGTCCAGGCATGTTCGTCATCACCTATCAGCTTACGGTTAGGGTCTGCACTCAGTGTTGTTTTGCCTGTACCGCTAAGTCCGAAAAACACGGCTGTGTCTCCGTCATCGCCCATATTGGCGCTGCAGTGCATACTCAGTACATTTTTCTCGTGAGGCAAAATATAGTTGAGTATCGTAAAGATTCCTTTCTTGGTTTCACCGGTATAACCTGTGCCGGCTATTAATATCATCTTATGTTTGAAGGATACTACTGCTGCATTATGCTGACGGGTACCGCATTCTTTAGCATCGAGCTTCAATCCCGGAGCGGAGATTACATGCCAGTCTGGTTTGAAATTCTCCAATTCTTCTTCATTAGGACGAAGGAACATATTATAGGCAAAAAGATTGTTCCAGGGTTTTTCATTAACCACTCTTACATTCAGGCGAAAACGGGGATCGGCGCAGGCATAACAATCCCGCACCCATATTTCAGGCACACTGTTCAGGTAACCAGTGATCTTATCAAATATGATGTTGAAATATTTAGGCTCAATGGGTATGTTAAAGTCGTTCCAGTGTACAAAGTCTGCAGTAGTTTCATCTTTCACCGTGAATTTATCTTTTGGGGAACGGCCGGTAAACTCACCTGTTTGAATGACCAGTGCGCCGGTATCGTTTAAAACTCCCTCACCGATACGTAGTGTATCCTGTACTAATTCTTCGGGAGTTAACTGATAATGAATTGATTCTGTGTTCTTAAGGCCAATCTTAGATAAATGTTGGGTCGGAAAAGAGGTGGTAGGTACTGACATATATTACAATCGCATTTGTTGAAGGGACAAAGGTAATATCTAAAGTCAAATTTTTACATACAAGTGTTAGTATGACACATTAATATTGTCCTAATAATTATCGCCAAAATGGTGTTTCCCGTTCATTTTCATTGACTTATATTTGATAGGATTTAAAAACAGAGATTGGAACTTAAAAAATTTCTGATTTTTACTGTGATTAACTGATTTGTGATGAAAGTCAGCCGCCGGATAAACAGGCTTCCTATCTTTAAATGCTTTTTGTGATAAACAAATGATTTAAGAAAAAACGTATGAAGTATCTACCATTAAACCCAGCAATTTTTACACAAAACCGGGAGCGGTTTGTTCGCCAGATGCAGAAAAATTCCATTGCCATTTTTGTAAGTAATGATGAAGTGCCCAGCAATGGTGATGCGATCTATTCTTTCAAACAAAACAGCGACCTGTTCTGGTTGAGCGGTATCACCCAGGAAGATAGTATGGTGATCTTATTCCCGGATAACCCCGATCCGAAATACAGGGAAGTGCTGGTGCTTGTTCGCCCCAATGAATTAAAAGAGAAATGGGATGGAAAAAGACTGCGGGTGAAAGAAGCACAGTCGATCAGCGGCATGAAAACAATTGTTTGGCTGGACAGTATTGATGGCTTGCTGCAGCCCTGGATCCACTTAGCAGATAGTATTTACCTCGACAGCAATGAAAATGACCGTAAAGCCAGTTTAGTAAGAAGCAGGGATTACCGTTTCATTGACGAGATGAAAAGCCGGTATCCGCTGCATAATTATTTGAGGGCAGCCCGAATCATGAAAGAACTGAGGGGTATCAAAACGGCGTTGGAAGTAGAAGTTATGCAGAAGGCGATAGATATTACCGACAATACATTCCGTCGTTTGTTGCAGTTCATTAAACCAGGAGTGATGGAATATGAAATTGAAGCGGAGATATTTCATTCATTTCTCAGTCAGCGGGCAACAGGTCCTGCCTATGGAAGCATCATTGCCAGTGGCGACAGGGCAAGAACACTGCATTATGTAAGTAATAACGAGGAATGTAAAGATGGTGAGTTGATATTAATGGACTTTGGGGCAGAATACGGCGGCTATTGTGCCGACTTGACCAGGACAGTGCCGGTGAATGGAAAATTCACCCGCCGGCAGAGAACAGTCTATAATGCCTGTCTGCATTTGCATGATTATGCAAAAAGTATTTTGAAGCCGGGCATCAGCATTGTAGACTATACAGAAAAAGTGGGAGAGGAAGCAACACAACAATTTCTCAAAATAGGATTGCTCAGAAAATCTGATGTAAAAAATGAGGATTCCGAAAACAGGGCTTATCGCAAATATTTATATCATGGTATTTCGCATCATCTCGGTGTGGATGTACATGACCTGGGTACCAGGACCGAACCCATAAAAGCGGGAATGGTATTTACAGTAGAGCCGGGTATTTATATTGAAGAAGAGCAAATGGGTATACGTATCGAAAATAATCTTTGGATAACCCGAAATGGAAGTAAGGACCTGATGAAGAATATCCCCATTACTGCAGAAGAGATAGAAGCGCTGATGAAAAAATAAATTTATCTTGCCGGCATGAAGCAAATTCCTAATCTCTTCACTTTACTGAACCTTTTCTTCGGTTGTATGGCCATTGTATTTACGATGCAAAACGGCATTTTGATAAATGTAAGTGCCGAAGGAACCGAATTACTTGACATTCCTGAGAAAATATGGATGGCCTCTTTGTTCATTAGTATTGCTGCTGTTGTTGATTTCCTCGATGGCTTTGTGGCAAGACTTTTCAATGCCACATCTGAAATGGGTAAGCAATTGGATTCTCTGGCTGATGTAGTAAGTTTCGGAGTGGCTCCTGCGATGATCATTTACCAGTTTCTCCGTTTGAGTTTTGCACAGGAAGAAGGTGGACTGGATGTATCTTTTTTGTGGTTGTTACCGGCTTTTGTATTGCCTTGTGCAGCAGCGTGGCGTTTAGCAAGATTTAATTTAGATAAGAGCCAGTCCTACTCATTCAAAGGAATGCCTGTACCGGCTGTTGGGTTATTTGTAGCATCATTACCATTAATATACTGGAATGTAAATGAAGCATGGGTATTCAGCTTGTTGCTGAATAAATGGTTTCTCTATGCAATGGTGTTTGTTCTTTCCTTCCTGATGGTATCCACACTTCCGCTGATGGCGATGAAATTCAAAGACTATAGTGTAAAGAATAATTTACCCCGTTATTTGCTTATTATTATTGCGGTACTCTCAGTTGTTTTATTGAAATGGCTGGCAGTGCCGGTAATCGTGGTGGTGTATGTTCTCTTATCTTTGCTT
This sequence comes from Chitinophagaceae bacterium, assembly GCA_016786885.1. GTDB lineage: Bacteria > Bacteroidota > Bacteroidia > Chitinophagales > Chitinophagaceae > JJ008. The sequence goes on along the minus strand of JAEUVO010000008.1, from coordinate 76,254 downwards.
TTCAAAAATAAAATAGCATGACCTATACAGTTCAGATAAAAGTAATGCCGCTGAAAGAATTACTTGACCCGCAAGGGAAAGCAGTAATGGGTGGACTGGAAAACCTTGGCCTCAGTGGTGTGGAAGATGTGAGAGTAGGAAAAAATATCACCCTGCAGGTAACTGCTGATTCTCCCGAGAAAGCAAAAGCTATTGCCGAAGAGGCCAGCAAAAAATTATTGAGCAACCCGGTGATGGAGTACTTTGAGGTATCGGTCAATTAGGAAGTTAGTTAATTAGGTGCCTAATACCCAATCACCAATTAACCAATTAACCATGCTTTACCTCGTTCCCACCCCGATAGGCAATCTTAAAGACATCACACTCCGGGCACTGGAAGTGCTGAAGGAAGTGGATCTTATCCTGGCTGAGGATACCAGAACAACTTCACACCTGCTAAATCATTACCAGGTTACGAAACCTCTTTCTCCCTATCATCAGCATAATGAGCATAAAGTATTACATCATTTGGTAAGCCAGTTACTGGAAGGGAAAAAAATGGCTGTTGTTACAGATGCAGGTACTCCAGGTATTTCTGATCCTGCTTTTTTATTGGTGAGGGAATGTATTAAAGTGGGAGTAAAAGTAGAATGCCTGCCAGGGGCAACTGCTTTTGTTCCTGCATTGGTCAATAGTGGTATTCCCGCTAACAGGTTTTGTTTTGAAGGCTTTCTGCCTGTAAAAAAAGGCAGGCAAACTTTATTAAAACAATTGTCTGAAGAGGAAAGAACAATGATTTTCTATGAGTCGCCAATGCGATTGGTAAAAACGCTGGAGGAATTCATTACCTATTTCGGAGAAGAAAGAATGTGCAGTGTAAGCCGTGAACTCAGTAAAGTGTTTGAAGAAAATAAACGGGGTACTTTGAAAGAGGTTTGCGATTATTATAAAGAAAAAGGAGTGAAAGGAGAGGTAGTGTTAATTCTTCATGGTAAGGAGTAAAGTAGGCTGCCATCTGTCATTTTCGCTTTTTCTCAATACAGCTTTTCCCGAAATTTACCGTCTAAACTGAAATTGTATCAAATGATAAAAAGAAGTCATCTTTTACTGGGTAGTTTTTTTTGTTTTTCTGCAGTAATAGCCCAGCCTGACCGCTGGCAGCAGAAAGTAAAGTATGTGATGAGTATTAATATGAATGTGCAGACCAATCAATTCACCGGTAAACAAAAACTGGAATACTGGAATAATTCTCCCGATACCCTGACAAGAGTGTTTTACCATCTTTATTTTAATGCCTTTCAGCCGGGCAGCATGATGGACACCCGGAGCAGGAGGCAGGGAACAATAGTTGCCGGTCGTGGACCGGACTGGGATCAGCGGGTAAAAGACAGAATACTGAATCTGAAACCCGATGAAATCGGATACCAGAAGATCATTTCATTAAAGATGAATGGCCGTCCGCAAACTTTCAAAGTACTGGAAACGATCCTCGAAGTAAAGCTGGATAAGGCCATACCCCCCAAATCAAAAGTGGTATTTGATATGGAGTTTGAAGCACAAGTACCATTGCAGATACGCAGGAGCGGAAGAGATAATCCTACTTCAAAAGTTCGTTACTCAATGAGCCAGTGGTATCCTAAAATGTGTGAATATGATTATGAAGGCTGGCATCCTACTCCGTATGTTGGCCGGGAATTCTACGGCGTATGGGGCGATTTTGATGTGAGTATTTCAATTGATAAGAAATATATACTTGGCGGTACCGGGTATCTGCAAAATCCCAATCAGATCGGCTATGGATATGAGGCGCCTGGTGCAAAAGTGAGCCGGCCAGCCGGTGATAAATTAACATGGCGGTTTGTTGCTCCGAATGTGCATGATTTTATGTGGGCAGCTGACCCAGATTATATTCATAAAACAAGGAAAGTAAAAGACAGTGTTACACTTCATCTTTTATATAAAGCTACCAATGAACCTGCTGCTGAATGGGAGAAAATTTTAGACAATGCAGCAAAAGCATTACCGTTCATAGAGAAAAACTTTGGTGTCTATCCTTACAAGCAGTATTCATTTGTTCATGGCGGAGACGGAGGTATGGAATACCCGATGTCTACTTTATTAATAGGGCCAGGCGCATGGCTGCATGAGTGGCTGCATAACTGGTATCATGGTGTGCTGGGAAATAATGAATCGCTGTATGGCTGGATGGATGAAGGGTTTACGACTTATGCAGAAGACATCGTTACTGCATTCCTGGAGAATAATCCGGGTTTTGCCCTTGATGGAACATACAGGGGATATTATTCGTTGGCAAAAAGCGGAAGAGAAGAACCTTTGTCAACTCATGCAGATCATTTCAATACCAATGCAGCCTATGGTGCTGCCGTATACCTGAAAGGGGCTGTTTTCATGGAGCAACTGGGTTATATAACCGGTGCTTCGGTAAGAAACAAGATCTTGCTGGAGTATTATAATCAATGGAAGTTCAAACATCCCAATATTGCTGACTTTATCCGGATAGCAGAAAAGGTAAGTGATATGAAACTTGACTGGTACAAAGAGTACTGGGTAAATTCCATCAAGACGATCGATTACAATATCGATAGTCTTTGGGAAGAAGGCGGTAAAACTAAAGTAAGATTGAACAGAACCGGGTTGATGCCAATGCCAATAGATCTCCAGCTAACATTTAAAGATGGCAGTAAGGAATTACATTACGTTCCGTTGAATCTCATGTATGGAGAGAAACCAATTGAAGATTCAGCCATTACCAGGAAAGTATATGAAGCATGGAAATGGACACATAGTACCTATACAATAGAAACAACCCGAAAACTGGCAGATTTTTCCATAGTGGAAATTGACCCGTCGTTAAGGATGGCGGATATAGACAGAAAGAATAACAAACTGGAGATTAAATGGTAGAGTATAAATTTTTAAAACAAAAGCCTCTGCTTTTGGCGGAGGCTTTTAACGGTTTTGATCAAGGCCCTGTTTGCTTGCTTAAGATCAGGTTCAATGGTTAATGGTCCGTGTAATTTGAATTTTCAATTCAAAAGTAACGGGCTGGGTAAAACGAGACAATACCACTTTTGTGGTATTTTTAATGGGTTTTACCGATTTTTCCCGCAAAATCCTGCAAAAATCACCTTCCATAAAACTTATTGACGGCAGCCACCCTGTTGGTTACATGCAATTTCTCGTAGATGTGATACACATGTTTTCTGACTGTTTCAGGACTGAGGAAGGTTTGAGAAGCAATTTCTTTATACATCAAACCTTTAGAGAGAAGTTCGAGAATTTCCATTTCCCGGTTAGAAAGTAAATTCAGTTTTTCTGTTTCTGTTGATGCATATTGCGTTTGCTGCTGTTGAAATGCGGCTACTACTTTCCGGGCTATCTGGCTGCTCATGGGTGCTCCGCCTTCATAAAGTTCCCGGATCGCTTCCAGCATTCTGCCGGGAGGTGTTTTTTTCAAAATATATCCGCTGGCACCAGCACTTAATGCTTCAAATATTTTTTCATCTTCCTCATACACGGTACATATCATGAAATTAGTATCAGGTATACGTGGCTTTAATACTCTTACGACATCAATTCCGCTTTCTTCAGTCCCAAGATTAATATCCATCAGTACTACATCCGGCTTTAGGATGGGAATCTGGGCTACTGCATCTTCTGCTGAGCCTACAGTGCCTACACATTTATATCCTTCAGACATGGTAACGATCTCTTCCAATGCATTTCTCAGCTCCTTATTATCATCTACTATGAAAACAGAAATTTGTCTCATTACTTAAAGTTCATCATTTTAAACAGTATCACCAATACCACAAACTGGTAATTTTTACCGGCGGACATAAAGAAGATACTTTTCTTTAAAAAAATCTTCCCGGAATAATTCAGTAATTTCTATCATATGTGGCCTTGTGCCGCTTTCCTGGATTTCTTTTGCAAGATCTCCGCCCTTTAAACAAATAAGTCCCGGTTGAAGTTGAGAATTGCTTGTTCTGGGTTTACTATGCAACAGTGGCCGGCTCCATTTCCATAGATCTTTTAATGGTGCCACGGCCCTTGATACAGCAAAATCGAATTTCCGGTTTTTTATTTCTTCGGCTCTTGTATGTTGGGTAGTCAGGTTTTTTAAACCAATTGCTTCTGCCACTGTATCAACTACTTTTAGCTTTTTGGCGATGCTATCAGCGAGGTGGAATTTTACTTCAGGGAAAAAAATTGCCAGCGGAATTCCCGGAAAGCCACCACCTGTGCCAATATCGATGATCTCTGTACCGGGTTCAAACTCAAAAGCAGCCGCAATACTTAATGAATGAAGTACATGTTTTTCATACAGGCTATCAATGTCTTTACGGGAAATGACATTAATCTTTTCATTCCACTCCTTATATAAATTTCCCAGCAATTGAAACTGTTCAAGCTGACCGGGAGTAAAATCAGAAAAGTATTTGAGTATTATTTCCATATCGAAACAGCGGTACACTATTTAATTCCAGCTTCTTTTTGGTCTTCTCCATAGTGCCGGGGCAAAGATGATATAATAAAAGAACATCCACATATCAAGGAAAATGAACCAGGGCCAAAGATCCTTTTCTCCCATTTTTTTCATGGATTTGAATAATACAATTGACTGTAAAATAAGCCGGGTGCCAAATACAGGCAGCACAAATCTCCAGTCGAAGAAAATAAGGGATGCAGCGAACAGGGGATAATAAATGAATTGAGTGGCAAAGTAAAGGCCCAGTAAAAACTTGTGTTTGGGTTTGTAAAATTTTGCAGTAGTATAATGTCTTGATTTTTGCCTCAGCCAGCCACCCCAGGTGGTTTTGGGAATGGAACGGGTAATAGCATCGGGGTCAATGACAACAGCTGTATTATGTTTAGTAGCTACTTTATTAATGAACAGGTCATCATCCCCGCTGGGTATATGATTGATGGAAGAGAACCCTTTGCTGCGGAAGAACAGGCTTTTTTTATATGATAAATTTCTGCCTACACCCATATAAGGAATACCGGCAAGGGCATATGATAAATATTGCAATGCAGTGTGAAAGGTCTCAAAACGTATCAGTTTATTAAGTATCCCCTTTTTTTTGTGGTAGGCTCCATAGCCCAATACTATCTCTATGTCTTCTTCATATGCATCCTGCATTTTTTCTACCCAATGTTCGCTGGCAGGTACACAATCAGCATCAGTAAGTAATAACACTTCATGTTTAGCTTCTCTTATTCCGATTGACAAGGGATATTTCTTTCCTGAAATATGTACTGCTTCCTGCGTCAGCTCCACCACATTCAACGACTTGAATGTTTTTTTCAGTTCCTGTAAAATGTACTTTGAATCATCCAGGGAGTTATCGTTGATTGCCACTACTTCATAGGTACTGGGATAGGATTGTACCAATACACCGGGCAGGTTGCGTGCAAGGTTCTCATCCTCATCCCTTGCACAAATAATGACAGATACCGGGTGATGCTGTGTCTTTGTTTTTGATTTGGGTTTATAAAAAGCAAGGCGGCTGAAAAAACCACCATAATAAAAAAGTTGTACGGTGGTTACGAAAATAAAAAGATAAAAGAGAATCTCTTCCCAGTTAATTGGTGGCATAGCGGCGAAGGTAGAATGCAACAAGCAATAGGCAATGGGCAATGGTCAAAAGCTTTCCACAGTATCTACATAGAAATTTGGCTTCCACTTCCGAGAAAAGAAGATAAGTCAGGAGTTTTCTTCCATAAAAGATTCAAGATATTGCCTAAAAAGCTCGAGTGTATGATGATCGCTTCCCGAGTGCAGCCATATGATTTTATTCCATCCAAATCCCTGAAAATTTTTTCCCTCAACATATTCGGTAAAAGCGTCAAAAAAAAGTGATAATTCTTTATTTTCCCTGAAATGGATTTCCCAGGTAACAATGGTATTTATATCATCTACGTTTCCTATTCGAAACATCCCAGGTCTGTCAAGGATAATATTTATCTTTTTTATAAATTCAGGAACACCCATATTGTATAGAATCTGATTCTCAATATAGTGTATTTGCCAGGATTTATTTGCTATGATGTACTGCTCCTTGTTTTACTTTTATATAAGCCATATGGTAGTGGGATATTGCTATTCTTTATCTTGCGGGCATTATGCCGGCATTACAATTTCAATTACAACATACGGATACTAACTCTAAAGCAAGAGCAGGTAAAATAACCACAGACCATGGTGATATTCTGACGCCCATCTTTATGCCGGTGGGAACAGCGGGAAGTGTAAAAGCTGTAACGCAGCAACAATTGGTGAATGATGTAAAAGCACAGATCATTTTGGGCAACACATACCATTTATACCTGCGGCCCGGGCTGGAAGTGCTGGAAGCTGCAGGAGGGCTGCATAAATTCAACGGCTGGAACAAACCAATATTGACTGATAGCGGAGGCTACCAGGTTTTTTCACTGGCAGGTACCAGGAAGATTAAAGAAGAGGGAGTGACCTTTCAGTCGCATATAGATGGAAGCAAGCATTTGTTCACCCCCGAAAATGTAATGGACATCCAGCGGAGTATTGGTGGTGATATCATCATGGCTTTTGACGAGTGCCCACCCGGCGGAAGTGAATTCAACTATGCTAAAAAGTCGATGGAGATGACACATCGCTGGCTCGACAGGTGCTTTACACAGTTCAACTCCACACAACCAAGATATGGATACACACAAAATCTTTTTCCGATAGTACAGGGAGGAACCTTTAAAGACCTGCGCAAACAATCCTGTGAATTTATTGCTGCCAAAGAAGCTGCCGGTAATGCCATCGGCGGATTAAGCGTAGGAGAACCCGAACCAGTGATGTATGAAATATGCGACTGGTGCTGCGATCATTTACCAACTGATAAACCAAGATACCTGATGGGAGTAGGCACTCCCTGGAATATCCTGGAATGTATTGGTATGGGCATTGATATGTTTGACTGTGTGATGCCCACCCGCAACGGACGAAATGCGATGCTTTTTACCACAAATGGGGTGATCAATATAGATAATAAGAAATGGGAGTATGACTTTTCTGCTATTGATGATGGATTTGATTGCGAAGTGAGTAATTACTACAGCAAAGCATACCTGCGCCACCTGATGAAAGCAAAAGAGTTTTTAGGATATACCATTGCCAGCATACATAACCTTGCATTTTACCTCTGGTTGGTAGGGGAGGCGAGGAAGCAAATTCAGCAGGGGAGTTTTAACAACTGGAAGAACGAAATGCAGGTGAGGCTGAAACAAAAATTATGAATCTCTTTTTGCCTGACACTATGTATAAGGAATTGATCCTTTCACAATCTGTCAACAGTTTTTCAGTTACTTTTGAGGCCAATGCAGAAAATTGACTGGTATATACTGAAGAAATTCCTGGTCACCTTTATATTTTGTATGCTGCTTTTTACAGCAATAGCTGTGGCTGTTGACAGCAGCGAAAAAACAGATGATTTTGTAAAGGCTAACTTCAGCACCAGTGAGATCATCAACAAATACTATTTAGGGTTTGTTCCTTTTATATGGAGCCTGCTGTTCCCTTTATTTGTTTTTATCGCTGTTATCTTTTTTACCAGCCGGATGGCCACCCGGTCAGAGATTATTGCTATACTGGCAAGCGGAACCAGCTACAACCGTTTTCTGCGGCCTTATATCATCGGCGGTATATTGCTGGCGGCTATTCTTTGGGTAGGCAGCCGCTATTGGATACCCAAGGCCAATATCATCAGGAGTAATTTCCAGACAAATTATATTGATAAGGGTGACCCCACAAAGAACCGCTCCTTTGGAACCTGTGTCCGGTGTTATTACCTGCGTATTGATACCAACACTTTTGTCGGCATCAGGGATTATGATACAGCCAGTAAATCGGCCCGGGGTTTTTTCATGGAAAAGATCAAAGACAATAAAGTGGTGTATAATCTGAGAGCTGAAACTATGCAATGGGATGCCACCATTAAGAAATGGAAATTCTTCCGTGTGGCAGAGAGGTTTGTGGATAGCATAGGCGAAAGAATGAAAAACCACGACACATTAGTGATTAACCTTATTCTTCGCCCGGATGAATTGCGTAAAGATGAGTACCTGAAAGACAAACTTACCACCCCAGAACTGGCCCGGTATATTGAGCGGGAAGAAATTAGGGGTACAGAAGGGCTGAATGCGTTAAAAGTAGAACGGTATCGTCGCACGGCTACGCCGGCAGCGGTATTATTATTGACAATGATCGGTGTTGTTATTGCCAGCCGCAGAACACGGGGAGGCAGTGGTATGCACCTTGCCCTGGGTATCATCATTGCTGCTTTATTTATCATGTCAGACCGGTTTTCTACAGTATTTGCCATAAAAGGAAATTTCCCTCCGATGCTTGCTGCCTGGTTGCCGAATATTGTTTTTGCGGGGGTGGCCTGGTGGTTATATCGCCGCACACCCAAATAGTAAAACAGGGCAATCAATGTCCAAACTTTCAAGCTTATTTTTTGTTACAGCAGGAGGCATTGTGTAATTTTATGCCTTCATAATTTTTTCTCATTTCCCCCCGAAAAATAAGGTATCATGGGTATCATTAAAGACAGGTTCAAAGCAAAAGCCGAAGCGGTTGGCGCAGAGATCAAGGACTTATTAAAAGAACATGGTAACAAAGTAATTGGTGAAGTGCAGTTATCCCAGATCTACCAGGGTATGCGGGGTATCACCGGCCTGGTAACAGAGACTTCGTTGCTGGATGCACAGGAAGGTATCCGTTTCAGGGGATATTCTATTCCGGAACTGCAGCAAAAATTACCTAAAGCTCCCGGGGGCAGTGAGCCATTGCCCGAAGGTTTATTTTACCTGATGATGATCGGTGAATTGCCGAATGAAGAGGAAGCCAACCATGTTACTAATATCCTGCAGCGCAGGAGCCATGTGCCCACCCATGTGTTTGAAGCGATAGATGCATTGCCGGTAACGGCTCACCCGATGACGATGTTTGTGGTGGGAGTAATGGCGCTGCAGACAGAAAGTTATTTCCAGAAAAAATATGCAGAGGGCATCAATAAAAAAGATTACTGGCTGCCGGTATTTGATGACAGCCTGGTGCTGTTATCCCGCCTGCCAAGAATAGCGGCGTATATATATCGCCGCAAGTACAAGAACAGTGATCATATACAGCCCAATGGATTGCTTGACTGGGCCGGCAATTTTGCTCACATGCTGGGTTTTGAAGATGAGAGTTTCAAAGAACTGATGCGTTTGTATATGACGATTCATGCCGATCATGAAGGTGGTAATGTGTCTGCACATACCACTCACCTGGTAGGTTCTGCATTAAGTGATCCGTACCTGAGCTATGCTGCAGGTATGAATGGCCTCGCTGGTCCCTTACATGGCCTGGCTAACCAGGAAGTGATCAAATGGATATTTGAAATGCAGGAAGAACTAAAAACAGACCTGCCCAGCAAAGAACAGATCGCTGAGTATGTAAAGAAAACGTTGAGTGAAGGAAAAGTAGTACCCGGTTATGGGCATGCCGTGCTGCGCAAAACTGATCCGCGGTTTACTGCACAAATGGAATTTGGTAAAAAACATATGCCGGATGATAAACTGGTGCAGACGGTTTGGAATATCTATGAGACTGTGCCGCCGATCCTGCAAACTATTGGTAAGATAAAAAACCCATGGCCGAATGTGGATGCACACAGTGGGGCTTTGCTTGTGCATTATGGTATGGTGGAATATGAATTCTACACTGTGCTGTTTGCCGTGAGCCGTGCATTGGGTGTATTGGCCAGTCTTTGCTGGGACAGGGCCCTTGGTTTCCCGCTGGAGAGACCAAAATCTGTTACAACAGACCTTGTAAAACTGTGGCTTGACGGAAAAGATAATATCTGGGGCGAATAGAAATCCAAAAATTAATAGCTGAACTCCCTGCATGGCGGGGAGTTTTTTATTGCGGGTAGTCACTTTGTAAAAAAAATGACCCGGGTATGAAAAGTGCTTATGAGCGACACTATGAAAGGAAATTTTTTTGAGAGAGCATAAAGTTTTTTCAAGCGGCCTTCACTATGCTTAATAAAGAGATGTTCAATAAATGATATATTCTTAAACTGGTTCAGCACATATTGTGCAATTTTCTTTTTGGGATAGTACATGGTACGGTTATGTAAGAACTCATGATTGGCAGCAGCTGTTTTTTTATAGTTGAAACCTTTTTGATAAGCATTTCTTATACCCATAAAGGCCCAAAACTTCAAATAGTTGTAAGACTGGAAAATTCCGGCAAAGGGAACAAAAACATGGCACTCAACAGGCCGGTATTTGGAAGGGAAAAAGTGCAGGCTGCAGGCACCCGGTTTTAATACCCGGTAAATTTCAGCAAGTGTTTCCGGGTAATTTTTAACATGTTCAAAGACCTGGTTACTAAAAACGAAATCAAAACTATTATCTGCAAAGGGGATCCTGTAATTGTTTATATCAATAGTCTTGAAAATTATTTCATTTTCTTTGATAAGCTTTTCCTCTCTGCATAAGGTTTGCACTTCTTCATATAAAGGCACTATATCACAACCAACGGCATTATAGTGTTTTTTTCTTAGCTGGTACACTTCACCGCCGGCACCACATCCAAAGTCGAGAATTGACGAATCCTGTTTTAATTCGAATTCCAGTTCCATCAAAATATTCTGGTAGAATTGAACATTCTTGTGTGAATCGGTTATATATGCTGTTGTACAACCACTCATGTTTAAAACATTTGCGAGCCTTTAGCCTGGTAACAAGTTCAATAACAAAAGAACGAAGACGATAAGAAGATGATCCGTCATCTGAGAGAGACCACTTCTTATTACAGGCAAGGTAGTTCATTAGTATGAACCTGGCATTGATAACGGTCAAAAGATATTCTGTGAGCAGGTTATTTAGAGAAAATTAATGTTCAGCTAAACCAAAAAAAAGTTAGTTTTTTGCTTGGTTTTTTACAGAGATTTCTATGTTATGTGCTTTCATTCGCCCCATTCATTGATTTTTGTTATTAAAATCCAATCGCTATTGCTATTTTTTCTGTATATATAATAAGCGCCTCCTCCGCACAGCATACCGCAATAAAATGTTTTGATGATAATTGCACAAGTCTTGTCGTAAGAAAATAATGGAAGCGAATACATATATACCATTTGTTTTACCCGGCGATAGTCAATATGTTCGGCACTGTCGACCAATACAGAATTTTTAAATGAAGATTCCCATTGTGTGTTTTTTGTCATTGCCCGAAATTGTGCACCGAAAAAATCAATATCTCTCCTCGAGAAAACGGAATCAAGAGAATTGGTCAATACTTTGTTCCCGTACTGTAATCGCCTAAAAATAAAGTATAGGTTTTCATAAGTGTTTTTTGCCTTGAAATCTGTGGAATCTTCATAAAAGAAATGGTTCGGAATTAGGGGATATCGAACTCTAAGTATATGGTGTTTAACTTTTACACTATCACGAAGAATATCCTTATTAATAAAATCATTGTATTCTTTATCGGTAATTAGACTATTATATGTCTGGGCAGAGATTTTCAGGGAGAAAAAATTAATCAAAAAAAAGGAAAAATATAACATCGATTTATTCATCTGTTGCTGATTTTAACGGATAGTGCACAACGGTAGGGCTTTGCGTTGTCGGGGTTCAGAATTCCTGTCGCCCGGTTACAAGGGCCCGTTGATTAATTTACGTCCAAGATAAACAAAAAGCTCAATGAGTAAATGTCGCACCCGAACTGAAGCTGAATAGAATTGATGAAGCTCAAGATATATTCGTTGCCACTCGCCAACGCAAAACCCTTCCTATGTTGACGGCTGGTATTAATCGGTTTTTTGAAACAATCCATGCAAGTATTGTGTCCCGGCGTTATGATTTTCATTTTTTAAACGTTCAATTACTTCACTCGGTAATTGTCTAGCGGCAAAGACTTTGTCGATTAATTTAAGATTGTTGTCCTCAATAGTTTTAATAATTTCTTTTTCAATACTCTTCAATCTAGGATCGCCAATACTCCCTATAGTTTCAGGGCTTATGAAACTCCAGCCAATAGAGTTATTTGTTTTATGCAATGTCGTTTGTCCATAAGCTGCTATTGGTGAACACAAGCTAATACAAACTAAAATTGCATTGCCGTCGTAAGCATGTTGTCCAAAAGGATAACAAATAAATTCAAGATAGTTGCCTAGACCTCCATCTTCAGAGAAGTATGTGTCGAATATTTTACTTTGGGTCAGGCACTTTATTAAACTCCCATAATAATTCTCAATGTTATCTTCCTTCTGGTTTCTATCTATAGGCCAGTTTTCTCTGTAAGGTAGCCATGCAAAAACTTTAAGTAATTCTTGATCTGTCAACATGGTTTTTTGAATTGTAAGGAGTGCAGTATGCGTGCCGCTTACGGACACGGCTTGGCGATGTGGCGGTATTTGAAAATCGTCAGCCCAACATTTGCACAAATGCCCAATAGAATTACAAACGTTGAGTCTACAACTGTCAGCCCCACTATTGCCAATATGATGTTAGTGGCAGCTGTTTTGTTCTTCGTCTTCTTCATTTTCTAATTTTGTTTTAGTCCATTCTCCACCGATATAGTCTCTGTCCATTGAATAACCATAGTCTAAATCAAAAACTTCATTAAGAGTTTTGTCTCTAATTACAATTTCTTCTAACGCAACGAGTCTAATGTCGTCTGGCATTTGGTCGCCTGTTAGAAATTGCCAATCTCCGTCTGTGTCGTGAACAACTCTTAATATTGGTTTGTCAAGTTCTAACCATTGTCTGGTCGTAAATATTCCTAAATTTTTTGCTTCTCTAAATTTGAAGTTAGCGTTTCTGTCAAGCAAAGGTTGGTCGTGTAAAAAATCTTCTTCAAAATTTTCTTCCCAAGGAAACTTGTCATTTCTGTCAGTCCAAACAAGTTGTACAGCTGGGAATTTGATTTTATCATAGTAGTTTAATGCTGCTCCAAAGTAATCATCTATATTTCTGTCGTCAACAGGTAAAAACTCGGCTCTGCTGTCTTTAAAAATGTTGTCATAGTTAGTGTACGTCTTTATGGTGTCACCATTTTTTATAAATTCTGCGACATCATTAATTATTTCGTGTCCAAGTTTGTCTGGCAAGCCAAAGCAAATTATTTCAGGTTGCTTGTAAGTCTCAAAAAGTCCAATGCTATATGCGAAAGATGGTGAATAATCAGAGCCACTTACCATTATTACTTGAAGTCCATATTTGTCAATATTTGTCTTGGTCTGAACAATAAGTTCGTCTTTGCTTATGCAGTTATGTTCTTTCTCTCTGTCCATTGTAGGGTGTCGCTTTACAGTTGCCACTAACGGGCAGGGCTTTATGCAGGTTGGGAATTGTTATTCGTCCGCCCACAACCGCTGCTGATTGAAAATTTAAAGTTGAATTTAAGAACTAAAGTTGAGATTTATTCGTCCAGCCCGAACCACAGCTCGGATTTGCAATTGGCTGATGTTTGTTTGTCATGCCCAACTTGCATAAAACCCAATGTTGTGTGCTTGTGCTTCTTTGTCCATCGAATGCTATTTGAATTTCACAAAATCTTCTGGATGTTGCCTTGCATATTTTTCAATAAGCTTCATCATATTTTCGTTTGACGAGTAGTATGCTTTGTCATAGTCGTCAAATTTATAAGGTGGTTCATAAAGAGGTTGCCAATCACTCTTTTGTTTGTATGAGTCAACTTCCTTTTGGTGAGTTAAATATTCATTGTCTGCATTTGAAACTAAAGTAAGCATTGTAGTGTCTCCAATTAGCTTTAGTCCTTCTTTAATTGGTGGGGTATATTCGCCATAACCATTCAAATAAAATTGAGGGAAGCCCCCATTTCTTACTTGCTCGTCCAAATACCAAATAAAGTAAAGTGCTTTTTGTCCAGGTGAAAATCTTTTGGATAACTCTTTATCATCGTCCCTGCTCTTGGCTAAATTAATAGGTTCCAAAAGAGCCCAACCAAAGTCAAAGCCGTGTAACGTGTCAAACTTTACTTTGTCAAAAAGAGGTTGTAAATGTTGGGCTGTGTCAAAAGTATTAAATTGTTCAACAGCTTTAGGTTCGCTTTTAGTTGAATTATTTTTTGTCTGTCCGCAACCAAATAAAGTTGTAATTAAAAGCAGTGTCAAAAGTGTTTTCATTATTAACGAGATTTGTCCAATAGCATAGCACACAACGTATGTATTGTCGAATATACGAACCTTCCATATTTTTTAACGCCCTGTATTGTTGCTTTGATTTTCATTGTCTTAAGCAGGTTTATGCAAGATTTTTATCACCCAAGTTGAGTTGCGACAATACAACTTCTATTTATATTCTTTTTTGCAAAAAAACTCCCCAACCAGTGGAGAGTTTGCTATATATAGGGTTAGTAAGTCTGCCTTACAGATCGGTAATGGGCTTGTAGTGTGGCACCAGAGATTTCATAATACTCCAGCCAATAAGATAGGCAACAGCACATATTGTAAAAATGATAAAGTAACCTGACTCGATTCCTTCAAAACCCAGGAGTTTCATTTTTGTTTTTTCGGCATGGTCAAACAACAGACCTGATCCTTTATTGATAAGGAATGAACCAATGCCGCCCGCCATTCCGCCGATACCGGTGATGGTGGCAATGGCAGATTTGGGAAACATATCGCCAATAGTTGAAAAGATATTGGCCGACCATGACTGGTGTGCTGCACCGGCAATACCAATTATGATGACAGGGATCCAGACAGAAATATGTCCTAATGGTTGTGCCAGCAGTGTGAGCAATGGAAAGAATGCAAAGATGAGCATGGCTTTCATTCTACCTGCATAAGGATTCATGCCTTTCTTCACCACAAAATAAGTGGGTAACCATCCGCCGAATATGGACAGCAAAGTGATCAGGTATAAAACAAAAACCTGCGGGGCACTTTGTGTGGAATCCAGGTGATATACAGAACTGAGGTAGGCCGGTGTCCAGAACAGAAAGAACCACCATACACCATCGGTCATGAATTTTCCTACTGCAAAAGCCCATGTCTGCTTATACCGGAATGCCTGCCCGAAGGATATTTTCTTTGTTTGTATAACTTTTCCTGTACCACTGATATGATCGTCCTGTTGTATATATTCCAGTTCAAGCGCATTGACCTTAGGATGTTCTTCCGGCTTTTTATAAATGAATATCCAGAACCCCATCCATATAAATCCTAATGCACCGATGATGATAAAAGCCATTTCCCAACCGTATGCTTTGGCAATAAAAGGGATGGAAAGCGGTGCTGCCAATGCACCGATCGTGGCGCCTGCATTAAAAATACTGGTTGCAAATCCCCTTGCTTTTTTGGGAAAGTATTCTGCAGTAGCCTTGATAGCTGCAGGAAAATTTCCTGCCTCACCCAGCGCCAGGATGATGCGGGCAAAAACAAAGAGGGTGACACTGATAGAAGTAATTTTGGCCACATCACTTACGGTGGCGATGGTTTCTCTTGCACCTTCAAAATTCACCAGCCATTTACCGGTAAGCATACCAGAAGTAGCAATACCGCAAAAGGCATGAAGACAGGCGCCGATGGACCAGATGAAGATAGCCCATAGAAAACCTTTTTTGGTATCCATCCAATCCACAAAGCGACCGGCCAGCAGCATGGATACAGCATAAGCAATGGAAAAAACAGCAGTGATGGTGCCGTAATCATTATTGTCCCAGTGAAATTCAGGGACAATGAAATCTTTCCATGTCAGCGAAAGCACCTGCCTGTCAAGGTAATTGATGGTAGTGGCAAAAAATAACATGGAACAAATGACCCACCTGTAGTTGGTCATTTTATTTTTCATATGGCCCTGCTGCATGAAAAAGTATTTAAGGTTTGATACTGCGAATTAGCTCCAGTACCTTTTTAGTTTCTGTTTCAATCGTTGCATAATCTTTGGCTTCCATCAGTTTTTTGCTGACGAGCTTGCTGCCCATACCCACTGCGCATACACCGGCTTTATACCAGCTTTCAATACTTTCTTTAGTAGTGTCCACACCACCAGTTGGCATAAAGAGCAGTTTTGGAAAGATATCCTTTATTGTGGTCAGAAATTCAGTGCCGAGCATGTTTCCCGGAAATAACTTGATGAACTTAATACCTGCATTTTCTGCGGCAATGATCTCGGTGGGTGTCATACAACCGGGAGCATAAAAAATATCATTGGCCACACAATGAGCTGCCACATCCGGAACAAAACCAGGACTGACCAGGAAATCAGCACCGGCTGCCAGGTAATCAGTTGCATGCTGCATATTCTTAATGGTACCAACACCCAATAATAAGCCCGGCATTTCTGCATTGCGCAATGCTACCATCTTTTTAAAATTGCTAAGGGCCGCATCACCACGGTTTGTGTATTCTACTGCTTTGATACCTGCTTTATAAATGGCTCTTAATACATCGAGGCTTACTTCTTCACTTGGGTTGAAATATAAAGGGAGAATCCCCTGTGCAATGATATTGTCTGTTATCTGTTGTGTATTGTTCATATTGTTTTCTTTTAATTTCCCGGGATGAATCCCGGGCAAATCATCAAAGTGAAACTTTGATCACTAATTTTTTTATCTGCCCTTCGCCGATCATCGGTGCATGCACATCTTCCGGAAAGAAGATAGCAAACTGACCGCTAGTCAAATTAAAATACATATCAGGCTGTTCATTATACAACTGAACATCCTTTTCTTCGTTGTAACTGCCGTTTGCTGTTACACATTTTTCTCTTGGTTTCCACCCGATGGTTTCCACACCATTGATACAAAGCTGGATGTCGATATGTTTGTTATGACATTCAAACTTAGCAACAGATGCTTCAGCAGTCATACCGGGTTTATTGGAAAAAATAGCTTTTAATCCTTCCGTAATATCTGATTTGCCATCTGCTGCATTTATCAGATCAGTTGAATTGATGTATTCAAATGCTTTTTCGAATAGCGGATGAACTGAAAAATATTTACCAGCATTCTGTATTGTATCAACAATCATATTTGTTAAGGATTTATACTAAATCAAATGAGTCATTGACCTAAGTCCCCCTTTAGGGGACAGGGGCAACCTTACCGCTGTACCCTTCCGCTGCCATCACCCTTCATCAAATCCTTCACTTCACTTAATGTGGCATGGTTCAGATCGCCGGGGATAGTGTGCTTCAATGCAGAAGCTGCCACGCCGAACTCTGCTGCATCATTCATTGGCATGCCGGTTACCAAACCGTAGATCAGGCCACTTGCAAATGAATCACCACTACCTACACGGTCCACAATGCGGACATTATATTTTTTGGTATGATAGAAATCTTTGCCATCATATACCAGGGCACTCCATCCGTTGTCGCTGGCACTATAACTTTCTCTGAGCGATGATGCAACATATTTAAAGCCGAACTTCGCCACCATCTGTTTCATGATATCCTGGAAGCCATCGAGGTGTAGTTCACCTTTGGTTACATCAGTATTGCCTGGTTTAAAACCAAGTGTTGTTTCGGCATCTTCTTCATTACCGATACATACATCCACCCACTGGCAGAGATGTGTCATAACTTTTTGCGCTTTTTCTTTGCTCCACAATTTTTTTCTGTAGTTAAGATCAATACTGGTGGTGATACCCTTTGCTTTAGCAGCTTTTAATGCTGCTTCTGTTAATGCAGCGGCTTTATCACTCAGGGCCGGGGTGATACCTGTTGTATGAAACCAGGAAGCACCGTCTAATATTTTATCAAAATCAAATTCGCTGGCATCCACATCAGCAATAGAAGCACCGGCACGGTCATACACCACCTGTGAAGCCCGCATGGAAGCGCCGGTCTCAAGGAAATAAATTCCTAAACGGTCGCCACCCCTTGCGATAAACTGTGTGTCTACTCCATAACGGCGCAGGTGATTGATAGCTGACTGACCGATTGGATTATTGGGCACTTTGGTTACGAAGGTTCCGTTCAATCCATAATTACATAATGCAGCAGATACATTGGCTTCGCCGCCACCATATGTTATATCAAATGTATCGGCCTGTACAAAACGTTTGAAATCGGGAGTGGATAAACGCAGCATGATCTCTCCCAGTGTTACTACTTTCTTTGACATGATATTGTTATTTAAGCTTTAATATATTATTAATTGAAAGATACTTCTTGCTCCTGTAAAAAAAAGAGATATGTTCTGTTCTTTTACAGGTAACGATACCGGCTATTATCTTTTATACAATTTCATTTTTTATAACAGTTGTTTTTTCATCTAACTGCCAGTTGAAATAATTTTTTGCATTGTTAAAACAAATATCCTGTATCACTTTACCGATCCATTCGATATCGTCGGGCAGTTCACCATTTTCCACTTCTTCACCAAACATGTTACAAAGCAATCTTCTGAAATATTCATGACGGGGAAAGGAAAGGAAACTGCGACTGTCTGTCAACATGCCAACAAACTTGCTCAGCAGCCCCATATTGCTCAGTG
This sequence comes from Chitinophagaceae bacterium, assembly GCA_016786885.1. Lineage (GTDB taxonomy): Bacteria > Bacteroidota > Bacteroidia > Chitinophagales > Chitinophagaceae > JJ008. Next base: position 57,758 of record JAEUVO010000008.1, on the reverse strand, counting down.
CATTGATCTGTTTGGTCATACCGTCTTTCTGGTCGAGGAACCACCACGCAGAACCCCATTGTACCTTACCGGCTGCGGTACCATCATTAAAGTTGCCGATCATAGTGGCGAACAGTTCGTTGTCGGCAGGGTTCAGGTTATAAATAATTGTTTTGGCCAGTGTGTTATTTGTGTCTAAACGATTCAGAAACTTAGCCAATGCTTTTGCCTGTGAGAAATCGCCGATACTGTCCCAGCCGGTATCCGGACCGAGTTGTTTCAGCATACGGCTGTTATTATTTCTTAGTGCACCGAGATGGTATTGTTGCACAAAACCTTTTTCATGATCCCACTCAGCAAACGTAACCAGCATGGCTGATTTGAATTTCCTGTTTTCTTCCAGAGATAAAGCGCCGCCGCTTCTTATTTTGGCAAAAATGCCGGCGATCTCGGTGGCCGTATAATCTTCTGCATAAATTTCTTCGAGGCCATGATCACTTACACTGCACTGATTGTTGACAAAGAAATCATGACGCTTTTTTAATGCAGCGAGATAATCATTATAAGTACTGATAGAAACATCAGCAGCTTTCTCAAAACCCGTCAGGTAGTTGTTGAAGGTGTTTACATCATCCACATTCATTGCTTTATCCGGACGGAATGCCGGCAACACTTTTGTTGACCAGTTATCTTTCTTAATCTGCTGGTGATACTGCAGGTTATCTGCCGGGTCATCTGTAGTGCAAATAAGTTTTACATTCATTTTTTCCAGTAAGCCCCTAACGCTGTATTCTTTTGTTTGCAGCAAAGCAGAAGTTTCATCGTACACTTTCCTTGCGGTATCTGCATTCAGAATATCATTGATGCCGAAGTATCGTTGTAGTTCCAGGTGTGTCCAGTGATACAGTGGATTTCTTAATGTATAAGGAACGGTAGCTGCCCAGGCTCTGAATTTTTCCCAATCGGTTTTGTCACCGGTTATGTATGCTTCTTCAACGCCATTGGTTCGCATAGCTCTCCATTTGTAATGGTCGCCATTCAGCCATACCCGGGTGATGTTCTCAAAGTTTTTATCTTCTGCCACTTCATTTGGGGGCAGGTGATTGTGATAATCAAAAATGGGCATGTCTTTGGCATACTCATGATACAGGCGTTGAGCTGTTGCATTAGACAGCAGAAAATTTTCGTCCAAAAACTTTTTCATCTTTCAAAATTTATAATGATACACCTCTTTTCCATGGAATAAAATCATCCTGGTTCAATTGAACTGCTTTAGGTATTACTTCTCCGCTTGCGGCTTTGATACAGTATTCTAAAATATCTTCACCCATTTGCTGAATTGTCTTTTCGCCTTCGATCACCGGGCCGCAGTCAATATCTATAATATCATTCATCCTTTTAGTCAAATTGCTGTTTGTCGATACTTTGATGGTAGGACAAACAGGATTACCGGTGGGTGTTCCTAAACCGGTGGTAAACAAAATGAGAGTAGCTCCACTGGCAGCTTTACCTGTTGTGGCTTCCACATCATTACCCGGTGTGCAAACCAAACTCAAACCCGGCTTTGTAGCAGGTTCTGTATAATCTAATACATCCACTACCGGAGAGGTACCACCTTTTTTTGCTGCACCTGCACTTTTAATTGCATCGGTGATCAATCCGTCTTTAATATTTCCAGGTGAAGGGTTCATGGAAAAGCTGGAGCCTGCATTGGTAACGATCTCATCATAACTTTTCATCAGCTTCATGAACTTGCGGGCAGTTGCTTCGTTTACGGAGCGGTCAACAAGTTCCTGTTCCACTCCGCATAACTCAGGAAATTCTGCCAGTAAAACTTTACCTCCCAGCGTAACGACAAGATCTGAGCAATATCCCACAGAAGGATTGGCTGAGATACCACTGAATCCATCACTACCGCCGCATTTTACGCCGATACATAGTTTATCTAGAGAAGCAGGTTGTCTTTCCAGCTTATTTATTTCAATTAACCCTTCAAATGTTTTTCTTATTGCATCAGCGATCAGTTGCTCTTCACTTTGCGATTGTTGTTGTTCAAAAATGAACAATGGTTTATCGAAATTGGGATTATGTGCTTTCAGGTCATTCAGAAAATCCTGTGTCTGTAAATTTTGACAACCCAGGCTCAGCACTGTTACGCCGCCCACATTTGGATGATCTGCATACGCAGCTAATAATTTACTGAGTATTGCTGCATCCTGTCGTATACCACCACATCCACCCTGGTGATTCAAAAATTTTATACCATCCACATTCTTAAATGGCCGGTGATGACCATTGGAAGAAGGGGAGAGGTTAACGTTGTATAACTGTTCTCCATTTTTGTATGCATTCAGTAAGTGTTGAGTGTATTGTTTGTACTTGTCCGTCACGGCATAACCCAGTTCATTATGCATAGCTTCCCGGATAACGTCTAAATTTCTGTTTTCACAAAAAACAGTGGGAATGAACAGCCAGTAATTGGCGGTGCCCACTCTTCCGTCTGCTCTGTGATAGCCGTTGAACGTTCTTCCTTTAAATTTAGAAACATCCGGTGCCTGCCATTCAAACTTTGCATTCCTGTAATCATACGGTTCAGCAGCATGTTTGATATTCTCTGTTGTCATCCGGCTGCCTCTTGCAATATCTTTCTGTGTTTTTCCAACTAACACACCATACATTATCACTTCATCACCTGCCTTCATATCCTGCATAAAGAACTTATGTTTGGCCGCAATGTCTTCCCGTAAAACATAATCTGCCCCCTCAAAAGAAATGGTTTCTCCTTTTGAGAGGTTGGTTAATGCAACGATCACATTATCTCCTGGATGAACTTTTAGGACCCTGTGTTTCATTTATGCTGTCACCTTTTTATTTTCTAACTGCGAAACAGTTTGCAGTACACCATTTGTCATCATATCCTGCAACTGTTCCTGTACTGTTTGCAGGAATCCCGGCAGTTTGGTCAGGTCGGTATCCCACAATTCTTCATTACTCATCACTTCAGCTGCTACAGCTGCTGCTTTTTCATTCTTCCAGGCATTATAAAAATACTCTGCTGAATCGTCTTTTATTTCATACGCAGTACCATTTCTATCTCCATAATACTTATTGCCAGTCTTAGTGGTCGCTTTCATATACAGGAGATAGGCAGCAAACCCGGTAGCCATGTACACCGGTACTTTACTGTTTACTTCATAATGCCTTTGCAAGAGTGGCATATTCCGCATTTTCATTTTGGAAGTGTATTGAACGGTAATGCTCTGCCACTGGTGATCAATAAAGGGATTGCAGAAACGTTCGAATGTGCTGTTGGCGAAATCAGTTTTTACTTTTTCGTCTATGGTGAAAGGAATAGCCCCGGCTATTTCATGATGCATGAGTTCTTTGGTAAAAGCACCGTAAACGGGATGCAGTACTGCTTCACGGGTAATATTGAAACCGCAGAGAAAAGCAGTGCCACAATTGAATGTATGTGTTCCGTTGAGCAACCTCAGCTTTAATTCTTTGAACAGGGTAATATCCGGGGCAATGACAACCGCTTTATCCACTTTGCCAAATGACAATACTTCTTTCACCCTTTCATCACCTTCAATGGCCCAGAGCCGGAATACTTCGCTCATGGTCATTAATTCATCATGGTAGCCCAAAGCTGTTTCGATCTTTTTTGTTTCTTCTGCATTGGGTTTGCCGGGAACAATACGATCGACAAGCGAATTACAGAATACATTATGATTCTCCAGCCACTCGATGAATTTGAAATCAAGATTATTAATGTGGGCCAGTTCCAAAACAATGCTCTCCAGCTTTGAACCATTATCGGTGATCAGTTCTGTTGGTACGATCACCATTCCGCTTTCTTTGCTTCCGTTAAATGCTTTGAAACGTTCCAGTAAAAAAGCGAGCAGCTTACCGGGGAAAGAAGCAGGGGGTTCTGCTGTTATATCATCCTGCACTAATTGTATTCCTACCTCCGTGGTATTGGAGAAAATAATTTTCATCTCCGGGTTATGAGCACATTCCAGTATTCTTTTCCAGTCAGTCCTGGCGCCAATCACCCTGCTGATAGATGCATTGATAATATTTTCTTCTATCGTTGTTCCGTTTTCCACACCACGGACACAAACCGTATACAAACCGTCCTGCTTATCAAAAGCGCTGCTGTCGCTGTCAGTTGATTTCACCACAACAATTCTCCCATTGAAAATGCCCTGCTTGTTGGCTTTATCAATAAAGTAATCCGGCAAGGCCCTTAACAGAACACCCGTACCGAACTGCAATACCTTTTCAGGCAATTCAAATATTTTTTCATCCGGGATATCTAATCCTGGTTTTGCTGCAATCTGCCGGATGGCATTTTTAGATAATTGCATAATCAGTTTTTTTCGGGGCTCCAGCGATTGCCAAATACCCAGTTAACGGTTATATCACCTGCTTTCACCCCGGCCGGAAGATTATTGCTGTACCAGCTAAAATCATTTCCACCTTCCCGATGACAGTTGTAATAGTATATTCTTTCACCCCAGTTTATTATGTTGTTGGTTTGAACACGGTAAATAGGAGTATCCTTCATATTTTTTGCAAAGGCACAATTGATAAGATAAAACTGTGCTTCCCGGTGATAACGGCCCAGCATAAAATTGTCGTACCCGCTGAACCTGCAATTCACCAGTACTGTTTTCGAATCAATATGACCTGAACCATCATGCCATATGGCAGCAGGCCCTGTATGAGAGATGAATTCACAGTTCTCTGCCCATGCCCAACCCCTCGGGCAATAAAAATCAACACCCCCTTCCATGATACAGTCTTTGAAATACCACATGCCGTTCATGGTTTCCCATGGACTCACAGTATCACCGCCAAAAGAACGAAAACGGCAGTTCACGGCTTTTAACCTTGTTGCCATGTTCATAGTGCGCAGCGCCATCTGGTGGCCATCCTTTCTCAGCTTTCTTTCTTTATTTTTTGAAGTATCTGAAGCACACCAGATCGTTCTTTCTTTAAAATCAAAACCATAGTTGTTGGTAATGGTGAGATTTTTCAGCGTAATGTCATTAGCCCCGATATTCATCGTAGCCACACCCCAGTCATCTGTATGGCTGCAACGCCACTCATCCCTTGCAATGGAAGCGATGATGATCGTTTTCTCCCAGTCCTCACCTTCAAAAATGATATTAGCTTTTTCGATATATATTTTTTCTGCATAGGTTCCTTTCTTTATATATATCATTCTTGGGGTAGCAGATGAATCAGGCAGACTATTTATTGCCCCCTGTACAGTTTTATAATCACCGCTGCCATCTGCAGTTACTATAATTCTTTTTACAGATGAAGATGGTTGTGCTACAGCACATGCTTGTAGCAACAGCAGTGCCGCAATCAAACAGATATTTGTATTTGATCTTACTCTCATTTTGCTTGTTTTAGTAACCACTGCACCCATTCTTCGGCTGCTTTGTAATTCTGAAAATCAGCAGGCAGTTTTCTTCCGTCCAGGTATTCGTTATATATCCACGGATCACCAATGGCAAATACTGTTCCTTTACCATACTTTTTGGCTGTCATCACATTATCGTTCCCATTCTTCAGCACCACTACAGCAGGTGTGCTTATTTCCAGGCTGCTGTATTCCTTTACATACATTTTCCAATTGGATGAGAAAATAGGATTGTTGATACCTGCCATCACCACTCCTTGTTCAAACTGGTCGTTCTGCACCCGGTTCTTACTGTCTTCATTGAATTGTATTCCAAACTTACCTGCGAGCAGATTGAAATTTTTAAACTCAGCATTACCGGCATCATTGCCCAGCAATACCAGCACACCGCCATTTTTCACCCAGTCGCTGATTGATATTGCATCTTTTGGGTTCAGGAATTTTGGTTTCTCCGTTTCTTTTTCTGTGTCCGGGTCAACAATAATATAGATGGAGGCATTTTTCAGGTCTGATGATGTTGGCCATTTTTCCAGGGATCTTGTTTTTGCACCATACTTCGTAAAAATATCACCCAGCATGGCGTAGCCGCTGTTGGTTTTATCTTCCCATGTATAATGCCAGCGGATGGGTGTGCCGGTAATGTCTTTTTTCCACTCGTTGTTATAATAATAATCGAGTAGAACAGTTTTCCCCCTGGCGATATTTTGCGTTTCGTTCAGTTCCATTTCAGCAGCACATTTAATGAATGCACCCATTCCTTTCGGGTCATTCACTATCACCGGCTCACTCATATAATAGTCAAAACTGCCATCACGGTAAGGCTTACCACCGAGACCAGACACAGCAACAGTTCCTTTCAGGTTTACCTGGCCGTTTGCATCTGTTTCAATAAATTCTTTTATGATACCGCGGTATGCTTGTTTGGCATGATCTAAATAAGCACCAGGGATATAACCCTTCCTGGCGCCTTTGGCAAAAGTATAAGCCAGCATACAGGAGGCAGATGCTTCTACATAGTTCTTAGGTTCATTGGGCATGTTGGGAACATCATACCATAATCCTGTTTTGGTATCCTGCACTTTTCTGACCGCAATAGCAAAGCGATGAAGAATGGCGATCAGCTCAGCCCTTTTTGGATGATTGGCAGGAAAATGATCCAGCACATCTACCAATGCCATTCCATACCAGCCCAAACTTCTTCCCCAGAAATTGGGTGATTGCCCCGTTGTTTTATCAGCCCATTCCTGTGCTTTACTTTCATCCCATCCATGATATAACAGCCCTGTTTTTTTATCATACGCATGTTTCTCCATAAGGATAAATTGGTTGGCTATATCATTGAAAGCTGAGTCTTCATGAAAAAGTTTGGCATACTCAGCGTAAAAGGGCTGACCCATGTACAAACCATCCAGCCACATCTGGTACGGATATATCTTTTTATGCCAGAATCCACCTTCGGAAGTGCGGGGATGAGTTCTTAATTGATTGCGCAGCAGGTCAGCCGCTTTCTTATATTTTTCTTTACCGCTAACCTGGAACAGAAACAATAATAATTTGCCATTATTAATATGGTCAATATTATACTCATCGGGCCTGTATCCTTTAATGCTTCCATCAGGAAGAACATAGAAGTCCATACTTTTCTGGATATAGTTGAACCATTTTCCATCACCGGTAGCTGCCCATACAGAACGGATGCCTTTGAGTATCACTCCCTGGTCGTATCTCCATTTGGCAGCTTTATCCCCTGCCAGGATAAATGAATCAGGCCAGAGTTTCATGGCTGTTTCCGACATTCGTTTACTCCATTTTTCATTAGGAGAAGGAGAGGGGCCTGCAAAAACGGCACTCTTTTCCGTGGCACCCAGTTCATACTTTATTTTTTCCTTTGCTTTGGATGCATCGGTATTTTTTATGCTGATAGTATTGCTTCTTTCTCCGTTGATACGGAATAGCAGTTCTGCATTTTCTTTATAAGTGATATTATCAAAAACCAGTTTATCGCTCTGCACAACATCGATCACCGGGTTCGTTTCTTCGCTGATGATCTTTATGTTTCTGAAAGTAATGCCAGTAGCTTCCTGCACATCAATTCCCTTATGCGCTTGTAATACCATATTCTCCAGCACAATGTCTTTTACATGCATTTCCGGGAGGCCTCTTACAAAAATTCCTTTTTCTGCACCATTGCAGTACACATTACTGATGTAGAAGTTTTTGAAAACAGGAGTGGTCTCATCCACCGGTTTGAATTCTACTTTGGGTAATTCTCTTTTTTCGCCTGCCAGGGGAATGGGATCTTTTGCTGCATAATACATATCGAAGAGGATCGCTTCACCCGGAATATCTTTCATGTAAATGTCTTTTATGAAAATATTCTCTACCACACCACCACGGCCTCTTGTTGTTTTAAAACGAAGACCTATATCTGTACCAATGAATGAGCAATTGCTTACATGAATATTCCTGGCACCACCACTCATTTCACTGCCAATAACAAAACCGCCATGTGATGCATATACTGTACATCCGCGGATAATAACATTCTCGGTGGGCATTCCTCTTTTTCTTCCTTCCGCATCACGACCGCTTTTCATACAAAGTGCATCATCACCCACATCAAAGATGGAGTTCTCGATCAGCACATTTTTACAGCTCTCCACATCTATACCATCACCATTCTGTGCATACCAGGGATTTTTTACTGAAATATTACGGACTGTCAGATGTTCACTCATTAATGGATGCAAACACCAGGCGGCTGAATTCTGAAATGTAACACCTTCGAGCAGGATATATTTACAGTTGGTAAGAAGGAGCATATTCGGGCGGAGAAAATCTTTGATGCTGTCATAATAGGCTGCATCTTTTTCTGCTGTTATTAATCCGGGATTAGCCGGCATCTTTGAACCTTTCAGTGTTTTCTCCGTTGGATACCATGTTTTCTTATCGTCACTGAGCACACCACCACTTGCCACTAATTTTTTCCACTGTGTTTCATTCAGTTTGTCTTTTTTTACCATCCTCCATGCATCACCGTTGCCGTCAATTATCCCTTTGCCGGTGATGGCAATATTATTTGCATCAGTTGCAGAAATGGGAGATTGGTTCCGCATCTGCGGTAATCCTTCCCAGTTGGCTGCCACCAGCGGGTATTCATTAAAATCTTTAGTGAACAATAATGTTGCCCCTGTTGCTAAATGAAGATTGATATTACTTTTTAAAACGATCGGACCCGTTAACCACAAACCTGCCGGAACCAACACCACACCGCCGCCTTTTTTAACCTGGGCATCAATAGCTGCACTGATACTTTTTGTGTTGAGTGTATGTCCATCCGGAACAGCACCAAACTTTACAATGTTTGTGCTGTCTTTTTTAAATTTTGGAGCAATAATTACGGGCAATTTTCCCTGCTGGGCAAAGGAGCATATGCCTATCGCAAGGGAGCTAAATATGAATAATAATTTCTTCATCAGGCAAACATGATTTTTACGGCGTTTTCGTTATACAAGTCTAACCAGATATTGTCTGTTAATCAACGAATTGCATTCCTTTATTTACGCAATCGTTACCGGGAACGGTATCGGTTTTCAGGAGGGATTTTGCAGATAATTTTTAAACCATTTTAACTGCCTGGCGGGCCAGTAATTTCCATTTTCCGGCCTGCTTTTGCCAGACTAATAATATTCTCAGGTGAACTTCTCCCGGCTTACCGCCATCATTGGTCTTTGCTTTCAGGATATGGCGGACAATGGCTGTTTTTCCGCTTACACTGATTGTTTGTTCATTGAGTTCAATGGAAACAAAATCAGATCTGCCACTCACAATCTTTTCTACAAATTCTTTTTTATCATCAATATGCCCGCTGCTATGACCATAACTTAATTTTTCAGCCACTGAATTTTCGAGGTCTGTTTTGTTGGCATCAATCATTGCCACCCGTAATTTTTCAACGGCAGACGCAACATTTTTTTCCTGCCCGCCTGCCGGATAGGCAGGTTTGTTTTGTGCAGCTGCAACTAACACAATAAAGAATAACAGGGCAGAAATAATGAGTTTCTTCATAATTAAAATCGTTTTGGCATTGGTACAAGGTCGGTCAGTTCTGTGATCTTCACCGGTCTTTTTAATTCAATACTTTTCCTGGCAGCTATCCCGATAAGAATTGACATGGCACCTTCCCTTGTTCCGGCCATTACATGATGCGGGTTGTCATTTTTGTCAACAAAGATCCTGCGCTGCATTCTTATGTCGCCACCACCATGCCCGCCTTTTATTTTCGGAGTAGTGAATATTTCATAGTTCTTTTTGAAATTATCCATCACCATAATTTCCCTGAATTCTCCCGGTATGGCATCATCGGCATTACTCATTTCCATGGCATGACGGTTGGCCTGATCATCAGCTGTTTTTTGTAAGTAAGGTATGTCTTCCCATGTCTCTATTCTCCCGCCGGTTCCGTTAAAGGCGATCTGCCAACCTTCATAAGGAGAATAAGTAGTTAGTGAGTAGTTAACGACAACACCATTGGCATATACTATCTGTGCACTCATCTTATCCCATATATCAATTTCATTCCGCCACACACAGCCATCCCTCAGGTAACCATCATGGTGTTCGTTCTTTACATACAGGCTGGTCAATCTTTCATCTTTTGTGATATCCCAGTAGAACTTGCAGTTGTCCTTATGTTCACAACCGCGGCATTTGGTTCCGCGGAATGAATTATTTTTTCCATAGTGTTCCAGTGCGCCGTAGGCACTTACTTCCGCCGGCTCACTGTTTAGCCACCAGTTTAATAAATCAAAGTGATGGGTGGCTTTATGTACCCAGAGTGAACCGCCTTTGTTTACAAAACCATGCCAGCGACGGAAATAATCAGCTCCGTGGTATACATTCAGGTACCAGTTAAAATCAACAGAAGTTACTTTCCCGATCCGTTGTTGTGCCAGCAATTCTTTTAACTGCATGGCATGTACACTGTGCCGGTAATTAAATGCTACGATCACTTTTTTTCCTGTTCTCTTTTCTGCCTCCAATATTCGTTTACATTTTATTTCGTCGGTGGTCATGGGTTTTTCAGTGATCACATCGCAACCCATCTCCAGTGCTGTTACGATTTGCTCATCATGTGCTGCATCTACCGTTGTTACTATCACATAATCCGGTTTGGTTTCTTTCAGCATTTGTTTGAAATCAATATAAGCAGGGCAATTAACATTCATCGCCTGCTTTACAAAGGCCATTCTTCCGGGATTGATATCGCAGAGGCCAACAAACTCAATTACTTCATTGAATGATTTCAGCAGATTACTTCCCCAGAAGCCGGAACCACGGTGACCGGTGCCCACTAAAGCTAGTTTTAGTTTCTTGCCTGGAGTGAAAGCAAAACCTTCAAACGGATGCAGCATCAGTGCAGTACCCGCAGCAGCAGTGTAGCCCAAAAATTTGCGACGTTCCATATGTTATTGTTTATACTTATTTAAGAAGTTCAATGCGAAACCAATCTATATCAGCATAACCGGCATCATTAGTAATATTATTACGTAAACAAAATACTCCAAGCTTGGCACCAACCCATCTTCCTGGTTTGGCAGTAAATGTTTTCTCGATGTTTATAAATTTTTCTCCTGTTTCGCTGAATAAAAGATTGTAGCTACCTCCTTTATTCATTTTTACACGGAGATAAAATATATTCTTCTCAATGGGATAATATTTTATGAGATTTTCAGCCGTTTTTTTATCGGCCTTTATATTCTCCTTGCAAACAATATATAATCCGTCTTCACCTTTTACTACCGATATATATGCATAATCACTTCCAAAAAGAATTAACCCAAATCGTTCATTAATAAATTTGGGATTAAATATTAGTTTTACTGTTGCTGTAAATTCTTCAGAGGGCAATTTCTGACTGAGAATGTTTGCAGTGTTCCACAAATTGGCCGTTGTGTCTTCGTTGTATACCGAAAACATTCTTAGTGAGCCTGAAGATGTAGGATAGGCCCAGCCTTCTTTTGGATTAGCCTGCCATTGCCATTGCAATCCAAGCCTTGGAGAATTGAACTCATCACTGTCTGCAACAGTTGTAACGGGATAAGTTTTACCAACATTTGGTTCCTTAAAAACTAATACCGGTTCGCCTTTCCCATCGCCATCTTTATCTTCTCCTATCACTGGCCAATCATTTATCCATTTCATCGGGTTGAGATGCACCACTCTTCCATAAGCGTCTTTATCCTGGAAATGCAGGAACCAGTGTTCACCGGTCTTTGTGTCTACCCATGCTCCCTGGTGCGGGCCGTTAACAGGAGTAGTACCCTGGTCCATCACCACCTTTCTTTCATACGGGCCATAAATATTTTTGCTGCGCAAAACTGTTTGCCAGCCGGTACTTACACCACCTGCAGGAGCAAAGATGTAATAGTATCCATTTCGTTTGTACAACTTCGGTCCTTCAATGGTGGGATCAAGTTCATGACCATCATATACCATTACCGCATCGCTGATGACTTTTGTTCCATCCTTATGCAATTCTTTAACTACAATGATAGATTTAATACCAGCACGGCTACCTGCATAAGCATGAACCAGGTAAACCTTTCCATCATTATCCCAAAGAGGGCAGGGGTCGATCAGTCCTTTACCAGCTTCCACCACCACTGGTTCTGTCCAGGGACCATTGATATTTTTTGATTTGACCAGGTAAATACCAAAATCGGGATCGGGGTAATAGATATAAAATTCATTGTTGTGATAACGGATACTTGGTGCCCACACACCACCACCGTGCTGCACTTTGCTGAAATGATCAAACGGCGCTTGTTTATTTAGTGCATGCCCGATCAAAGTCCAGTTCACCAGGTCTTTTGAATGAAGGATGGGTATTCCAGGTACATGATTAAAAGAAGAAGAGATCATATAGAAATCATCGCCCACTCTTATTGCATCCGGGTCACTGTAGTCGGCATTGATCACAGGATTTTTATAAGTGCCGTTACCATTATCCGCAACCCAGACTTTTGAAACAGTTTGTGAAGCTGCAACATAAGCTGTGCCTGCTAATAATATGGTCAGCCATTTTTTCATTTCAGCGGATTCCAGCCACCCAGAACGTTTATTAAGGTATATTTTTTAGCTTCTTCAGCGGTCAATTGTTTAGCCCATTTTATCCGGGCTTTGGGATCTGATGATGGACCGTAATTATTATATTCTTCATACCGGCTGGTCAGATGGTTGTCATTGTTATTCCAGACGCTCCAGCCTTCAGCTTTAATATGCCTTCCAATATAGCATCGTAAATAAGCTACGGCTGCATAGGGTCTCCAGGGCCGGCCAAGTGAAACATTGCTTAGCGATGTGTCACCTTCCAGCTTGCAAAAATTAAATATATAGCCAAATTCTTTTTCTTTAGGAGTAGATGCAGCTGTAACATGAGAATTCTTTTTGCTGTATATATGGCATTTCTCAAACCATACCGTTGATGAACCAAAAATAAAATCTGTTGTTCCTTCAATATAACAGTTCTCATAATATTGACGGCTTTTTTCACTATTGGTAAATAAGACATCCTGGTTGCCGATAAAACGGCAATTAATAAATATAGCTTTATCTCCGTCAGATTCTACTGCCACAGCTTGCCCTGCTGAAAAACCGGCATCATTCTGAAACGTAATATCCTTTGCCGTGAAATTGTCTGCCATTATTTTAAAACTCCATGAAGTTCTTGTGTTGATCGTATCACCATTGGGAGCAATCTTTCCGGTATGGTCGTTATAAGTAAGAACTGTGCTGAGTTTATCCTCGCCAACAAGAGAAACGAATTGTTTCAGTGAGTCAAGGAAAAGTTTTTCCTTATAAATCCCTTTTTTTATAATAATGGCTACAGGTTTGCTGTTTTTTCCCGTAATAGAATTGATTGCAGCTTGTACTGTTGTATAATCTCCGCTGCCATCCTGTGCTACTGTAATTTCACGGGAAAACTTTTTTTGTCCGTCAGGGAAAATCCGCCGGAGAAATTTATCCATGTAAACAACGGTTGTATCAAACCAGGGATTGAATAATATAAATGTATGTGGGGAACCTTCAAATGTTCTTACCTCCGAATAAATTTTGTACTGTTTCAATACGTTGATAAAGTCCTCCCTTCCTGCATGCATTCGTGTCACACTGCTGTTGATGAATTGGGTAGGCGGTGTATGTTTCCCCACATGTGTCAGTGGTGCTGCCTGTTTCCATAATTCCGGGTTTTCTGTTTTGGAATATCCAAACCAGTGTGTGGCCGCAGATATCCTCTTACTGTCATCACCTTCACCTGATTCGGGGTGTATGAAAGCTAGTGTGCCGTCCAGATCAATTACAGCATTGACTTTACTGGAAATACCTTTATAACAGCCATCTCCTTCAAACTGCTTCATGCCGTTTGTTGCTCCCATGAAAGCAGCCAGTTCGCCACCGGCAGAATGACCGGAAACTGCAATCTTGTTTACATCAATATTATACTTTGCTGCATTTTTTCTTACCCAGCGTATTGCAGATTTAATATCATGAACCGCTGCCGGGTACAACGCCTCAGTGGAAAGGCGGTATTCGGGAGTAAAGCAAACATAACCGAGTGCAGCTAACTGTTGTAATAAAGGATAATGCATGGCTTTGTTGCCGCTTCTCCATCCGCCGCCATGAATAAAGAGGATGGCTATTCTTTTGTTGGTTGATTTTTCTTTCGGTGAAAATACATCCAGCTTTAACTCCCTTTCTTTAGTCTTACAATAACTGATATTTTTTTCTTCAGCAATATATTGGTAGGGAAATTCCTTTATGATTTGCAGGTTGGGGTAATTCTTCAGGTGTTTGTTGTACTCATTCAATAAATTATATGAAGTATCCCTCACGCCGGTTATACCGGCTGTTGATTGGGCCTTTGCGAATATAAAGGCGAGCAGCAACTTCAATATGAAGACAACTCTTTTCATTTACTTTTTTGCAGGAGGTATAAAGACTCTGTCGGTCAATTCAATATTCAGGCCTTTTAGTTCTTTCAGTACTATCTGGGCGATCAATCTTGCGCCCAGTTCATTGAAATGTGTATTATCATTTCTTCCCTCAGGATAATTGGGGTGCTCGCCCGGTTGCAACTGCAGAAATAATAATTTGGAATATTCCGGACCAAACTGCTGGTACAGGGTTTTACTTTTTTCATCAAGGTCTATGAATAAAACACCTGTTTCCTTTGCTACTTCCCGTACCAGGGCAGAGTATTGTTCATGTGTGGCAACAGCATTACCGTCTTTATCAAATTTTCTTCTTGAAACAGGTGTAAATAAAAGGGGAGTTGCTTTTTTATCTTTTGTTTCTTTAATGAACCGGTTCAGGTTCATTTTGAAAGTGTCAGGAGTAGAGTAGCGTTCTTTTTTTTCTACTGACTCGTCGTTATGGCCAAATTGTATGATCACATAGTCTCCTTCTTTTGCTTCATCCATAATGGATTTCCATAAACCTTCGCTCAGAAATGTTTTGGTGCTGCGGCCATTCTTTGCTTTGTTCACTACTGTAACAGTCGAATCCCAGAACTGGACAAAAGGCATTCCCCAACCTGTTTCAGGCCAGACCTTTGTTTCTTTGATGGCTATAGTAGAATCACCGGCAAGAAAAATTTTTATTTTCTTTTTTTCCGGCAATACAAAACCCCCAAGAATGATTACTAACGGGAGAATGAGAACTCTTTTCATTTTGTTATACTGTTAATATACACTTCAATATTGGTAAAAAATTTATTCAGTTTTATTAATGAAGCGTCTTTCGCATCAGCCGGATTCAACCCATTTTTCACTTCCCAGTCGTCGGGCATACCATCTTTATCATTATCAGCAGGAGCGGCAGCCGTTTTTAAAGCCGGCCATGCATTTACTGTAAGTTCATAGGCAGTGCCATGAGGAAAACCGCCCTGCACATCAACAAAACGTCCGGTCCTGTTTTTTACATCGTTTATAATTCTTTCATCCATTGTATCTCTGCTGAAACTCGCACCAGCAAATTTCAATACCGCCTGGTAAGCATCTTCGGCTGATTGTACCGGAATTGATTCCGTTGCAAATGCTCTGTCCATGACCGCCTCTTTTTTATCTGCTTCCGTTCCGCCATTGCCCATATCAATTCCCAGCCAGTTATTTTTTGAAACATCTTTTGCTTCATCAACATAATTTCCTTCTACATACCATTTGCCATAAGGAAGAGTTTCTGTTTTGGAAGGGTTTACAATTCTATACCTGACGTTCTTATTGGTCGAAGGGCCATACTTGTAATAATTGTTTACAATATTATAATGCCCAGCTTCACCACCATACACATTATTACCACCCCAGTTGTAGATAACATTGTTGCGATAATCAGCAAATTCCTGTACCGCCCCCAATCTTGTTCCGTTGAACCTTGGATTACGGTTAACGCAATGTGCAAATAAATTATGATGCGCAGATAAATGAATGCCACCCCAGATACCACCGTAGCCATGTCTCTCAAAATCTTTATCACCTTCTTCAAAGTGGTAAGAATAATTAAGTGGTTCAGCAATCAAATTCCACTGCAGGGTTGTACTGTCGCCGCCATACACAGAAAGGCATTCATCAGTACTCCAGCTAAAGCTGCAATGATCAATAATGATATTATTTTTCCTGGAACCACTGAATGCATCATCGTGTCCGCTGCCGGGCACCATGCCTTTATTCTGATTACGGTCTCCCAGCCTGAAACGGAGATACCGGATAATAATATTGTTCCCCCCTAACCCCACCGGATGATCTGCAATACATATACCATCACCGGGAGCTGTTTGCCCGGCAATAGTAACATCTCCTTTTATACTAACAGGAGAATTAAGATGAATAGTGCCGGATACAGCAAATACAACGATCCTTGCTTCCTTAGCTATAACGGCTTTTCGAAAACTGCCTTCCCCATCATCATTAAGATTGCTGACAATATAAATTTTGCCTCCCCTTCCGCCTGTAGTATACTTGCCAAATCCTTCAGCACCGGGAAAAGCAATTGCTTTTTCATCTGTCGGTGTTATTGAAGTCGTTTTAGTTTGCTGGGCACAGGAAACCAGCGAACACAGGGCAAAACAGTTTAGTAAAAGGAATATCTTCTTCATTGATTTTGATATAGACGGCCGCAAGAAATTAAGGCTGCATCCTTTGACCCTTTTGAAAACTCAGAGTCAGTCAGGATACAGCCTTGTTATTAAAAAACTATATGAGAAAAAACTGTTAGTACCCGGGATTCTGTTGCAACTGGCCCTGGTAAGAGGCGATGGTTGCCACATCAAACGGGAACAATTCACTTTTACCGGGAACAAAGAATGAAGCAAAACCTTGCCACAACGGTTTACCATCTATTGCACTGGCTGTGGTTAAGTGTTGCGCCCAGTCTATACGTACCCATTTAGCTGCCGGTATCTGTGTTGTTCCGGTTGTACCTGTTGGTGGAACCTGGGTAGGCCTCCAGAACGGCTTGCCGTTAACACTATCAGCGGCAGAATAATATACAATCTCCTCGCCTATATTCTTATAATAAATATACTGCGGTACATTGTTGTATGGGGCCACCCTGTCTCTTATTTGTTGAATTTTTGTTCTTGCTTCAGCCAGTTTTGTTGTCAACAAATTCCAGCGCAGCAGATCATATTTGCGAATGCCTTCATGTCCAAATTCGAGGAATCTTTCATTTACTATCGCATTAAAGAATCCTGCTTTATCAGTTGGTGTAGTGCCAATTAAACCAGTATTATTTCTGTATGCTCTTCTTCTCACTTCTTCAAAAGCGGAAATAGCAGCAGCAGTTGGGGCGCCATTTATTTCGTTTACTGCTTCAGCATACATCAACAGCACATCTGAGAATCGGATCATAGCCCAGTTATAGCCCACATTCAATACTGTACCCGGCAGTAATGGAACCCTCCAGTCACGACGGTATTTTCCGGTGTTCAACTCGCCAAGGCGACGCTGACTTTTTATATTGGTGGCGTTTGTTACCTGGTAATGGGTAACAGTAACTTCTCTCCTCGTATCAACAGAATCAAATGCATAATAAAAATTAGGCAGCATTTGGATACCACCACCACCTGCTCCGTAACGGGAAGCATTATTAAGAGTAGGACCATCATAGTTACCCATCCGGCTATCGCTATTACCATTACCACCACCTGCACCTATTTCCCAAATGATCTCTGCCTGAGGATCGTAAATGAAGGATGTTACTTTTCTCCATATATCCTCATAGTTTGGATTCAGTGTATGCTGATCTCTTCTCGCCATTAATTCTTCACATTCCTGCTTGGCAATATTATAGTAAGTAAGGTAATCGCTTCTGCGTTCCATTTGTGCATTACTGCGGAGAGAATAACCACCACGGAATAATGCCATTCTTGCACGCAATGCCTTTGCTACGGCTTTGGTGATTCGTTCGTTCCTTGGACCTGCATCTGTTCTCCAGGGTAACAGGTTTGCTGCTACAGCTAGATCGGCAATCAATACTTCATATACCGAATCACGGTTTGATTTTGGAATAAAGAGGTTGGGTTGCTTGTATGCCGGAACCATTGGTGCAGGCACATCGCCCCAGTTCAGCATCAGCTGGAATAAAAACTGTGCTCTCAGTGTTAATGCTTCGCCAAGCAGTCTTTTTAATGCAGCCTGGTCAGTTGCAGATCCGCTGGTATATTGTGACATTAACGGAATCTGTTCAATGCAAAGATTTGCTTTTTCCACTCCGCGATATAATTGACGGAATGGGTTAGCAATTTCTGAATTGGTAAGCAATAACTGGTAACGGCCAATACCACGGCGGCCATTATCAATATTACCACTTACAATTCCCTCGTCAGAATCATAAGGGTAATACATACTGATACGTATACCATACCCGTTATCACCCTGTAATTCGTCATACACACCTACCAGCGCAGTGGTAGCATTGGATACATCAGAGAAGGCCTGTTCTACGCTGTATTGTGATACAGGTTCCACTTCTGTATATTTTTTACATCCAACAGTGGTAAATAACACCATCAGCATTATTACTCCTGTCAATGATTGATAAATTTTATTTTTCATATCGAATAGTTTTTGTTTGTTAGAAAGTAACGTTTACACCAAATAACCAGGTTCTTGCCCTGGGATAGGCTGCAAAATCAACTCCCGGAGTTAATGGATCACTTCTTCTGGCTGTTACATCAGGATCGTAACCGGAATAATTAGTGATAGTAGCCAGGTTGTTTACTGTGCCATAGATCCTGAAGTTAGAGATCTTCATTTTCCCTAACAGACTTTTTGGTAAGGAATAGCCCAGTGTAACATTATTAAAACGCAAATAGGAACCGTCCTCGATAGCCCAGGAATGTAACCACCAGCGTTGTACTCTTACCGGAGTCCATATTTCTGCATTGGCATTCATCTTGGCCAGTTCAGTTGGATCTGTTACACGGATACCGGATGCATTGATATAGGTGAACCTGTTCTTCATTATGTCCAGTGTATTCAGGTTCGGGAAGGCACCATCAGTCCATTCAAGTTTATTTGCATTATAAATATCATTTCCTACAACAAAGTTTACAAATACTGACAGGTCGAAATTCTTATACGTAAACTGGTTGGTCCAGCCACCGGTGAAATCAGGATTGGCATTACCAATTACCTGCCTGTCGCCATCTGCCGTTATCACACCGTCGCCATTAATGTCTTTCCATTTCAGCATACCGGGTTGAGGAACACCATATACCCCGTTCACTGCTATACCGGACTTGATGGTATACACACCAGTAGTAGCATTGTAGTCAAACTCATCAATTTTATAAAAACCGTCTGTTACAAATCCATACATCAAACCAACCGGTTGACCCACTTCTACCAGGTAATCATCTACACCATCAGATCCCTGCCAGCCGGAGTTTCTTGTTTGCGATTGTATACCACCCAGGCTTTCTACTTTGTTTTTGTTGAAAGCAATATTGAAATTAGAACTCCAGATGAAATCTTTTTTCTGAACAGGTGTAGCATTCAGTTGAATTTCCACACCCTTGTTGGAAGTGGCTCCGATATTCTGCAACTGTGAAGTGTACCCTGTTGTGGGTGGTATGGCTACCTGCAATAAAAGGTCTTTAGCAGAATTTTTATATACATCTACCGTAAGCTGAACCCTGTTTTTGAACATAGAAAGATCTATACCAAAATTGCTGGTGGTATTCTTTTCCCATCTCAGATCAGGATTAGCCAGTGCAGAAGGTGCAAAGCCCGGTAAAATAGAATGATTGAATGCATACTGCCCGGTTACGCCGTACAGTTGTTGATATAAAAGATTACCGATACGGTTATTACCTACAGAGCCATAGCCGAAACGAAGTTTACCATCACTCAACCAGGAAGCTTTGTCAAAAAACTTTTCTCTTGAAAATCTCCATGCTACTGATCCGGAAGGGAAAACCAGTGTTCCGTTATCAGAACTGAATTTTGAAGAACGGTCGGCCCTCAGGTTGAAGTTGACTAAGTATTTATCATCATAGCCATAACTCACTCTTCCAAAGAAGGAGGCGATACGGGCAGGTGGTTCTTCGAATGAAGTCGGCAGTGGTTGCGCTGAACCGGTAGGAGCTGAACCAAGTCCCATGTTTGCCAACGCTTTTTCAGCACTGATATCGGCCGGGAAAAAGCGGGTCTCAATAAAATTTTGTTTAGAACGGACATCCACCACTTCCTGTCCGGCCAGTACAGTAATATCATGATGTTCCTTAAAATTATTAAGTGTATACTGTAGTGTATTTGAATTACTGATCGTATAATTATTCTGCTGCCCGATAGAAGCCACCGGTAAAGAGCCAAAGTTGCGGGCTGTGGCAGTTATCTTACTGAAAAAAAGATCTGTTCTTACGTTGGCGTTATCAAATCCAAGGGTTGATCTGAAAGTAAGATTTTTAAGGATGTTGTAGCTAAAATAGCCTGTCAGGTACAAAGCTCTTGTATATTGTCTCCTGTATTCAGCTTGTGTTAAAATTACCGGGTTGATTGCTCCTGAAGAAGCAAGATAATAGGCTTCATCAAAATCATCTACACCAAAACCAGGCCTTGGTAATTCAAAAGGCCGGTAATTGATTGCATGGCGCAGACGGTTTGTAGCTCTTGTACCACTATTAGTAGTGCCAATGCCCTCAATCTCCTGGTCAAGATATCGGGCAGTAAAGCCCATCCTGAATTTCTCAGAGGCTTTGTGATCGATCTTAAAGTTTACCAGTCTTCTTTCAAAGCCTGATTCAATTTGTATCCCGTCTTCTTTGTTTGCTGTAAGACTTAAGTTAAAAGTTGTTGCCTGGTTACCACCACTGACAGCTGTATTATGCTGGGAAAAAGTTGCTTTTCTGCCAAATACCTGGTCCTGCCAGTTAATAAAATTGGTGTTCTTGTAATTGGCCAATGTATCCCAGGTAGTACCATAGGTTTGAGCAAAACTTGCACTATCTGTTGCATTTCCTCTTGTTCTTTCATATTGCCATACTACAAAGTCATAAGGTCTCATCACTTCCTGGAATTCGGCCAGTTGGCGATAGCCAAAAGAACCGTTATAGCTAACCTGTGTCTTTCCTGCTTTTCCTGATTTTGTAGTAATGATCACCACACCATTTGCACCCCTCGCTCCATAGATAGCAGTAGTAGATGCATCTTTCAACACATCCACTGTGGCAATATCCTGCGGAGAAAGTACAGACAGAGCATTTTCTACCTGCACCCCGTCTACTATATACAGCGGAGAATTGTCCTGTGTAATAGAACCGCCGCCTCTTACCCTTACTATAATATCCGCACCGGGAGCACCTTCGGTAGAAGTAAGCTGCACACCGGCCAGTTTACCTTGCAGGGCTTCTGCTGCAGAGGAAAGCGGGAAGTCTTTTAATTGTTTGGAGTTAACAGAAGAGACAGAACCGGTGAGGTCTTTTCTTCTGACGGTACTATAACCTACCACTACCACATCATCGAGGGCTCTTACTTCGGCTACCAGTTCCACATCAATCACTGATCTTCCGTTAATTCCTGTTTCTAAGGAAATAAAGGAAGCACTGCTGAAGACCAGTGTGGTGGCCTTGCTGTCTACCGTAATTTTATAATTACCCTGTGCATCAGTGGTCACGGCATTCCTGGTGCCCTTTACTGTTACCGTGGCGCTTGCTACGGGTTGCTTATTTTCGGAAGAAGTAACAGTACCTGTTACCTGTTTTCCTTGGGCAAAAATGGCATTTAGCGGAGATAGTGTTGTCAGCAGCAACAAACATAAACCCGCTGTTTTTAGCATTCTGATCATAGTGCAGTTTTTGATGATACCTGAAATGAAGTTTAGTTTTTATTATTCCTGTGGCTTTCGCCACCAATCGTCCGGTTAGTTTTCAACAGGCAGGGCAGGGGCATACCCTGCTTTTATCTCACAACCCGCTAAAGGGTATTTCGATACAATGAACTGTGTTTAAAAAGGAAATTTGCAGTAAGACCGGAAGGAAAAGGGATGCTGATCTTTTTCAACTGATAGTCTGAATCCTGAGGTAGCAGCAGCGCTCATCTGGCAAAGCAATCTTTTCATAATCGGCAAGCAAAATCTTTTAAAAACCGGCTGTTGGTTGAAAAAACAATAACAGTATTCTAACCTTTAGCCAGAACAAGTCTACACAGAACTTCGGTTGTACAGAATGTTTTCGTAGTATTTTTTTACGCAATCGTTCCCGGTAACGATATCATTTTGAAGCTGTTGTATTTCAAACAGTAACCTGTATTGCTGACTTACATTTTCTGATCTTTTATACTGCCAAATAGTATATACAAAATTGTGTTTTGATGGACATGAAAATGTGTAATGCTCAGTTTTCAACATGGTTTTTAACGGTATTTAATTGCTAACTTTAGAAATCGCATTTTTAACTGTTGATTGCTCTGAAAATGAAATTTGAAGCCGTTACCATAAAGGATATTGCCAAAGCTCTCGGACTGTCCACTTCTACTGTATCCCGTGCACTAAGGGATAGTTATGAAATAAGCCCCGAAACAAAAAAGCTGGTACTTGAATATGCGGAAAAGATCAATTATCATCCCAATCCCATAGCGCTGAGCCTGAAAGAAAGAAGGAGCCGCTCCATCGGGGTGATCGTTTGTGAAATAGCCAACAGTTTTTTTTCGCAGACCATTAATGGTATTGAATCGATCGCTTACAATAACGGGTATAATGTGATCATAGCCCAGAGCCGTGAGTCTGTTGACCGTGAATTGCTGAACCTGCAATACCTGACATCCCGTTCAGTAGATGGGTTGATCATTTCCGTATCAACAGAAACGAAAGATTTCAGTTATTTCAGGGAACTGCACGACAGGGGAATGCCCATTGTTTTTTTTGACCGCATTGTGGACGAGATAGAAACGCATAAAGTGATCGTCGATAATTTTAAAGGAGCTTATGATGCCACCACACACCTGATCAGGTGTGGTTATAAAAGAATAGCTACCGTATGTAATGCGGCAGTTTTATCTATTGCCAAAGAAAGACTGGCCGGGTATAAAGCTGCTCTTATGGATAACGGCATGGAAGTAAATGATGAACTGATAAGATACTGCCAGCACGGGGGAATGATTACTGAAGAAGTAGAAGAAGCCATTAAGGAACTCTTTGGTTCCCGGCAAAAGCCCGATGCCATTTTTGCATCAGCAGATAAATTAACCACCGGCTGTTTACGTATTTTAAGAGCAAAGGGATTATCGGTACCCGGTGATATAGGATTGATCGGATTCTCCAACAGTGACCTCACCGAGTTGCTTGATCCGCCTCTCTCTATTATAAAACAACCGGCTTTTGAAATGGGTGAGATTGCCACCAACCTGTTATTGCAGCTGATAGAAAGTAAAAGGCCGGTTACAGATTTTGAAACCCGGGTGCTTACCACAGAACTATTAATAAGGGAGTCTACCAAAAAACAGAAACAAAAGGCGAAAGAAATTGCGTCCTGATAGCAGGCAGAATGACCCCGGATTTCCGGGGTTTTGTTTTGGAACACAACGCTTCAGCGGCTATATTTGCACTCCCAAATAAGGGGGTTTAGCTCAGCTGGCTAGAGCGTTTGCATGGCATGCAAAAGGTCACCGGTTCGACTCCGGTAACCTCCACTGAAGACCAATGTTTTATAAGATCCTTTTAGACCTGTTTCAGCCCATAATCATAAAATTGGGTACGAAATGGGTACGAAAAATCTAAAAGGAACAGTAAGTATTGAAATTATTGGTGAAAGAATAAGGTTAAGATGGAGATTTCAAAAAAGGAGATTTTCACTTAACCTTTTTCAGTTTACAAAAGCTAATCTCCTAAAAGCAAAAGTTATTGCTGTCAACATTGAAAGGGACCTGGACAGTGATCATTTCGATCCTTGTCTTGATAGATATAAACCACTCCAGGTTCAAGAATCATTTTCGCAAACCATAACTCTTGTTACTTATTTCGAAGACTGGGTCAGAAACTATAGAAATATGAGTTGTGACAGGGATATTGATTATTATTCAATACGAAGTATGATGTTACGCTGGGGTGATTTTGATTCTTCTACTGTAATGCAACACTTTAATAAAGAAACTTTTTCGCCCAGGACTTACAACAGGCGATTAACGATTCTAAAGGCTTTCTTCAACTGGACAAAAAAAACAAATCTTACATCAGGTAATCCCCTGGAAGATGTTTTACCAAAAAAGGTCAGAAAAACAGAAAAACCAAACAGGGAACCATTTACAATAGCAGAGATCAGAATGCTTTTAAAGAAAATACATTTTGCTCACAATATACAATCTTCAAACATTCACATTACTTCCCTTTCATATTTTTTATGTTTAAAACTGGAGTAAGGAATGCAGAAGCTATAGGCTTGAGGGCGAAGGATGTTAATATTGAAAAGAACTTTATACATATCAGGGAAGTTTTAGCCCGTTCCATTAAGGGATCAAACGCCACCGCAAGAATAAGAAAGGAAACAAAAAATGGAAAACAAAGGGTTTTACCGTTGACAGACGATTTACTGGAAGTAATAAAGCCTTTGCTTTATAATAAGAAGCCAGATGACTTGGTATTTGTATCTCAAACTGGTAAAGCCATCGATGATGCTATCTTTCAAAAAAGGGTTTTTCAGAAAATCTTGTCACAATTAAACATCAAGCACCGTGTATTGTACGCATGCAGGCATACTTTTAATAGCAGGTGTATTGAATCGGGTATTAGCCCGGTAACAACAGCCTTTTTAATGGGAAATAGCCCTGAAACGGCTCTGAGGAGTTATACTCATTTATTAAGCCTTCCTGGAGCTTTGCCCGACATTAAATAAAAAAAGGGGATAAAATACCCCCTTTTGTCTAGTTCTTAAAGCGTTCCTGGTATGAGGTGTTTATTATCTCAACCTGCTTTTTACTTAGTCTTATTTTTTTATCAACCTGTGATCTCAAGCTTTTATAGAATCGTTTATATGGATATTTTCGTATCAGTTTGTTTAACTTTTCTCTGGTTGAAAGGGTATATGATTTATTGTGTTTGTCAGTAGTGTTTTCTTGTTGTTCTATTTCATTTAGTATGTCAATTCCATCGGAAGAAAAGTAGGGATTAATTTTCTCGTTTTCCATTTTCATTTTCTGAGTTCTTTTTTTGGTCGCAGAAGGTCCTGCGTATATTTGACGGTATGTATTTATAACTGGGGATTAGACCCAGGCGATAGGCATGCCTGATATTCTCACTATGTGTAACCCACTCGAGATTTTTAAGGATATTATTTCTTTTATCTCCGTCTCTGTGGTTTATATATTTTTTGTTTAGCGGATTTGGGATAAACGCCTTGGCCATCAATCTATGAACGAATCTAGTGTAAGTTTTTCCTTTTTTATTCAATCTGACAGAAACATAGCCTGCATTATTTATTCTAGTGGATAACATTGCTCCTTTCAAATCGTGGAACTTGTTGTTTCCGCTATGATAAACCTTTCTGTCAACACTTTTTGTATTTCCATAATTGCTTATTCTATAGAGTCCTTCAAACCCTATTACATCTTTCCAAATTTCCTTTCTCACTCAAATTTAGTTTATAGCCTATATTATTATTCCATCCAGTATTCAATTTTAAATGTTGGGGTCGCATTAATTGCCTTATTAATTTCTTCATGCATTATCTCTTTTAGGTAGTTCTCATTTCCTAGAGTAGTTACAATATTATCGTGTATAGTATAAATCGGGATTGTTTTATTTTCTTTTGAAACCCTTTTTGTGATTATATCAATAATGAGATGTCGCTCCATGGTCTGAAGTAATTTTGACATATGAATATGATCTTTTGATTTGATAATCGAAAACAGTTCATTTATTTCAGAAAAATCATCCTCCATTATAGGCTTTAGGATGCTGGGTCTTTTTTCTGATGCATTAATCGTTGAAATGAATTCTGTCTTTATTTCACCAAACTTATCAGTATCTATGTAGTAGTATTCATCTGAAAATGGATCATCCATGAAGTACGTTCGTTCATAAAAGTATTTATATATTTCACCATTTTCTACAAGTTTCTTATAGCGCTCAAATCCTTGACTGTACTGTATTTCAGCGATTTTGTCAAGCATAGGGATATTAGCTTGTTTCTTATTAGAAATAAGTAAAGAATTGATAACTCTTTTAATACCTAATTTATTTATGGGAAATGATTGATTGGTATTTGTCCAAAACTTACAATCAGCTAATCCAAGTATTAAAAAAGGTTGACAATTACTCATATCAACAGAAACAAGCGGTTTTTTACGATATGTGATGTACTTGCGTAGCTTTTTATTTAAGCCTGTTATGTTTGAGTAAAAGCGTCTTCCAAAATCATCGACTGAAAAAGTCCAGTCTTTATTCCTAAAATGAATTTCAGAATTAAGCATTACCCTGTATTTAGTGTATAGAATTTCTTGTTCTTTCTCTGTTTTAACTTGCTCCATCTCGTCACTGAACCAACTGTTAATGTATTTTAATGCACCTTCACTATCTATCGAAAGATCATTATCAAACCACTTAAGGAGTTGGCTATGTTTAATCTCATCATAGTGAGAAAGGTTTTTTGCTTTTTTTATCGCCTTTTTTAATTTTTGATCCTTTACCTCATGCAGTTGAGGTGTGAGATTAATTTCCCTGCAGAATTTATATTTTCTTGCAGATGCTGCTTTTCTTACAGACGCATTTTTTAAAGTTATGTACTGATAGTTTGTTGTAATTACATTTGATTTGACTAGATAGTCAATGTAATGATTATACTTGTAAATAAGGCGGCTTAGTTTATTTGCATTTAGGGGTACGGCCCCATCTTCTTCTATGAACCGACTATTGCAAATTGACTTTGTATTAATCAGGTGTAGAATGTATAACAAAGACTCATTATCTACCTTACGCCCATTTGGAAGTACGAAAGGATTTTTTCTTAAAAGGGTGTCTATATCCACTCCTTTTGGAACATTATAAAACATTTCTGCTTGTTTAAGGGCAGTATTTTTTCGTAGATTAAGAAAGTAGATAAATGGAATTATCCTTTTGTAGAAGGAGAGAAGTATGCATTATAACATACAAAAAATATTTGGAAGTACCAAAAATATTTAGATAATTCTAGTAGTCGGACTGATATAATTAAACGTAGACTTTTTAATCTTAGTATTAAATCTTGCTGTTTTGTATTTATCGCTTATTCCTTTTTACAGGTGAGTCGATACAGTTAGAGGTCCCAATATAATCACCCCCCGTCTAAAAATCGAATCGACCTACCCCCGGTCCTTTTATTCCGCATAACATTACTAATTAGACGATGATGCTTTCGTTTTCCTTCGCAGCTACCGCTGCTCTCCCTTCTGAATTTTGATAAATATTTTCTTACTTAAATCAAATTATTATGGAACTAAGAAAAGCTTCACGAAAGAAGAGTAAAATCAGGATGGGCCTTCAAGGTCCCAGCGGCTCTGGGAAATCCTACAGTTCATTACTTATCGCTTACGGATTATGTAAGGACTGGAGTAAGATTGCTGTCATCGACACAGAAAGCAATTCAGCTGATCTCTACTCTCATCTCGGGCCTTTTAATGTATTAAACCTTTCTCAGCCTTTTACTCCTGAGAAATACATCGATGCTATCAGGCTCTGTGAAAAAAGCATGGAGGTAGTCATCATTGACAGCGTAAGCCATGAGTGGGAAGGAATTGGCGGTGTCTTAAGCATTCATGCTGGGATGAGCGGAAACTCCTTTACCAATTGGGGTAAACTGACGCCAAGGCATAATGCTTTTATCCAGTCTATACTTCAATCCGGTTGTCATGTAATTGCTACGATCAGGAGTAAACAGGATTATGTGTTGAATGAGAAGAATGGAAAATTAATTCCTGAGAAAGTAGGATTAAAGGGTGTTACCAGGAAGGGACTCGATTTTGAGTTAACGATTGTCCTGAATCTTGATATGAAGAATAACGCCAGTTGCACAAAAGACAGAACAGGTTTATTCTTTAATGAAACTGAGTTCAAGCCAACCATTGAGACAGGGAAGAAGATACTGGCCTGGTGTAACGAAGGCTTGGACGCAGATAAGGAGATAAAAGAAATGCTCGCAAAAATTCAATCAGCTGTATCTGTAGACGAATTGATCTCCTTGTTTAAAATTACTCCATACCAGGATCAGTTACTGGGAGATTTTTCAAAAAGGAGACATCAACTGGAAGCCTCATTAGTTAACGTTAAATCGTCTAAAAATGGAACAGCTAAATAATACCAAAACAGAATTACTTAACCAGGAAACGAGCCCAAAATCGTTTATAGAGGCTAATACCATTGCCTTAAGTCTTGACGAAATAAAGTCTAAGCATATTGTACCTGTTTTTGCTAAGGATTGTGAACCTGTTATTTCGCACAGTGACTTTATTGAATTGGCTTATGAGACCGTGTCAGCATTTTATGATGGTGAGATTGTTTCAAAACCTTCGGTCAGGTTGTCTCACCCAATTCAGGGTAGAATAGCCTCAGCAAGGTTCAAGCCTTTACAATATTGTGAGGAAAGCGAGAAAACGATCTATTACGACAGGATGATGTTTGCGGTTGAAGTACCTGGTATCAGTGATGAAATAGACGGTAACAGTTTATCCCTGACCATCGGAGGTGTAAAGGCCTATTCATTTGATAATCTCTATAGCCGAAAAGGAGCTGATGAACGATTCAGACTTTTCATTGGTTTTCAGAATAAGGTTTGTACAAATCTCTGCATCTGGACGGACGGAATAATGGATGACATAAAAGTGAGTAATACAGGTCATCTAAAGGCCTGTATCAACTCGTTGCTGGAAAACTATAACTCAACGTATCAGTTGGCTACCATGCGGAAATTGGCGGAGTATAGTTTAACTGAAAAGCAGTTTGCCCAACTTATCGGGAGGTGCAGGATGTATATTAACCTTCCGCTTAGGGAGAAAGAAAAGATTGCTCCAATGCTTTTTGGTGACCAGCAGATGAATGTTGTGGTCAGGGATTTCTATAAGGATGGCTCATTTTGCAAAGATGCGAATGGAAATATTAACCTCTGGAAATTGTACAACCTGTTTACCAATGCTAACAAGAGCACATACATTGACAATTTTCTGCAAAAAGAAGCACATGCCTTTCAGTTTGTCGAAGGGATAAAGACCGCCCTTGATGAGAAATCATCAAACTGGTTTCTGAACTAACCAACAGGCCTGGCTGATACCCGGGCCTTTTTTCTAACTATTTAATATTTATACAATGAAACCGAGTGTAGAAAATCAGCCAACCATAGCAGAAATACAGCTGAGTTATAAACCGAGTCTGAGACTGTCGCAGCAGCCTGTTATTAAAACATCGGAAGATGCTTACAGGCTTTTTCTTAATAGCTGGGACATGGAAAAAATAGATTTTGTGGAGCAGTTTAAAGTACTGCTTTTGACAAGGTCCAATTCCGTCCTGGGGATTCTGAATGTGTCATCAGGGGGTGTTACCAGTACAGTAGTTGACCCTAGGATTATCTTCTCGGCAGCAATAAAAGCCAATGCCTGTGCTATTATTTTGGGGCATAATCATCCGTCGGGTAACCTGAAGCCAAGCCAGCCAGATCTGGACCTGACACAAAAAATAAAGCAAGGAGCCAGGTTCTTTGATATTTCAGTGCTGGATCATGTGATTGTGACAAGAGAAGAGTACTTTTCTTTTGCTGATGAGGGGGTATTGTAAATTAAATGTAGCTGGAATAACGGCTACATTTATTTTCCCTTATTTACATATTTGAAGTCAAATAAGTCCTTTACAGGCATTTTTAATGTGTCTGCAATAACAAGTACAGTGGAGATTGTGGGATTTATAGCTCCCCGTTCAATTTTTGATAACTGAGAATGCTCTATCCCTGCTTCCAGGGCAAACCCTCTCAACGTAAAACCATTTTCTATTCTGATCTTTTTGAGATTGGATCCAAAAGCTTTACAAAAATCTGTATTTCGCTGAAGATTCACATCTCAAGATGAGCCATCAGGATAAATAAAATGGTGTCATATATGAACCGTTTAGTATTTTCGGGTAATCTTTTTTCAATTAATAGTCAGTATGAAAAATTTATCGGTTTTGATTCTTTCTTGCATCATCTTAATTGGATGTAACGATAACAACTCAAAACACATTGAAGTTTTAAAAACGATTAAAACAGTTAGCACAAAAGAGCCCATATGCTATACTACCTACAATAGTGGTGACATGATACTTTATTTGATTTCTGAGCAAAATGAGGTTGGACAAAGTAGTGTTTCGCTTAATGTTTTAGAAAACATAGATAGAAGGTGGGTTAGAATAAATGAGCATAAGCTTGTAGTTGAAAACGGAAGTTTAAATATTGTTGAGGATACTATTCAAAAAATTAATATTGGAGCTGATGATTATTTCTTTTTTGTTGCTGATGAATACTTTTCGGGAACAGCAAATAATGGGTTGACATCTAACCGATTTATCTTTTACAACGCAGAAAAGGACTCTTTAATCGACATATCTTATTCGATATGGGCTGGCGAAGCCACCGGCCAGTTCAAGACTCAAAATGGAAAAGTGAATGAGCACAAAGATTTTTTATCTTATTTGACGCCTTTTATTGAAAAAAAGTATGGAAAACAAAATCTCAATATTGATGATGAAGAGAACTTTCATCTTAAGTGGGTTGCCGAAAATAAGGATATCTATAATCGAACTGCTAATTATAAATCCGACGGGTCATGGCTCGATATTAAGGTTGTTACTTTCAAAAGGGATTTTTTCTTTTCCATGATGGAGGAATTCAGGTATAATGTAGAAGTAAAACATAGCCCTAAGTATTTAGTGTCGGCAGGATTTTGTAGTCCTGTTTTAGTGTATTCTAAACTTAAGGACGAGGCATATGTTCTATGGATACCGGAGGATTGGCCCAAAGGAGGTGCCTGGGGACTCAGGAGTTTTCGGGTTGATAGCATTGAAGAAGACTTTATTACCATCTCAGATAGTTTTTTAAAACTTGAGTTTCATATTGCAAGCAAAAAATTCAGGGTTATTGAAAAGAAAGATTAAGAAGGTCTATAGATAAATACAGTATATGAAGTTTAACTGTTAAAGACTCAGGGAATAATGTTTATACTCCAGTTTTCTCCTCCATAGCTTTCTCTTTTGCTAAACCTGTTAAAAAATTGTGGAACCATTTTGGCAAAAAATAAGTTACTAAACTTTGGAATGCACTTGTTGATCCATCATATTGCCAAGTAGAATGTTGCTTGTTCTAGAACGAAATGCTCCATTAGCGACGCCAAATGGGGAATTCTTCTGCAAGTTTGGCTTTTTGTGTCGGCTTTTTATGCCTTGCAATCTGGCTGAATTGATACGTTTGCTAAGATCCAGCAAACTGGTAATTAGGCCTTTAGGCTTATTATTTGGATTACAAGCATCTTATTAGCCAAGTACCAGATCAGGTTCCAAAACCCAATATTATTAACATTTATGTTAATAATATTTCATTATTATTCACAAGTAAGTTTATATTTGTGACTGTGAGATTATACAGAAGCCAGAGATTCGGGATTTATGTAAGAGGCATTGATCATCCTCCACCGCACTGTCATGTGAGGTTTAGAGATGGGTCTCAGATATGCGTCACAATACCATTGGTTGAACCGATGTATGGAGCAACAATTGATTGGGAAGTTAGAGAAGCGATACTGGATAATCTTGATGCCATTGCTGACGCATGGGATTCACTACATCCACAACTACACAATAATTGAATAACTAATTTAAAAATAAAAAAATGATACGCTGGAACAACACATCTTACCAAAAGATTAAGGATGCAAGACTCAACAACCAAAATATTGTTGTGAGTTTTGAGAATGGGGATGTTATTGAAGTCCCTAAAGGTGCTTTAAGTCCATTCGGTGCCAGCGATATTGAATGGAGTAAAATTCACTTTAGTCCATTTGAAATAATTATTCCTGCTTCGCCAAATGCGTTGGAAATTCCTTGGGATAAATTAAGGGTTATTACGGATAAGGAGTTTGCAAAATATCTTGCTGATAAATCAGAAGAGCAATCAAAACTAATTGGCGTAAAAGTTAAGCGGCTTCGCGAAAAGAAAAATATTAGCAGTAAAGAACTTGCTGAAAGAGCTGGTGTAGCAGCACAAACTATTTCAAGAATAGAACAAGGCCATACTGATGTGAGTTTTGCCACACTTAGAAAAATTCTTGCAGCAATGGGTTATTCATTACGAGATTTAGCTAATCAAGAAACAGAACTTGAATTAGAGAACACAACAAAAAGTTTCAATGTTCTTTTGAGAAGAGTAAGTTATGCAGGTGTTGATTCAAACTTGCTTACACGAAAAATTATTCCTTCAAAACTTCAAGTTGCTTTGAATGCTCAAAAAAATAATGAACCAGCACTTTTAGTTGATGAAGCTGCAAGTTATATTTCTACAATTTACGGTTGGACACCAAATGAAATTTGGGGTGGGCAAAATCTTGTTATCAAACCAGACCCTGCTGAAATAGCTTTCTTTAAGAAGCCAACTAATGCAAGCGAAAATCAAGTGAAAGCATATTCTCATTATGCTTTTTACTTAGCCAAGATTGTATTGAAATCTTTTCAGCAAAAGACTAAGGCAGATTACCCTGATAGCATTAAAGATTTTAAAAAGGAGTACTTCAAGAAACATGATAAAATTGATTTGACTTCTCTTTTAGATTTTGTTTGGGACTTAGGAATTTGTGTATTACCGTTGAATGATTCCGGTGTATTTCACGGAGCATCATGGAATATTGAGGGAAGACATGTTGTTGTGCTGAAACAAAACACACAATCACATGCAAGATGGATTTTTGATTTGCTGCATGAATTGTATCATGTGTTTGCTCACTTGGATGAAGCGAATACTTCTGTCGTTGAAGTTGAAGAAATGAATCCATTTACCAACAATGAATCAATCGAAGAACTTGAAGCCAACTCTTTTGCTAATCAAGTAATATTTGGAAGTCGTGCTGAAGAACTTGCAGAGCAATGTGTAGCTAATGCGAAATATGATATTAAGAATTTAGCAAGAGCGGTTGTTCAAGTTTCAAAGAAAGAAAAAGTGAGAGAAGATTTTCTTTCAAACTACTTGGCGTTTAGATTAAGTTATCAAGGCGAGAACTGGTGGAGTTCTGCAATAAAAATGCAAGTGACAAATCCAAATCCGTTTAATATAACTTCTGACTTTTTGAAAAGAAAAATTCAAATTCAGAAACTAAGTCCGATGGATTATAACTTATTGACTACAGCAATTGCTAACTAAAACAACAGTATCATGGGAAAGAAATTTAAAAGAGTACCTGCAGATGTTCCAGTTTCGGATTTAAATCCGCTGAATATTACTTGTGGCAGCACAAAGTGTGATGATGGACTTCATTGTTTTAAAACGAGTGAAAGGGTTGCAAAGAAATTTGGTAGTCGAGGAGTGTGCAAAGAGTGCGGCGCAAATTTGATTGACTGGAAAAGAGTTTATCAAAATAATATTAAAGATGCAAAATTCATTTTCAAGTCAATGAAGAATGAATTGATAAGGCATGTATACTGGCATACTCCAATAGATAGGGACGCAATTCAGATTGCACTTAAATTTACGAGAGAAGAAATGAGGGAGCATACAAAGAAAGTACTCAAGACCAAAATTGGCAGCTCGCATAATGCCTGGGATGGGAGACAAACACCCATGACTGGAAAAGAGATAGTGAATTATGCTCAACACGCAACTGCAACTTGTTGCAGAAAATGCCTGGAGTATTGGCACAATATAAAGAAAGATGATGAACTCACAGAAGAGCAACTGGAATTCTGCACTGACCTTGTAATGCTTTACATTGAAGAAAGAGTGCCGAATATTTCTAATAAAAATGACGAAAAGTAGATGACAAACATCGACACGTTAAAAGTTTCAAGTCATTTGAGAAGCAAAGCAATTGATATTGTCAGAAGGTCAATATTGATAACTAACTTTCATGGCTCTGAACAAGAAAAGGATTTGACTGACCCTGCAAATTGTAATGGCTTTGGTAGGGTTCGTCATTTTAAACTTGATGCTGGAAAGGAATGGATGAAAAATCCATTACCGATTTTACCTGCTGCAAAAGCACTTAATGTAAAACCTGAATTGCAAATAAGAGCACAAGTTTTTCAAAACTCCGCTTGCAATTGGCGATGTTGGTATTGTTTCGTGGATTTCAAACTACTGAATGCAGATTCAAAACATGCTTCATTTCTCACTTGTGATGAAATGATTGATTTGTATTTGAAAGAAGATAATCCTGCTCCAATGATTGATTTAACTGGTGGTCAGCCAGACTTGACACCTGAATGGATTCCTTGGATGATGAACACTCTAAAAGAAAGGGGGCTTGACGAAAAAATTTATTTATGGTCAGATGATAACTTGAGTAATGATTACTTGTGGAAATATTTGAGCAATGAACAAATTGATTTGATGTCGTCATATAAAATGTATTCCAGGGTTTGTTGCTTTAAAGGGATTGATGAAAGGTCTTTCTCATTGAACACAAAAGCTGCACCCGAACTTTTTTATAATCAGTTTGAATTATGCAAGCGGTTGCTAGAAATCAATTTGGACATGTATTGCTATATCACAATTACAGCAAACACCGACACTAATTTTGAATTGGTTGTCGCTAAATTATTTGATAGAGTTCAACAAATTGATGAACTTCTGCCTTTAAGAATTGTTCCATTAAGAATTTTTGATTCGTTTACACCAATTGCTTTAAGAATGAATGATGAGTTTAAGGATATGATGCAAGGTCAATATGCCGCGATGGAAGTTTGGAAAAGCGAATTAGTAAAAAGGTTTACTGCTGAACAACTGAATCAACCTATCACAGAAATTAAATTGAAAAAATACTAAGTAATGCATTCAGAATACATAGACAGTTTAATTCTTCGGCTTTGTAAACAGCCCCGAACTTTTGAATTCATTTCAAAAAGTTTGAATGGTCTTGACCCAATTCAGTTGAAAGAAGCAATTGATAGGTTGGAGAAAAAAGAAACGCTTCACAAAAGAGATGATATGTGGTCGGTGAATGAAAAAAGAAAACCTCTGACTTTAAATCTTCACTCGGATGACCCACAACTTTATCTGAAGAAATACATGGGTTATTTTGATTTTCTCAAAATGCCTCATCCATTGGATTTTGAGTGGAGAAATTCTACAGCAAGTTTGAATTACTTAATAAATGAAGTGCAGGAAATGAATTCTGTTAATGACAGAATTTTGTTTCTTGGCATGCCTACTTTGTTTGCTACTGCGTGTATAAAAGACATTCCGCAAAAAGTAACCTTAGTTGAGCGGAATAAACCAATTGTAAGAGGATTAGCAAAGTTGAATGCAGATAAGGAACGATTTCAAATTCTTGAAGCGGATATTTTCAAGGTTGCTCCAAAGGAGATTGGAAAATATTACAGCGTAATAATGGACCCACCTTGGTATTCACCACACTTCTATCAATTCATGTGGTTAGCTGCTCAATGCGTTGAAGTGGGTGGAGTTATTGGAATCAGTTTACCACCGATAAATACAAGACCTGACATAGACAAAGAGAGAATTGACTGGTTTACGTTTTGTCAAAAACATGGGCTGTGCTTGGAAAATCTATATGCTCAGAGGCTGCATTATGCAATGCCGTTTTTTGAGTTCAATGCTTTTCGTGCTGCTGGCATAAAAGATATTCTTCCGTTTTGGCGTAAAGGGGATTTGGCTTTGTTCAGAAAAGTTCACACTGATAAACATGAAAGACCACTTCTTGATGAGCATAAAATTGAATGGACTGAAAAGGAAATTGATACGGTCAGAATAAGAGTGAAAGATGAAAAGAGTTCTGACAACGAAGAATTTAAAATTACTCATTTGATAAAAGGAGATATTCTTCCAACTGTTAGCACAAGGGATAAAAGAAGGGATGAAGCAAATGTTTGGACTTCGGGAAATAGAATTTACAAGGTGAGTAACCCAAAAATTTTTTTACAGTTGTTGAATGACCTTGAAAATGAAAAACCAAAGACAAAAGAGCAAAAACTTGTAGCGGATTTTATAAACTCTACAACTGAATTAGAAAAAAAAGAATATAACAACTATTTAGATTGGCTATATCATGAAATGGAAAGGCAAACTGATTAACTACATAATTGAGCAACTTAAAGACGACTCACAATGGGGCAACACCATTGAGAAACTGCTTGTAGATTCTTCTGTTGCAGTTCACCTTGCAATATTTAATGAGCCGTTTTTGTCGTTGATTTATGGCAAGCAAAAAAAAATTGAATCAAGATTTTCAATGAACAAGAGAACTCCATTTGAAAAGGTGAGAAAGGGAGATGTAATTATTTTGAAAGAATCTGGTGGTCTGGTTACAGGTGTATTTGTGGCTGGAGATGTAAACTATTTCCGAATTGCCAATAAGAAAACACTGGAAGTAATTGAAACGAATTATGCAGAGGGAATTTGTTCAAATGCTGATGCTAACTTTTGGAAAAGCAGAGCAAAGTCAAAATATGTAACGCTGATAGAGGTTAAGAAAGTGAAAAAGATTTTTCCTTTTAAAAGTGAAAAGAAAGACAGAAGCGGATGGTCAATTTTGAGAGAAGGAATTTTAGATAACTTATTTACACCAACATAATGAAACTGAATACAATTATTACAATTAGTGGTCGCATCAGCGCAGGAAAATCATATGTTGCAAAAATGCTTCATGCTCAGTTTGAATTTCCAATTGCATCGTTTGGCGGTTATCTGAAGTACTATTGTGAACAAAATGGTTTGCCAACTGATAGGAAAACATTACAGGATACTGGTGAAGCATTTGTCAAAGCAGATTCAAAAAAGTTTTTAACGGATGTGCTTTCCCACTTTATTGGAGCAAGTGATTCCATTATTTTGGAAGGAGTACGACATCGGTCAATATTTGAGAATGTAAAAGAGCTAACCGAAAACCGCTTGGCGGTTTTCATTGAAGCTGATTTACAAACTCGGTATAAAAGATACTTTGAGAGAAACAAAGATTTGGATGAATTAAAAACATTTGAGCAGTTTGAGATTGCGGATAGTCATTCAGTGGAATTGGAGATTGAATCGCTGAAACCAGTTTGCAATTTAGTAGTTGATTCTACAAATGACTATGAGATTGAATTGAAGAAAAGAATTGAAGATTTACTTTTGCCCGGGTAGAAAATTATCCGAAGGTAAGATAGGGTTTTCTTTATTGTTCTTTTTAAGATATAGAGGACTGATGTTATTGTTTCTCTTTAACCAATCAATATAACCCGATATTTCTGGACCTGCCACATTGAGTACGAATTCATAACCTTTAATTGCAACACAGATATAGGTTTCGTATAAGTCAATCCCTACCTGTTCCATTAAGAAGTCATACTCGTATAAAACATCAAGATTCTCTTGATTATCATTGTGGGAGATTCTGAACTGTTCGTTTTCCCCATAGATTTTTCTAACAGAATATGGCCATTCAATATTCGGAGTATTATATCTGACATAATTTCTTAGCAGGTCTAATCCTTCATGAGATATATGATATTCTTCCCAACCTACATGACCAACCCATTTTTGAGCTAATGCCTCAACTCCTATTTTTCCAAGAAATCTTGCTATTGTCCGATTATTAGCTTCTGGCCTTTCTATCTCAAATGGGAAAATCAATTCCTTTTTTTGCCCTGTAAAAATCTTTTGAAAGAAATTTTGGTCGTGAATGTCTAAAATCATTTTTGGAGTTCCTTTTTCATTTCTGTGAAGGATTGCTTTCTCTTTTGCACCTATATACATTATTTCCTCTGGAGGAATTTTGCCCTTTTTGCTTTCAATCCAATTCCTTCCTCTTAGGTTCTTAAAAAAAAGTTGTTCTAATAAGGGCTGCTCTATTTTCCGAGAAAAGTAGTTATTGCACTTATCGCACACTACGCACCTTGGCAAAACATTTTTAGTGTTACCTAATGATTCAGGTATGATATGTTCTACACTTTTTGAATCGTCGGAAACATGCTTACAAAAGATACATTTCATTCCTCAAAGATAGATTTTGAATCCGTGAATGATGTCATTCTGGCATTTCGTGTTAGCATTTTTGGCTCTTAGCAAGGTTGATTTTGTATGGGGTTTTCGTAAATCTTTATTACAGATCAGTGATCAGGTTAAATTTTGGTATAAGCGGCTTCATTACTTCCGTGCAATAAGATAAGCACTGCAAAAATGAAGAATAAAAATTAAAGTGCTATAATGGAATTCTACTATGGATAGTGTCATCTTTTAAAAGGTAATTGCGCCAGCTTTCAGGAAAAAACATTTTTATTTCGTTTTTTCCTCATGAAAAGGAGCAGATCGTACAATACTTTTAATGCTGCATAAAGGGAGATGATTTTATTGGCATGTGCCAGATCATCTTGCATGATAGGGGTAAATACCTATATAAGTTCCGTA
Source organism: Chitinophagaceae bacterium (assembly GCA_016786885.1). Classification (GTDB taxonomy): domain Bacteria; phylum Bacteroidota; class Bacteroidia; order Chitinophagales; family Chitinophagaceae; genus JJ008. The sequence continues at coordinate 19,254 of JAEUVO010000008.1, read as the reverse complement.
TAAACCGAAGTATGTGGATGCAGAAAGTTGTGCAAATTCGTAAATGTTGGTTCGTACTACGGAACTACTATAGAAGTAGCACGAATATTTAATAGAAGAATTATGATATTGATATAGTGGAAATTGTATTTGGTATGCTAAAATGTATGATTCATAAAAAGATAACAGAATTACCACTTTGTGGTATTGTTTGGTATTGAAATTTTAACCACATTCGTTTAGACCTTCACGGTATTACATAATGTTTTTGTATGATGAACCGAATTCTGACACTGCTTATTCTTATTGTAACGGCACAACATTTATATGCGCAGGATAGTGTTCAGATTACACAGCAGGTTTCTCCCAACTATATTGATGCTGTAGCAGCAAAAGCAAAAAGCCTCGAAGAGAAACTGGATAAAAAATCCGAGAAGGCGCTGGAACAGATGCAAAAACAGGAAGCAAAGCTCAGGAGCAAACTTGAAAAGATTGATTCCATAGCAGCAAAAAATGTCTTTGCCGGTGGAGAAAACAAATACAAAGAGTTAGCTCAAAAGCTGAAGGATAATAGGCTGCGCCAGTACATTCCCCAGATAGACAGCCTGAGTACTTCGCTGAAATTCTTAGAAGCTAATCCGCAATTTCTTTCACAGGCTAAAGAAGTGAAAGAAAAACTGAAGGAAGCCATGAGCAAGATGGAGGCTTTAAAAGGCCAGCTACAAAAAGCGGAGGATATCAAACAGTTTTTAAAAGAAAGGAAACAATATCTCAAGGAACAATTAAGCAAATTTGGCTTTGCCAAAGAGCTAAAGAAGATCAATAAGCAGGTATATTATTATGCGCAGCAGCTAAATGAGTATAAGGAGGTGCTAAAAGACCCTAAGAAAGCAGAGCAAAAAGCACTTGAACTTTTAAGTAAGACAAAACTGTTCAAAGATTTTATGAGAAAGAACAGTATGCTGGCTTCTTTATTCAGGATGCCAACTGATGCTAACGAGCCTTCTGGTCAGGCAAGCCTGGCTGGTTTACAGACAAGGGCACAGGTTAACAATCTTATACAAACACAAATAGCCGCCGGAGGTCCCAATGCCCAGGTACAGTTTCAGCAGAACCTGCAGGCTGCACAATCGCAGCTGAATGAGTTAAAGGATAAAATAGTAAATGCAGGCCGAGGAAGCAGTAATGCTGAAATGCCTGAAGGATTCAAACCCAATAACCAGAAAACAAAGTCCTTTCTGAAGAGGATTGAACTGGGCACCAATATTCAGTCGCAAAAATCCACTGGTTTTTTACCGGTGACCTGTGATATAGGTGTAAGTGCAGGGTATAAACTCAATGATAAAAGTATAGTGGGTATCGGGGCTTCCTATAAAATGGGATGGGGGAGGAATATTCAACATATCCGTATCAGCCACCAGGGAATATCGGCCAGAAGTTTTATAGACTGGAAGCTGAAAGGATCTCTATGGGTAAGTGGTGGTTTTGAGATGAATTACCGCAGTGAGTTCAGGAATTTTAATGTGTTGCAAAACTATTCAGCCTGGCAGCAAAGCGGATTAATTGGTATCAGTAAAACGGTGCCGGTAAAGAGTAAGTTTTTTAAGAAAACATCACTAAAACTATTATGGGATTTTTTGAGTTATCAGCAGGTGCCGAGGACGCAACCTGTGGTATTTAGGATTGGATATAATATAAAATAATTCAAATAAGCTTTTAACAGGTCATTTATGAAGCGATTATTGATATTAACATTTTTGTTTGCAGGAAGTAGAGCGTTTCTTTTTTCGCAAAACAATTCATTTAATAGCCCGCCTGTTCACATATTAAGCCCAGAAGCTGCCAACCTTGGAAAATTCGGCGCCTACAATGTTAATCATTATTCGGGGGCCCCGGGTATAAACGTACCTATTTATCAGTTGACAGAAGCTGGACTAAGTATACCTATTTCATTGGGATATGATGCAAGTGGATTTATTCCCAACAAGAATGCGGGTGTTGCGGGACAGAACTGGAATTTAACTGCCGGGGGAGCTGTTACAAGAGTAGTAAAAGGTGTGCCAGATGAAAAGTATGACCACATTTCTTCAACCCTGTATGATCTATATACAAAAGAACATAAAGGATATATCTATGGGATAAATGAACTCGCACCCAACTCTCTTCCCTCTCAATCACATATAGAAGACCTGCAATTCCTGGGAAGTAGTCATAATAACCAAATAGGTTTTCCAATGGCAAATCTTAACAGCGAGTATAACCCCGATATATTTTCCTTTAATTTTCTGGGTCACAGCGGCACTTTTGTAATGGGAAATGACGGACAGGTAAAAGTGAACAGCGACAGGAAATACAAAGTGGACTTATCAGCATTTATCACTAATTATAATAAATATGACCTGGGCGCATCAATAGGGAATTTAGCATTTCAACAGACTTTGCAGAATACCCCTAATTTAAATACCGCTTCTATAAGTAAAATTGTTATTACATCAGATGATGGATATGTATTTCATTTTGGAGGTTTATTAAGTGCTCTGGAAGTATCATTCAGTTATGTTGCGCCGGCACAGTTCAACAGGCATGTGGACGGGAAAACGGGTGTTGTAAATAGCTGGTACCTGACCAAGGCAGTGGCTCCTGACGGAGAAGAAGTCAATTTTGACTATGGAATTTATTCCTATTCAGATGCAGAAGTTTTAACTCATTTGACAGATATAAACACCGGTTGGTGGGATAGTCAGAGGCAAGTTGAGTTTATGGATATAAAGCTTTATTTAAAAAACTCTCATGAGGCCTGGCACTTGTTTGGGAGCACTTCCTCATCAGATTATCCGCCTATTGATGTAGAGAAGAGTTTGATTAAAATGGCCTATTTGAAAAAAATTGAAACAAAACTTCGCACAGTCAATTTTACATATTCAAGGCGAAATGAGTTCAATTCAAATTACTTTTATACCACTCAGGCAGGGGGTACTGATTTTGCATCAATGATTAATAAGAATCAAGGTTATTTTTCCAGCAAACTGGAAAGAATAACAATCCAGGATAAAGCTGGTATTTCTTCTCCGATTGATGATGGTGAATTCTTAGGTTCTCCCCGTTTGGTATATGATTTTGTCTATCAGTTCTATGGATCGATGGCCCAGGGGAACCGTTTATTTTTGAAAGAACTGAAATTCAACAATAACAGTACAAAATATGTATTTGATTATTGGCGAACTGGCGAATTGCAACATCCGCTGACAGCGGCAATTGATAAATGGGGCTACTATAATGCAGAAGCCGCCAATGTCAGGTTAGTTGGCTTGTTTGGACCTATTTATGGAGACCCCTTGGAATTTGAAAGTAACTTCACATATACGGGGCAGGTAAGAACAGCGAATCCAGTTGTATCGGATATAGGACTTTTACATACTATTACCTATCCTACAGGCGGGAAAACTGATTTTGAGTATGAGGGGCATAAAGTAAAAAAGATATTGAAGCGTTTGGTGAATACGCAAGGTAATTCAATGATACCTACTTGGGTAGAGCTGACATCAGAAGAAAATGTGGGAGGAGCCAGGATTAAGAAAATCATCAATACACCCGGTACAACAACCGAGTTTAAATACATAAAAAATTACAATTCTAATCCTTCAGGCCCTTCCAGTGGATTGTTAACCGAGTATGGAGTGTTCAGAATGCGCTATAACAAAGGGAATGGTGATTATCATGATCAGTTATTCGATCAGAATATTTCAAAAGCAGCCGGGTACGCAGAGACCCCGGTTTGTTATCCACAGGTAGTTGAGATTACAGGCAACGGTACTGAGGGGTTTTCAAAATATATTTTCACCAATCCTGATAATGGTGAATATGAAAACACTCCTGCTGCCTGTCCCGATTTACATTTTATCAGCAATTCAGCTATAAAGTATTGGGACACTGATTATGATATCATAAGCCTGGCCAATCAGATGAAAAGGATTTCCCGGCCTTCATCAAGGGCAACTGAAAGAGGGAAGCTTTGGAAGAAGGAAGTATATGCCCAGGGCGGAACTACACCGTTAATGTCGCAAGAATATATTTACAATCAGGATCCAAACCGGTTTACTGAGAAAACAGTTGGATATGAAAGGATTTATAACAAAATTTATCCAGATAACACCGCCCTGGCAGCTATTGCTTATTTCTTTAACTCGTTTCATTTATATCATTACCACAACAACCCTTCCCAGATAATTGAAAAGAACTATGCCAACGGACAGGTCAATACTACAACAACTTCATTTACTTACAAGGGAAACAGTAATCCTTTATTAACGGAGAAGACAATAACGAAGAGTGATGGATCAGTTTTTAGATCGCAGTTTTTTTATCCTGAGGATAAAGTAGGGGACCCTGAGTATCCGTTTAGCAGCGGAATGGTTAGCAAGAATATCCTTTCAACTGTATTGGAAGAAAGAACATTTATCGGGACTACTGCAATAGCCACGAAGAAATATTATTATAGTGATATAACAGGCGCAGGTGGGTATAAACCTGTTTCGACAAAAACCATTAATCATACCATCGCCGGGGCAGGTGCAGAAGAAGGAATGAATATCAGTTATTATGGCGACGGGAATGTAAAGGAAGTATTTAAGTCAAATGATACAAAGACTGCATACCTGTGGGATTACAAAGGAGTATTTCCGATAGCAGAGGTTAAAAATGCGGGGTCAGCAACGGATATAGCTTATACTTCGTTCGAAACAAATGAAACCTGGTCACAGGGTGGGTACAATCAATGGAGCTATAATATAAATGCAAGAACCGGATTGAATCCTTGTCCCACCGGGTCTTCTGTATTTGATCTTAATTATGGGGGAAATGCTCAAACAATAACACGGACATTGAACCCGGCAAATGAGTATGTTTTATCAATATGGTTTTTCGGAAGCAGTATCAATGTAAACGGGTTGACGCCTGTAAACGGGGCCACCATTGGTAACTGGGTATATAAGGAGTATAGCATAAGCGGAAGCAGTTCAGTCTCTATAACAGGAACGGGCAAGGTAGATGAGCTAAGATTATATCCAAAAGGTGCTTTTATGACTACCTATGCTTATCAGCCTTTGTTTGGTATCATGAACCAATGCGATGTAAATAACAGGATCAGTTATTATAGCTATGATAATGCGGCAAGGCTCACGCTGATAAGAGATAAGGACTTTAACATTCTCAAAAAAATATGTTATAAGTATAATTATCTCAATGGCCCCCAGCCTGTAAGTTGTTCGAATGTATTTTTCAAGAGCGGCTTCTTAACTCAGAATTTTACCAAAAATGACTGTGGTGCAGGTTATGAGGGAAGTGTAGTAGCTTATACTGTACCGGCTAATGCATTTGGTTCAATGATAAGCCAGGCTGATGCTGATCAGCAAGCCCAAAGCGATCTGGCTTTTAACGGACAAGCTTTTGCCAATGCGAATGGTATTTGTATTTGTACTGAAACAGCCTGTCCTGGTCCTGATAAGAAGTGTATCAATGGAATATGTGAAACAGGTATTTGGTCAGTGATTGCTTCGCAAAAGATGTCCAAAAATGGTCCCTGGGAATGTACTTATGCTTATTGTTTCAGTGATGGAACAATGAGTAGTTACAGGGAGACTATTACCAGTTCTACGGCTTGTGCTATTACTTGTTATTAAAAATAAACAGATAGACTATGTTTAATACCGCATTATCCCTGCTTTGCTTTTTGATAAGCAGCATTTACAATATTCAGTTTCAAAATACAGACGGTGGAACTGTCAATATGAACACTTTCCAGGGCAAAAAGATATTACTTGTCAATATTGCTACAGGCAGTACTCGTGTCAGTCAATTGGCAGGATTGCAGCAATTGCAGCAAACTTATGCAGACAGCCTGGTGGTAATTGCATTTCCAAGCAACAGTTTTGGTAATGAATCTAACAGTAATGCTTCGATTAAACAGTTTTGCCAGACAAATTATAATACCACTTTTATAATTGCTGCGAAAGCACCAGTTTCAGGTGCGGGGCTTCATCCCATATATAGCTGGCTTTCCAGCAGGGCTCAAAATGGTGATCTTGATTTACAGATTGCAGGAGATTTTCAAAAAGTGCTTATAGCAAAAGACGGCAGTATACAGGCGGTATTTTCTCCAAAACTTGATCCTATGAACGAAGAAATAACAGATGCTATTACAGCCAGTTATTAAAGGCTGACCTAAACATATTGAAATCGATTATATGAGAATCAGAAATATGCTAAACTATTGGTTTAAAATTACCGGGGTTACTGTATTAATAATGGTGCAGTTTCAAATAGCTGTGGCGCAGGCTCCAGATCCTTATCCCCCCAATTCAGTTGTGAATTTCATCCGTACATGGGATGCAGCAGCCCCTGAAGCTAACCATATTAATCTTACTTCACGACCAATAAAGGATGTAAAACAAACCACACAGTATATTGATGGGATAGGCCGGCTTTTGCAAACAAATATAAAGCAAGGCTCCCTGGAGACCGGTGGAACGGCTGCCGATATAGTGAACCCTGTTATGTATGATGCATTCGGAAGGGAGCAGTATAAATATTTACCTTTTGCTGCAAATGCAACGGGTGGTTTTCCGGTAAATGACGGAGAATTCAAGCTAAATCCTTTTGTGCAGCAGAATGTTTTTATGACAGCACAGTTTGGAAACCAGAATGAAGCAAATTTTTATAGCAAAACAAATTTTGAAGTATCTCCTTTAAGCAGGCCAGAAAAATCATTGGCGCCGGGTGTTAACTGGGTCGGGAATAACAAAGGAGTTGAAATGAAATACTGGCTTAATACTCCCTCCGATGCTGGAATAAGGATATGGACTGTTAGCAATGCAACAACCGGCTCATTTGGCAGCTATACTACAACGGCAAATTATTTACCAGGGGAATTGTTCAAGAATGTAACCGTCGATGAGCATGGTAAACAGGTAATAGAATTTAAGGATAAAGAAGGTAAGGCTATTCTTAGAAAAGTGCAGTTAACTGCAACAGCTGATGATGGTACTGGCTCAGGGTATACAGGTTGGCTCTGTACTTATTATATCTATGATAATCTGAACAATCTTCGATGTGTAATACAACCCAAAGGGGTGGAAGCCATGGCTACGTCGGGAAACTGGACACTTGGAACAGAACTTTTAGAAGAGCAGTGTTTTCGTTATGAGTATGATGCCCGGGGCAGAATGATACTAAAAAAAGTACCAGGTGCAGCCTTAAATTATATGGTGTACGACAAACGGGACAGGCTGGTAATGACAAGAGATGGTAACCTTGCTGCAGCAGGTAAGTGGATGGTGACCCTGTATGATGAAATGAACAGACCAGTGCAAACAGGTTTATGGACAAATGCAGATAATTGGGCAACCCATAGTACTAACGCTGCAAATACAAACACTCCTTACTATTACCCGTTTAATACGACAAATACACCAGGCGCTGGCTGGGAAATGCTTTCTGATACTCACTATGATGATTATAGTGGGCTTCCTTCGGGGCTTAGCGCCTCCTTTCTGAGTACCTGGAACACCTATTTGGAAACAGCCACTAATAGCCAGTGGCCTTATGCACAGCAGCCAGTACAAAGCAATGCAACCCGTGGAATGATCACTTGGACAAGGGTAAAAATACTAGGCAGCAATCCTGCCCAGTTTATTGAATCCATAAGTATCTATGATGACATGGGTAGGGTGATTCAGGTGCAAAGCAAGAATATAACGGGATTTGTAGATGTAACCACCACTCAATATACATGGGCGGGTCAGCCACTTTTAGTTATACAGAAACAGGGGATAAGTACAACAGCTCAGACAACTGTTGTAGTATCAAAAATGAATTATGATGATTTGGGCAGGCTTATAAAAACAGAAAAGAAGCTTAGCAACACCTTGGTGAACGGGAATGCCATGAGCGATTACAAAACAATTGCAGAACATGAGTATGATAAGTTGGGGCAATTGAAAAAGAAATCACTTGGTACAAAGCCCGGAACGACTGATCCGCTGGAAACAATGAGTTATGAATACAATATCCGTGGCTGGATGCTGGGGATGAACAGGGAGTATGCTAGAGATGCAAGTAACAATAACTACTTTGGCTTTGACCTGGGATACGATAAAGCCAACAATGGTATTATAGGCAACCAGTCATATATAAATCCTCAGTATAACGGGAATATAGGGGGGATGGTATGGAAGAGCAGGGGTGACGGAGAGAAAAGAAAGTATGATTTTAGTTATGATGCAGCCAACCGCCTCATGAAAGCTGAATTTACCCAATATACCAGCGGCAGTTTTAACCTTAATGCGGGAGTAGATTACAAAATAAAAATGGGAGATGGCGAAAACCCTGTGTCTGCTTACGATGCCAATGGCAATATCCTGGGCATGCAGCAATGGGGATTGAAGGTAGGTAGCAGCAGCCAGATTGATTATCTTCATTATAATTACGTAAACGCCAGCAGTAATAAGCTGAAACAGGTGACGGATGATTTCAATGACAACAATAGTAAAATGGGTGACTTTAAATATGATGCCAGCACAAAAACTGCAGAGGATTATGCATATGATGCAAACGGGAATCTTACTATTGATAAAAACAAGGATATAGGTACTATTCAATATAATCACCTGAATTTGCCGGTGTACATTACTATGTTTCCTTTGGCAGGTCAGTCGGATGGAGTAACCGGGAACATTACCTATACCTATGATGCTGCGGGAAACCGGTTAAAGAAAAAAGTAGCAGAGACCTGCTGCATGACAAAATCATTTAATACTGAAACCTATTATATTAATGGCTTCGTGTATGAAACCAAAGAGGAGTTTTGGGTAAGTACGCCACAACCCCATAATTATACTGACAGGCTTTTATTTCTGCCGCATGAAGAAGGCCGTATCAGATTTAAACCAGAAGAGGGAGCTGTACCAGCGAGTTTCAAATATGACTATATGCTGAAAGATCATTTAGGGAATGTGAGGATGGTATTGACAGAGGAACAGCAAACTGATATGTATCCTGCTGCAACAATGGAGGATGCCACTGCAACCGATGAGGAAAAATACTATGGTAACCTGGCTTTGACACGAACCCCCGTACCAACCAATTATCCCTGGGGACACCCCCAAAAGGCTGCGAAAGTAAGAGGTGATGGCAATAAAATAGGTCCTTCTATAGTTTTAAAAGTAATGGCGGGTGATAAGTTCAATGTACAGGTTAACAGTTGGTGGGAAGGCAACAGTACTTTTGACCCGCCTGTAAGCCCTTTAACCAATCTGCTGAGCGTACTTACAGGGAGTATTATTAATGTATCAGGAAATCATGGCGGCTATAACGAAATTAATAGCAGTGGTGTACTTGTACCCGGTGTAACTTCCTTTTTAGATTCACGATCCTACGATGCACAGAAGCCAAAAGCTTTTTTAAACTGGATTTTGTTTGATGAACAATTTAAGTATGTGGCGAGCAACAGCAGTTTTTCGCAAGTGACAGGAGCAAGCGGACAGCAGGGCATCCATCAGTACAGCAACCTGCCGGTAGATAAAAGTGGATATCTGTTTGTGTATGTAAGCAACGAAACTCCAAATCGGGATGTTTGGTTTGACAACCTGCAGGTAACGCATATAAGAGGGCCTATATTGGAGGAAACCCATTATTATCCGTTCGGACTTACGATGAATGGTATCAGTTCAAAAGCACTTTCTTTTGGAGGTGGTGAAAACAAATTCAAATTTAACGGTTATGAGCAGCAAAATAAAGAGTTCAGTGATGGTAGTGGTTTAGAATGGTATGATTATAAGAACCGTTTTTATGATAATCAGCTAGGAAGGTTTTTCTGCATTGATAGGCTGGCTGATGAATATACTTTCTATACACCATACCAGTTTGCAGGTAATGAGGTCCCTAATGCAATAGATTTAGATGGATTAGAACCTATGCACCCTGCGCTTGTCAATAGTACATCTAGTTATGAAGCTGCACAATTGGCCAAGAAAGCCGCAGCAGGAGATAAAGATGCTCAAAGAGCATTGAATGATATTATAAATGCTGGCGCAAAAATTGGAATGGTATCATTTGGGCTTTCATCGTTAGGGGTATCCTCAAATGTTATAAAATTTGGATTCATAGGGGCTGGAGTAAATACAACTTTCTCAGTACTTCAAGGAGAAGATGGGTATGAGATATTTAGATCTGCAGTTTCGGGATTTGTAGGTGGGGCTGTATTAGGTAGTTTAGGGGGACTATCCTTCAATGCAATCATTATTTCAGGTTTTGCTTCAGGTGCAGCAGGAGAAATGACGAGTCAAACATTAGATGTTTTATTTGATGAGAAAAAGGATTTTGATTTTGGAGAAATCATGAAAAGCGGTGGTATAGGTGCTTTTGGTAACGTAATTGCAAACGGCGTAGTCAAAAAAGTACACAATTTTTTAGACCAACGCTTATCAAGCGAGATTGCTTCTACCAAAACTTCAGCTTATATAGAAACTATTAAAAAAGCCATTATAGAAGAATCTCCTAATATTGGCCCAAGAGCATTAAGTAAATTAACAAATCAACGAATTAAGCAAGTCCAGCAATTACTAAAAGAACAGATTAAACTGGAGAAAGCAGCAGTAAAGCAAGCGGTTGAGAGGGCTATCGATTTTATACAAGAAACAATCAAAACAAACTAATCAACAGGGCATAAAACATGAACAGTAAATTTGCACACTGGATTGTTTTATTAGGATCGAGCATGCTAGTAATAGGTGTTTGTTATCTATTAATAATAAATTTAAGTTTCTTTATTACCCGAAAAGAAGCCACAGCCAAAATAGTTTCTGTTGTAAAACAATCAGATTTTGAAATCAAACTTATTTATTTTAATGATAATCTTAAAAAAGACATTACTACTTTTGTAAAACTTCCGAGTAGTTACAAAAGAAAAGTTGAAAACTTCGGAGAAGTAGTTCCTGTTTATTATTCGGGTTTATTTCCCCATAATGTTTATATAAAGAATTTTAAGGTTCCTAGAAAGGGTATTATTGTGTTGGAATTTGTAATGTTAATTTTGATGTGCATTGGCGTTAAGTCAGGATTTGACGGGCTAAGGGGAAAATAAGGGGCAATAGGCCATTTATCACCTACCATAAATCAGATTTTCAAAGTCATTGATTTATAATTAACAATGGCTATTTTTTACCGTAAAGGGGTATAGGAATTATCATTATTAAGAAGGAGATTCCCGGTTATCCATAGTATTCCATAACTAATAAAATGATGAAAGGTTGTGGTTAGTTTGCAACGAAGCGGCTTTGCAAATAGCCGTTAAAACCAGTAGATAAGCAGATTTTAATGTGTAAAGATGATAACCGAAATTTACTTTGTAAACAATTTTGGGTACGGAATGGGTACAAAAGTTATCTTTTTGAAATAGGGGAGGTGTTGAAATGCAGGCTGGTAAAGGGGTTGGTAAATTTTACTAGTTTGCATGGCATGCAAAAGGTCACCGGTTCGACTCCGGTAACCTCCACTTTAACCGCCAAAGCTTTAGCGAAGGCGGTTTTCTTTTTTTGAAATTTTTTATGTGGTACGTTTATATTTTACTGTGCAACAACGGGGAGTATTACAAGGGGTGTACCAATAACATTGAAGACCGGTTAGAACGCCATCAAAAGGGATGGGTTGAATCTACCAGGCACTTACTCCCTGTAACTTTAGTTAGTTATACTGTTTTCACCAATCAGCAAAAGGCGTACGATTTTGAAAAGTATTTGAAATCAGGTTCCGGAAGGGCTTTTATGAAAAAGCATTTTTTGTAAGACCTCAGCCTACGCTAAAGCTCCGGCTGATAAAGGTTCGACTCCGGTAACCTCCACTGAAGGTTCTGTAACACAGAGCCTTTTTTATTTCAGGCTTACTTAGTCTTATGAAAAAACGATGTGCCACTGTCGTGTCTTGTGTGAAGTTGTGGCAGTTCAGACAAGTGACAACAGCAGGAGCCACAGGAAAACTTTATCTTAGTTCTTATAGTTATGGTTCTATTAATTACTGAATATCCAGAACAACCGGAACTGCTCGGCATTTCTACCACCAGAGCCGGGAGGAGGCGCCGGGATGAAAAAAAATTCTAAGCAATGCACATTAAAATAATAATTCTGGCAAGTATCCCTTTTTTAATTATGAAAATTTATTACTCTTTAAAATTGGAGAATAAAAAAGATAGAAGGGATACGATTTTTGGTAATATTCTGGGAGGCACTTATGGAGGCGGAGTTATCTTTCCGATAATTAAATCACCCACTAGCCGATATGAAAGAAAATTAATAAAGAAAGCAAATTTTTGTATCGCAGTGTTTTGGCTTCTATTCTTTACGGGGCTTTTATTTGTCTTAATTTAATATTGATTGAATTTAATAACGATTAGAAACAGCTGAATTAAGAAATAAATTTTTTAACTTTTGGTGATTTTTTTGAACAGCATAGAAGCTGCACACAACAAAGGCCGCTTACTGGTTTGGAAGACCTGCAAGGACCGAAAAGATAAAGAAGTTCTGATTCAAGGGAATGTGCCAGCCAAAGCAATTAAAAAAATTCAATAATACTTTATGGATAAATTAAAATCCGCTCTTGAAAAAGCATGGGAAGATGGGTTTTTCTATAATTTAAGATATGGTTTTATTAACAGATATGAATTCGAAGAACTAAAATCATATTTTGATAACGTATCCGAAGAAGAAATTGATTTTAGGGATAAACGACTGTTATCCCTGCTTTGGTTTATCCCTTTGTTTATTAGTTGGCAAGAGGAAAGGCTAAGAAATAATAAAACATCAGAAGAAGCGATAAAAGAAGTATCTAATTATTTTTACAATCAATGTGAAAGAATCCTTGGGTTGCCTTAAAAGGTAGCATATTTTTCCGTGACGAGTATCTAATCATTGCATTTCGTAGGCGATGTGTAAGATAGCCTAGGCGAGATGACTTTGGACTGTGGCACTCGATGTCTTCACTATACGAAGTATAAGTTGTACCCCCTAACTTTCCCTTTGTTGAGCAGCTGTAAAAAAAACAAGCAGAAAACATATAATCAGCAGCACACTGTATTCTATCCCTCCCTCGGTAAGGCCTACTACAAACCAGCCGTTTTTAAAATGCACCAGTATAATGCCCATCAGTAGTTCAAGCATGAAAAACAAAGCTGCCAGGCGCTGCCATTTTCCTGCTACCAGTAACAGACCACATACGATCTCCAATATGGTAATGCCCCAGGCAAGAGGTACCCCCAGCGGAAACCCTTTGGATGACAGAAAGGTGCCAAAGTCAACCGGCCCGTTTATGCTGAGGCGGGTAATGCCATGCGCCATCATAAAAAGAGCAATGCAGATACGAAGTACTTGTATGGCCCTGTCACTTGTTATATAAGCAGTTGGTTTCATTTTTTTAAATACAATATAAAAGCCAACTGCAGCTGCTGCATGAAAATTCAACCAACAGCCTTCGCCGGGGTATAAATGTATGCAGCTGCCCATGCAGAGTGAAACAACGCAAAAAACGGGGTTGGTACACTTCATTCATTTACTGTGCTGTGTATTTCGGGCAAGGAAAACGGTTATTCATGATTATACTCGGTGAATCCATGACTTTTGTTGATTTTTGCCGGGATGAACTACCGGCTGAGACTGCATATCATTTTCTGGATAGCTTATATCCTTTTTGAGTCATACCTGGAATTTGCATGGATCAGCTCTTCCTATGCATCCGTGCCTCCTTTTGACAGGTGGTTGATGGCACTTTATGGAGAAGCTACACTCTGTATTGTCAAAATTCCACTGAGCTATTTTATTGTATACCTGCTCAACAATCTGTCGGTTAAGATCAGGAATGCGTTTGTGTCATTATCCATATCGGTGATAGCTTTTGCTGTGGCCATCGCCATTTACCGGTTACTGGTCATTTACCTGATACTTCCTTATATGTATCACGAAAAGACCGGCCCGCAGTTCCTTTTCACACTTGACCGTATCACTTCTTCTTTCCTTGATCTTGTATTTATTGTGGGAGTGGTGGTGGCTGTAAAACAATACCGGTTGTCACAGGCAGCGAAGGAAAATGAAAAGCAACTGGTAAAAGATAAACTGGAATCGGAGCTGAAGTTTCTCCGTACCCAGATGAATCCTCATTTTCTTTTTAATACACTGAATAATATTTATGCACTGGCAAGAAAGAGATCAGAAGATACGGCAGATGTGGTGATGAGGCTTTCCAAGCTGCTCCGTTTTATGCTCTACGAATCAGGCAGCAATACTATCACCATTGCAGATGAACTGCGGGTATTGAATGATTACCTGGAATTAGAAAAGATCCGCTACAGTGACCGGCTTACTATTTTGTTCACCAAATCAGTGGATAATGAAGCGCAGCCAATAGCCCCGCTTATACTGCTGCCTTTTGTGGACAATGCTTTTAAACATGGAGCCAGTGAGTCCCGTTTTGATTCTTTTGTTCATATCAATGTGCAGTTAAAGCAGGGACAACTGGTGTTTACAGTAGAGAACTCCAAAGATGAGAATGGCGCTACAGAGATCAGGGAAAATATCGGGCTGAAGAATGTTCGCCGCCAACTGGAGCTGATGTATCCCGAACATACGCTGGCAGTAGAAAATGAAAGGAACAGTTTCAAAATTTTATTGACAATAAATTTATTGAACCATGCAACAATATAAATGCCTGATAGTGGAAGATGAGCCCTTGGCGGCAGAAGTATTGCAGGACTATGTGCGGCAGGTTCCTTTTCTCTCCTTAAAGGCAGTTTGCCCGGATGCTATTTATGCTATGGAATTATTGCAGCAGGAAAAAATAGACCTCATATTCCTTGATATTCATTTGCCCAAGCTAAAAGGACTCGACTTTATAAAAACATTGAAACATCCTCCGCATATTATCATTACTTCAGCGTATCATGAATATGCACTGCAGGGCTATGAATATAATGTAGTGGATTATTTGCTGAAGCCGGTGGAGTTTGCAAGGTTTCTTACAGCCGTAAACAAGCTGAGGCAGCTTTCTTCCGGTGAAACGATCGTATCAGCTCCGGTGCCTGCCGAAAGGAGTTATTTGTTTTTCAACGTAAGCAAGAAAAAAGTAAAAGTATTCCTTGACGAGATACTCTATATTGAAAGCCTCAAAGAATATATACGTATCGTTACCAAAGCAAAATCAATTCTCACCAAGTTCCAGTTGGGCCAGATAGAAGAAATGCTGGAAAAAAATAATTTTATCCGGGTACACCGCTCTTTTATTGTGGCAAAAGATAAAATTGAAGCTTTTACAGCCACGGATGTGGAAATAGACGGCAAGCAAATTCCGGTAGGAAGAAGCTATAAGGAACTGGTTCAATCGGTATTGGGTACTGCGGGCAACTGATCTCTTCCATAAGTCTTATTGTGTAATCTTATTTCCTTATTGTATCAGGTAATGACAGCTATCAACAACAGGTTTCTTCCTATCAAATACTGTTACCGGCTTATTAATTCTTTTTAGCGGTCTTATCTCTCCTTTATTGACGATGCAGTGTTGTTCGTTGAATAGGCATAGTTGTGCAGCAGCATAAAAATAATTTCACTTCTCTGTCCTTGTGAACATTACTCCGTCACAGGATTTTATTTAACAAAAAGCTAAACGACATGAGAAAAATTTTATCACTGCTTACCATGCTGCTGTTGCTTGTTACAATAGTAGCCGGGCAGAACCGGGTAATATCCGGCACCATAACAGACGAAAGAGGTGAACCATTACCCGGAGCCTCTGTAAAACTAAAAGGAACCCGGACAGGTATCGCTGCAGATAACAACGGGCAGTTCCGCATCTCCGCAAAAACAGGTGATATACTAATTGTATCCGGGGCAGGTCTCGAAGCAACTGAGACCACAGTTGGCGCCGGAAATACCATTACTATACAGGTGAAACGTACAGTGATCGCCGGAACGGAAGTAGTCGTCACTGCATTAGGACAAACCCGCCAGCCCAAAGAGTTGGGATATGCTGTATCCAAGGTTAAATCGACAGAGCTTACACAGGCAAAAGCGGTCAATCTTCAGAACGGGTTGACGGGAAAAGTTTCTGGCCTGAATGTACAAACAGTTAACAACGGCGTATTTGCTGATACAAGGCTTACACTTCGTGGTATCCGTTCACTGACTGGTAACAACCAGCCGATGCTGATTTTGGATGGTGTGCCCATTGCATTGGGATATTTAAATTCTATTAATCCAAACGATATCGTGGATGTAACGATTTTGAAGTCGGCATCCGCCACAGCGGTCTACGGTCCTGATGGTGCTAACGGTGCATTGGTGGTTACAACCAAAAAGGGCAGCAGAACAAAACCACAGGTAAGTGTGGGTCATACTGTGCAAATTGAAAGAGTTTCATTCATGCCCGAGATGCAAACACAGTTTGGATCCGGTTCATCCGTTGATCAGTTTGGTTACGGTGTATATGATCCAGTAGAGAACCAGTGCTATGGTGATGAGTTTGATGGTTCCATGCGCCAGATCGGTCGTGATGGTCCCAATGGTGAAAAGTATATGGTGGAATATATGGCAAGACCTGAAGAAAAAAGAAAATTCTGGAATACAGGTATTACTAACCAGACAGATGTTTCATTCTCTACCGGTGATTTTTACCTGAGTGCTCAAAATGTATTGATCCAGGGTATCATGCCAAAAGATGTTAACCGCAGGATTTCTGTTCACATGGCTGCAAATAAGGAATACAACAGGTTCAAAGCTTCGTACAGTATCAACTATACTAAAGGAAATTTTGATGTCACATCAGGTTCAAATTTTGGTAATGGCCGTGATTTTACTGTCTACTGGAATCTTATAAACACACCGCAGCAAATTCCGATCACAAGATTTAACGATTGGAGAAATAATTACTGGGCCAGCCCGGATGGATACTTTAATGATTACTATTCCAATCCCTATTTCATGATCGACAATTTCAGGAATGTGGGAAGAACAGAAGATATCTTCGGAAATTTTGAACTGAACTTTAAAGCTACCAACTGGCTTACGTTCACTTATCGCCTGGGTGCTACTGTTTCAAACGGCACATCTAAAAACAGGGCCGGTGCATTAACCTATGGTGAGTTTGCCAAGGCCAGTGGTAAAGCTATTGCCCAGGCCGGTGACCTCGTTTCTGAAGTAGTGGACGCCTCTGCGACTGCAAGCCGCATCAATTCTGAGTTCTTTGCCTCTATCCGTAAAAAGGCTGGCAATTTTGATTTCAATGCATTGCTGGGTCAGTCTTTCCGTGAAGACAATACAAAAAACATTACTGTTGCCAGTGATAATCTTGCCTTTCCTGACTTATTTAATATTATTGGAAGAAAAGGAGAGCCCGGTGCAGCAGAAACTAATTTTAAGTCAAGGCTGGCAAGGTATTTTGGAAAACTCTCTGTTGGCTATAATAACTGGGCTTTCCTGGAAGCAACAGCCAGTTATGATATGAACAGCCGGTTGGCTTACTATTATGATTACGATTTTGGTGCGATCAGCTTTTTCTATCCCGGTGTAAGTGCATCTGTTCTTTTATCAGAAGCCATTCCTGCCATCAAAAGCAGTAAGCTTATTTCTTACTTCAAAGTACGTGGAGCTATCTCCAAAACCGGTAACGTAAACCTGGGTGTTCAGGCTCTTGAGAATACATATGGTTTGGGTGGGGGCTTCCCTTACGGTACACTGGTTGGTTATACTTCAGGTAACGTTCTGCGTCTTCCTAAGTACACACCAGAGTTTGTAAAGAATAATGAGATCGGTATTGAACTGGGTTTCCTGAAAAACCGTATCAATATTGAAGCTACAGCTTACTCACAGGATAATACAGACCAGATCGTACAGGTACAATATTCAGGAGCAACTGGTTTTACAAGTGCATTATTGAATGCGGCTTCGTTCACTAATAAAGGTCTTGAATTTGACCTTAGATTGACACCACTGGTGAAGATCCGCGATGTATCAATTGATTTCAAAGCCAACTATACTTACCAGGCCAACGAAGTGACCAAGATCATTGACGGAGTAGATGAACTGGGTATTGGTAACGGGAACTTTGTAATTGTGGGTAAGCCGGCTTATACTTTCCAGTTGACAGATTATGTAAGAGATGATCAGGGTCGTGTTATTGTGGACGCTACTACAGGTTATCCTACTGTTGATCCGACAATTAAACCATTTGGACAAACTCAGCCTAAACATTTACTTGGTCTTAACCTGAATGTAAACTGGAAAGATCTTACGTTCAGTGCAGTGGCTGATTATCGTGCAGGAGCACAAATATGGGCAGGAGTATTGGGAACAGGTATGGACTTCTCCGGTATTTCAAAAAGAAGCGGACAGAATGCCCGTCAGCCGTTCATTATGCCCAACTCTTCTTACTGGGATGGTTCTAAATACGTAGAGAACACAAACATTTATATGGTGAGTGGTGGTTACAACTTTTGGTCACAAACAGTAAATACAAATGCTAATACAAATTACCTTGTAAGTGGAGATTTCTGGAAAATAAGAGAGGTCAGTTTAAGTTATAATGTTCCAGCCCGCTTCTTTGGATTTGCTAAAAACACAATCAAAGGTATGAGTGTAACACTCAGCGGAAGGAATCTGTTCATGTTCTTGCCAAAATCTAATGAATGGACCGATCCTGAATTTTCAAACAATACCGGTAATGCACAGGGAGTAAGTGGCCTGGATAATACACCTCCTACAAGAATTTTTGGTGCTACTGTCAATATTCAGTTATAAACCGCTAAACTATTTCAGATATGAAAATCTATAAGATATTAACTGGCCTTTTTCCAGCGGTAATGCTGATCGTTGCCATTGCCGGATGCCGTAAAAGCCAGTTTAACATTAATCAAAATACCAACAACCCGACAGACAGTACGGTATCTTATGATGTAGTACTGCCGGCTGCCTTACATGCTTCTGGTACTATCATTGCCAATCCCTGGGGTACTACACAAAATT
Source organism: Chitinophagaceae bacterium (assembly GCA_016786885.1). Taxonomy (GTDB): domain Bacteria; phylum Bacteroidota; class Bacteroidia; order Chitinophagales; family Chitinophagaceae; genus JJ008. The sequence goes on along the minus strand of JAEUVO010000008.1, from coordinate 226 downwards.
GGATGGGCTATTGGGCCCGTTCGGGAACATATGCTCCCAATGTGATCGAAGAAACATACGAGATCACTACCGGTTTTGGGAATGCTATCTGGAATGCATGTTATGATAATAATTACGATTACCAGATCGTACAGTCAAAAGCAGCTAAAGCCGGCGCTGGTTTTTATGAAGGCATTGCCCGTATTATGAAGGCACACAATTTCCAGATACTGGTGGATGTGTACGG
>JAEUVO010000033.1 GCA_016786885.1 Chitinophagaceae bacterium | reverse complement strand
TGCTGACCGGGAGGGTTGCTGTTTTTACCCAACCATTTACCATTGCCTAAAATAGGCTCTCCAAAAATGCGGGAGATCTTGGTCTTTGGACCATTGTACCTTGCCATAGTTTTTATTCATTTACGCTTTTTTGTAACGGTGAACTGATCAGTAAAAGCGTTAAAAATCAATCAGGCACCCTTTCTTAAAATGAAACCAAATTGGCTCAAATATGTATGCCGAGGTCTGAAGTATGAGGCCTGAAAGGTCGGTTACATTTGAAGCTGTTATCCGACTTCTGACTTCTAACTTCGGACATCTTCCTTATACTCTTCTTTTCTTAGGAGGACGGCAGCCGTTGTGTGGCAACGGAGTTACGTCTTTGATCATCACTACTTCAATGCCGCTCTGGGAAAGAGAACGGATTGCACTTTCACGACCTGATCCTGGTCCTTTTACATATACATCCACTCTTTTTAAACCAGCATCAAATGCAGTTTTAGCAGCATCTGAGGCAGCCATCTGTGCGGCATAAGGTGTGTTCTTCTTAGAACCTCTGAATCCCATTTTACCTGCACTGCTCCAGGAGATAATCTGGCCGGTTTTGTTGGTAAGGCTGATGATAATGTTGTTGAATGTAGCAGAAATGTGTGCATCACCGTATGCGTCCACTTTCACCACTCTTTTTTTGGCTGCCGCTTTTGCGCTGGTAGCCTGTTGCTGTTGTTGTGCTTTTGCCATAATTTCTTGTACCGAGGTAATCTTTACTTTTAATAATTTCTTTCAGTTTCCCGAAAGACTGAATCAACCCTCCTGCTGACTTACGAAGCGATCCGGCGCTGATTCAATTTTATGTAAGTCGTTTCCGCCAGGCTCAAATTAACAGTGATTGTCGCCCTGAGCTTCGGCGAAGAATTACTTCTTAGGCGCTTTCTTTTTACCGGCAACCGTTTTCCTTTTACCTTTTCTGGTACGGCTGTTGGTTTTAGTACGCTGTCCACGAACCGGCAGACCTTTACGATGGCGGAGACCACGGTAGCAGGCAATATCAAGCAAACGCTTAATACTCATCTGCACTTCAGAACGAAGCTGACCTTCTACTTTCAGCTCCTCCGTAATAGTATTACGGATAGCGTTCAGTTCATCATCATTCCACTCATGTACTTTCTTGCTGCGGTTAATATTATGCTTGTCAAGAATGTACTTAGCAGTAGAAGGGCCAATACCATATATATAGGTAAGACCTATTTCGCCTCTTTTATTTTTTGGTAAGTCAACACCGGCAATACGAGCCATATTATCTGTTTATAGTTTGTTTGTTATCTTATCTGGTGTCCGAAAGTCCGCAAGTCAGAAAGACCGAAGACATTTCAAACAATCAGGAATACACTTTCGAACTTTTCCGACTTCCTGACATTTATTATCCCTGTCTTTGCTTAAAGCGGGGATTCTTTTTGTTAATTACATAAAGCTTACCCTTACGACGTACAATTTTGCAGTCGACGCTACGCTTTTTGATAGATGCTCTTACTTTCATTTGTTTTGCTTTTAGCTTTCAGCTTTTGGCGTCAAGCATTATTTATACCTGAAATTAATTCTACCCCTTGTCAAATCATATGGCGAAAGTTCTACTCCTACTTTATCACCCGGTAAGATCCGGATGTAATGCATTCTCATTTTTCCAGAGATGGTGGCCAGTATTTCGTGGCCATTTTCCAGTTTTACCCTGAACATAGCGTTCGATAAGGCTTCCAGGATAATACCATCTTGTTTAATGAGCGGTTGTTTCGACATAGAAATTTTAGGGCTGCAAAGATAGGCGGATGCACCCGAAAAAAGAAGAAACCCCAATCTTTTTTCGGGGTTATGTGGAAAAACATGCTTGATTTGGCTCAAGAAAAGAATACAGGCCTGCTCAGGCCATATCCAGGTGCACTTTGGTCATGTCCAGGTACAGGTTCTGAAGCTCATGAACTGACAGCGGAAAGCTAAAATGGCGCCTGTCCTCCCGCCACCACATCTCAATATTGGAAAAATCGCCTTTTTTGGGGGTTACCAACCGGAATGAGTCTTTTTTGTACTTAACTCCGCCATCCGCATCCTCCTTAGTAAATCCCAGCCTGATTAACTGGGGCTCATCAAGTGGTACAGCATGCATGTCATCCGGGTTGTACCAGAATTCCTGTATACCATTATCCACCAATGCCTGGTGTTCTTCCCGGCTAACCCGGATAACTGTACCTTCTCTCATTACCCCATCGTCGTCAACCCTGATAATATCGCCTTCTTTAAGATTTGTGATTTTTAGCATAGTAAATCGTTTTAGTTATCCGAATATAAAAAACTTTGCCTGCTTTAAAAAACGATTTTACTCAGGAACGCTTATGATAATTAAGTATTGCCCATCCATTTAATACTATGGCGAAGCCGGAAATAGTCAGTAACTGTGATTTAATATCCGCCAAACCACTGCCCTTCAGCACAACCATCCGGATCACTTCAATGAAATAAGATACAGGATTGGCTTTTGTTATTGCTTTTGCCCAGGAAGGCATACTGTCGATAGAGGTGTATAAACCGCCCAATAAAATAAAAATCATCATCAGGAAAAAGGATATAAGCATAGCCTGTTGCTGATTATCTGCATAAGTAGATATCAATAACCCTAACCCCAAAACAGCCAGGAGGTAAACGGCCGCAAACACATAAACGGTCATCATATTTCCAGCCGGTGTGATACCATAAAATAACCGGGCAATACCCAATCCAAGTGTGAACACTGCTAACCCAAGTATCCAAAAAGGGATCAGCTTACCCAGTATAAAGTGAACTTTACTGACAGGAGTTACGTTGATCTGCTCAATCGTCCCTATTTCCTTTTCTCTTACAATGTTTATGGCGGTGAGATTAGCACCCACCATTGTCAGCAATAAAACAAGTATACCCGGAACCATGAAAATTTTATAATTCATGGATGGGTTGAACCAGTTAGAATATGTGACTGCGATATTTGTTTCCGGGTCAAACCGGGGAAATTGTATCCATTCTGTTCTTACTTCTTTATTGTAGTCTTGTATTATACTGCGGAGATAAGCACTTCCAAGCCCGGCTTTTACCCCATTGATAGCATTTACAGCTAAGAATAATTTCGACTCACTTTCCTTTACAAGTTCTTTTTCAAATGAAACAGGAACCTCCAGGATAAGATCTGCTTTATCATGCTCTAGCTTACCCATTGCCTCGGAATAAGAGCCGGTATAATTTGTCAGGATGAAATAACCAGATGAGGCTATTTTGGCAATCAGGTTTCTGGAATAAGAAGAATGGTCATGATCTATTACGGCCAGCTTGATATTCTTGATTTCATAATCTGCTGCAAAGGGCAAAATTATCAACTGTATCACCGGCATGATAAATATCAGGCGAAGAATGGATGGATCCCTGAATATCTGCCTGAACTCTTTTTGCAATAAATATTTTAATGTTCTCATGCCAGCCGGGTTTTAAAATTCTTAATAGCAAGCCCCAAAAAGAATATCAGCATTCCGGAAAGGATCAGTGTTTCTTTCCAAACAGCATGCAGTCCAATTCCTTTTATCATTACAGATTTTACAATACTGTAATACCATCTCGCCGGAACTATATTCGACACGGTTCGTAATGGCAATGGCATATTCTCAATCGGGAACATAAACCCACTGAGCATAACAGTAGGGAGCAAAAGACCCACCAGCGAAATAAACAAAGCTGTCTGTTGTGAACCTGCTTTCGTGGAAATAAGTAGACCCAAAGCCAATGACACCAGCGTAAATAACAGGCTTTCCCCGACAAGCAGAACGAGGCTACCATTAACCGGCACATCCAGTACAAAAACACTTAACAACAAAATGGTAATAATATTAACTGCCGATAATAAAAAATAGGGAACTGCCTTGGCAATGACAATCTTCAGTGGGTTTGCCGGTGACACCAGCATTACCTCCATCGTACCTGTTTCTTTTTCCCTGACAATCGTAATCGCAGTCATCATGGTGCAAACCAGCAACAACACCATCGCCATTACACCAGGTACAAAATTGTATGCCCCCTTCAGCTCCGGGTTGTATAGCATCCGCATCTCCGTAGTAATTGTATAGGGCAGTTTTCTTTCATCTGTTATCCTGTTTTGATAATCTATTATAATAGCAGAGGCATAATTCGTCAGTGTATTAGCCACATTAGGATCTGAGGCATCGGCGATCAACTGTACCTGTGCTTTATTGAAATGCCGGAGGTCTTCATCAAAATGCGGGGGCAAAATAACAGCCAGTTTTACTTCACCTTTTTGAAAGATCGATTCAATTTCTTTGGCTGTATTAATGGATTGTTCTACTTCAAAATAACGGCTGGCCTCCAGCTGGGTGATCAAAGAAGCAGTAGCCACATCTTTAGACTGATCCCAAATAGCGATTTTAGAATTCTTTACTTCATTCGTCAGTGCAAAGCCGAAAATAATGATCTGCACTACCGGCATGGCCAGCAGGATGAACATCGTCCGCCTGTCACGGAAGATGTGATAAAATTCTTTCCTTACAAAAGCAAAAAATTGTTTCATGTTTAGTCTCCCGCCCTTGTGGCTTTCCTCGCCAGTTTTAAAAAAACTTCATCCATCGATATGGCAGCAAAAGTTTTCTTGAGTTGCTGCGGTGTATCCAATGCATCAATCCTTCCATCCACCATAATACTTACTCTGTCGCAATACTCCGCTTCATCCATATAGTGTGTAGTAACAAAAACCGTAATGCCTGAAGCAGCGGCTTCATAGATCATATGCCAGAACTCTCTTCTTGTCACAGGATCCACACCCCCCGTTGGTTCATCTAAGAACACAATTCGGGGTTCATGAAAAATGGCAACTGAAAAAGCCAGTTTCTGTTTCCAGCCCAGTGGCAATGATTTCACCAGCTTATCACCTTCTGCTGTTAAATGAAGTTCATCCAGCACCAGCTCTGTTTTTTCTTTTATAAAATGGCTGCTCTTTCCATAAATGCCTGCATAAAAGCGAATATTTTCTCTCACAGTCAGATCCTCATACAAAGAAAACTTTTGACTCATATAACCGATATTCCTTTTGATCTTTTCATTCTCCCTGTATACATCAAAGCCGGCCACCATTGCCTTACCGGATGTGGGCATAGACAACCCGGATAACATCCGCATAGCAGTAGTTTTTCCGGCACCGTTAGCACCGAGAAAACCGAAAATCTCCCCTTTATGCACATCAAAGCTGATATGGTCTACTGCGGTAAAGTCTTCAAACTTCTTCGTTAGATTTTCTACTAGTATTACTTTTTCATTCACCATATCATTCCTTCATTAATTGCATGAAACAGTCTTCAATATTTGCCTCCGTTTCTCTTAATTCAAACCCATATCCTTTCTTTAACAAATAGTTATTTAATTCCTGTCTTCCATCGCTCTTCATCACTGCATGATGATATTCCCCAAACGGATACGCATCCTGCACCTCTTCACACTGTTTCAAATCATGCAGCAACCGAAGCATATCATTACTTTTAACTGCCAGCAGTTTCTTACCAAAAGTCTCTACGATACCCTTCGGTGTATTAATGGATAAAATTCTACCAGATTGAATCAAAGCCACCCTGTCGCACATACTTGCTTCATCCATATAAGGTGTGGAAACGAGAATGGTAATACCCTGTTCTTTTAATCTTTTCAGCATTTCCCAGAATTCTTTCCGGGATACTGCGTCAACGCCGGTAGTCGGTTCATCAAGAAACAAGACAGACGGACTATGTATCAATGCACAACTTAGTGCAAGCTTTTGCTTCATACCACCGGACAACTTACCTGCTTTTCTGTCTTTGAATGGTTCAATCTGCGAGTAGATATCTTTTATCAGTTCATAATTCTCTTCCACAGAAGTATTAAAAATGGTGGCAAAAAAGTCAAGATTCTCTTTTACGGAAAGATCCTGGTAAAGTGAAAACCTGCCGGGCATATACCCCACTCTTTGGCGAATAGCTTTATAATCTTTCACTATGTCAAATCCATCTACTGTTGCCCCACCTTTATCTGCCAGTAATAATGTGGTGAGTATCCTGAATAAAGAGGTTTTACCTGCACCATCGGGGCCGATGATTCCAAAGAGTTCGCCTTTCGATACAGAAAAAGAAATATCACTTAATGCAGTTACTTCTTTCTTCTTACCATAGGTCTTTACAACGTTATTAATTTTAACTGCTGTCATTACTGGTTATTACCAAATTTTACCTCCCCATACATTCCGATCTTCAGATACCCGTCATTCTTCACTTTAATTTTTATTGCATACACCAGGTTAGCCCTTTCATCTTTTGTCTGAATAGTTTTTGGGGTGAACTCGGCTTTATCAGCTATCCAGGTGATTGTACCATTGAACTCTTTATACTTTTTATCTCCATCATCCACCATCACTTTCACCATTTGCCCCAGTTTTATTGTTGATAATTGAGAACTTGTCGGGTAAGCCCTTAATGTCATTGTTGACAAATCGGCGATTTTATACAATGCCTTTCCTGCTGAAGTAATCTCGCCTGCTTCTGCATATTTTGTAATAATGGTACCGCCGACGGGGTTGACAATACTGGCCCGTTTCAACTGGTCTTCCAGTTGAGCCACTCTTTTCTGTAATGGTTTGCCTTCACTCAGGATGCTTCGGTTTTGTGTGGCGATATTATTCCGCTGTACATTTATTTGCTGTTGTGTGACCGCCAGGTTTTTTTTAGCCACATCCACCTGTGCAGTTATATCGTCTAACTGTTTTCCGGTAGCTGCATCCTGTTTCAGCAAATTTTGAATCCTTGTTTGTTCATGCAGCAGGTTATTCAATTGTGATTGCTGTACAGCCAATTGATTCTCCAGCAATTTTACCTGTGGTGATGCATCTGCAGTTTTTTCTGACAATGCTTGTATATTAGCCTCCACCTGCTCTTTCTGCAGGGAAATAGTAGCCGCATCCACCATTCCGACTACTGAATCTTTAGAAAGGGTCTGACCTTCTTCCACGTTAAGACTCAGAATCTTTCCTGACAACTCAGAAGAAACGATGACTTCATTGGCTTCGAAAGTACCACTTGCATCAAATTTGCTATTGCCATTATTGCATGATGCTATAACAAGAAAACTTCCAATGACAAAAAACAGAAATACTCTTTTCATATTTAATGTTTTTTCCTCCTAAAAGAGAGGTCGGGTGAGTTATTTACCTAAAATGGTTTGATAATTGATTTGTGCCTGTAATAATTGTACCTGGTGAGTGATCAGCGTTTGCCGGGCCTGGTCCTCTGCATTCACTTCCTTCAGAAAATCATTGGCTGTTATCACCCCGTTTTCCAGTTGTGCTTTGGCAGCATCTGTTACACTCTTTCGCAAACTGATAATTTCATTATCTGATGTTACCAGTTTTTGCAATTTATCAATTTCTGCTTTCTGTTGCTTCAACAAAGAATTGGTGTTGAGCAGGAAAGTTTCCTTCTGTACTTCTACCATTTTTTTATTGATGTTTACCTGTTCCTTCTCTTTCTTTTTTGTGTACAATCCGCCAAGCGACCAGTTTAGCCGAATACCACCGATATAGAAAAAATCAAAATCATTTAAAAGCATATTCAAACCCGGCCGGCCGTAACCACCCTGTGCGAACAAGCTTGCCTTTGGTAAGTTTTTGGCAGTGATCAGTTTTTCCTGCTGACCAATGAATTTTTGTTGTTCCCTATATAATTTTAATTCGGGCCGCACAATTTCGTTGACAATGACTGCATCAGAAACAGGTCTTTCCAATTGTAAATGCTCATCCAATTCATGGCCAATAAATAATGACATTGCGTCCACTAATCCCTTTTTAGATGCTTTCACTTCAATAGATCTTTGTTCTGTTTTCAATAATTCAGCTTTCAGCATATTCAGGTTCGACTTAAATGCCACACCATTCTGCACCTGCGCCTCTACCCTTTTAATGCCTGTTTGTATATCAGCTTTTACTAAATCAACCTGTTTTAGTTGTTCATCGAGATAGAGAATACTCAGATAAAGCTGGTTGATCCTTTCCCTGAGTTTATACAATTCCACTTCCACTTTCTGATCTTCCACGGTGGCGTTGAGTTGCTGCAATACTTTTTGTTCTTTGGTCATTCCGCCATCATAGATCAGCTGACTGACATCTGCTACTAACTTGTACTGGTCCTTTGAAGGCGATTCAATACTAAGACCGGGCAGTGAAACCGGAACCTTTGTTACATCGGATTGATAGGTAGCCTGTCCGCTTAAAGAAAACTGCGGCAGAAATCCTTTTTGTAAATTTTCTACACTGATGGCAGCGGTCTGTTTTACCAGGTCCTTTTGCTTTACTGCGGGATAATTCTTCTGTGACAGATCGTATGCCTCTGCCAGGCTGAGCTTTTGCAATGCCTGGCCATCAGCATGAACAGAAAGGAACAATCCGAAAATTATTAAACATTTCCTCATAAATATTAATTTAACCAGATAGTTAATATAAGAGTAAAAAAATTATTTCTTTATCGCATCAATGATGAACCCCGGTATCTCTTTTTTCCGCTGTTCCATTACTGAGCGAAATTGTAATTCATCCAGGCCAAGGTTCTTCTGAAACATAGGTTTCGCCACGAACGGAAAAACAGTCATGGAGATCAGGTTCATCAGCAAATGCAGGGGACTGATCCTTTTTATCTTTCCTTTGGCAACTTCCTGCTCAATTTGTGCCAGGAATTTTTCCGGCATTGGCAGGTTCTTTCCTTTCCATACTTTACTTAAAAAATATTCAGGGTCCTGGTTGATCTCATTCAATACAAACAGCGGCAGATAAGGGTTTTCCATGACGATGCTGATATACTCAGCACAAAAACTTTCGATCTTTTCAAACAAGGGTTTATCTGCCAGGAATATTTCATTGATCTTGGGGAATAGCTTGCCGGCTGCTTCCAAAAAGATCACTTCAAACAGTTTTTCCTTGTTCTTAAAATAATAATGCAACAGTGCTTTATTGATGCCGGCCTCATCCGCTATATCCTGCATCCGGGCACCAGCCATCCCCTTCATGACAAATATCTTTTTTGCGGCTGCCAGTATCCTTTCTTCGGTTGATTTATCCTTTTTGATTTTTGACATTTTTTAACCAAATGGTTAACAAAGGTAAAAATCCCTGCCATCCATCCAAATATTTTTTTCTCCAACTGAAGAATAAAGCTTTTCAAAGTGCCCATATTATTTGAATACGAGGCGATTCAATCGCTTGACTTTTAAAAAAGAAAAACTATCTTCAGGAGCATATTACAAACCAGTCTTCACCGAAGACATAAACCATTAAACACATGAAACAAAAATTTTTATTATTTGCAGTAATCATTGCTGCTATCTCTTTTACCTCCTGTGGCGGAAAAGCAACCGCTGCTTCTATTGCCCAAAAATGGTGTGATCTGAATGCCAAAGCCTATAAAGCAGAAGGCGCTGCGAAAGAAGCGGCTGAAGAAGCTCGGGAAAAATATGAAAAAGAAATGCAGGAAAAATATAAAGATGACAAAACCTTTCTGGAGGAAGTAGGAAAAGAAGTAGAGAAATGCGAGGATGCTTCTGAAGGAAGATAAAATTTTAAAGCCCTCCGAAACCGGAGGGCTTTTTTCAGAAAAGTCTTGCTACAATATATTACTCTGCCCAACTCATAACATAATCCTGGTTCTCGATATCCAATGCCTGTTTCGTCAGCATAAGCGGCCAAGGTATCCATCATCACAAGCAATTCTTAGTTTGTTTGGCGTCGATACTTTTCTCACGGATCCGGGATACGGTCTATGCGGAATAATGTAGCGAATAAATAAAAGGCGGGAAAGAACCCGGAAATTCGAACCGGGTTTTTCTAAAATGCTTAAAGAGTAAAAGGGTTGTATAAAAAATTAGTTTATTTCCTATGAAATTTTATACTTTTATTTCGGCTGTCCCACCCTGTCAATACTTATTCCATTACAAGGTTATTACACGGTTAGTTTCGTGACATTAAAACAATTGTTATGAAAAGTATTTTCTTGTGCCTGTTCCTTTTATCAGGAGTAACTAGGACTGCCCACAGCCAGCTATGGAAAAATTATGCAGACAGTGCAAGATCAGCCAGGATGGAGAGGAAACCTGCCATAGCGGCGGACTACTACCTGAAATCGTTGGATGAACTAAAAAAGGATAGTCTCGGCTCCTACACCTATGGTATCACCTGCATGTCGTTAGGCACTGTTTATATCAACCTTTTTGAAAATGATAAGGCTAAAACTATACTACAGGAAGCTAAAAAAGTATTGCAAAAGATAAATGAGCAACCAGCAGTTTCTGATGTATGTGATAACCTGGGAAATATGTACCGCAACATTTCCCGATATGATGAAGCTGAAAAGGCATACAGTGAGGCAAAAGATATCCGAGAAAAAATCTATGGAAGATCGCATCGCTTCTATGCGATAAGCTGCGATAACCTGGGCATTCTTTATGAAATTACGGGGCGGCATAATGAAGCTTTTTCTCTGTTGACTGAAGCAAGGAATATTTTCAGCAACAATCCAGGAAAAGAAAGCAGGTCTTACGCCGTTAATGCAGACAATCTGGGATTGCTGAATAAAACAACGGGCAGATTTGCAGAAGCAGAAAAATACATGACAGAGAGTTTTGGTATCTGGAAAAAGATCAGCGGAGAAGAAAGCCTGGATTTTGGTGTTGTGTGCAATAACCTCGGATTACTGTACAGGGAAATGGGTGAGTATGAAAAAAGTGAAAGTATACTTCTTACTGCTAAAAAAATACGGGAACAGATATTGGGAAAACAACACCCGGCTTACGCCCTGGTTTGTAACAACCTTGGCGGCCTATATGATAAAATGGGGCAGGCTTTAAAATCTGAGCAATACTTACTAGAAGCAAGAAAAGTCTACGAAAAAAATAAAAATCAGTTCAATTATTCGGTTAACTGCGAATCACTGGGATTACTTTATTCCAAAACAGATTCAACAGATAAGGCGTTTGTCTTTCTGCAAGACTGTTATGAGTCAAGAAAAAAACTACTTGGGGTTAATCATTTTTACACCGTTAATGCCCTGATGAATATCGGCGGTCTGTACCTAAAACAAAAAAAATATAACCTGATTGAACCAATTTTCATAGAAGTAAAAAACACCTATGACAATATCCTGGGTCATGATTCTTATGGTTATGCTGAAATATGCACTAACCTGGCATGGATCTATTACCTGACCATGAGATCTGCTGAAGCTGAAAAATTAGGCATGGAAGCCCTGCATACGGTTGAAAAGAACCTGGGAAGGGAAAACCTTTCTTATACACTGTTCGCTAATAATATGGCCATTATTTACCAGGATCTTGGCAAAGACAAAAAGGCTGACAGTTTATTTCATGAAGCATTTGCCGCCACCCGCCGGCGGATGGAAAAGGTTTTCCAGTTTACATCTGAATACGAAAAAGAATCTTACCTGCAAACACTGGTAGGTGACAGGGATATGTATTATTCTTTTCGGTATGACAGGCTTCCTTTTTCTGAAGCAGGTGAATGCTATGATCGAAGTATTTATTTCCGCAACCTGATCCTGTCGAGTACCCAGCAGCTGAATAAGAATATTTATGATAAGAGTGACTCTACCATAACCCGCAAATACAATGAATGGAAATCTATTCGTCAACAGCTGGCCTACTGGCTGATAAAACCCGAGACGGAACAAACAGAAGAAAAAACATTATTGGAAGAAAAAAGTAATGGACTGGAAAAAGAACTGACCCGCCTGTCTTCAGCCTTTGGAAAACAACAGCAGCAAAAAGAGATCAACTGGGAAAAGATAAAAGCCGCACTAAAGCAGGGCGAAGCAGCTATAGAGTTTTCTGAGTTTGCCTGGTATGATGAAAGGGTTAATAAAGACAGTATCTATTACCTGGCCTTAATAATTGAACGGGGAATGAAAGAGCCCTTTCTTGTAAAATTATTCGAGAAAAGAAAACTGAATTCTTTATTGAAGCGAAAATCCGTTAATGAAAAGAACAAGATCAACCAATTGTATTCTTCAACTGAGCTGTATGAATTAATATGGGCACCTCTTGAAAAATACCTCGGCGGTGTCAAAACAATATATTTTGCACCATCAGGATTGCTGAATTATGTTTCAATGGCTGCAATTAAAATGAATAATAGCAAGCTGCTGAGTGATCAATACCAGTTAGTACAATTGTTAAATACTGTCTCTGTAACTGATAATGAAGAAGAACGATTGATGCCGGCTGATAAGCTGGTATTATATGGCGGAGTGCAGTATGATGCAGATTCGGTTTCTCTTGTGAAAGCAGCCATACCCTACCAGCAACAGCAAACTGCTACAAGATCTATTCCTGAAGAATTACTAATTGATAATGATCAACCTGTTTTCCTACCGCTTCCTAAAACTGAAAGCGAAGTGATGTTTATCGAGAAAGAGGCCATAAAAAAGAAAATGACTGCACAGGTTTTGAAAGGTTCCGCCGCAAATGAAGAATCGTTTAAATCATTAAATGGGAAAAACTCACCGTCCTTGATACATTTTGCTACGCATGGTTTTTTCTACCCGGATACAAAGAGGAAAAGAGTCGGCCTGAATGATCCGGCGGGGCTGGTCTTTAAATCATCTGACAACCCGCTGCTTCGAAGCGGGTTGGTATTATCAGGCGCCAGTAACACCTGGAAAGGTAAACCCGTAGTCGGAATAGAAGATGGCATACTTACAGGCTACGAGGTTGCCAATATGTATTTACCGAATACGAAACTGGTTGTTCTTTCTGCCTGCCGCACGGGTCTGGGAGATATACAACGTACCGAGGGTGTATATGGGCTGCAGAGAGCTTTTAAAATTGCAGGAGTAAAGAACCTGGTGATGAGTTTATGGGATGTAGATGATAATGCAGGGGCAGAATTCATGCAATTATTTTATACAGATCTGTTACTCAAAGGGAACATCTCTGCTTCATTCAGAAAAGCACAGGATATGATGAAACTGAAATACCCCGGCAACCCATACATCTGGGCTGCTTTTGTAATGATCAGGTAGAAAGCAGTTGATAGCTGTTGGCCTAATGCTGCTTTTACTCAAATGGCATTCATAATTTTGAATCTGGCATCACTCCGCCCAACTCATCACATAATCCTGGTTCTCGATATCCAATGCCTGTTTCGTAAGCATCAGCGGTCGAAATGTATCTACCATTACAGCCAATTCCTTTGTCTCTTTGGCTCCTATGCTTTTTTCAACAGCTCCCGGATGCGGGCCATGCGGTATCCCGGCAGGATGTAAAGTGATCATTCCTTTGGTCACATGTTTGCGGCTCATAAACTCCCCTTCTACATAATACAACACTTCATCACTGTCGATATTACTGTGATTATATGGTGCCGGAATTGCGTTGGGATGATAATCATATAACCGTGGTACAAAGGAACAAACTACAAAAGAGTTTGTTTCAAAGGTCTGGTGAATGGGCGGTGGCATATGCACCCGGCCGGTGATGGGTTCAAAATCATGAATGGAAAAAATATAGGGATAACAACAACCATCCCACCCGATGACATCAAAAGGATGTGTACCGTAATGCAGTCCATATAACATACCTTTCTTTTTGGCCTTGATCAAAAAGTCGCCCTTCTCATCAAATGTTTTCAGATCCTGCGGCGGACGTATATCCCTTTCACAATACGGTGAATGTTCCATCAGTTGCCCGTACTTGCTCATGTAGCGTTTGGGATAACGGAGCGGCGAAAAGGATTCAACAATAAAGAGCCGGTTATCGGGTGTATTGAAACTAACCTGGTAAATAGTTCCTCTTGGCAACACGATATAATCCCCGTAAGAAAAAGGCAATTCGCCATATTGTGTATGAACGACACCGCTGCCTTCATGTACAAAGATCATTTCGTCGGCATCAGTGTTTTTATAGTAATAATCCTTCATGCTCTCTTGCGGCGCGGCAAGTACGATATGGCAATCGCTGTTTACTAATACCGGTACCCGGCTTTGCAGGTAATCTTTCACCGGTTTTACTTTAAAGCCTTCGAGGCTGCGGTGCTTCAGCATTTTTTCTTCCGCCACCTGCGGACTTACATCCACCTGCGGTTCTGTCCTGATTATCTGTGTGGGTGGATGACAATGGTAAAGGAGGGCATAATCATCGCTGAAGCCCTCTGTAGAAAATAATTGTTCACTGTACAAACCACCATCTGGCTTGCGGAACTGTGTATGACGCTTGTGCGGAATGGTTCCGAGTGTATAATAGTGAGGCATAAATACGAATTTGAGGGTTAAATAATGTGAAAATAGTCAGGAAGTCAGAAAAGTCGGAAAGATCGTAGCACAAGAAGTAATTCTTTCGGACTTTACTGACGTTTGGACTTTCGGACTAACTCCAGGGAGACCATCAGGAAATAGTATTTCCATTTCCGTTTGTCAATGTAGTAAGTAAAGTTCCGGTGAAAAGGCATTTACTGTAATTTGCTATCTCAAAAGTAAAGTAAATTCTTTTGACAAGAATCGGATTAATATCAGATACTCACGGCTTTCTCGATGAGGCCGTCTTTTCCCATTTTTCAAACTGCGATGAATTGTGGCATGCGGGAGATTTTGGAGATACTGTTGCTGAAAAGCTTAAATCATTAAAACCGCTTAGGGGTGTTTATGGCAATATCGATAATATGGCTATTCGTTCGGAGTTCCCGGAGCAATTAGTGTTCATGAGCGAAGGAGTAAAAGTGATGATACGGCATATAGGCGGCTCTCCTCCCCGGTACAACCCGGAGACAAGAAAAGAATTATTGATTCATCAGCCGCAGTTATTCATCAGTGGTCATTCCCATATTCTTAAAGTAATCTATGATGATAAGATAAACTGTCTGCACATGAATCCAGGTGCTGCAGGCAAACAGGGCTGGCATAAAGTAAGAACCCTTATTCGTTTTGTGATCGACGGAAAAGAAATGAAGGATTGTGAAGTGATTGAGCTGGGAAAAAGGTAGTGTCTCTATATCTTCCTGAAGCGAGACTTCAGCATCGGGTATGTAACGGCAAAGAAAAAATAGCACAGGAACTATTTGGCAACAAGCTTTCCTTTAATGAATTTATCACTGGAGTATAACCATTCATATAATATAATAACCTGTTCATCCGGCAAACTGCTATCTTTCATAAAACTTTATACTGATGCGTAAGATATTCTTAGTATGCCTTAGCTGTGCAATATTTTCTCTTGTACATGCCCAAACTAAAGAGCAGGAAATTGAAGCCATAAAAACAGTTTGCAGTTACTATATGGATGGTGGTACCAACGGCGACAGTGTGCTATTCTCCAAAGCATTCAGCCCCACCGGGCAGATGCAGTATATGCGAAATGATACACTGGTAATAGTATCGCTAAAAGATTTTATGGCCAGGATGAAGAATACCGGTACCAAACAAAACAGGAAGACCAGTATTGAAAGCATACAGGTATTCGGCAACGCTGCTACCGCCAAACTGACCATTGAATACCCTACTTTTTATTTTCACGATATAATGGGACTATTGAAAACCAAAGACGGCTGGAAGATCGTCAGCAAAATATTTTACCGGGAAGAAAAACCTAAAGCCCCATAATGAAAAAAGAGCCGCTTTCGTGGCTCTTTTAATTATTTACATACCCGGGAACCAGGCCCTGCCGGCACCTGCTTCACGGAAAGGCCATGGAATAGCTACTAAAATAAAGATCAGTGCTATCAATAATAACCAGCCTGTATTTTTATAATTCAGCGCCTTGGCTTTGCCACGGGCCAGTGTAATAAGAATAATGGCAACGATCATCAGCAAAGGATGTTCTACCCAATAAAAACGATAGAAAGAATCTTTCATGAGCTCCACTCCTTCTGGCAATCCTTTAGTAATACCATACCTGCCGGCAATAAACTGGTACAAACCAATGAGCAACATAGTATGCGCTGCTATCATCAGCCATAAACTGCTGCTGCGGATACTCTCTTTCTTAGTAAATGCCTGGTAAAGGGTTACCAGTAGTAATAACAAGATGACCCAACGAAGTACATTATGAAGATGCAGCATTCCTGTTTCCATGATGAAAGTTTTGGAACAAATCTAAACGCTTAATATTAAATGCCGAAATCTTATTCCACCCAGTCAGCGATGAACACATTCGTATCCCTGGTACCGCCATTGTTGCGGTTACTGGAAAAAACTATTTTCTTTCCATTGGGTGAAAACATCGGAAAAGCATCAAAGCCTTTATCACGGCTTACCTTTTGCAGGTTAGTACCATCTTCATTGATCGTGTAGAGATTAAAAGGAAACCCTCTTTTGTATTCATGATTGGAGGCAAAGATGATCCGTTTGCTATCGGGCATATAAGTGGGAGCCCAGTTGGCCTGGCCATAGGATGTTACCTGTCTTGCATTGCTGCCATCTGCATTTGCCACCCACACTTCCATATTGGTAGGAGCAACCATGTTCTCTGCCAGAAGATCTTTATACTCTTTTATTTCTGTTTCTGTTTTTGGCCTTGATGCTCTCCAGATCAGTTTAGTGCCGTCAGGACTAAACCATGCACCACCATCATAACCCAGTGTGTTTGTGATCCGTTGCTCGGCTCCTGTTTTCAGATCCATGATGTATAATTCAATATCACCATCCTTGGTACTGGTATAGATCATTTTCTTTCCATCCGGTGATAAAGTAGCTTCGGCATCATATTGTTTAGAGTTGGTCAATTGTTTAACAATTTTTCCATCCAGATCGGCCATGAAAATATCGTAGCTGCTGTATAAAGGCCAGATATATTTATTACCATACTTCGACCTGTCCGGAACAGGCGGACAGTCTTCACTTCCAAGGTGAGTAGATGCATAAATAATATGCTTGCCATCTTTTGTAAAATAGGCACAGGTGGTTCTGCCTTTACCAGTGCTTATCATTTTGTAGGTAAACTTCTCGCCTGGTTTAGCAGGTACCTTACCAACAAATATCTGGTCGCAGTTGATTCCTTCTTTTGGATTGGTACGCTGAAAAACAAGGTACTTCCCGTCAAAACTCCAATAGGCTTCTGCATTATCACCACCAAAAGTCAGTTGCTGTACATTTTTCAAATGCGACTCTTCGGGATAACGCAATGTGTCAACCGCTGGGTCAATGGGAGTTGCCAGTTTCGAAGAATTATTGCAGGAAGCGACTACCAGCAAAGCACTGACAGTAATTAACAGGGGCAATACAAGTTTTTTCATATTATTTCGTTTCAATGTGTCTGTAATTTGGCAGACCGGGCTGCAAAGGTATTTTCGTAGTTACGTTGGTTTGTCAGATTATTGTCATACTCGCCGCTAAAATAATTTAGTTTTGACCTATGAATAAGTTTGCAAAAATAGCCTTACCCTTTGCTTTGTTCCTGATTTTGATCAGTGCCTGCAATGATAATGAAACATCCGTTTCGCAGTACGATGAGCTACTGAAAAAAACTCCTTTTGCCCCGCTTACAGATAGCATCAGGCAGGAACCGGGTAATGATGAATTGTATTTTCGCCGGGCCATATTACTGAACACAAACGACCTCCCCGAACCAGCCCTGGCTGATTTTCAAAAAGCATGGTCGTTGAAGAAAGAAGAAAAATATGCCTTTGGCATTGCCACTTTGCTCACTGAAAAAAACCCGGACGAAGCCCTCCGGTTTTTAAATACTGCCATTAAGGATATTCCCGCCAGTTTTTTGCTGCAGCTAAGCCTTGCCCGTGGCTATGACGCAGCCGGCAAAACAGATGATGCCCTCAATGCTTGTAACAGCATATTGGAAAAAAATCCTGAACAGGTGGATGTGCTGAAAATGAAAGCTGATCTGCTGGGCAAAAAAGGCAATAGCACTGAAGCAGTGGCCATTTTAGAAAAAGCTTATACCATTACTCCTTTTGATGTAGAACTGAATCATATGCTTGCCTTAGAATATGCAGAGTCAAAAAACAGCCGGGTGCTTTCATTATGCGACTCTCTCATCCGGGCTGACTCGCTGGGTGTTCATGCAAAGCCATATTACTACAAAGGCATCTATTATGCTAACAGCAACGATAAGGCAAAGGCGCTTTCATTATTTGATGAAGCGGTTAAGCATGACTATACTTTCCTGGACGGATATATTGAAAAAGGATCTGTGTTGTTTGAGATGAAAAGATTTCCGGATGCCCTGAAAGTATTCAACCTGGCCCTTACTATTTCACCCAAGTTTGCAGATAACTATTACTGGATAGCCAAATGTCAGCAAGCCATGGGACTAAAAGAAGAAGCCAAACTGAATTATCAAAGGGCATATGGCCTTGACAATACTTTTACTGCTGCTAAAGACTCTGCAGATAAACTCAAATAGATTTATCTTGCAGCCTGCCTGCCGGCAGGCAGGCGTAAACAATTAATTTATGCCCATCATTGCCCCATCATTACTTGCTGCCGATTTCCTGAACCTGAAGGATGAATGTACCATGCTGAACGAAAGTGAAGCAGACTGGTATCACCTCGATGTGATGGATGGCCGCTTTGTTCCTAATATCAGTTTTGGACCGATGATCATCGAGTTTATCCGTAAGGCCACTACCAAGGTATGTGATGTGCACCTGATGATAGAAGAACCGGAGAAATATGCGGCGCAATTCAAAAATGCCGGTGCAGATATTTTGTCTGTTCATATAGAAGCCTGCCGCCACCTGCACCGCAATATTGAGCAAATAAAATCTTTAGGTATGAGAGCCGGTGTGGCTGTTACTCCGCATACACCAGTTTCAGCATTAAATGATATTCTGCATGATATTGACCTTGTATGCCTGATGAGTGTGAACCCCGGTTTCGGCGGACAAAAATTTATTCCGTACACCCTTGATAAAATAAAACAGCTGCGCAAGATGATCGACGAAAGAGGGTTGAAAGTACATATTGAAATTGATGGCGGGGTAACGGTAGAAAATGCTGCATCTATCATTGCCGCAGGTGCGGATGTGCTGGTAGCAGGCAATACCGTTTTTAAATCCGCAGACCCGAAAAAAACTATTGCACAGTTAAAAAAATTATAGC
This sequence comes from Chitinophagaceae bacterium, assembly GCA_016786885.1. GTDB lineage: Bacteria > Bacteroidota > Bacteroidia > Chitinophagales > Chitinophagaceae > JJ008. Next base: position 144,100 of record JAEUVO010000033.1, on the reverse strand, counting down.
TAAATGGCAAAAGATCTTTTTAGTAACCAATCTGATCTTTACGCCAGGTACCGGCCAACTTATCCGCAGGAACTGTTTGATTATATTCTCTCATTTGTTAATGAAAAAAATTTGGCATGGGATTGCGCCACCGGCAACGGACAGGCTGCCACAATTTTATCCACCCATTTTAAAAAAGTGATAGCAACGGATATCAGTACTGCCCAGTTAAGCAAAGCAGTTCAAAAAGAAAATATTGAATATGTTGTTTGCCCTGCCGAATCAACCTCGTTTGATGAAAACATTTTTGACCTTGTAACAGTAGCACAGGCTTATCACTGGCTAAAATGGAGCAGTTTTAAAGAAGAGGTAACCCGGGTGGCGAAACCCCGGGCTGTACTCGCTGTGTGGATGTATGGAGGACACCGAACCGATGATGTAACAGTAAACAAGGCGGTCCGCAGTTTCCACAAGAACATTACCGGCCCTTACTGGGACAATGAAAGGCGTCATGTGGATGACAATTATGCAACGGTAGAATTTAATTATGAATTATTACCTGCAAAAGAATTTACTATCCAGCTCTCCTGGCAACGGGAGGATCTGCTTGGCTATATTTCTACCTGGAGTGCTTTACAAAAGTATGAGGCTGCACAAGGCCATTCTGCTTTGCCTTTTATCAAAAGAGAAATTGAAAACCTGTGGTTGCCGGGTGAAGTAAAAAAAGTTATCTTTCCTGTTTATCTAAAATTGGGCAGGATAACAAAATAGCAGATCATAATGCAGATTTTTTTGAGAAATATTGTTGCTAAATCCGTTTCTGTCACTTCAATGAGGAAGACACCGCTTTTCCCGTTACTTTTTTTGCTCTTCATCTTATCGGGATGCGGCACCACCCCCTGCGCCAAAGGTGATCTTCATTATCATTTAATTGGTTTTTCTGATGCAGAAGCAGATACAATTATTTTAAGGCGTTTTCCAAAAAACAGTACAATCCTGACAGACTCATTTGTATTTAACGAAACCAATCCCATAAGATTTGTCCGGATTTCAGATACATTGGTTATGCCTTTTTATATAACAACCGGATTATTGCAAAGTGATTACGATTACCAGTTGTATTTTCCAGGTGCTGCCAGAGTGATAAGTATTACTAGTATACAGGAAGAACAAACCTATGGAACAAGATCTGGTTTTATCAACACCTCAGCTGGTTGTACCAATATCATTAAAGGTTGTACGGTAGACGGAATACTTGTAAACGCTGTAGTATTCCCTAATGCTATTTACCTCAGAAAATAATTTCTTGTTTACTCTTTTATGTATAGGCAGGCACAAATAGCAAATAAACTAAGTAACATTGTATCTGCATTCTATCAAAAAAAAAAATTAAATGGAAGCGTCTCATGTTGCCGAATTCAGGCAAGCAATTGAAAAGGCAAATGTCAAAAGCCCAAAAATAAAATTTTCAAGCTCCTCTGCAGAAATAATTTCATCGCCAGACATCAGGAAAATAGTGGATCTAATAGTTTTATTGTTTTTTTCTGTCGTATTTCTTTTCTATAGCTCATTATTAATACTATCACTGATCGCTTTTATACTCTTTTGGCATAGACTTTATTTAAATTTTAGAGGAATTGGCAGTTTGCTGATTGATTTTACGAACGAAACGGTAATTGTAAAAAATAAAATATTTCTAATAAATGCTGGCAGGCAGCTTTGGGGAATAAAGAAACGAAATAAGTTTTCAGCCATTAAGGAACTAAGTCTCAAAGAGAGTTCATTAATTGACAAGCTGGGTTATACTCAATCAAAAAACAGGTATATATTATACCTTGAAACTTACAAAGATCCCCCCATAGCAATCAACGAGTTTAAAAAAGAAGAAGATGCAAGAACTATTACGTCACTCCTTCAAAAATTTCTTATTCCCAAAGAAAAATTATAGCTTAATTTCGAAGAGAAACCCCAAAACCCGAATGAGTCGTAAAGTATCCTTACTAACCCTTTTTCTTTTCTTATACTCTTCTGTCCTCTTCTCCCAAAAAAAATCAGCATTTGTTTCCGGCAAAGTAGTGGATGAAAATGAAAATCCGTTACCAAATGTATCGGTGATCATCCTTGGCCAGTCAAAAGGAATTACTACAAACGATTCGGGTTATTTCCGTATCAAAGTAACCGCTGATAAAGCCTTTGCATTGATCTTTACTTATACAGGCCGCAAGGCAGAACAAAAAAATTTTTTACTGAACGAGAACGAAGAAGAAACGGTGACCATCCGCATGGAAAGAAGTGAGAACACTTTGCAAGAGGTCATCGTAACCGATCAGCGGGACAGAAGAGAAACGGGACTCATCAAACCAAATCCCAAAACCATTCTTAATCTTCCTTCTGCTGTAACAGGAGTGGAGAGCCTGATCAAAATATTTGTTGGCTCGAACAACGAACTCACTTCTCAATATTCTGTTCGTGGCGGCAGTTATGATGAGAATTTAATCTACGTAAACGATTTTGAAGTATTCCGTCCTTACCTGGTAAGAAGCGGCCAGCAGGAAGGATTGAGTTTTATAAACCCCGAGATGGTACGCAATATCAGTTTCTACAACGGTGGTTTCCAGGCAAAATATGGCGATAAGATGAGCAGTGTATTGGATATTCAGTACAAGAAACCCAAACGCTTTGGTGGTTCTGCCTACATTGGCATCCTGGAACAAGGCTTGCAACTGGAAGGCAGTGATAAGAATGCAAAGTTTAGTTACCTGCTCGGTGTCCGCAACCGTAGTAACAGGAATTTATTAAGCCGGCAGGATACCAGGGGCAACTATGTTCCTTCATCAGCTGATTTCCAGGCTTTACTTAATTATCAGTTCAGCCCCAAATGGCAGGCCGAGTTGCTCAGTAATATTTCCCAAACAAAATTTACCCTGGTACCAGAGTTCAGCCAGTTGACCACTTCAGTCTTCTCACCTATCTACAGCGCCACCATTGGTGTTGATATTTTTTTTGAAGGCCGGGAAAAAGATCAGTACCAAACCAACATGCTGGGCTTCTCCCTTATCAACCAGCCTTCTAAAAAACTGCGGCTGAAATGGATGGCATCCCGGTTTGAGAATGATGAAACAGAAAATATAGATATCATCGGTGCTTACCTGTTTGGCGACAGGGATTTTGATAAGCGAAATCCTACTTATGGATTAATTGTAAATCCCCTAGGCGCTGGTGTGTACCAAAACTGGGCAAGAAATGAACTGAACATTGAGAACTGGAATGTATCCCACAAAGGGAATTATGAGCAGGGGAAGCATGCTTTTCAATGGGGTTTAGGTTATGATAAAACAACGATTGCAGACAAACTAAATGAATGGGAGTTCCAGGATTCTGCCGGTTATGCATTGCCTTATCAACCTGATTTGCTTAACCTGAATAAAGTAGTTAAGTCAACAGCCAGTCTTGACATCAACAAATTTTCCGGCTACCTGCAGGATAATATTTTATTGGGAGACAGTAATAACTCAATCACTTTAACCGGTGGTGTACGATTCAATTATAATTCACTTAATAAAGAATTTTTGATCTCCCCCCGCATTGGTGCCAGTTGGAAACCTGACTGGAAAAAGGATATTATTTTCAGGGCTGCTGCAGGAGCTTATCACCAGCCTCCCTTTTACCGGGAGTTGAGAAGATATAACGGAACTGTAAATACAAATCTTCAATCGCAAAAAAGCTGGCAGGCCGTGGCTGGTTTCGACTATAATTTTATAGGGCTCAGTAACCGGCCTATGCGGTGGACAACTGAAGCATACTATAAAAGCATGTCGGATGTGGTACCGTATGATGTGGACAATGTTCGTGTCCGCTATTTTGGAGAAAATCTTGCCAAAGCCTATGCTACGGGTATTGAAATGCGGCTGCATGGCGAATTGGTCCCCGATGCAGAAAGCTGGATCAGCCTGGGTATTATGAAAACTGCCGAAGACATCAATGGCGATCATTACTATCGTTATAAAAATGCAGCTGGCGAATTCATCACGGCACAAAGCACTGACCAGGTAGTAGCAGACAGTACAAGATTTGATGTGGGCTGGTTGAGGCGTCCTACTGATCGTCGTATTACATTTGGCATGTTTTTCCAGGACTATCTCGCTACCAACAAAAATTTTAAAATGTTTCTGAACCTGCTCTATGGCAGCAATCTTCCTTACAATATTCCCGGCGCAGTACGATACCGGAATGCAGCAGTGATAGAGCCTTATATCCGGTGCGATATTGGTTTCAGCGCTTTGCTGATGGATGATGACCGCAGCAAACGACGCAGTCACTCTCCTTTCCGCAATTTTGATAACATCTGGGCCAGCCTCGAAGTATTCAATATCATCGACCGGGCCAATATCATTTCTTATCTGTTTGTAAAAGATTTCTCCAATACTGTGTACCTGATGCCCAACCGCCTTACTCCAAGGCTGATAAATTTTAAAATTGTGGCAAGGTGGTAGAACATACTATTAAAACCAATAAGAATAGCATAAAAAAATATGCCCTTCTTCCTTTACTGCTTCTCCTATCAGCATTTTTTGTTTCTTATTGTACACAAGGATTCAGGTATTCAGAATACAGGTGGATTTACCAGGCTGGTTGGGTTTCATGCTATATTTTGCACCTTGTTGCATTTGTTGCATCTATCAATAATTCGCTCCGGATATTAATGGAAATGAAAACGGGAGTAAAGAATAAACTCCTGTGGTTGCTTTTAAGCCTGCTACCGGTCGTATTCTGGGTTGTTATGTTCCTTTTCATCATACCAGAAGTATCCTTTTAGCAAATACCGGGTAACGGCCTAGATTTTCATGTTCGTATTCGTGAAGACTATCCGTTAATAATATTGGTAAATTTTGGGATTAATTTGCCCAAAAACCCGTCTGCGGACTGCTGGAGGAAATTTCCTAAAAAAGAGACAGTAACAAAGATTCACAGAGAGTTCCCGGATTAAACTGTATCTTCATCAGGTGATTTAAAGTTCTTCAACATTCAGTCTCGATCAGTTTCAATTTTTACTCCTCGTCCCGGTAATAAGTTAATTCTCCTCTTTACTATTTGTATCAGTCCTTTATCACAGGTATCGTATTATTTTATTTAAATTTTAGTTGTATGAACATGTATGTTTCAAATCTGAGTTTTCACACTACAGATGCTGACCTGAAAAAATTATTTGAAGAATTCGGAGCTGTTTCTTCAGCAAAAGTTATAACCGACCGTGAAACGGGACGCAGCCGTGGTTTTGGATTCGTGGAAATGGATTCAAATGAGGAAGCAGGTAAGGCCATGAAAGCCCTTAACGGTAAAGATATTGACGGACGGTCTATGTCCGTAAGCGAAGCAAGAGAGAGAGCCCCCCGTTCTGATAACAGAAGATACTAAAAGCATTTACTGTATTTAAAAGAGCTCTGCCAGTGGCGGAGCTCTTTTTGTAAATAACCTCTTTATCCGTTCTGTAATTATATGCTTACTTCTGTGGCTGCATCATTAACTTTTTACAGCTGATGCTGTATCCTCAGCTTCAGGCAGTGCATCGGGTTCACTTGCCGGTGGAGTAATATCTTTTATAGTTAGTTGAAAATCGGAACTAAGACTTATTGCATACTGGTATTTGCGAAGCAAGGTTATCGCAATGCTATCCAGTGTTAATACTTCCAGCAGATCTTTTGCCGGTGCTGTGGGATTAAAAGTTGTAAAGCGTCCCCGTGCAATTTCAACAGAAAAGGTGCATACCGGTTTACGAAGCTTGGTGCTTTTTTCAAAATCAGTACGGTTGAGAGTCAGCGACTGTTCGCCGCTGGCCGATTTCTTAAGTAACAACCTGATAACAGGCAGGTACTTTTTCCAGGTATAAGTATACATTTTTAAAATTTGGTGAAGAATAAGTTCAAGGCCAGCGCAATCCAATCGAAGATGGACATTTATTTTTACAACTGGCTAATTAATTTGAAGAGTCCCTCACAAATAAACAGGCCAATCCGGATAATAAGAGCTACCTTCCGCTCTTTGCTGACCCGCCTGTTGCAATTATCTTCCTATAAAGTAGTGAGGTTAAAATGAATTATAAAAATTTCAGGCTATTATATCAACCAGCTATGAAAATTTTATGAAGAACCTGCCTGACGAGGCAGATAGCATGTGACAAATTACTAATAACAAAAATTAACACATGAAAAAGGATACCGTTATACAATTCGTTGGTTTTGCCACTAAACTTGATTTTGAAGAGTTTTTACCTCAATGGAAAGAATATGTGAACCAGTTCATGAAATTATCCGGCACCAAGCTGGTACAACGGCAAGCAGAAACAAAAAACAGCTTTAAGTATATATCACAACATGAACTGCCCGATACCAGCTTCCGCTTCAACTTCATGAAGGGAAGAAATTCCGAACACTTTCCTGAGCAACGGGTAAAAGTAATTCAAACTGGCGGTTATATTCCTTTGCAGATTGAGCACAGCAAGCAATCTGCAAAAGGACAGGTTAAGATCATGGCCCTTATAAGTCATAGTGAATATGATATAGACTTTTACCGGCAGGCACCAATCATCTCACACCTGAACATATACCAGGCTTACTACGAGAATTGTACCTATGGTCATATTCTTGAACTCTTTACAACAGAAGCCAATGCACCTCTGTTATTGGAACAACTAGAATCAAGAACAGGAACCGATGCGGCTCTTTACAAAGATTGTGAATTACCAAAACAAAGATCACTGCAGCAGGTGCATTAAGTTATTGTTTGAAGGGGTATGCTTTAAAAGGATTACCTTTAACCGAATTTCGGTTGAAGGCTTTCAGAAAGTAATCTTTTCCTTCCTTCTTTTTACTTCTATTATTTTTCAACTGTATCCGGAGATAAAAAATTATAATATGCCTTTCGTCAAAGAAGATCTTATCAGCAACCATTACACATGGACGAGTGGTTTTTCTTTTACCGGGTCGCCAAGCCGCCGTCTATTTGACAAAACAAACGGTAACCAGGTGCTGTTCATCATCAATTTTATCGCCTCTTTGTCTGGAAGAGTTAGTATCAGAGAAGGCCAGGAAATAGAAGGGATGATCCATAACCATTTGCCCTCTGATGTAAGAAGTGAGATGTCAGTGTTCAACTGGCTGAGAGGACTTCATTAACATTATCCATAAAAGAATATATATGACAAACGATCAGATAGAAAAATTTGTACTGAAGAATGAACCTGAAAAAACGACTGTACAAATCAATTTCAAAACCCGCCAGTCTATTACAGGGATATTTATCAAAACAGCGGATTATGACGAATTAAGATCCAAGAACCTCTGGCGCATTGTAAGCGGTGGCAGCATCCCGGAGTATAAAAAATCAAAGGATATCAATCTTGCCCGGATATTTAACGGAGTTGAAATGACGAGATTGGAAGCTGTATAATAGCGATTCTTACCGCCACCTGTTCCTGAACCTGTCCCATGTAGTCAGCCCGATCTTAAACTGAACCGGGTTATTGAACTTATTTGCTACTGAACCTACTACATAGACACCAAGCTTAACCCTTGCTAATGGGTTGAAAGGCCATTTAAATACTCTTTCTATTCCTGAAAAGAATTCAAAATACCTCAGGCTCCTGTCTTTTGTAATTAAAAATCCTCCTCCCGCTACTTCCTGCAGTTTTACCTTTTTAAGAAAAGGTATCTTATTGATTAATGCCCCGTTAAATTCATGCACTATATTTCCCTGGTAATAGCGGTCAAATACCGGGAAAGTTGAATCTAATGCCTGGAAAGCATACTGTGGGTTTTGAAAGAACAAGGGATCACCCTGCCGCATGAACTTATAGTCAATGATCCGAAGATCGTTGGTATTGGTAAAGTCTCCCGATTTAATAATGTAAGAAGTATTTCCGGCCACACCCAGGTTGATCTTTTGCTCCATTCCAAATTCCAGGTAGTCAAAATCGATCTTGCTGTTAAATAAATTGGGAACTCCCTTTCTCCACATTATATAGAAAGTGGGCCAGCGGGAGCCGAGATGTATTTTCTCTTTTGGTTCCCTGATATACCTCATTGCCGGTGTGTAATAAATTTTTATCTCGTTATATGTAGCATTATACGGATCAAACTCCACCGGCGGTTCATTGGGAATGCCAAAAATACTGTCTGCATTATTACCTACTTTATAATCACTCACAGAACGACGCAAGGCTATTTCAAATCTATTCATCAGGTGCAATCCATTCAGCAATTCCAACTGATGCTGCAGCTCTAAGGAATTATTGAGATAAATATTGCTGCGTTTCAGCACATTTACCCAGGCATCACCGGGGTATATGAATTCAAAATTGCGGCCGGCGCTTATTTTAAATTCTCCGCGGTTAAACGGGTTATACATTCGTTGCAGACTTACTGTTCCGTTTATATCCCTGTTGCGAAACCCATAGCTGATATCTGCTTCAAGAGATAAATTTCTCCGGGAAGAAAATGTTTTTCTGTATGCGCCAGCCAGCTTCAGCCTGGCCCCGCCAAATGCCACTGGTTGTATAATAGAAGTGACAGGTGGCAATATCCACATCCTTTCTTTCTTATGATCGTTAAATACCTGTCCGAAGATCAGCATCTTGGGCCAGGTGATCTTATTCAGTATTCTATCCATTGAATCCAGGTAAGCTTCACTGCGCATATACCGGTAAATACTATCCTGGTATTGGGCATACCTTGCCTGCTGCACAGATAAGGGCTCGGTTCTTACTCGCTTCCAAAAAACTGAATCCTTCTCATATGCTTCCTGTGAAGTAGAACTCACCTCGCTTCCAAAATATCCTTTCCGGAAATTTTTCTGCAACGCATAGTCTGAATATACCACCACAGTTTCGCCATATCGCCTGCCACCCTTTACTTTAGTGTAATAATTGAACTGCTGCCGGGTTATCATCCTGGCACTGTCACCGATCTTTTCGTACTGCTGCTTCACTTCCATAAAATCATACTCAACCATGTGAGCAGAGGGTATCCTGAATTCAGTACTAAACACTTCCCAGGTACTGTCCTGTATAGTGATCTCTCCTTCGATGGTAGCATTACTTAATTGTCTTGGCCTTATAGCAATGGTATAAACCTTGGGTTTTATTGTGCGGTCTATCTTAATTGTTTTGAAACGATAAGCCATCAATCCACTGTAACTGAGAGGTGATACGAAAGGTATTCTGGATACAGGCGGTGCCTGTATCATATTATTAAAAATAAAAAAATCTCCCTCTGTGGTAGAGAGATAAAATAAGCTCTCCGTACTCCCTCTTTTATTTACGCCCATCCTTTCCTCCTTAACTTGTCCACCAGCATTTTTATCAAGCCGCAGCGAAACTTCTGCCAGTGACATGCCGGTATAATCTTCTTCAGTTAAGCTATCCGCTTCAACTATCTTCTTTTTTTTAATAACTCCTGAGTCAAGTTGAAAAGCTTTTATATACACATTACATGAATAGGAACCGATTGCATCCAGGATGATATCTTTCCGCTTAATTACATTCCGGACCAGTTCCTCCGCCCTGTCCCTGGGTTTTGCCCTTATCACCACCTCTGATAAACTGGCAGACTCCTCCATTTCCAATATCACATTCTCGGTGATGTCCTCATTATTAATGTAAAAAGTGATCACCCGGGTCTTAAACCCAACCATACTTACAACAAGGTCATACTTACCTCTTTCAAGGAAAAATTCATAGCTGCCGTTATCCTTTGTAACAGATCCTTTTCTTAATTCTTTGATTTCCACACTGACCAGCGGCAACGGCTCTTTCCTGTTATCCATTACTACACCTGAAATTCTGAATAGCTGGGCACTGGAGAATAAAGTGAGCAGGAGAAAAAGTGGTAAGAGGGTATGTTTAAAGTTCATCTTCAGGGCCTGCATTAGCAGAATGCAAAATTTGTAATTCTTTGGCAGTAAAATGAACAAACCTTCATCTTTTCCAATTCTTTAACAAGACTATAAATTGATACCCATTTGAATACTGATACAGGCATTTTCCTTACAGATACACGAAAAAGAGGGATTTTATTTTTTTATCCAAAATTCTTCTTCCCAAACAGGGCTTTTCGGATCATTGCAAGTTAATGGATGCTCTTCCAGTTCCTGGTATACCTTATTTAATTGCTCCGTAGTAAGTAATTCCTCAAGATAAACAAACAACTCTCTTTCCTCGAAACGGATATGCTTATTTACAAGGTCTGCAAGGATGACAAAATCTCTTTTATCTGCTTCTGCATCGAGACTAAGCACCAATTCCCGGATATGCTCATGCTCTTCCCTCAGCTGCCTTGCCATCGGATGATCAGCAGGCATATATGGCATCAATATTGTTTCTTCCTGGTAAAAGTGAGGTTTAATATGCTGCTGCCAGTACCATAACGAATACCGGCGAAGTTTTTCCAACGGCGTTTTATTTTCTAACCCCTGTTTTATCTTCCATGCAAACAGCAATCCATCATGATGCTCACGGCTGAGCGGAGCCAGTTGCTTACTTCTTTTAATTGGTTTTATTTCTTGTGCCATATACCGAAGGTATTTCACATTTCTCATCCTTGACTTGACCAGCAACAACCTGTTGGCTGATTTACAACGGAAAAATTACTTTGTAAACCAGTGGATTAGATATACATAAAAAAAGAACAGGTAATGCCTGTTCTTCTCTAATTGTATGAGTATGCCTGCTACTGATTATTCTCAAAGTCAAATTTATCTTTACCCTGGTAGGCGGCAAAGGCCGCCGGGTCTCCATATGGACCAAGGTATTTGGCGCTTCCAAAACCAAGTATAGGCCAGAAGATGAACCCAAGAATCACTAATCCTGCAGTAAAGCCTTCATCTTTTCCAAAACTTTTGGAGATCATATTATACAACCAGATGAGAAAAACAAAATTTACAAAAGGGATGAAGAACATTAACACCCACCAGCCGGGTTTGCCACCAATCTTTGTCATAATATAAATGTTGTAAATAGGAATAATAGCTGCCCAGCCAGGCTGGCCTGCTTTTTCAAACACTTTCCAGATTGATGCAATGATAAAAACAACAATAGCGAGATAAATAACTATTGCTATTACAGGGATTTCATTTTCCATATTTGTGTGGTTTTAGTGTGCCACAAGTATAATAAATATATCAGGAACAGGCAACCTTCACTTATGTATTTCGTATGATTACTATTGGCAAATCAGTTTTATTACAAAAAAAATCATTAACTAAATTTTCTTACTAAAAAACTCTATTCACAACCTGTGAATAAGTAACTTTAGGAAGTCACAATATTGCTAAGTAATATTGATGCAGAAGGGTAAGGCTTCTGTAATCGGGCAGAAGACGCTAAATTAATCCGGTACTACTCTTCGCCGGCTTTGTGAAACATAAACCGAAGTGCATTGACAGACACTATCATCAACCTTGAAACCGTAAACCCTATTGAATTTTTTGGTGTAAACAACGGTAAGCTCGACATCCTCAAAAAGAAATTTCCCCTGCTGAAGATCCTCTCCCGCGGCACACAGTTAAAGCTGAGCGGTGCCCCTGAGCAAATTGAAAATGCAAGGGAAAAAATCTCCCTCATTGTATCTTACCTGGAGCGGAATGGCCATATGAGCCAGAACTACTTTGAGCAGGTACTGGGTGGTGATGACGCAGAAACAATCGATCATTTTAAGGAGAAGAACCCTAATGAAGTGTTGGTGTTTGGGCCTAATGGAAAATCGGTGAGGGCACGAACGGCCAACCAGAAAAAACTGGTGCAGGAATCCGAAAAAAATGATATTGTTTTTGCCATCGGCCCTGCAGGTACCGGTAAAACATACACTGCTGTTGCACTGGCAGTACGGGCATTAAAAAATAAACAGGTAAAGAAAATCATTCTAACAAGACCTGCGGTGGAAGCTGGCGAAAGCCTCGGCTTTCTTCCCGGCGATCTGAAAGAAAAGATTGACCCTTACCTGCGGCCGTTGTATGATGCACTGGATGATATGATACCAGCTGATAAGCTGGGCTATTATATGACCACCCGTACCATTGAGATAGCACCGCTTGCTTATATGCGTGGCCGTACATTGGATAATGCATACATCATACTTGATGAGGCCCAGAATGCCACCGAACTTCAATTGAAAATGTTTTTGACCAGGATTGGCGCCAATGCTAAAGCTATCATTACCGGTGATATGACGCAGGTTGACCTTCCAAGAAATCAGCGAAGTGGCTTACAAATGGCCACCCGTATACTCAGGCATATCGACGGTATTGCACATATTGAGCTGGATGAAGAAGATGTGGTGCGCCACCGGTTGGTGAAAGCTATCATCAAAGCATATAGTAAGGAACATGAAAAAGAGGCCGAAGAATATGCAAACCGGCAAACACCACCAATCATTAAAAAGGAGAAACCGGAGTAGCATCAAAACTTATAATTATTTTGCAGGAATGAAAAGAAATGTGATTGTCTTTTTATTCCTGCTTTTTTTTTGTTTCTCCTGTAATGTACCGAAGGAGAAATCCGTTGACCCGGTAACACTGGCAGCTAATTATCAACTCATCAATAATGTGAAGCCTCTGATAAAAAGTGGTGATGTTATTTTTCGTAACGGAATCGATGAAGTAAGCCAGGCTGCGAGAAGCATGAACCGGAAGGACACTTCCTACTCACATTGCGGTGTACTTTTCATTGAAAACGATAGTGTGGTCGTATACCATGCCCTGGGCGGCAGTTACAATCCCAGCCAAAAACTGCTGCGGGAGCCGATTGACAGCTTTTGCAATCCAAAAGACAATAATGCTTTCGGCATTTACCGTTATTCCCTTTCAGGCGATCAGCTTCTGTCAATGCAGCAAACAGTGCTCAATCACTACAAACAAGGACTGAAATTTGACATGTACTTCAATTATTTCAGCGATGATAAAATGTATTGCTCCGAATTTGTTTTTAAATCCCTGAACAAAGCCTTAGCAGGGGCCTTATCCGGCTATATCAGGCTTGATACGATGCCATTTGGTGTTACTACAGACGATATTTTTCTGCACCCCCGGTGCAAAATGATAAAAAAGGAAAGTTTTAAACTTTAGTCTCTTATTTATTCTTAATTGCTACTTTTGGCCCTTAAACCATTTAACACATGAAAAAAGTAATGAACTCATTTCTTGCCGTTGCGGTAATAGCTCTTGCAATAGCCGGATGTAAAGGCAAGGACGGTGTGGCCGATAACCCTAAAGCCGTTCTGATCGCCTTCTTTGAAAGAATGTCAAAAAAAGACCTGGAAGGAGCTGCCAAGCTGGCAACTAAAGACAGTAAAGGCACCATGGATATGATGAAAAAAGCAATGGATATGGCTGAGAAAATGAAAGGCCTGGATAAAAAAGACGAAGACCCCGCTGAAGATTTCAAGAATATGGAAGTTGGTGATGCAAAGATCGATGGTGATAATGCTACCGTATCTGTTACCAATAAAAAGAAAAATGAAACTGTTGATTTCCCGTTGAAAAAAGAAGACGGTAGCTGGAAGGTTGATTTCAGTATGGCTACACTCATGAAAATGGGTATGGACAAGGCCAAGCAGGACGGTAAAGAAATAGATCAGGAGGATATTGATAAAATGAAAAACTTCAATATGGACTCCCTTAAAGATCAACTAAACTCTGCACTTGATACTGTCAAAAAAGCTCTTAGCCCTGAAAATATGGATAAAATGAAAGATGCCATGAAAGAACTGGAAAAAATGAACCAGTAACAGCATCTTTATAATTTATTAAAAACACCCCTTTGCCAGGGGTGTTTTTGTTTCCGGCGGTTAAACTTTTAGTATTTTGCAACTATGAAAACCAAAATCAACATTTTTCTATTAAGTATGCTGCTTATCATTTATTCCTGTAAAAACGAGAGCACTTCATCCGAACCAGAAAACAATCTTGATGCAGCCCGTAGTTTCATTCGTTCAGCGCTGGATGGTAAATTCAATGAAGCCAGGAACTATATGTTGCAGGATTCGCTTAATAATAATTACCTGGATGTGGCAGAACGATCTTATAAAAACTCCGACCAGGCAGTAAAGGATAACTACAGGGCTTCAGCTATAATAATCCACAACCTTAGCGATATTAACGATTCCGTCTCTGTGCTGATCTATTCCAATTCATTTAAGAATAATCATGATACACTCAGGCTTATAAGAGCAAACGATAAATGGCTGGTTGATCTTAAATATCTGTACCAGCATGATGCTGATACCAACTATAATAAAGTAACAACCAACGATACTTTGCAATGATCAAAAACATCCTTTTGGTGGGCTTGGGTGGCGGGCTTGGCAGTATAGCCCGGTATTTGTGCCAGCGTTGGTTTGCAGAAGTTTACTCTCATTCATTTCCATGGGGCACATTTGCGGTAAACATTATCGGTTGTTTTTTAATTGGTGTTTTCTGGGGTTTTAGTTTCCGCTCTTTCGATAGTAACGAACACTGGAAATTGTTTTTAATGACGGGTATTTGCGGAGGCTTTACTACCTTTTCTGCTTTTACCCTGGAAAGTATTGGGCTCATTAAAGAAGAAAAACTGGCTTTGTTCTTCTCCTATATTGCCGCCAGTGCATTACTTGGTTTAGCAGCCACCTATGCAGGAATGAAACTAACCAGATAAAAAATAGACTATGCTTAATGTATTACACCCCTGGCATGGTGCCACTTATGGAGAAAAAGCCCCGGCTACAGTAAATGCAATGATAGAGATACCCCAGGGTTCCCGTTCTAAATATGAAGTGGATAAGACCACCGGATTATTAAAACTGGACAGAGTCATTTACTCTTCCTTTCAGTACCCAATCAACTACGGTTTCATTCCTCAAACCCTGGGATTAGATAATGATCCGCTTGATATATTGGTTATCTGTTCTCAATCGATCCATTCTCTTTGCCTCGTAGAGGCGAATGTGATTGGTAATATGCAAATGATCGACAGCGGGCAGGAAGATGATAAAATAATCGCCGTAGCAGCAAAAGATCCTTCTGTCAATCATATCACAAGAATGGAAGAGCTACCACAACATTTTCTGCTGGAACTAAGAAATTTTTTCGAGCAGTACAAAGTATTAGAAAATAAAAAAGTGGAGATCGATACATTCCAGGACCAGTTAATAGCTTATAAGATCATTAAAGATTCTATTAAATTGTACAACGAAACATTCAAAAAGTAAGCGGTGGATACCAACCAAAAAAATACTATGGCTACACAATTAATAATAACAGCCCTGCTGATCGGGTTATCGGCCGGCATACTTAGCGGGCTGGTGGGTGTGGGGGGAGGCATAATAATGGTACCAGCTCTTGTTTTCTTTATGCATTATACCCAGCACCAGGCACAGGGAACATCACTGGCAGTACTTACCCTACCAGTTGTTATACTCGCCTCTGTATATTATTATTATCAGTGTCAAAAACTGGGAACACCAATCGATCTTAAAGTTGTTGGCTTGCTGGCTATCGGGTTTATTATCGGCGGCTTTTTTGGCGGTAAGATTGCTTTGACCATTAACCAGGATATGCTGAAAAAGATATTTGCGATCATTCTTTTTTATACAGCCTTCAAAATGCTGAGCTGGGATACAGTTATCATGAAATGGGTAAAGGGTATTTTTTAGACATTACAGCAACCGCCTTATCGCTTCCAGGTCATAGGTCCGTTTGCCCGTTTCCGTATTGATTATACCTTTTTTGTCAATCGTATCAATTCTTACTTTTCCAGAAGCATGAATAACCTGCTGGTTATTTAGCAGGATGCCTACATGTACTATTGATTCTTTATCGTTGAAGAATACAAGATCTCCTGCTGCGGCTTCATTCAATTTTTTAACCACTTTTCCTTCCTGTGCCTGCTGCCAGGCATCCCGGGGCAGATCAATTCCCATTAATTTAAATACTACCTGGACAAACCCGCTGCAGTCGACGCCAAACGGGGTGCGGCCTCCCCACATATAAGGCACATGGAGCCATGCCAAGGCCAATTGTCTTAGCCTTTCTGCATCTTGCTTTTGTGCGGCCAGGTCTATTACATTTTCACCAAAGCTATAGTCAAGCTTACCTAATTTGCCTTTGCCGCCATCAAACAATGGAAGTGATGAACCAGCCGGAACATATACTCTTTTTTCGCCAATAGAAATAGCACTCACCATATCTGCTGTTATGTAATTATTTTTTTGTCCGGCGCCATTTTCATCAATTTCTTCCAGCAATGTATGGGTCATCCAGCCTTCATACCCATCATGAAGGCTGCGGATCTTCACCCAAAGATCACCCTTTGCTTTTAGAATCTTAACGGCTTCTCCAAAGAGTAATTGGCTCACCATCTCCTTATTATGACGTGGTTTTCGTCTTACTGGTGCCGCAGGCACCGAAACAACAGCATAGTCCATTACTAAATCTTTTGCCGAAAATATGAAATGTATCAGCGCAAAATTTTGTTGAAATTGCCAAATCTTGCATCTTACATTAACAAATAGTTACTCCCGCTTGTGAAAGCTGATAAATACCAGCATATAACCGACCAGGAACTGCTTGAACAGTTTTATGCCGACCATAATAATGAATGGCTGGGCATATTATTACAGCGTTACACCCTCCTGTTACTGGGTGTTTCCATGAAGTATTTAAAAAATGAAGAAGAAGCAAAAGACAGCGTACAACAGATCTTTTTAAAAGTGATACAGGAATTACAAAAATACAAGGTGGAATATTTCAAATCCTGGCTGTATATGGTAGCCAAGAATCATTGCCTGATGAAGCTGAGGGAGAAACAGGGTAAACTAACAGCAGAGATCAATGACAAACTTGCAGCCAGGCCTGAAGAAGAAACAGATCGGAACGCTATGCTGCAAAATGACCACACATTAGAACTCATGGAATTGTCACTCAAAGAACTGAACCCGGAGCAACAGCAATGTGTAACTTTGTTTTACCTGCATAAAAAAAGCTACCAGGAAGTTAGTGATGAAACAGGATACAATATGCTGCAGGTGAAAAGCTATATACAGAACGGCAAGCGAAACCTGAAATTGTTGATCGAAAAAAAACTACAAGACAAAGCGAAGCGATAAAAAATGTCAGAAAACTATAAAGACATATTATCTAATCTTTCCAAAGATGTTGACCAGGAAACATTACTGTTGTACCTGCAGGGAAAACTATCTGAAGATAAGAAACATGAAGTAGAAAAACAGTTATTGCAAAGCGATTTTGATGATGATGCAATGCAAGGCCTGCAAGAATTCAAGGATAAAGAGCAACTGCAGTACATGGTGGAAATGCTGAATCGAGATCTGAAGAAAAGAACGGAGAAGAAAAAGAAGCAACGGGAAAAAATGAAAATACCCTATCAGCCATGGATATATATCTCTATTCTTATACTTCTGTTGCTGATAGTGCTGTCGTATGTAGTGGTAACAAGACTTTTAAAAAACTGATCAGTATTTAACCTTCCCTTCCCAGTTCTTCCACGCCACAAACACTTCTTTAGCCATTGGATGAGGGTGATGTATAAAAGGTATCTTTCTGTCTTTCATAGTGGCATTGATCTCGCCGTAAATAAAGTCGTCATCAAATTCTATAGCAGCCGCTTCTTCCCGGGTATTAGCATAAACCACTCTTCGGGGCCTGGCCCAGTAGATTGCACCTAAACACATGGGGCAAGGTTCACAACTGGTGTATATATCACACCCGGTCAATTGATAAGTGCCCAGTTTGCCACAAGCCTGGCGAATGGCTACTACTTCTGCATGTGCCGTAGGATCATTGGAAGAGGTTACCTGGTTACATCCCTCACCTATTATTTCCCCGTTCAATACAATCACACACCCAAATGGACCACCTTTTCCGCCATTCATCCCTTGTTTCGATAATTCTATAGCTCTCTCCAGAAATTTATTATCAATCTTGCTGTACATAATTGGTTTTTAAGTGATAAAACTCAACTCTATTGCCTCTATATCCGTGCAAAACTGTGGATTAATCCCGAATTTTCCACAGTTTATTAACTGAATCAACCCGAATATGAAGTTAATATTAATTTTAGGTTAACTCCTCCTTTCCCTCAAGAAAGCTATATATCTTACCTGAGACAATTAAATTATTTGCTATGAGATGGGAAACAGTTGCTTCCAGTTCTGAAAATGAAGTATATCATCTGTTCAAGAATGATAAAAAAATACTAACACTTACTTTACACTCCTTCTCAAATTCAGCAAGAATAGAAAGCGAAACTGAAAAAAGGGTTTTCCTCGTTCGAAAGGAAGGTTTTCTGCGTAATAAAACAGTGCTGCGTAATGAATATGGTATCAAGATCGGCGAACTCGGCCATGAGAACACTGAGCACTTTATAGATCTGAATAATGAACGGTTCTTTTACACCATTCATAATAATCCACTGGCAGAACTGGTCCTTTATAAAGAATCAAAGGAGCAACCCTTTGTGGTTTGCGGACTTAATACAGAAAATGGAAGTACTGATGTGCATTTTAAAAAGAATAAAGAGATTTCAACTACTTCGTATCCCAGTCTGCTGATGGCACTGTGCTGGTATATGTTCCTTCCTGTTACAAAAGAAAACATTCCGGAATTCGCTGCCTGAATTACAGGTCCTGCCATGTTTGTTTGGCAAACTGCTCCAATGAAGGGTCTCTTGCTGCCATAAGCAGCAGCACACAATCTTCCGTAAGATGTGAACGGACAGCAGAAAGAAAATCATTCCTGTTCTCAACAAAAAAAGCAGATTTACCAAGCGCTTTCAGATCATTGATCAGATCATTGGCTGAAATATCTTTTACTGCTGTGCCTCCGGCATAATATATTTCACTCATCCATATTTCATCACCCGATCTTAACGCATGAGCTATCTCCTTTACAAAATCTTCCCGTAAAAATTTTGTTGGTTTATATCCATGTGGCTGAAACCAGGCAATTACTTTAGGTGCTACCGGCTGACATGCGGCAATAGCCGCAGCACATTTCACCGGATTGTGAGCATAATCATCAATTAGCCACACACCCTGCTTATTACCTAATACCTGGTGACGACGATAAATACCCTCGTATTTATGTAACGCTTCTGCGCATATTTTCAGGTCGACACCTACCTGGTTAGCTACCGCAACAGCCGCTACTGCATTTTCCATATTATGCTTTCCAACCAGATTCAAACTAAAGTCTGCGCTATTAATATTAAAAGATATCACTAATCCCTTTTGATTGAAGCCTGAGGCCATATACCCAGCAGGCCATTGCTTGTCTGTGGAAAAATCCTGTTGAATATTTTGCGATAATTTTCTCGAGAGGAAATGTGACTGATTAACAACAAACTTTTTACTGTTATTCTTAAATACAGCAAACAAGTCCATCAATTCATCTATCTCCTGGTGATCTTTGTCTACATTCAGCAGTAGTCCGATCTCCGGTTTATATTGTACAATAGAACCATCGCTTTCATCAGCTTCTATTACCAGCCAATCACCTGAACCTACTTTTGCATTCCCAATCTTTCCTTCTTTTATAATACTTATCAAACCGGCACCGCTTATAATGCTTGGTTGCAAACCGGCTTCCTGCAAAATATCAAACAACATAGCACTGGTGGTACTCTTGCCACTGGTACCGCCAACAGCAATAGTCTTTTTACTGGCTGCGATCAATGACAATAATTCAGACCTCCTGATGATGGGTATTTTCAACTGTTTTGCTTTCTGGACTTCTACCACAGTATCCTCAATAGCAGTTGATACTACAATTAAATCCGTTTCGGCAGTAATCCCTTCGCCATTTTGTACGAAACAACGTATCCCTTCAGCTTCCAGTTTTTCCTGCACTTCATTATACACACCAGGGGCAAAGAACCGGTCACTGCCGGACACATTCTTGCCTATACCTTTTAAATATTGAGCCAAAGCACTCATACCTGTACCAGCCACACCTATAAAAAAAGGGTTGCGGAATTCGTTGATGGAGGATATCATACTGCAAATAAAAGAAATAAATCAGGGTAATGAGTACGGAAATGCGTCGTGCTAATTTGCTATAAGAAAAAATTCGTAGTACCTTAAACTTTAAATCAAAAGCCTGGTCTCAAAGAACCACCAAAAAGCCACTCATGTTTGCCAACCGACCAAAGATGCTTGTCATCACAGGCTTATCAGCCCTTTTTATTTTTATTGCCTGTAAAAAAGATAATTCAGATACTAGTGAACCTGCGCCGGTTGATCCTGTTGCAGCGGTGCTAAATCTGCCCGCTACTCCTTTTAATTATTCCAATATTGTACAACCTGCATACCTGACCGGTCCGAACATAATAGGGCAGATAAATACTCCTGCCAATAATCCGATTACCGACAATGGAGCTACACTGGGCAGGGTCTTGTTTTATGATAAAAACCTTTCTCTCAATAATACCATCTCCTGTGCCTCTTGCCATAAACAGGCTAGTGCATTCTCTGATCCGGTAACCAAAAGTGCCGGTTTCAACGGAGGACTCACCGGCAGAAATTCCATGTCCCTGATCAATGCTAAATATTATCCAAACGGAACATTCTTCTGGGACCAGCGGGCAGCTACGCTGGAAGAACAAGTATTGATACCTGTACAGGATATGGTGGAAATGGGCATGACATTATCACAACTGGAAACTAAACTCCGGAGCCTGGCATATTATCCGCCTTTATTTACAAAAGCATTTGGCGACAACACCATCAGCAGCAGCCGTATCGCTACCGCACTTTCACAGTTTGTTCGTTCCATCGTTTCATTTCAATCAAAATATGATGCGGGCCGTTCAACCTATCCTGCTGCTCCCGCACCTCCGCCTAATGCAGTGTTTCCCAATTTCACAGCCCAGGAAAATCGTGGCAAGGAATTATTCTTGCTGCCACAAAATGCCTGCGCTGCCTGTCATGGCTCAGAAACCTTTACAGCACCACAGGAAAAAAATAATGGTCTGGATATGGCGACTATTGACCGTGGCTTCGGCGCTGTGGCCAATAACACAGCACTGGATGCTACATTTAAAGTAACCAGCCTGAGAAATGTAGAACTGACCGCACCTTATATGCATGACGGACGTTTTACTACACTGGAGCAGGTAGTAGAGCATTATAGTTCTGGTGTGAGAAATCACCCTAATCTATCACCACAATTAAGATTGCCCAACGGGCAGCCAAGGTTATTGAATCTTACCACACAAGACAAAGCAGCCCTGGTGGCTTTCCTGAAAACACTGACTGATACAAATGTGACCACAGATGTGAAGTATTCCAATCCATTCAAATAATTACAACTTCCCCTGCGAAGCCCTGATCATTTCACTATAACCCCATTTTTTGGCCAATGCATTAATGGCCATAGCAATCCTCTTCGTTTTTGTGGGTTCTGTCTTAGCGCTGTCAATCCATTTGCTGAAGTAACGCTGATGTGAGCCGGTAAGGGTTTGGAAAAAAATCTTTGCTGCAGGATCATCATCAAGGCAATCCATAAAGTCCCTATTAAAAACGAAATCACTTTTATCTTCTGTCAATTGCACTTTGAGCATAGCTCCGTGCTTTTTGCCCAGTGATTTTCGCATAGCAGCATTTATTGGCATAATGAAAATACCTCCACCAATAGGCAGCACCGATACCCGTTTTATCGAAAGATTGTCCAGTTTACCTTTTACCTTGAATTCTTTTTTATTTCCCGGCTTTAACTCCTGTATAATGCCGGCAGGCAATTCAAAATAGGTCCAACCCGTCTTCTCTCCTTTTGTTTCATACTTATGGATGGTAGCGGTAAATTGAACCATAGATGAAGATTAATAACTAAATTTCAGTGAGTATATAGTACTAAAATAATTCATTCTCCAAAAATAACTTGTATGAAAACAAATGCCCTCCCCTTCTTTGAAAGATTTGCATCCAAGGTGACAAAAGCAACGGGCAAACCACTGGCATTCATTTTAGCCTGTATCGTTATTATCGGGTGGATCATTACCGGGCCAATTTTTAATTTTTCTGATACATGGCAACTGGTTATCAATACCGGTACCACTATTATTACTTTCCTGATGGTCTTTGTTATACAGCATGCACAAAATAAGGACAGTGTGGCACTGCAATTAAAATTGAACGAATTGATTGCAGCCACTTCTACTGCCAGTAACCGGTTGGTAGATGTGGAAGATCTTTCGGCAGAAGAACTGGAAACATTGAAAAAATTTTATATAAAACTATCTGCGCTTGCAAAAGAAGAAAAAGACATTCATACTACTCACTCCATCGATGAAGCTGCATCTAAGCATCAGAGTAAAAATCTTGACCAAAAATGATATGCTGGGCAATTGTGGTAAAGGTTAAAAGAAATCAAAAAAAAGTGTTTGTTGCTGATAGAACTTCCAGCTGATATTTATTTGATTATTTTTGCCTCTTCGCATTAACCACGATAGCCATGATCAGATATTTACACCTTATCCATAGAAGGACATTTTTGGCATTTTCATTTTTTATTTTTTCTGCTTCAGTAGCCGCACAGGACATACCTGTTACATTCAAAATCATCAACCAAAAAAAAGAACCGGTAACATTTGCCACTATTTCTATTACCAACCGTGCAGATAGTAACGAGGTTATAAAAAAATCAGCCGACAGCAGTGGTCTCGCAAAATTCAGCCTTGTTAAAGGTAGTCAGTATTCTGTCCGGGTCACTTCTGTCAACTACCAGGCAGTTGAAAAGAAAATAACACTGACAGGCAATCAAACCACTTTCACTTTCTTCCTGGAACCAGTTGGTAAAACCCTTGATGCAGTTGTCATCACCTCACAAAGGCCGATGATGAAACAGGAAGACGATAAAACAATTGTGGATCCTGAGAATTTAGTCGCTTCTTCCACAAGTGGGTATGAAGTGATCGAAAAAACTCCTGGCTTATTTGTGGATCAGGATGGGAATATTTATATCAGCAGCCTTAGCCCGGCTGCAGTACAAATCAACGGTCGTGATATGAAAATGAGTGCTTCAGATATTGCCACCATGCTAAAAAGTCTGCCTCCTAATTCCATTTCTAAAATCGAGATCGTCAGAACTCCTTCTGCTAAGTACGATGCGTCAAGCAGCGGTGGTGTGGTAAATGTGGTATTAAAAAAAGGAGTAAAAATTGGTATGACAGGCAGCATTAATGCCGGTTTACAACAGGGCAGGTATGGCAACCAGTTCATAGGTTTCAACCTGAGTAATAATGATGGCAAAAAAAGTTCATACCTGAATGTAAACTACAGTCGCCGTAATAGCTATGAGCAAATAAAAACAGACAGGCTATTTGCACCTGATTCAGTACTCAGCCAGGATGCGCTTACAAAGTACCCGGGTAATAATTATTATGCCGCTTACGGACTAACATATGAATTGACCAAAAAATGGGAAATCACCTATGATGCCAGCTTAAGCTACAACCAGTTTGAAAATCGTTCTGAAAATAATAACATTATAAAAAAGATCAGTAGTTCACAAGTGCTGTCTTCGAGCCTTAATGGTGTAACCAATGACGGCAGTTCCCTTACACTTGGTACTGGTGTTGAATCAAAATTTAAAATTGATTCATTAGGATCTGAATGGACGAATGATACATGGTACAGTCACAGTATTAATAAATCTGATCAGTCCTTTTTTACGAGGTATACCACCCCTTTATCTATTTTATCAGGCGGAGATGGCAAAGCTGATAATACCAGGGATTACATTAATCTGAAATCAGACCTGAAACTGAAGATGGCCAAAAAATTTACAATGGAAACAGGTTTACAGGTCTCCATTAATAATTACCGGAATGAAACAAATTATTTCCGTGAGTCGAATGGTACCAGGAAAGTTGACAGCAGCCGCACTAATACATTCCGATATAATGAGAATATTAATGCACTGTACTTACAAGGATCAAAAACGATCGGTAAGGACTTTGTGGTGAAATTTGGTTCCAGGCTGGAAAATACCAATATGAAAGGAAGACAAATCGTACCCGGTGACACCTCTTTTTCTATTCAGCGTACCGATCTTTTTCCATATATCTATCTCAGTAAAGGCGTAATGAAGATTGCCGGGTATGACCTGAGGGCCTATCTCGTTTACCGTCGTACAATCCGTAGACCCTACTACGATCAGCTAAACCCTTTTTCAAGGTATGTTGATGAATATCTAAGCGAAACAGGTAATCCGTCGTTACGACCACAATTCACCCAAAACTTTGAGGCTAATATCAGTGTGGACGAAAGGCCAATCTTTGCCATTGGCGTAAATGACACAAAAGATATTTTTACCAATGTTGTTTATCAGTCTGATACAAGCCAGAGCCAGGCTTATAGAACATATGATAACCTGGGTAAAAACAAAGAATGGTATTTCAGGGGATTGGGAGCATTACCTCCCGGTGGCCGGTATTTCTTTGTGCTGGGAGCACAGTATAATCATAATCTTTATAACGGGCTGTATGAAAACAAACCACTTTCTTTCAAGAGAGGTTCCTGGACATTTTTCACTTATCAGACTTTCAGAATTGATAAACGTTCTGTCATTACCATGAATGGTTTTCTAAGGTTAAAAGGACAACAACAGTTCTATGAACTCACCACTTTTGGGGCACTAAACACAAGTGTGAACAGGAAATTTTTAAAAGACAAACTTATTGTAACTGCAAGCCTGAATGATATGTTTTTCAGCAATAAAAATAACTTCAGTATAAGACAAGGTTCTGTGGATGCAAATGGTTTCCGCCAGGCAGATACCAGGCGATTCGGTATCAATCTCCGCTATAATTTCGGTATACGTAAGAAAGAAGATAATAATGGCATCTTTAACGTTGAATCTCCTGAAAGAACTAATTAATAATTGCTTCACAAAATAAATACTGCGGTCTGGTCATTTAAGCTTACCTTTACACCGTTAATTTGAGTGAGACGACAGTTCGTAAGTGAACGATTTTTTCTGCTACGCCTTAATCCTGAGTTTATCAAAGGATCTGCTAATAGTTAGTCTTCTTTACCCTTGCGTTATTCTCAAGTATTTTTAAAAGTTAATTTTTTTTCATGAACATTTATGTTTCAAATTTAAGCTTCGCCGTTGTGGATGAAGACTTAAGAAGTTATTTTGCTGAGTACGGAGAAGTTACTTCTGCAAAAGTTATTATGGACAAATACACAAACCGCAGCAAAGGCTTTGGTTTTGTGGAAATGAGTGATGACGCTGCTGCCCAGAAAGCAATTGCTGAACTGGATGGCGCTACTGTTGATGGTCGTTCCATAAAAGTAAGTGTGGCTAAGCCAAGAGAAGAAAGACCTGCCAGGTCTTCTAAACCTGCTTATTCCAACAATCGTTGGTAATAAACAACACAAAATCGTAAAGCCTTCCGGATTAGCCGGAAGGCTTTTTTGTTTACAGGTAGTTACAACAAAAAGTCCCGTTTTGCAGCATTGCGAAACGGGACTTTTAAAACTATTGATTAAGTATTATGCTCTTTGTTTTTGCTTAACAGCCGCTTTCTTTACCGGCGTTTTACTCTTGCTCTTCTTAAGTGCTGAATCAATCGCAGCACTCAGGTTGGCAAAAGTTGGTTTACCTGCAAAAGGCACATCATTAATAAAAAACGCAGGTAATTCTTTTACGCCTCTGTTTATACCTTCTTTCAGGTCATCCTGCACCTGCCAGCCATATACTCCATTTACAAGGTCATCAAGAAATTTTTTATTCTTAATGCCGGCTTCTTTGCTATGCAGTTTTAAACTGGTGGTACCAAGATTCCTCCTGTTGTTGAACAATACATTATGCATCTCCCAGAATTTACCTTCCTGGGCAGCAGCTACAGCCGATTCACTGGCCTTCAAACTTCGCTGGTGAATAAGTGTAAGCGGGAAATGACGGAACTGAAACCTTATCTTTCCTTCATACTCTTCAAGTAACTGCTTAACTACCTCATTTACTTTAGCACACTCTTCACTTTCGTATTCTCCAAACTCCATTAAAGTTACCGGCGCATCCTTTTTACCTACAAAAATTTCCCTCGGCTCAATAATTATTACATCGTCTTTTTTAAATGCCATTATAATCTCCTTTTTCTTAATCAGGCCTTACTGACCTGAACTATATTAACAAATTTCCCGCCATTTGGTTGAAAGAAAGGCACTTACGCCAATCAGTCACCCTGCTGAACCGGTTGAAGATAATATTTTTTTGTACCCTGCCAAATCCGCCTAACATTAATTTGCTAACAGTTCTATATAACACTGATAGACAATTTATTAGGAGTTAAAAATTACTCATCAGCTCACTGGTCTCTTTATCACTGGAAATGCTATTTTGTCAATTTTCAGGCGCCTCTACTCCAAAAATTCGATTAATTAAGGCTAAAAAAAGTCTTGGGTATCTTTTTAAATAATAAAACTAAACCATTGGGAATAAGGAAATTAAATCCCGCCATATAATTTTGGCTATGCGCAAATCACCAGGAAGTTGGTTTGCAAGCTTGAGAACACCCCTGTACTTTTACATTATCGAAGCAATATCGTATTGCGCACAGATAAAGAATCCGGATATACTAACTTCTACTTGCCCTATTGTTTGCCCCTGACTTACTGCTTGCACAAACAGATTGCCAACCATCAAGTTTGTATTTAACAACGTTCATTAACCTAAAAATTATAATTATGAAAAAGATCTTCATGAACAACCGACTTATCGCTATTGCATTTATGACTGTATTTTCCACAGCTATGGCACCTGCAATGGCAAATGAAAAAAATCCTGTTTTACCAATTGAGATCAAGTATGTGGGAAAAGTGCAGAACAATCCGGTCTTCCAGCTTTTTGTAGCTGGTAATGGCGTACAAGATGACTTTACCATCAACATCAAAGATGAATTTGGTAATTCACTGCACATGGAAAACATCAAAGCTGAAAGTTTCACAAAAAGATTCATGCTGGCTATTGATGAATTGGGTGATTACAGTATCCAGTTCCAGGTTACCAGCAGGAAAACTAAAAAATCAGTTGTGTATGCTATCAATAGCAGCACCCGTAATGTTGAAGAAGTAAAGGTGAATCAGTTATAATTATATCTTTCACCAACATCACTAAAAAATGCGGTTCACTTGAACCGCATTTTTATTTATATAATTACACATTGATACTCAATCATCGTATTTTTTCTCCCATACTGACGATTTTTCAGTTTTAACAAAATTCTTTACTGACTCTCACCTATTTATCTCTGTCAGTGGATAACTACAGCCTGAAATGCCCGATACTGCTATATTTCAGGGTTACCTTTGCGCAGCTTTTGAATTAATATAGCGACTGGTTCTGTATATCATGAAAAACAGATAATACCTATATACAGAACATCATCACATGCGGATTCAATGATACGTTGAATTCTTTCCGAAAATCCAATACCTGCACATTTTCTCACTAAAACATGTATCATGTTAAAAACGAAATTACATAAGGCAGGATTCATTATTACCAGCTTCATGCTGATGGCAGCTGCTTCAGGCAATAAATACATTGCTGTTTCAGGTGATACTGCAATGATATGTAAAACCCCTATGCAGGATTCTGTATTCTCAGGTAAACATATTTTTGATGAAAAGGGCCTTTGTATCTGCCTCGACGAACTGAATGAAAAAGAATTAACCACTGCCCCCCGGATACAATTAAATAAGCAGGCATCTGATTTTGTAACCAACCATCTGAAAGAAAATGGTTTTTATTATGATAAAATAAAAATCAAAAGTGAATCAGCATTTGAGCTGATAGAAAATGTTTTCCAGCAATACGATATACCTGTTGAATTAAAATACCTGGCGGTTGTTGAATCAAAACTTGATAACAGGATAGTTTCTTCAGCAGGCGCTGCCGGACTATGGCAATTGATGCCGGTAGCAGCAAAAAGTTTTGGGCTGAAAGTATCCGGAAAGAATGATGAACGAAAAAATAATTATAAAAGCACTGTGGCTGCTGCAAAATGTCTTATTTACCTGCATGGCATGTTTGATGACTGGCTATTAACGCTGGCTGCCTACAATAGTGGCCCGGCAAGGGTACTTTCTGCAATTAAAAAATCGGGTAGCCGTGATTTCTGGGTATTACAGCAATATCTTCCTGCCGAAACGAGGAAGCATGTTAAGAAATTCATCAGTGTTCATTACCATTTTGAGGGACATGGTAGTCTTGTTACGATGACAAAGACTGAAACAAAAGCTCATATCAATGCTGTATCAGCGTACCTGGCAAAGTATAAAGAGCCTTTAATAGCAGACTCTTCCAGGACTGTTCCGGAGACAGCAGATGCTTCCTGGTAAGAGAAGTGGCAGGAGTTATTCTTTTAATACGCTGACGATGCCCCTTTCGAGATCGTAATAGCAGGCTTTTATCTGTAGCTGTTTACTGTCAAGCTTTTCTTTAATAATAGCGGACTGCTCTTTAAGCTGATGTATACCGTGCAATATATTTGCCCTGATACAATCATCAAGGCGATTTTTATCATTTAGTGATATATTACTGATCTCTGTTTCGTTTTTCAGGCTGTCAATAATGTCTTTAATATGTCCATGCACTTCCCCTCCTTCCACAAAAGCTTTTACAGCCCCGCATTGCTGGTGACCAAGCAAAACAATCAGATCTACACCGAGGTGTTCAACCGCATATTCCACACTGCCTATTTCCAGTCCGCCAATCAGGTTTCCGGCAGTGCGAATAACAAAAAGATCGCCAAGCCCCTGGTCAAAAATCAATTCAGGAGATACTCTTGAATCAGAACAGGCGATCACCACCGCAAATGGATGCTGGGCTTTTGATATCTCTATCACCCGCTGCCTGCTCTCATCCGGATGTATTGGTTGCCAATGAGCAAACCTGCTGTTTCCGTCCATCAGCTTTTGTAAAGACGCTGCCTCAGGGGCGTCAGGGCTAATGAGACTATTGGTAGAATGATTTTTACACCCTGCTATTATAATTGCAATGAGTAAGAGTATAGGCAATATAATGTGGCATTTACTTCTCATAGAAGACAAAAGAAAGTCATGTAAAACTATCCTTGCCCTGTATGTGGTCTGCTGAGCCTTATCAATAAAATGAGTGAGTTTTATCAGGACATATTAGTCCTTTACAAGACTGTTTTGCTCTTTTACCTTCTCAAGTCCGGCAGTTGTGATGCGGATAACCAGTGTCTCTTGTTGTTCAGTTACAACCAGTTGTTCCAGCTCGAGTAATTGCAGTTGCTGCTGAATGTCAGACCATTCTTGCATCCTTCTTAGTATGAGCTCACGGGGCCTGCAGGAGTAACGTTCAGGCTGCGGATCATTTTTTACGATTTCGTAGATGGTATGGAGTAGGCTGTAATGGTCTTGCATTTTTTAAAATTATCGGAAATTAGATTGTTGCAAAGATCAACTTATTAACAATTATTTGAATGAAGCAGGGATAATTGTGGGAAAAAAAATTTATGCCCAGCTCATACCGTTTACTGTGCTGCTATTCCGGATAAAATACCCTCCTTGTCATATCAAACCTGAAAGGTCTATAACTTTATCAGGCAGAAATAAATGTATGCAAAATGAAAATACTTATTACTGGTGCCACCGGCCTTATAGGAGCGGAAGTGGTAAGGCAGGCTCTAGTTGATAATGAAATTGATGAACTGCTGCTGTTGATACGTAATCAGCCGGAAATAGTGCATCCTAAAATTACTACCGTAATACATAAGAATTTCCTGGATTATGCTTCCGCCGGCAGCTATTTTGCCAAAGCTGATGCTATTATCTGGTGTCTTGGTATTTCACAAACCCAGGTAAGTAAAAAACAATATGAGGAGATAACCTGTGGATACCTGGAAGCCTGTGCCCGGTATTGTACCCAAATTAACCCGGGAGTTAAATTTATTTTTGTAAGTGGTGATGGCAGTGACCGCACAGAAAAAAGTCGCACTTTGTTCAAACGTATCAAAGGAAAAGCAGAGAATTTATTACTGCGATCCGGACTGCAGCATATCCTTATAGCTCGTCCTGATGCCGTAAGACCCAGGCATAAAAATAAAAAAGCACCGTTTGCCTATAAGCTTGCTTACCCGTTTTTCCCATTGGTACAATTACTGGCTCCTGATAAGATTATCTGGTCCGATGTATTGGCAAGAGCATTGCTGCTGATGGCCAAAAAAGGAGCTGAAAAAGATACGATAGAAAATATCGAACTGAAAGCACTGGAATTAAATAGGAACAGGGAAATTTTGCGTAACTAGTCTGTTTGATAAAACTAACAACCATGCAAGCAACACCTTTTAGCATAAACAGTGCAATGAAAAAGATACTAGCAGTTCTCCTGTTATATTTCCATTTACTGGCACCAGCACAAGAGCTCTATAAACCCAGTGCAGAAAATTTAACGGTCCGCAAAACATTCCAGGATGATAAATACGGGCTATTCATCCACTGGGGACTGAGCAGTGTACTGGGCAATGGAGAATGGGTAATGAACAACCGACGCATAAAAGTGGAAGATTACCGTCGTTATAACAGGGTCTTTAATCCTGTTGATTTCGATGCAGAAAAATGGGTGCTGACAGCAAAAAATGCCGGCATGAAATATATCGTCTTCATCACCCGTCACCATGATGGTTTTTCTAACTGGGATACAAAATACTCAGACTGGAAGATCACAAACACACCGTATGGCAAAGATGCACTGCGACAACTGGCAGAAGCCTGCAGGAAACATAATATCAAACTGGGCCTTTATTACTCCACTCTCGACTGGTATCGCAATGATTATCCTTTTGAAACGGGTCGTACCGGTCAGTATAGCGGAAGAACTGGGAAAAGCAATTATACAAGCTACCTGCAGTTCATGAAAAATCAATTAACAGAATTGCTTACTAACTATGGCCCTGTCATGAGTATCTGGTTCGATGGTCATTGGGACCAGACCAATCCAGAGGGGCATGCCGACAGGACTTCCCGAATTGACTGGAAGTATGATGAACTCTATGGCCTCATTCACCAGTTGCAACCAGCTTGTATGATCGGCAACAACCATCATCTTGACCCCATTCCAGGCGAAGATTTCCAGATGTTTGAAAAAGACCTGCCGGGAGAAAATAAATCCGGGCTGAGTTTTCAGCAACCTTCCGATGCGCTTCCATTAGAAACCTGCGAGACCATGAATGACTCCTGGGGCTATAATGTGACAGACAGAAATTATAAAACAGTGAAGCAGGTGATCCATTTACTGGTAAACACTGCAGGCCGCAATGCCAATTTATTATTGAATGTAGGGCCTATGCCTAATGGCGAGATACAAAAAGAATTTACCGATACTTTACAAGCGGCAGGTACATGGTTGCAACAATATGGTACTGCTATTTACAATACCCGTGGCAGACTGATGCCACCACAACCATGGGGAGTAGCTACCAGAAATGATAAACAGGTATTTCTCCATCTGCTGCACCGGCCGGCGGACAATTTTATTCTACTCCCGGGATTCAATGAAACTATTTCGTCCGTTGAAATAATGGGTAGTAATAAAAAACTAAAATGGAATAAGGTGACGGAAGGGATTTTCATATACCACGAGTATCCTGCACAGGAAACTATTGATCATGTGATACAAGTGACGGTAAAGTAAATTGCCGGAATATAGCTCTTAAACAAGATAAATAAATTATACAGCACTTGTTACTTATAACCCTGCTGGTATTTTTATTTTCAATTTCTTCATTTGCTCTTTCAGTTTCTCCGGCAAACCTGGATGGCAGCCGCAATTCTTCTGATGGGCCAGGTGCCAGTCAATACGCTGTTGCAAAGTGGGATTCTTCGGCATTGGATGCTGCTGATGCCATTCGGCATTAAGCCCCTTTGGTTTCTTTTGCATAAAACTTATATAGCATAAAGATGCAGCAGTTAATCAGCCTGTTCCTATGACAGTTGTCAATAACTGAAATGAGAATAAAACCCGCAGGCCTTGTGGACATGATACTATCTCAACTGCTTTGAATTGTTCAATCGCCACATAAGCCGGAGCCCCAACGGGAAATAAGGAGTGCCGTCATTATCCCAGTTATAATGAGGTGCAAGGCCGAAGCCACCGGGCTGTACCTCATACTCATAGCCCTCCGGAATATTTTTCCTGTTTATAAAGCGAAGCTTTCCTCCCATCCCTGCTGTTACTTCTAAAAAAATCCTTTTTCGTTCTGACAACACAAACTGGCCACCAATTACAAAGGCGCCGCCGATAAGCACCTGCGATGCCCTGTGTGTATAGTTATATAAAGTATCGTTCGTTGTTTTATTCACAAAGGGAAGTGCCGTTGTATAAGAAAATTGTTTGAGCCGAAACTCAGGAGTAATGAAAAGAGTACGGCCTTTTCCCACATAGTACCGGGGCTGA
Source organism: Chitinophagaceae bacterium (assembly GCA_016786885.1). Lineage (GTDB taxonomy): Bacteria > Bacteroidota > Bacteroidia > Chitinophagales > Chitinophagaceae > JJ008. The sequence goes on along the minus strand of JAEUVO010000033.1, from coordinate 111,652 downwards.
AAAATAAACCGGTATCCTCTCATGTTTTTCCAGTCGTGAATCTTGTACAGGTTATGAAAGATATACGAACCCTCAGCCCATAACTCAAATCCCGCCGAAAACCTGAAGCCGGCACAGGGACCGATGGATGACATCGACTCTCCAAGGCTGAATGGATTAACACCGATACTCCAATAGCGGTCACCTTTTTGTGCACAGGCACAGACCGATAAGACTAATAATGGAAGCAGGATAAGTTTTCTCATAGAAGCCAGTTGAACAGCTATGACCAATAAGAAAGCAGAAAGTTAAAAAAAACTGCTTACGGCATGATAGTGCCCTTGAAAATATTAAATATAAATAAGCGGTTTTCTCTTTCCTTAGATTTAGAAAATAATATCGCCAAAGACTTTAAGAAAGTATTTATTTAACCGGTTGCGGCGCATCTTTAAATCTTTTATGTGCTCCCGTAAATCTTCCGATAAAATATTGAAGCGGTATGATGACTTTTTTTACAACCCCGGGGATGCCGCTTACATCAAATTCGGATTTATAACGGGTCATTAAAAAGGCAGCGGCTGTTGGTTCAGGCCGGTGATTTTTACCCGCATCTATTGCCTTATATATTTCTGTCAGGTAATACTCAATGTTATCAGCAGGTTTTATCCAGCCTTTACAATTCAATACATCATTTCCGGCATTCCAGAACCGGTGCCAGGTACCCCTGTAAAAAGTAACCGTTTCTCCCGGACCGTAATACCTGGGTTCTTCACCAGGAATTTGTGTACCAATTTTCCCGCTTATCACGGTAAGACTTTCATCTTGCTTCCAGTGAACATGCATCAAAGGGCCGGCACCGGGCTGCACCCAGTTCTCCACTTCCAGTTTATCAACACCATCTTCCTTTACCAACCGGGTAAAACAAAGTTTTTCGCCTATTTTATTTTCGATTGTATGAGGATGATTGTACATGGCTGTAAATTTCTATTAAGGTAATAAATATGGGAAAAAGTACAAGGATGTTATTGAATCCTCTAGTGCCAGATTACTGTGAAGACGGCCTGGAAAAACTGCTGACAGAGCTAAAAAATAGTGCTTTTCACCAACCATAATCCAACTTTCTCCATTCATATATTATTGTATGCCGGTTGCAGGAAATGAAGCTAACTTACTATATGCACAAATTACAGTCATGAAAAAAATTTTACTCTCCCTGCTATTGCTGGGCAGCTGGTCACACCTGCCCGCACAATCAACCGATAATGCTTCGCTTATCAAAGAAGCGGCTGATAAACTGAAAAACAAAACAGCTACAGTATCTTCTATACTGACCGACAAACGCTACCTGGCGGTGCATCCTGAAACAGATTTCAGGGAATTGATAAAAAACAATTGCAGCACCGATGTATTGCAGATAACTACTGCCGATGAACCCGGCAGGAAAATAAAGGTGCTGGGAACAGTCTCTGATAAAGAAGGGCAGCCTGTTGCTGGTGCGCTGATCTATCTGTACCAGACCGACTCAAAAGGCTGGTATGCTGCCGGCAACCCTCATGTGGGAGGCAATGAAGGCGATATGAGGCATGCAAGACTGTTTGGTTATGTGAGAACGGATGTGAACGGGAAATTTGAACTGCAAACCATTAAACCAAGTGGCTATCCACAAAGCGACCTGCCCGCACATATCCATGTGCATGTATGGGCGGATGGCCACCGTGATTTTGTCAATGAATTTTTATTTGATGATGATGAACGGCTCAAGGGAACAATACGGGAACAATCCATCCGGAACCGTTTTCTTATACAAAAACCGGAGAAAGCCGCTGCTCCTTTTGATCAGCAGTTTTCCTATCAGATACAACTGACCAAATAGTGGACTGGTAGAACCTGATAATATATGCCAGTCCCTTCAGAGGCTCGGCCTGGAAACTATAGCAGGCGGTTCTTCTCTGCATACTTTAGGACATACTCTTTGAGAAATTCATCCCTTTGCGCCATACTCATCGCAGGTATTCGCTTCAGTTCTTTATAATGCGGCCACCCTGTATCATCCACCCAAAACAACTGGTAATACCCGGCGGGAACAAGCAGGGTGCAAATCGCCATCTGTCTCAGATCGGTTTTTTCTTTTTCAGTAAATAATTTAAGAGGCTGTCCCGCTTCCCGGATGCCGATGAATAATAAAATAGCTTCCATATCCGGTTGCTTACCCAATGTATCGGTGAGTTTAGATACTAATTGCTGCCAGCGTTGTTGAAGATTTACTTCGGGAAGCATGGAGCGAAGATATAGGAGGAAAGAAAGACCAGGTATGATTCCCAAAAGGCTCAGTCCTGATGATTATCACTTGTTGTAGGCCCGGATTGTTTACCCCGGATAACGATAGCGAGGATATAAAATGGTCTACCGGTATTTCAACAAGAAAGGGGGAACCGGTATGGCTTTAGCGGCTGACTTTGTTACGGCTGATAAGTTATTACCAGTTTGGGCCGAATTGATGAATTATTTTCAAAACTTGAGGCATATTGCCTGACATTATATATCACTTCATTTTGAAGTTTAATACCAAACCCATTATTCCCATTTGTCATCATATCTCTAACCAATGAAGTTACATCCATCTCAATTTCATTTTGAAATGGTGAGGTGCTTTGAGGTATAACAACCTGATTAGCCGTAACTGTAGATGGTTGATTATTCCAATTAATACCAGAAGTAACCCAATTAGAAGTAACACGTTGAATGTAACATGCATTTGAAGTACCAAAATGTGCATCTACACCATTACCCTGGGAAGGTGCAGGAGTTGCATAAAGAGATAATTTTGCATTGAGTATAGTAGCAGTCGAAGAGATAGAGGAAAAATCAAATTTTATAAAAGCTCTCCAATAGTTACTTATTCCTCCTACAGTCCAGGCTGCTATTGTTAGCTGATGAATTCCGCTTGTAGAACTATTTGGACTGGATGAAAAGATATAAACCTCATTCAGATTATTTGCAGGTTGTAAAGTAAGAGTTTGTATTGGTGAAGGGGAAACAATAACCAAAGCTGTATCGACACCCGTAGCCCCCTTATTATCTGTAGCCATTAGCTGGAAAATATATGTCCCAACCTGAAGCCCTTTTACCTTTGTGCTTGGCGAGCCGGGATTTACAATCTGCGTTCCTGCATTACCTGACACCTGACTCCACAAATAAGCTACAATACTTCCGTCCTGATCGACTGCTGATCCGCTTAAAATTGTTGAGTCAACAGGTAATGTTATTTGTATTGAAGTGCCTGCGTTAACTACAGGAACCTGATTCTCAACAAAATTTGGAGTATCGACTTCTTTTTGACAAGCAGATAATATAGCACTAATTACAAAAGAAAAAATTGAACAAACAAGTATTCCTCTCCTATACATAAACAGTACTATTGTTATAAATATAGATCTTTTTACAGTAGTTTCAAATACCTTTTTTATCTTCTGTTAGTGTTGCACCTACAAGAACATACTCAACCCCCTGGTTTTTGAGTGCTTTCAGAAAATCTCTGAAATCATCATTGAAATAATCAGCCATGCTTACGTTTTGAGAAAACAGTTCTGTCGATTTTTGTTGAAGGCTTTACTCCAAAAGCCATACTGATCAAATAAAAAGCTGCATCCAGCCTTTCACTATAGGATTTATTCTCCCACGGACCGTAATGGTCATCCGCCTCTTCAACTGTTTGTATTTTGAAAGCCGTTTTATCCATCCGGTATTTTTTGGGCGTTGCCATATATTATAAAGTAGGAACAAAAAATGATATTTTAAACTTCCGGCAATCGTTGCAAGTGATGGACAATTACCCTGTTGGTTACTATGGCTAAAGATATCCGCGGTTTACTAAAAAATAACTTTCCCCACCTGGACTTCTGTCTTTGCAAGAGCATGAAAACGGCTGCCGATTACAATGATCTCTCCCTCCCGAACAGTGCCACAATCCCAGGGTATTATGCAGGTTTCATTGTTTGCATTATCAATACACTTGAATTTTTTAATGTTACCTTCTTCATCCACTGTGGCTGCAATAAGATGCGAATTCCTGAAATCACTGGTGATTGTTTTAAAAACATTTTTATCCAATGGATTGCGTTTATCATCATTATACAGGAAAATAGTCTTATTATCCTTCCATCCGGTGACAACTGAAGCATAAAGATCTTCGTCTGATTGTGTTTGTAGTTTTATTATTCGTTTACTGTATTTAATCGTCCCGTCAGCTTTAATAAAGACAAGCAAAATATTAGAATGCTCTGCATATGTATGTGTGAATGTCATCCGGTTGACCGTATTCGAAATTTCCCCGCCACGAATCGCTTCAGCTGCAATAAGACAATCGCCGTTGGGATAATAGCTTTTTGACCGGGTCTCAATTTTGGTAGTTTCTTTTACCGGCTGGTCCGGGTTTCTTTTTGCAGCGGGATCAAACATATTCTCCCCTGCAGAAGTAAAGAAAGAGGCTTTTATAGGTGCCGCCGCCATATCATAGCCGGTAACAATTGTGTACATCGCCGTAGCATCATCAAACATGCCCCATTCTCCCCTTTCAATACAATAGCCCTGCACTGCTATCTTATCGGACAGGCAAACTACAGAGGCATTATTCAATTCATACTCTTCATAAACCAGCGGCATTTCTTTTACCGTACTTTTTGTTACTTTGAAAAGGCTGTAAAAAAAATCCAGCGTATGTTTTTTACTCTCCTTCTTACTCCATAGTTTCCGCACCAGCATAAAAACATCGCCATTATTGTTCAGGGACAATTCACCCGCCCTGCTATGTATGTCTCCCATAGGCAATGCCGTTCTGCTGTTCCATAAAGGCTTAAAATCTTTATCCAGCACCTGCACAGACAGGTTCTTATCACTCTTATCAAGTTTTGTATTTCTTGATACAAAAGCCATTTTGCTTTTATCAGGCGACCAGGTAAACACCACATCATCTTCCTGCTTATTGTTTATATCAAGGGTGGCAATTTTCTCAGGTGCCGACGTCAGCTGTAAAGAAACCGTATTGATCTGCGCTTTGAATATCTCAACCTGCTTATTCCCGGCATCAGCCAGTATTATATAATGCTGCCCGGCCGATTCGATGGTCCCTAAAAAAAGAAGGTCTCTGCCAAAACTGCTTTTGGCATTCACTGTTTTTACCAGCTTGAAGTGCTGATCATATTTTTCAATAGTAAGAGTATTGAAATTCACGGTTATTCCGATGGCGAGAGTGGTCATTACACCCAATCCGAAACCACTGCTGCCACCTCTTAAAAGAATGGTCTCATTATCCGAAGAATAAAGCACACTGAAATCGGAGCCCCCTTTGGGCTTCTTAGAAACCGGCCCCATAATGTATTTGGGCTGCTGGGAATACAGCAATACAGGCAACAATAAAGCCAGCAAAACGGCGGATAATTTTGACATAGGATTTTTTTTACAAGATAAAATTGTTTTGGTGAAATGCAATAATCAGGAATATCCCAGGTCTTTCTGCCATTGCCGTCCATCGTCGCAAACGATAGATAACTAACCTGTTGGTTTTTTTCTTATTGATTGCTAAGACTAAAGAGAACTGGGAGATGATCTCCTATACATTGTGTTGTTGGTGGGGGAAACACCAACAACGGCGTAAAATAAAACGATCTTGCTTTCGTTTTTACCTAGTAAACCTCTCCACTGTTATGAAAAAAATAATCGCTGCTATTCTGCTAGTGGCTGCCCTGCAGGCACAGGCACAAAAAAACTTTAAAAAGCACACCACTTATCTGGAAATATTAGGCAATGGCATTGTGCTGTCGGCAAACTACGAACTGCAATTAGCTGATAAGCCGGGTTTTGGTATTCGTGCCGGCATAGGGCTGGGAGGCATAAAACCTGCTATTCCACTTGGTGTGGTGTATCTGATTAATATTGGCAAACAAAGATCCTTTATAGAAACAGGGGCTGGTATTACGCTGGCTGAACGGGATGTTTGGGATGATAACAAAAGTCAGCTGTTTTCCAATCCTTATCAGGTTGCATTTATACCTTCTGTGGGTTACCGTCACCATACTCCTTACGGGCTGATGTGGAAACTGATATACACTCCCTTTTTTAGCAAGGAAAATAATGAGCCGGGGTTCTTTGGCGCCTCCATTGGCTGGCGGTTTTGAATGTACTTTTTGCACCAGGCCGGCTTTGGCAGATCCTGCAGGAAGAAGAAAAAGATAATACCTTAGATTGATGGACGATACCTTAAGCCAAAAACTTTCCCTTATTTCATACGGCAATGAGTATATCAATACAGGCAACCCTGCACCCTGTTATAATCAGCATGCTGTTTTCAAATACTGTAAAAAGCTCAGTTTTAAAACCTACAAAGAATCATTCTTTTCTAAAGAAAAAGCTGTTGCTGCCGGGAATAACCCCGAAGAATGGTTTCAGTTTCTGAAAAAAGATGATTGTCGTGAGTTAAAACTCTTTTACCAGCATACAAAAGACCAAAGCCAGTTTAAAGATTACAAAACAGCCGGGCTGGTTGGCGGTGGAGGTACATGGCTTATTGAAGCTGTGTATAAAAAATATTCTGATTTCTGGTATGCCCACTGGAATTACCAGCAACATGAAAACCCTGAACAACAGGGCTGGCTGGTAGAATATGAAGCAGTAGCCCGAAAGAAACCCACTATTAACTTGCAATTATTATTGAATCCTGTAAAAAATGAATTAAAAGAGGCTTTGCAACAAACAGAACAATTTGCCCGGCAAGAAAAATTAGATAACTGGGCTGATTGCTTTGCTAAAGCACTTACGGAATTAGAGAGTGAAGGCCCGGGCGCCACATTTTATTACCCGGATCTGCTTATCAATAAGAACTATGATATAACAGCCCGACAACTGATTTTTGGAGCTGCACAAAGCTGGGTGTTTGGTGGCATGGGTTCATGGAATGATTTAGGGTTTGACGGCCCTGAAAAAAACGATTTATACGAACAGCTATCTGAAACCCTGTTTGAAAAAGTTACAGGAGCTATTATTGCCGGCATAAACAGTTATTAACTTACACCGGGGCCAGCTTACCAGATCCGGCGAAGGAAAAACAATTGCCTTAACCACCACTTATTATGCTGAGCTGATATTTATCATGCCGGGTATTGAGCTTTCTCAAGCCTCAGGAAGTTTGATAATTTTTATTTAGTCGCTTAAAAATTCAGCATGAAAAATGAAAGCAGGATAAGCATCAGCAACAGATCGCTGACCGTGCTGCGCTGCAGCATCGGTATCATTTATATATGGTTTGGCATGCTGAAATTCTTTCATGGCTACAGCCCGGCCGAAGATCTCGCCATCAACACTATTCATAAGCTCACCGCCGGTCTCATTCCTGCACAAACAAGCATCCTTTTGCTGGCCATCTGGGAAGTAGCGCTTGGCATCCTGTTGCTGACAGGTTTATTCATCCGCAAGCTTTTATTGTTTCTTTTACTGCATATGTTCTGCACTTTCACACCCATGTTATTCTTCCCCGATCTTTCTTTCAAGGTGGCTCCTTATGGGTTTACACTGGTAGGACAATATATCATGAAGAACATAATTATTATAAGCGCTGCATGGGTGCTGTGGCAAACAGCCCCTATCAGAACGAAGCAAATTACCAGCTTAGCAGAATGAAGCCCCCGCTCCCCTGCTCTTCGGGACTTGCAGTCCCGAAGTTGTATTTTATTGCTTTCAGCAATAACTATCAGTAATTTCATTTTTACAAACTTTTGTTATGAGTTATGAATTTGCCGATGGCTACAAAATCAGGGATCAGTCTGCCACTCATTTTCTTACCTTTTCCATCATGGGCTAGATTGATATTTTCTGCCGGCAACGGTACAGGGATCTGATGATAGAAAGTATGCAGTATTGTCGCAGCAATAAAGGCCTCCAAATCGGTGCATATGTTATTATGTCGAACCATATCCACAGCATCTGGACTGCAACTAATAACAACCTGAGTGATATAGTAAGGGATTTTAAAACATATACCAGTAAAGCAATTACTGCTTCTATTGAAGCAGAACCAGAAAGCCGTCGTGACTGGCTGTTGTACATGTTTCGCTTTTATGCCAGCCGGACAGCAGCCAATGATAATTTCAAAGTATGGACTGGCAATAACCACCCGGAAGAATTGCACAGTGAATCATTTCTGCGCACAAAACTTAATTATATACACGACAACCCGGTTAGAGGTGGATTAGTAGCTGAACCTTCGCATTACTTGTATAGCAGTGCTGCGAATTATGAAGGAAAGAAAGGATTGATGGATATAGATTTCTTATTGTAATGTATCAACGCTATGCGGGGCTTGCAGCCCCGCAGTTTTATTTTATTGCCTTCGGCAATGGTACTCATCGCCACAGGCGATACAATACAACTGCGAAACTGGAAGTTTCGCATAGCGTTCCGGCATGAACTTCACAGCTTTAGAATAGCTGAGATTTACATCGGCATCTGCAACTGCTTTAGTTGAGACAGCATGGGGTAATTTCTTTAACTTCACTGATAACTCTATACTAACCATTGTTTAAACCTTACAAATACAAATGAAATGGCCGGTCCCAGAGATATATTAGTTATAACAACTTCGCCACCAGCTGACATAAAAATAAAACACTATTTAAGACCTGTTTCTGCTCACTTAGTTGCTGGGACAAATTTATTTAGCGACTTCTTTGCTTCCTTCAGCGATGTATTTGGCGGTCGATCAGAATCTTATCAAAAGCAATTGACTGCACTTTATAGTGAAGCGATTGAAAAGCTAAAATCCAGTGCATATGAGATTGGCGCCAACTGTATTATTGGTCTTCATATTGACTTGGATGAAATCTCAGGGAAAGGAAAGTCCATGTTTATGTTAACTGCTATGGGAACTGCCGTAATAATTGAAAAGGAACAGTCAATAAAAAACTCTTTAGAAAAGCTAAACGAAAGATTTGAGAATATTGGAGTCGACAGAATTGATACTTTGAGAAGCAAAAAAGCAATTCTAAAGAAAGTAGAAGCAGGAAATCTAAACTTGGACGATGAAACGTGGGAGTTTATTACAACTAATCAGGTCGATGAAATATTTCCATATTTATTAATAAAATTTAATGAACTTCTGGATCATGAACAAACGACCCCTACACCCTGTAATACCTTTTACAAGCAACTAGTTAATTACATAGATAACTTACCTGAAAGCAAAAAAAGTGATCTTCTATACAATCAGGTCAAAAATGAAAAAAAAGAAAAATTAGCTTTAAAAATATGCTCCATCATTAAAGACTTAGATCTATTAGACATCATAAAAAGTTTCGAATTACTCAAAAACAGTGATTTTGAAATAAAAAAAAGAGGTTTATGGTGCATAACCTACGACAAGCCGTTCTATAATAAAGAAGATTTGGATAACCTCCGAATTATAAGAGAGTATATTCTAACTAATTTCGTTGAAAGAGGCACTCGAACAACTAAAAAACAATTACTATCTTCAAAAGAAAAAGAAGTATGGACTTGTGAATGCGGGAAAACAAATAACGATATTGGGGCCAACTGTAGTAGTTGTAATAAAGATATTTATGGATTTAAATCTACTGAGACAAAACTTTCAACAATCGAGGATTACATAGGACAGAAAATTGAGTTGATCTCAGAATTTTTATCCTAAGAACAAAGCCCCAACTCTCGTCAGGGCTTTTCACTTTTGAATTTTTACTTTTTCTTTCCAGCCTTCTCTAACTCAGGTGTTTCATTCCTAAACACAACCGTATTGTCAAACACATCAACTAATACCGGCTTTGTCTTATCAATATCCCCCGCCAGTATTCTTTTCGATAACTGGTTTACAATTTCTTTTTGTATCAGCCGCTTCAGTGGCCTTGCACCAAACTGCGGGTCAAAGCCCTGCTCAGCGAGAAACTCAAGGGCATAATCACTGAATTGAAGGTCAATGCCGCTTTCCCTTACCAACCCAATTAACTTATTTAACTGGATACCCACTATGCCCCTTATCTCTTTCTTCAGCAGCGGCTGGAACATGATGATCTCATCCACCCGGTTGAGAAACTCAGGTCGTATAGTCTGCCGCAGCAAATTCATCACTTCCACTTTTGCTTTGCCTGCTGCTTCTTCAATATCTTTTTCTTTAATGTTTTCAAATGCATCCATGATCAAATGGCTGCCGATATTGCTTGTCATGATGATGATGGTGTTCTTGAAATTCACCACCCGGCCTTTGTTGTCGGTCAACCGGCCATCATCAAGAACCTGCAATAATACATTCCATACATCGGGGTGTGCTTTTTCAATTTCATCGAGCAATACCACACTGTACGGCTTTCTTCTAACCGCTTCGGTTAACTGCCCGCCTTCATCATAACCTACATAACCGGGAGGTGCACCCACCAATCTTGACACGGTATGCTTTTCCTGGTACTCACTCATGTCTATCCTCGTCATCATACTTTCATCATCAAACAAATATTCGGCAAGGGCTTTTGCCAGTTCTGTTTTACCCACACCGGTAGTACCAAGAAAGATGAAAGAACCGATCGGTTTCTTCGGGTCCTGCAATCCGGCACGGCTTCTTCTTATCGCATCAGCCACGGCGGTGATGGCTTCTTCCTGCCCCACTACCCTTTCATGCAGGTGTTCTTCCAGCTTCAGTAATTTTTCCCTGTCACTTTGCAGCATCTTTTGTACCGGTATGCCTGTTGCCTTGGCAATGCTTTCGGCAATGTCTTCTGCATCCACTTCTTCTTTTAGCAATCTTTTCTCGCCGCTTTCTGCTATCTGTTTGCTCAGGTCAGCAATAAGCTGCTCCTGCTGCTGCACTTTACCATACCGTATCTCGGCCACTTTACCATAATCGCCTTCCCGTTCTGCCCTTTCGGCCTGCTGTTTCAAGTTTTCTATTTCAGCTTTTGCATTCTGTACTTTTTCCACCAGTTCTTTTTCCTGGTTCCATTTAGCTTTGTAAGTATCTCTCGTAACAGCAAGGTTAGCTATCTCCGTGTTCAGTTCTTTCAATTTCCCTTCATCGTTCTCTCTCTTGATAGCTTCCCGTTCAATTTCTAATTGACGTATCTGCCTTTCCAGTGTATCCAGTTCTTCCGGCATGGAATTCATTTCCAGCCGGAGCTTGGCTGCACTTTCATCTATCAAGTCGATAGCTTTATCCGGTAAGAAACGATCTGTAACATAACGGCTGGATAATTCCACTGCCGCAATAATGGCTTCGTCTTTTATTCTTACATGGTGGTGTGTTTCATACCTGTCTTTCAAACCACGAAGGATGGAAATAGCATCTTCCACACTGGGTTCATCCACCATCACTTTCTGGAAACGTCTTTCTAATGCTTTATCTTTTTCAAAGAATTTCTGGTACTCGTTCAGTGTAGTGGCACCCACGGCACGAAGATCACCCTTGGCCAGTGCAGGTTTCAGAATATTGGCCGCATCCATGGCGCCTTCACCGCCACCTGCACCAACCAGTGTGTGTATCTCATCTATGAATAAGATAATTTCTCCATCGCTGCCACTCACTTCTTTCACTACTGCTTTCAAACGTTCTTCAAATTCGCCTTTATATTTTGCTCCGGCGATGAGCAGGCCCATATCAAGTGCATAGATAATTTTTGATTTCAGATTCTCCGGCACATCACCATTTACAATACGGTGTGCAATACCTTCGGCGATGGCTGTTTTACCAACACCGGGTTCACCTACGAGTATCGGGTTATTTTTTGTTCTGCGTGAAAGAATGTGTAATGTTCTTCTTATTTCTTCATCACGGCCGATAACGGGGTCGAGTTTGCCCTGTCTTGCCAGTTCATTTAAATTCTTGGCATATTTATTCAGCGCATTGAATTCCTGTGATTGTGTTTGTGAGGTAACGGTCTCTCCTTTTCTCAGGTCTTTGATCGCTGCAATCAATCCTTTCTCTGTTAATCCTGTATTTTTAAGCAGCTTGGCAGTTGAATCATTACCCTGCACAATGGCGAGCAATAAATGCTCCGGTGTCACAAACTCATCTTTGAATTGCTTAAGTACTGCACCAGCCCTTAATACAACATTATTTGCTTCCCGGCTTATCTGCTGGGCCGCTTCGCCAGATGCTTTGGGTAATTTACTGATGAGTTCATCGAGTTTGCTTTCCACAAGTTTGACGGTGACATTATTCTTTTTCAATAAATATTCAACCGGCGAATCTTCCTGGTCGAGCAACGCTTTTAAGATATGCTCGGTCTCAATATTCGGACTTTGCGCATTAAAGGCAATTTGCTGCGCCTGCTGAAATGCTTCAGCGGCTTTTATGGTGAAGTTTCCTAAATTCATAGTATTAATTTTATTGTAAACAGTCGATGGTCAACAGTCCATAGCAATACAAGTGAACTACTGTCGTCAGTGGACTATTGACTGTGGACTTAAATCAAATACTTATCCAACCCTCTAAATCCCGAAACTATGTCATATAAAGTTAGTTCTATCTGCCTGAAAGTCTTATGCGTAGCTGCTTTTCTGCTACTATTGCAGCCGGCCAACGCACAATACAACTGGGGTGACCTGGATGCACAACTGGAGGATAAACAAAAGTTGCTGGGTACCAATATCGTTGCCATGATATGGAAAGGCGATTCGCTTGTTTATAAAAAAGAAATGGGCGGTTTTAATATCAAAACACAGGCACCCATTGCCAGTTGCAGCAAATGGCTGACCGCTGCCCTTGTGATGCAGTTTGTAGATGAAGGAAAGATCTCGCTGGATGATAAAGTAGTGAAGTATATCCCTGAGTTTGATAAATACTTTAAAGGTTATATCACTATCCGTCATTGCCTCAGCCACATGACAGGTATTGATGATGAAGGTGGCTTTCTGAAAAAACTGGCCCAGCGAAAAAAGTTCAATACCCTGGAAGAAGAAGTGAATTCTTTTGCCGCCCGTGACATCCGTGCCAATACCGGCACTGATTTCTGGTACGGTAATATCGGCTTGAATATCGCAGGCCGGGTGCTGGAAGTAGTGAGCAAGCGAAAATTTGATGTGCTGATACGGACCAAACTGCTGATACCACTGGGTATGCGGAAAACAACATTCACCAACCTGGATGGCAGCGCTGTGAATCCTTCCGGCGGAGCACAATCAACTGCTGAAGACTATATGAAGTTTTTGGTCATGCTGCTGAATAAAGGAAAATATAATGGAGTACAAATACTCAGTGAAACCGCTGTGAATGAAATGATGAAAGTGCAGAACAAACCGGAACAAATAAAATATGCTCCCAAATCCGCTGCTGGTTTCAATTATACATCCGGAAGCTGGTCTATCGAAGAAAAGAATGGCGTTGCCACCACACTGGCAAGTCCGGGACTCTTCGGTACCTGGCCCATGATCGATTACTGCCGCGGCTATGCTTATCTCGTATTTGTAAAAAACCTGCTGGGTGAAGAAAGAGCCGATGCCCACCTGCAGATTAAGAAAGTAATCGATGAGCAGATCAGTTCATCCTGTAAATAAAATCAAAAGCCTTTTGTCTGTTCATTTTTCACCAGTACCACTTTGTTACGGTCTGCTTTATACATGGCATCATAAAACTTTACCAGTGCTGCAAAATCCTTTGCGGGATAGGTGCCGCCGTAATGTTCAATGCTGCGGTAATACATTAGTTTATTACCATCCAGTTTCACTGAACAATTATATTTTCCAAACTGGCTGGTCAGCGACACATCCTGCGGTATTGATTCAGCCGTGTAGCCGGCGGGCAGGGTGATCTCAACCGTATCAATATCTTTGTATTCAAAACTCAGTTCCAGATCATACTTCCTGTTCTCATCGGGTGTCAGCCTGCGATAAGTTCTTGTCATCGTATTAGGAACGATAAAAAGGCGTTTACCGGTGATAGTAGCATAATTACTTACGGTAATATCCAGTTTCTCCTCTACAGCGGGCAAGGTTGATTTTGTTTCCTTGTAATCAAAACTGTTTACATCGTAAGTAGCAAAATCAAGTTGTTCATGCAGGTACTCTTTTACTTTGTCTTTTGAAAGTCCGTTGATAAGACCATGATACTGGTCCTGCTGCAAGCCACCATAAGTTGTTTCGGATGTAAGCCGCAAAGTGGCTTCTTCATCCAACACTGCTTTCACATGCCGTACCTGCAGGTTTTCTTTCATACCATATTTAGGTGTACGAACCAGTTTACCACCATTCTCATCCACCAGCAATACATATCGGTCGCAGGTAAAATCACCGAGGTATCCGGCAGGCATTGTCTGACTGGTACATTCCAGCCACACTGTATCTTTTTGCAATGGCACACAAAGTATAACATGGTTAAACTGGCTGGAAGGAAAATCTGCCATTATCTTCTTTGCATTTCGTCCGGCTCTTACCAGTGTATAATAAGAGTTGATCCCCGCTTCTTTTAAAAGGCTGTACATGTAGTTGGTCAGCGCCTTGCAATCTCCATAGGCTTTGGTAGCTACATACGTGGCATCAAAGGGCTGCCAGCCCCCGATACCTAACTGAATACTGATATAACGGGTATTCTGCTGCATGTATTCATACAACTTTGCGATCTTTTCTTTAGGGTCAGTAATATTATCTGTCAGTTGATGAACAGTATGTTTAATACCAGCAGGCAAATTATCCTTGCCCTGGCGAAGAGCATGAACAAACTTGCCAAAGTCCTGCCAGGTTTGCATATTGCCTTTGTACTTCTCTATTTCAAATTCTGTCGGGCCAAAGAAAATAGCCGTATTAATATCAAACCAGTTGGGAGAAGCATATTCATCCTTAATGGCAGGAAGGTCTTTTACCTCCCAGGTAAGTATCTTATCGTTCTTTTCTGTGGTAATAACCGGGTCCCCGGAATAATTATTTACCCGGTAGCGTACGGTGTAAGAAGCATCGCTGATGATACTGATACTACTTTGCTGCACTGAATATTCTTCATCCTCTCTTGGCAGCCATACCGGGAAGAACAATGTACCATTGTACTTTATCTCCACTTCATACTGTACAGTATAGGGATAGGTCTTATGAAAAAAATGATGAAATTTCCTGCGATTATCATCGATCAGGTTATTATCATCCGAACCGGTAGCATCAATGATCTGTTTATTCTTAAGTTTTTTTAATTCTTTGCCGTCTGCACTGTATAATATACCCTCGATATTTCTTATCTCATGCAGTTTGTCATAATACTCTACAAATCCTGCCTGCCCGTCGCCATTCTCATTCAGGATAGTGATGGCATATTTTTTACGCAGGATAGCTTCTCCTGTATTCACAATCTCAAAGCTTATTTTCTCCATCCGCTTTACTGCATTGGCGTCCTTCAGTAATGCAGCAGGTATCTTCGATACCGCATACTCTCCATCACCTGCAGCAACCACTAATGTCACTACAAGAAAATAACAACCAGCAATAATCTTTTTTATCATGAACTATTTTTTCTTTTTAAATACGATCTGTTCAGCCTGCTTTTTCACCACAAGATTGAAAAACTCCCGTAGCATTTCATATTCCTCTGGCAGAAAATAGGCACGGCTGATTCGGATGCGGGAACGGAAAGATATGCCGCTGCCGGATTGTGAAATACGGTATTCAAACATGCCTTCATTCTCTTCATTCAGTTTCACTACTATTGACTGGGGTAATTCATCTACCACATACCCGGTCGGGATATCCATTTGCAGGGTATAGGTCTCGTCAAATCCATACGGCATTTCTACCGGATAAGACCGTTCTGCCGACTTAAAAGGGTTCTCCTTATACCCTTCCCCAAACATCGGATTCAGGTAAATGATATCTTCTTTTTCTTCCGTAAAATCAAAATCATATTTTATTCCAAGCACTTCTTCATACTTGTCCAATGAATCGACAACAAAGTTGCTGACGACCATCTCATGACCAAATGCTTTTTTAATATCAGTCACCAACTGATCCTTGCCTTTCTCTTTGATACGATCCCTCAAACTAAGTGATTCATAATAACCGGGTGTCTGCATCATGCTGCCCACTATATTTCCTTTGTCATCATTGATAACAAATACACTGGTATTCTTTCTCTCGATCAACGAATCACTCACCAACTCAATCGGATCTGCTGTTTTATTGATTATTCTGGCATGGCCGTTATAACAACGCACCGGCAGATGGCCAAACCCCAGCCGGGGTTCGCTGGCATCGAGGTAAATTGCTTTCCCGTCGATCACAGTCCTTGCTATTACATAATTATACTGTGTGATGAGAGGATACATTGCATATGTCATCCCATTAGAACGGGTACTCAAAATAACAGGGTCTGCATCTATGTCAGCATATTTGAGCATAGCAGTGAGAAGCAGGTTTATTTCAGAAACTGTTCCGCTTTTCGATTTGAGAAGATTCTTAAGTGTCTGCTCAACAAAAAGGTCGCTATGATCTGTACAGGTAAAATTATCCCTGACGTAATTATATACCTTCTGCGCTTTGTTTTTGTTTCCCGTCACACCTTCTGTGAGAGGCCTTACTACATCTTTAAGCCAGCCATTATCTTTTGTTACTGGTTTTCCAAAAAATTCAGCTTCCATCAGGTCGTTTGCCAGTTTGGGCCATGATCCCATGATGTTCCGGTAAGTTAGTGGCTGCCTGTACTCTGACAATTGAAATTCGATTTTGGCAATATGATTATCAATGGTAGAAGTAAAACTTTCTTCTTTGAGTGCTGGCACACTCTTAATTACCCAGCGGTTGTCTATGACATTTGCATTAAACTGATATCTTTCGGATGCGCCAACACCCCGGTTGTCGATTATCGTGAACCCTTCCATACGAAACTTTTTCTCGTTGATATCATATTTCTTATAGCCCTGGGTCAGAAAAACATAACCTAAAAATTCAGGCAATGAAAGATTGTACTCACTCCATAACCGGGGATAAGCTCCCTGGAATTCCCATGGCTGAAGGTTTTGTAAAAAATCAGATGTAATGGTATACTCATACTCAATGATGGAGCCTTCTTTTACATTAGGAAAAGTGAATTTCTTAACCACCCTGTTCTTGCTGATCTTATCCTTAAACACAGATGATTTTACGTCTAGTTTTGTTTCTACAACTTTTCCATTCTCCAGGTTATAAGTCACCGCTTTTAATTTATTCAGTTCCTCCTCAGCATCGCCATCCGCATACAATGAAATAGAGATGTTGGCTACATCATAGCCGTTCTTATTTAATACATGCACTCGTTTGTAGTGTTTATATACTAAGGAGAACCAGCCTTTAGTGTTTCCTTCTATAGCGCTATGCCCTATATCAGCAATCACTACCGCATTGGCATTACTGTCAATAGAGTATACTTTTGTTTCAAAATCCTTTTCAGTAACATTACCAAATTTTGCAGTGGCCTTCTCCTGTGCAGTAAGGGTTAAGCTGGCAAGGAATAGTCCGGAAATAAGCAGGGGCAATTTTGAACTCATAGTGATGGTTAAATGTGGTTAAATTCGTTCAACAAAGATCAATTTTACATAAAAAATCCAAACTTGTCAATGATAAAAGAGACAATAAGATCAATCCAGTTTAAAAGACATTAACTACCCCTGAACCTGTTGCATAAACATACCTATTTTGTCAAAAAAACAGCTGCCCGGCTGGGTTTCAGCTATTGTGGTATTACCAGGGCTCATAAACTGGAAGAAGATGCTGCCCGGCTGGAAAAATGGCTCCAAAAAGGCATGCATGGCAGCATGCAGTACATGGAAAACTATTTTGACCTGCGAATCGATCCTGCCAAACTGGTTCCGGGTGCCCGGTCGGTCATTACTTTATTATTAAATTACTACACTTCACAAATTCAGCAGCCGGATACTCCCGGGATATCAAAATATGCTTACGGGCAGGATTATCATGAAGTAATTAGAGAGAAGCTGAACCAACTAATAATAATGATACAGGAAGAGATCGGAGAGATTCATGGTCGTGGTTTTGTCGACTCTGCCCCGGTATTGGAAAGAACATGGGCGCAGAAAAGCGGGTTGGGCTGGATAGGCAAGAATGGAAACCTCATTACCAAACAAAGCGGCTCCTTCTATTTTATTGCCACTTTAATAACTGATCTCGAACTGGAATACGACGATCCTTTTGTAAAAGATTATTGCGGTACCTGTACCAAATGTATTGATGCTTGTCCAACCGAAGCAATATTGCCGGACAAAGTAATTGATGGAAGTAAATGTATTTCCTATTTCACTATTGAGTTGAAAGAAATGATCATCCCCGGTGAAATGAAAGGCCGGTTTGACAACTGGATGTTTGGTTGTGATACCTGCCAGGATGTTTGTCCCTGGAACCGCTTCAGTAAACCACATAGTGAAACTTCATTCTCCCCTATTCCGGAAATACTAAACCTGACTACCAAAGAATGGGAAATGATGACAGAAGAGAGTTTTAAAACAATATTCAGGCACTCCCCGCTGAGGCGAACAAAATGGAAGGGTATTCAGCGAAACCTGAAATTTATTTCCGGCGGTTAAAACCCCCAACCAACTTTTACGGATAATGCCCGGAGGTTATAATTGAATGTTTCATTGTATTCCGGGCAGGGAGGTATAAGGCAAGGATATGTTCCGGTAAGTTTTTCTTTATAGAACTTATTACTATACCCGATATGAAGTAACAATGCATCATTTTGTTTTCCTACTGCTATCTTATATCCAAATCCTGCATTCCAGTATAAGCCGGGATACAGTTTAGAATCAGACCACCAGTTCCAGTCACGATAAATATTCTCATTCCACGGAAAATTGACCCCGGCAGCACCGGATAAGTAGAATTTTTTCCTGGCTTTGATACTGAAGCTTCTCTCCCCTGACAGGAATACCGGGATACTCCGGTAGTAATACCAGTCGATCCCTGTACCTATCCCGGTGAACCATTTATTAAAAGCTAATCCATTGATAGTTTGTATATGAGCATCAGTTTCGCTGCTGCCAGCCAGTACGCCAATATAATTCTGTGAAGAGAACCTCACTTTATTTTGTGCATCTGACTGGTAACTGGTTATCAAGATCGCAGTTATAATAATAATATTCTTCATACTATACTTTTACCTGGTAACTGAAAGTTTACTCCGCTGAACCAGGGTGGTTGGATTGCTGTAATCATATTGGTACAACCCGTCTTTTGCAACCACCACCAGGTTATTATTCCATGCTATAGCATCATAGGTTTCCAAACCGGTGATATGTTTTAGCAGGGTAATACTTCCGGGAAAACTGGCATCATACATTTTCAACCCGTCTTTCCCGTCGCAGATAAACAGGAGGTTACCTGATTTGGAAAGCCCATGCGGATGTGTCATCGGGTAAGAGCGGAGTAATGATGGAGCAGAAAGATTCATCACATTCACTACATCCAGTACATTACTTGCACCGCCACAGAAGTTTCCGTCATGCAATGTTACATATGCATAATCACCATCTGTGATTACAGGGTCGCAGGCCCTTGCATGTTGAAATTGTCCTTCCCTTACAGGATTAGCCGGGGAACTGATATCATAAATGAACATACCCGCATTGGAGCCAATAAAAAGTTTATTCTTGAAAGGATAGATCGTTTCAATCCCCCAGCCCATATTGTTGACGGTTACCTGCTGCGGATCAAGTGTATTGGTAATATCAAAACTGCGGAGCTGTCCATCGTTCACACAATACATATAATTATTAACGATAGAGAACCTGGCCATTGAACCTGCAATTCCTGTTGTAACGCCACCGCCACCGCTGGTCGGCTGACTGTTAGTTCCTGCAGAGCTATACATCATCAATTCCGCCTTATACATGGAACGATAATCGTTGTAATTAACGGTGGTGTCTTTTACTATCCAGTCAACAATTACCCGGTTACTATCAGCAATAAACCCGTTGGAATAATTTCTTGCAGGAAAAACAGACGGAATAAATTTTTCAAACCTTGCTGCCAGCGGGTTTGCAATATCCACCACCACCATATCTGTATACAGATCGGCGTAAAGGGTATTTCCTTTCACGGCGATATCAATATTACCTGGGATATTAATAAACGCTTTTATTACCGGGTTAGCAGGATTGCTGTTGTCAATAATATGTACTCCCTTATCAATCTCATTCAGGAAGATATAATTTCCCAGCATGAATAACTTTCCTGGTGATTGGACTCCCTGCGGCGCATTGCTCCTGATATTAGCATACACTTCTGCTTTCTCTTTATACACCGGCCTGGCAAGTGTATAGGTATACATGATCTTATCCTTCAGGCATGACTGAAGGACAAAAGACATTACAACAAACAATAGCGACAGTGTGATAATCTTTCTCATAAAATGCAATTTCAAACCCTGACAATAGTTTTTTTACGACCGTTGCACCGGGGTTATTTTTTTAATACCCAGCTAAGTTTTATACCGAATGAACTGAGGTAGTTAAAATCAGGCGGATTGATTTTTTGCAACCGGCTGATATGATACTGGTAAGATATCCCTATGGATAACGGATGTTTCTTTTCTTTAAACAACCTTGCCATGAAAGCAGACTGGTATACCAGGTTAACCGTATTATAAACTTTCTTATCCTTGAAAAAAATATAGCTGTCCCTGTCATATACTACCGCATTACTACCCACCAGGAATGAAACTGCCAATCCGTTCTCCCAAACCAATGGAGGTAATTTTTCTCCCCTGTTCACCTGCCAGTGCAGCAGCAATGGCACCTGCAGGTAATAATACCTGTTCGGGTAATTTTTTAAACTTCCTGCCCTGTAAAACCCTCCCGAGGTAACAGAGTTCAAATCGTTATTGATAGTACGTACACTATCAACAAAAACTCCAACTCTTTGCTTTACTGTGTAAGTTGAAAAATTCAGCCCAGTTGAAATATCCACCTTTTTCCCAAGCTTTCTTTTAGCATAGACACCCAACTGCCAGGCTGTTCCTGTTAAGGGAATTGAATCTGCACGGCTTGCCATTACCTGGGGTGATGATCCTGCCGTTGATGAAAAATTTTCTGCCAGGCTTTTATTCCCAATACCCGAGATCTGTCCATTAGTAAGCCTTGCTGTACCCAACCCTCCTGAAAAACCGATCTCCCATTTACCCTTTTTATCTTTATTATTAACAGGAGCATCGTTCTTATCCTGCACAGTAGTAGTTGTATCTGCTGCTGAAGCAACAATTGATTTCTGATCCTTTGATATTTGGCTGCTATTGCTGGAGTCAATAACTGGTTCAGGAATCTTTGTTGCAGTCACCTGTTTATTCACTGCTTGATCAGGAATAGCAGCTATTGGTTGTTTTGACACTTTATCACCAAACTGTATCTGTGATTTATCTGTCATTGCAGTTGAATTATCAATAGCCTGCTGTTGAATACTCATCTTAGGAGTTGTAAGTTCTGTCTGTCGTTGCTGCACTGCTTTCTTTTTACTTCCACCTCCTGCCTTTATTACAGCTCCGTCAACAAGCTCATTATTATCCGAAACCTGTTCCTGTACTATTTTATCCAATACTTTTTTATCGTTACCTGCAACAGCCGTATTATCATTGACAACAGGTTGTGTTACTTCTGCCTTGTCAGTTGTCTTTTCAATTATTTTCTGTTGCTCTTTATTAGTCACAGATTTATTCTCTGCCAACTGATCTGACAGCCACCAGCCCCCGCCAAGAAATAATCCTGCAAGAAGGAACCAGAGAATAATTATTCTCCTCCTTTTCTTTTTTTGTATCCGGCGTTCTACTTCCTCCCACACTTCTGTGGCGGGCTGAAAATTCAACCCGTTCATTTTTTGCCGGACCTGTTTTTCAAATTCATTTTCCAGCATACGTCTCATTTTTTATTTCCAATAACGTTTTTTTTTCTATCCAGCAGATCAGCAATGTTCTTGCCCTTGCATACTGCGAACGGGAAGTGCTGTCACTGATACCCAGCATCTGCCCGATTTCAACATGAGTGAATCCCTCAATTGCATGCAGGTTGAATATCGCCTGGTAACCGGGCGGTAACTGCCGGATCAGATCGGCCAGTTCTTTTGTTTCCAGGTTAACCAAGGGATTATCATCTGCTACCAGGTGCAGTGGTTGTTCGTCGAAATACATCTGATCCCTGTACTTACGGTTCTTTTTCAGGTAATTCAACGCTGTATTCACCATGATGCGCCTTATCCAGGCACCCAGCGGCCCTTCAGATTTGAATTGCTTAATACTGAAAAAAACTTTTACAAATCCATCCTGTAACACATCTTCTGCATCTTTTAGCGATTTGGTATAGCGATAGCAAACCCCGAGCATTTCCTGAGAGAAAAACTCATACAGCCGGCGTTGTGCCTCCGGCTTACCCTTCAGGCAGTCTTTTACCAATTGGCGTTCATCCATGATCGCTTATACGAAGTGACTGACAACAGGAATATGTCAATCGTTGCACGAAAAGTAATAATATCGGGGGAAAGATCAGAAGTCGTTATCACTCCTTACCTGTTGCAGTTGTTTGGCAAAAGCTGCCCAAATCTTTTTAGCATCAGGATGCCTATAATATTTATTGAATAATCGTTGGGTTTCAACAAGGTTTTTCCCGTAAGAATAATAATACACCGCCAGGTTGAGAGCAATTTCTTTCCTCAGACCATCATCATGGGCCAGGTCATCATCCAATTCTTCATAAGGCTGCTCTCCCAGCTTACCCAGGTTATCATTGATTATGCTTTTCAACTCCTGGTCACCCGGAACCACTGTTATCTTTCCTTTATTATACCTGAGCAAAATACTGCTTATTTCAACCGGCGCTCCATCTGTGGTATCTGAATAACCACAGGCAAAACAGGTAAAGAAATAACCCAGCTGCTCATGAAAATCATAAATAAATTCATTTTCCTTTGTAATAATGGTATTACCGGCAAAGAGTCTAGTGACATGCTGGTATTTATTCGGACCAATACTTTTAAAAATGTATATCTCGTCACAGCAATGAGCACCCCCGGTGAAGTTTGAGATCAGCAATTCTTTCTTTCCATCCTTGTCTAAATCTGCAAAAGCATGGTCAGAGTACAATGGCGAATCAGTTTCATCTGCTACAAGGCTTTTAAAGAAATTAGCCAGTGTTATTGTTTTCCTTCCTTTCGTTATAAGGACTATATTCTTGGGAGTTTTTGTTTTTTCCCCTTGCTGAAAAAAAATAGTGGTGGGGTTCGGCTCCAGTTCAATCACACTATCCCTGGCATACAATACAGTATCGCAAACCTTTACCTGTGCATCAGTTATAATTACTACAAAAAGCAGTGGCACAAAAACCATTATTTCTTTTACTCTTACCATGTTCAAGATTATTTCCTTAAAGTTACTGATTGACGCAACGGTAAACAAAAGGGATGCAGTCAAAATGTTACAACAAAAATTTTTCGGACACAAACCGTCAAACTACCTTCACATATATGAACAAGAACATTGAGAAACTGTATGCCATTGCCGGAAAAAAAGAAAGACTGATCATTGGTTTGATGAGCGGAACATCTTTCGACGGACTGGACCTGGCCCTTTGCCGTATCATTGGTGATGGCAGGAGTACATCTGTTAAACTGGAAAAGTTTACCACTGTTACTTACAGCGATTCATTTAAAGAAAATTTGAAATCCATTTTTTCAAGACATGATGCTGATCTTGAAAAAGTATGTATACTAAATGAATGGGTTGGTCTGCAGCATGCTTCCATCATTAATGACTGCCTCCAAAACTGGGGTATAAAAAAAGAAGATATTGATTTGATCGCAAGTCATGGCCAGACGATCTACCATGCTCCCCGTTTTTTGCATGGTCATGAACAATATCCCAATGCGACCCTGCAGATCGGTGACGGAGATCATATTGCTGTAGCCACCGGTATCATTACTATCTGCGATTTTCGGCAAAAACATATTGCGGCAGGTGGTGAAGGTGCTCCGCTGGCAGTATATGGCGATTATCTTATTTTTTCAAAGCCTGAAGAAAACAGGATCATGCTTAACATAGGAGGTATTGCCAATTTTACTTTCTTACCGGGTGATATAGATGCTGCCAAAGTTTTCAGTACTGATGTGGGCCCGGGTAATACTATTATGGATGCATTTATACAACACAGGTATCCGGGTAAATATTTTGACGAGAACTCTTCTTTAGCCATGCAGGGAACCATCAATGAAAAATTACTGGCCGCTTTAAAACAACATTTATTTTTTAGCAAAGGTTTTCCCAAAACGATCGGACCGGAGTTATTCAATATGACTTACCTGCGCAATGCCCAACAAGTATCTAAAACAGAATCATTGAGTGATGCCGATATTATGGCAACCCTTAACAGGTTTTCAGCAGAGATGATTGCAAATGCCATTACCCATACAACAGATCCGGCACTGAAATATTTTATTTATGTAAGCGGCGGTGGAATGCACAATCCCCTGCTCATGAAAAATATTAAAACCCTGCTTCCTGATCATCCTGTTCTTACTACTGATGACCTTGCAATAAACCCTGATGCCAAAGAAGCGGTGCTGTTTGCTTTATTGGCCAACGAATGTGTGGCCGGAGGAAATGAACAAATGGGTGAAAACAGGCAGGGTATACCAAATGTCACTATGGGAAAAATATGTTTCCCTGCTTAACACTGTATACCCTGCTCTGCAGATTATATTTAGTAGCTCAGCGAAATACTTACCTGCGTTGTATCCCATTCAATGATAAGCGAACCATCAGCTGCAAAGCGTATGGTTAACTGCTCCACTACATTACTGAGTTTGGTTACCGGTACTTTGAACTTTGCAACATCTTTGTCCTTGTTCTTTTCATACCCGTATGCACCCCATTGTCCCGGTTGAGAATTAAGAATAATGGTCCATTCTTTTGCTTCAGGAATAGCAAATAATGTATATGTGCCGGCTTTGATGCCCTCACCACCAAATTTTACATCTTTTGAAAAACTGATAGTAGTTGCTTCATCGGCACCTACTCTCCATACTTTACCAAATTTTTCGAGGCCACCGAATATTTCCCGGTTGTTTTTATAAGGCCTGCCGTATGTAACGGTTGTAACACCGGAGCTTACCGTATCATGAGGGCTTTTCCGGGACTTTTCCTGGGAGTAGCTATTGAACGCAGCAAATACAGCTACGAGTAATAATATTTTTTTCATACACTTAATTTTTTGAAAATTGAAGTTAGTGAGATTACAGGAACACTGAATTACCTTTCAACAAACTTCTTCAGCTTATCCAGGCCCTGTTCCATAACCACACCATACCGCTTCTCCAATAGAAGACTGGAGAACTTCTCCCAGGGATACCAGCGAAAATGAAAATCCATATACCATTGAACCGTTACAGGTCCTTTTCCACCCTGCTGCATGATATTCCAGCCCATTTCACTTCTCCGTGAACCGGAGCCTGCATTTCCGGCTGTTACTGCACTGTCATTGGCCGAGGATATAATTATACCCTGCGTCTCCCCGGTAATAATTCCTTTTACAACACCTTCTATTCTTAACAGCTCCAGTGTATCGGCTCCGGGATACCAGTTCTTCCAGTTGGCCGCATTATTTATCTGCAACAACACTGAATCTTTGCTGGCATTTATATCTGTTGCTTTTGAAATACGTACATGAGACGGTATTAAAAGAGAAATACCTGTAATAAGCAGGAATAAAAAGATAAAACTTATTATAGCCAGTTTAATTAATCGCATACTTATTTATTGATCTGTCTTATTCCCATTTCAGTACCCGGGCTGCAATAATATATATGATCAGCATCCATATACCCAGTATGCCGATCTCTTTCCAGCAGTTAAAGATACTAAGTCCCTCAAAGGATATTTTTCGTACTGCATCATTGTATTGGGTAAGTGGCAGTACCCGGCATATTTCCTGCAGCCATTTGGGGAATACTTCAATAGGAAAAAATGTTCCGGATAACATCATCTGCGGAAATCCAAATAAATTGATCAGTAAAGGAATAGAAGTATCTGTTTTGGCAATACTGCTGAATATCAGTCCCACACCCATCAAAAGAAAAAGCATAATGATGGTCATCAGCATGATCTCTAAAAAAGTAAAAATGCCGTTCTGCAACGTAAAGTTCATAACAAAGTGGCCGAATAAGATCAGCACCACCACACTCAGCAACTGAAAGAATAAGCGGCTCATACCAATTCCCAGCAGAATACTTAATTTATTCACCGGCGAAGCATAAAATCTTTTTAATACCAGTTGTTCCCTCAATCCGAAAAAGGTGAATGCTATGCCAAACAGCGTAGAAAACAAAATGGAAAATCCCAGCTGGCCGGGAAGAATAAAATCTATCTGACGGTATTTTCTTACTTCTTTAATAACCGGTTCCTCCACTGCAATATTTTCCTGTTCAATACCGGCATTGGCCACTTCTATTTTCAGCTTTATATAATCCAGCACCGGTAAAAAAGAGCCGATCGTATTGGCACTGGCTGTGGTGGATCTCACTTTGACTACTGTACCCGGTTTTTTAGTGGAGTCGCCGGTACTTATTATCGTAAGTATGGCTGTTAATTTTCCCCGCTGAAGATCTTTATTCAATAAAGCTGAGTCATTATAATGAACGATCCTGATGACCCCTGCCTTTTTTAATCCATAATAAAATTCTGAACTGGTATCACTGTCAGGCGTTATGGCAACACGGTAACTTACTCCGCCACCGCTGCCAAAAGCGCCGAAGATCATTACAAAAATGATGGGGAACAGAATACTGAATATGATGGCGCTGGGGTTGGCAAATATGGCTTTGAAACTGGCCCTTGTAATGGCCCATAATGCTCTGGACTGACTGTAAGGTTTCGCCATGTATCTTTTGTTGGTGGGCAAATGTATTTAATTACCGTGTCAATGCTGAAAATAAAGATATTTGACCCTGTATATGAACACAGCTTATTTGCTTACGGGTGGCAACCTCGGTAACAGGGAACAAAACCTGGCCACTGCAAGGGATTTTATTACGACGCAGTGTGGTGCTATCATTGCGGCTTCCTCCTTATATGAAACCGCTGCCTGGGGCAATACCGATCAACCTGCTTTTTTGAACCAGGCACTAACTATTAAAACAGTACTGAATGCCCGCCAGCTGATACGCAGGATACTTAAAATAGAAAAACTGATGGGAAGGATTAGAGAAGAAAAATACGGCCCCCGGCTGATTGATATTGACATATTACTCTTCAACAATGAAAAACACAACTACCAGTTTTTGAAGTTGCCGCATCCTGAAATGCAGAACAGGCGGTTTGCCTTGTTGCCACTTGCTGAAATAGCTCCGGACATTATTCACCCGTTATTATATAAAACAATAGCTGAATTGCTTGATGAATGTAAAGATGCCCTTGAAGTAAGAAAGTATTCCTGATTTTTTCCACAATTTTTTGTCGCATACTTTTGCGCCATTGCATTTAGATTATTTTGCAACCTGCAAATGCTTATTGACTTTTGACAACATGAACTATCATTTCATTACCATAGAAGGAAATATTGGCGCCGGCAAAACCACACTGGCTCATTTGCTCAGCAAGCATTATAATGCCCGGCTGATACTGGAAGAATTTGCCGACAATCCTTTCCTGCAAAAGTTTTATGAAAACCCTAAACAATATGCTTTCCCGGTAGAGCTGTTTTTTATGGCAGAACGATATAAACAGCTGAAAGAACTGATACAGCAGAAAGACCTGTTCCAGAGTGTGACCATCTCCGATTATCTGTTTACCAAATGCCTGCTATTCTCAAAAGTTACGCTGCCGGACGATGAGTTCAGGCTTTACCAGCGCCTCTTCGACATCATTCATCAGCAACTGGTACAACCAGATATTCTGATTTATCTCCATGCACCAGTTTCCAAGTTACAGTCAAACATCAAGAAGCGTAACCGTTCATACGAACAGAACATTCCGGATGATTATTTATTCAACCTTCAGGAAACTTATACTCACTACATCAAACAGCATAATGTAAAAACATTGTTTGTTGATACCAGCAATGCTGACTTTCTCGGTAATGAGAAACACCTGCAGGCAATCTATGATGCACTGGAAAAAGATTACGAAGACGGACAGCACTATATTACCCTGCCCTGAAATTTCACTGTATCTTTGAAAAGATGTCACCTCTGCTACAGGCCAAAAGTCTGCAACCCTTACAACACCAGGAATTCCGCTACTTTATTGTTGCCCGGTTCTTTTTGATCATGGCCTTGCGGATGCTCGGCACGGTAGCTGCCTATAAATTATTTAAACTAACCCAAAGTTCTTTCTCCATCGGTCTCGCCGGTTTATCAGAATTTGTCCCGGTATTTCTGCTGGCGCTGTATGCCGGCCATGTCATTGATAAATCAGATAAACGAACGCTGTTGCTGAAAGGGATCCTTACGTATTCTCTTTGTGTCATCGCACTTATTGTTATTACTTCTCCCTGGTTTGAGAGCAATGTAAAAACGAGATCGCCACAGCTATTTTTTTACGGGGTAATTTTTTGTACCGGCGCTATCCGTGCATTTGCCGGACCAACGACCAATGCCATACTTGCTCAACTTGTACCAAGAAATATCCTGCACTTTGCCGCCAATATCAGTTCATCCACCTGGCTGGCTGCATCAATTACCGGGCATGCATCTGCGGGTTTCTTTATTGCCTGGTTTGGGGTGCATACCACTTTTTACATTATACTCGGTTATGTGTTTATTGCAGCAACACTGGTATCATTAATAAAAAGAAAACCGGTTGCCATTACCCAAAAAGACATAAAAGCATGGGATAGTGTAAAAGAAGGATTGCAATTCGTTTTCAATAATAAGATTATGCTGGGGGCTATCTCACTCGATCTTTTTGCCGTATTGTTTGGTGGCGCCGTAGCGCTGGTACCAGAGTTTGCTGATAAAATCTTACAAGTAGGCCCGATAGGTTTTGGCTGGCTGAATGCTGCCATGGATATTGGTTCCGTAATTATGATCGTGACGCTGACAATAAAACCCATGAAGAAAAAACAGGGCTACCGGCTGATGTATGCTGTTGCCGGTTTTGGAATCTGCATTATTGTATTTGGATTATCTACCTGGTACTGGCTTTCTTTTCTGGCTCTTGTAATAGCTGGTATGCTCGACGGCATCAGTGTGATTGTACGGGGAACCATTCTGCAACTTACTACTCCCGACGATAAACGGGGAAGAGTATCTAGTGTAAACTCCATGTTCATCAACAGCAGCAATGAACTTGGCCAGTTTGAAAGCGGCTTTATGGCAAGAGCAATGGGCACAGTACCTTCCGTAGTATTTGGCGGCTGCATGACCCTGCTCGTCGTTATCATCACCTGGTTTAAAGCGCCTGGATTGCGGAAGTTTGAGTATTGATGCAGGGCAGGCCTGAAATAGTAATTTATTGTCTAAATTCACTATCCCGTTTTATCTTAAAAAAATTACTATGAAACTGATCCTCTCGTGTTTACTGCTGGCTGTGCTCACCACTTCAGCATATTCCCAAAAGGCAAGTAAACCTAAAACAACCGAGGAAGTTGTCGCTGCACTTTGTCATACCTGGACTGCTACAGCATTGCAAAGCGGGAGCATGAAATTACCGCTACCATTAAAGACCGAGATCCTGCAGCTTAAAGTGAAGGATGACGGGACATTTGTTCGTATTAACATGGAGGGAGAGACAAGCGGTAAATGGACCTACCATCCCAAGGTCATGCTACTGTTGCTCGAGGATAATTCCGGAGGCAAAACTTTCATGGTGGAATATATTCCGGGGACGCAGGAATTAAAATATAAGTACGACCCAAAGCCTCCTTTCGATTATGTTATATTGAAAAAAGCAGAAGCTGCCCAATAAGATATTTGATCCGATTTTTCATCGAATAAAACAATTGTATGCAACGCCGCACATTCATCCGAAATACAGCCCTTACATTGGGTGCACTAAGTTTTACACAGCAAAATCTTTTGGCTGCTCTTTTTGAAGATCTGTGGAAGATAACCATGCTACGCAATGATGTAGGCATCTTTGAAGAAAGAGGCGGAACAATTGCCTTCCTGCTTTCCAAAAAGGGAATAGTGGTGGTTGACTCACAGTTTCCTGATCAAAGCAAACACCTGATTGATGAATTAAAGAAGTTGAGTGAAAATCCTTTCAAACTACTGATCAATACACATCATCATGGCGATCATAGCGGCGGCAATATCTCTTTCAAAGGAATAGTAGAACATGTGCTGGCACATGAAAACTCAAAGATCAACCAGGAGAAATCAGCTAAACAGAATAAAAGCGAAGACAAACAACTCTATCCCGACCAGACCTATACCAACACCTGGTGCCAGAAGGTGGGAAAGGAAAAAATATGCCTGTATCATTTTGGTGCCGGCCATACCAATGGTGACAGCTTTATTCATTTTGAACATGCCAATATTGTGCATTGCGGCGACCTGCTCTTTAACCGCCGCCACCCTTATGTGGACCGTGGCGCCGGCGCCAACATGAAAAGCTGGATAGACGTATTGAACAAAGCCCTTGATAAATTTGATAAGCAAACCATGTATGTATTTGGCCATGCAGCGACGGGTTACAAAGTAACCGGAACGGCAGATGACCTGAATAAATTCCGTGACTACCTGGGCAATGTGCTGACATTTACCGAAGCAGAAATAAAAGCCGGTAAGACCAAAGAAGAATTTTTAAAAGCAACAGCCATACCCGGCAGTGATGAATGGAAAGGCGATGGTATACAAAGACCTTTGATGGCGGCTTATGAGGAGTTGACGGCAAAATAGCATTTATGAAAGTTCTCTTTATCATTATTACTGCATTGCTTCTCTATGGGTTGATAATGACGAGTAAGACTAATAATGATGAAAAAAATGAAGAGTAAAGCAACATTGAAATAGCCCATGGCAAAACACATTTCCATACTCTTCTTAATTCTTATTTTTTCCCAACAATGTAAAACCCCCTCAGTAAAACTAACCAGCCAAGCAGATCCGGACATTGTGCTTATAAATATTGAGGATGGAGACCGGGACTTTTTAGGAAAATTATTGCTCAAGATTGACAGCCTCAAGCCAATTGTAATTGGAATTGATATCTTTTTCCCAGAACAAAAAGACCGGAAGCAGGACTCAACCTTGATAGATGCTCTTAAAAAGGTTAAGAATGATATTTTAGTATATAGTATTAATGAGAATGGAAAATATTCGGGTTCGCACCAAAGTTTTACTTCATTAGCAACTAACGTTGGTTTTCTTGAATATGAAAAAACTTTTAATCTAATAAGCAATATGACTCCAGTTCCCAGGATAGACGGCAAGGTTCATGTATCATTTGCACTAAAAATCATTCATCATTGGAAACCTGATTTTAATTCAAAAATCAAAGTAAATCAACGTATCCCCATTAATTATACCCGGACATTAAAACAATTCCTGCATCTCGATGGCTCCTTTTTACTTGAGACCAACATTAACAACTTTGATCTGAAGAATAAGGTCATATTAGTTGGTTATATTGGGCCGAAGCAAGAGGATAAACATTTCACACCATTACGTTTAGTAAATGAAGATCATAATCATGACGAACCTGATACATATGGGCTGGTGATAATCGCAAACCAGATAAGGACTATTCTGGAATATGGAAAATAAAAAGCAGGCAAAAAATCACTCCCCTCTCTCCACCGCAATCAATTTCTCAATCACATAATAAGTTATCGGGCAGAAAGTAGAGTTCTTCAGGGCCAGTGGCTGCCGCTTCAGCATAAAATCGTCATCCATATAAGGAAACCGGGCACAATCAGTGGGCCGCACTTCGTAGATGCTGCAATAATTATCGTCGCCTAAAAAGGGACAGGGCAATGCTTTCAGCACATTATCACCCTCTTTATCTGTCAGCAAGTACCTGTCTCTAAAATCACCTTCCTTCATTCCCATGTACTTACTGATGCGTTTAATGTCCGGCGGGGTAAAACGGGGAGAATAATTCTTACAGCAATTGGCGCATTGCAGGCAATCTATTTTATCAAACGCCTCTTCGTTCAGCGCCGGCAATTGCTTCAATACTTTGTTCTTATTGGCCCGGTGCAGAAACTTTTTATACTCTTTCTGCCGCTCGGCGGATTTCTTTTCCCAGTTCTGTAACAGCTTCTCCTGCATGGGGCAAAGAAAGACATTTCAGGTCATTTCACGGCTTTTCCCCAGCCTGTACAAAGCACCTTTTTTATGGTGGCCGTCCCGTAACTTTGCGCATCTTTTACAACTATAAGTATCCTTTTATGAGTCTTCCAGAACAACAGTCTAACGAATTCATTCCCCGCCACATCGGACCCAATGAAGCAGACACCAAAGCCATGCTGAAAACGATCGGTGAAAACAGTTTAGCAGACCTGATCGATAAAACAGTTCCTGCCGGCATCCGGATGAGCAAGCCATTGAATATTCCGGCGGCTATGAGTGAGCATGAATACCTGAAACATATCAAAGAAATATCGCTGCGGAATAAAGTATTTGCCAATTATATCGGGCAGGGGTATTATGATACCATCACTCCCTCGGTCATCCTGCGGAATATTTTTGAAAACCCGGGATGGTACACCCAATACACCCCATACCAGGCTGAGATATCACAAGGCCGTTTGGAAAGCCTGTTGAATTTTCAAACCATGGTCAGCGACCTGACAGGGCTGCCAATTGCCAATGCTTCTTTGCTGGATGAAGGCACGGCTGCGGCAGAAGCCATGACCATGTTCTTCAATACACTGAACAAACAGGATCATATAGAAAGACCAAAGTTTTTTGTTGACAGGGATATATTTCCGCAAACAAAAGACCTGCTGGTAACAAGGGCTGTGCCTGTCGGAATTGAAATTGCAGAAGGTGATTACAAAACAACTGCCATTGACGGAACTTATTTCGGAGCTATCGTTCAATACCCAAATGACAAAGGTTCAATAGAAGATTACCGTGATTTCATCAATAAGGTTCAGGCAACAGGAGCTTTTGTGGTAATGGCCACCGACCTGCTTGCACTCACTTTATTAACTCCTCCCGGAGAACTAGGAGCAGATGTAGCCGTTGGTTCGGCACAACGTTTTGGTGTGCCTTTAGGATATGGCGGACCACATGCTGCTTTCTTTGCGGCCAAAGATGAATTCAAACGCAGCATACCCGGCCGTATCATCGGTATCAGTATCGATGCGCAGGGCAACAGGGCTTTGCGGATGGCACTGCAAACAAGGGAACAACATATCAAAAGAGAAAAAGCCACTTCCAATATTTGTACAGCACAGGCGTTGCTTGCCAATATGGCGGCTATGTACGCCGTGTATCATGGTCCTGATGGATTAAAAAATATTGCAAAACGGATAGCCCTGTACACCCAAACAGTTGCAGAAGCTATTGAAGAAAGAGGATTTTCATTAGCAGCGGATCATTACTTTGATACTATTGTAGTAAAAACTGATAAACTATCTGTCATCAGGGAAAAAGCAGAAAGACAGCAGATCAATCTCCGTTATATCGATAACAATCATATTGGTATTTCACTGGATGAAACTACCGATGTGGCTGACCTCTTCGACCTGATCAATTGTTTTGAAAATGATAAAGACCCCGTAGCTTTTGATATTGACCAGGATGCTGAACCGGAACATATTCCCTCTGCATTAACCAGAACTTCTCCTTTCCTCACTCACCCGGTATTCAATACCTGCAGAAGCGAAAGCCAGATGATGCGGTACATAAAACAACTGGAAAACAAAGATCTTTCGCTGAATACTTCCATGATCTCCCTGGGAAGCTGCACCATGAAACTAAATGCGGCTTCAGAAATGATACCGTTGAGTTGGGCACACTGGGGCAAGATCCATCCTTTTGCACCGGCTAACCAGGCAGAAGGATATAAATATATTATTGACGAATTAAGTAACTATCTCTGCGAAATAACTGCCTTTGATGCCTGCAGCCTGCAGCCCAACAGTGGTGCACAGGGTGAGTATGCAGGGTTGCTTACTATCAAATCATATCATGAAGCCAATGGCGATCATCACCGCAAAGTAATGCTGATACCGATCTCGGCACACGGCACTAATCCTGCCAGTGCAGTCATGGCCGGAATGAAAGTGGTAGTGGTAAAAGCATTGGAGAACGGATATATTGATGTGGAAGACCTGAAAGCAAAAGCCGCTCAATACAGCAAGGACCTGGCAGGTATTATGATCACTTACCCGAGTACATATGGGGTGTATGAAGAGACAGTAAAAGAAATTACTGATATCATTCACCAGCATGGCGGACAGGTGTATATGGATGGAGCTAACATGAATGCACAGGTAGGATTAACAGCACCGGGATTGATCGGCGCTGATGTTTGCCATCTGAACCTGCATAAAACTTTTGCCATCCCGCATGGTGGTGGTGGCCCCGGCATGGGACCTATCTGTGTGAAAGCACATTTGGCAAAACATCTTCCCGGGCATACGTATAATACTGAAAGCAAAATGCAAAATGCTACCGGTGCTGTAAGTGCTGCTCCATACGGTAGTGCAAGTATTCTTCTTATCAGCTATGGTTATATCAGGATGTTGGGTAATGAAGGTGTGAAAGCTGCTACAGAATACGCCATTTTGAATGCTAACTATATGCGGGCAAGACTTGATGGTCAATTTGACATCCTTTACACCAATAACAATGGCCAGTGTGCCCATGAGTTTATTGTTGACCTGCGGCCATTCAAGAAATCAGCAGAAGTGGAGGCCGAAGATGTGGCGAAAAGACTTATCGATTACGGTTTTCATGCACCGACAATGAGTTTCCCTGTACCGGGTACTATTATGATAGAACCGACAGAAAGTGAAGACAAGGCTGAACTGGATCGTTTCTGTGATGCCTTACTTTCTATCCGTGAAGAAATAAGGGCTATCGAAGAAGGCAAGGCGGATAAAAAAGATAATGCATTGAAGAATGCTCCGCATACACAGTTTGTAGTTACAGCCAATGAATGGAAACACAGCTATACAAGACAGGAAGCTGCCTTCCCTCTTTATTATGTTACACTAAATAAATTCTGGCCATCCGTAGCAAGAGTAAATAATACACATGGCGACAGAAACCTCATTTGTACTTGTGAGCCTGTGGAGAGTTACATGGAGGTTATGAGCTAAGCAATCCTTGTCACCCTGAGCAAAGCGAAGGGTGTACTTGTGAACCTGTGGAGAGTTATATGGAGGTTATGAGTTAAATAATCCTTGTCGCCCTGAGCAAAGCGAAGGGTGTACTTGTGAGCCTGTGGAGAGTTACATGGAGGTTATGAGTTAAGTAATCCTTGTCGCCCTGAGCAAAGCGAAGGGTGTACTTGTGAACCTGTGGAGAGTTATATGGTAGCTGAAGCTTAATACCTGATCATATTAAACCAAAAAGAGGTTGTCAGTGTGACAACCTCTTTTTTATTCATGGCTTTTTTATATTAAAACCTGTTACGGCTTCTTCCATTGCTCCTGTCTCCTTCATTTCTCTGCTGGCGGTTACCTCCATCATTTCTTCTTTCAAACTGGCGGGGTTGTTCTTGCTGTCTTTTTTGGTCAACCTGCGGAGCCTGTCTTTGTGGTCCGCTGCTTCTCACTTCCCGCTGACGACCAGGATTGTTTCCACCGTTTTCGCTGCGTCTTTCAAATTGCCGGCGGTCATTGTTTCCATTGTTGTTGCCAGCGTTTGGATTCCTGTCAGGTCTTTCAGTGGGTCGTATCACCCTTGTATTACCTTCCCTGTTCGGCTGACGATCAGGAGTATTGTCATTGCGGTCAAAACGGCGGCGATCAGGATTGTTGTTATTGTTACCATTATTCTGAGGCTGTCTTACTGTATTATCATTTCTTCTGAAAAGAGAATTATTCGCCCTGTCACGGTTATCAGCTATTCTTCCATCGTTACGGTTATCATTTTCATTTCTCCTGAAGCCATTGTCACTTCTACCGTTGCGAAAGCTGCCATTGTTCCTGTCATATCTTTCAACCTGGCGGGGAGAAAAACTTCTATTATTGTCACGACGAATATTTGGGCGATAAACGCTTACTTCATTATTACGGAATTGTGTTCTGCCCGGCCTGTATGAATCACGGAAACG
Organism: Chitinophagaceae bacterium; assembly: GCA_016786885.1. GTDB lineage: Bacteria > Bacteroidota > Bacteroidia > Chitinophagales > Chitinophagaceae > JJ008. The sequence continues at coordinate 75,507 of JAEUVO010000033.1, read as the reverse complement.
AACCGGTGTTATCCTGCCGCAATATCTTTCTGCTTCAAACCTGCTCGGACCCGAACGGTAACCATATCGTCCGCCGTAGTTGAAGTTTATTACTGTAGTAATATTTATGATGGAATAATTGCGCCGGCGGTCAATGCAATAATCATAGATACGGGGATAGGTAATATATCTTCTTGGAGCAAAACACCAGAAGTCATTTGGCGGAGAATAACTGCCGATATTAAAATTGACACTGATGTTGATGCCCGGTCTTATAGGCGCCCATCCATAATAATCACCTCCATCTCTCCAGGCCACCCATGCAGGAGACCATTCATAACCCGGTACCCAATACCATCCGTAATAGGGATCCTGGTCCCATCGTCCATAGTGGAAAGGAGCCCATCCCCAATCATAATCTGATACCCACATCCATTCAGCATCTTCTGTCCACACCCAATGGCCATTGGTGCTGTAAGGTCTGAAATCGGGGCCGGCATCAGGCACCCATACATAACCATGCCCCGGATAATCTATCCAGCGGCCATGCGGACTCAGCTCATCATAAAATGTCTGATAGGACACTTCCCTGCCATCATCATAATCATTATCATCATATTGAGCCGAAACTGTGTTTCGCAAAGAACTGCCCAGCACCAATACCAATGCCAGTGCAGTGATTTTCATGATACTTTTCATCGTCATACTTTTTTTGTAATAAATGGATTCATGCAAAAATTGTTAAGTGGTTTTCTTCTTGTTACACTTATATGACGCTATTTCTGTGCCATGCGGCTACCTGTAAAGTGAGGCTGTGCTATTTTAGCAAAACATTGTATCAAGTGTTAAAATAAAAAAGGCTGCCTGTCGGGCAGCCTTTCAATTTTTTGAATGTACGGTTATCGTTTTACCCTGAAATGGCAAATGACATTAAAAATTGGGCCTGTACCATTAAAACCCTGAAGCTGCTCTGTGAAATTCCCTTCAATATAACCTGTGCCTGCAGGCCCGATAGATGTGATATTGATGGTTGGGTTAGATGATACATAATGCTTCAGGTTATAAGTTCCTGCGTTATTATTAATATCCACAACCCCCACCTTCAACGGGTAGCTGCCCGGCGTTTCATTATGATTGAACCAGAAATAAGTTGCTTCCACATTATTATTGACCACCCACTGTCCGTAAACCGATGTTTGTGTTACATAACCGATATGCGATACAGAATCATACGGCGTGATCGTATTGGGGTTGCCCAGGTCAAACCAATTAACAGGAACACCATTAATGATATACTCAATGTATTCATCCAATGATCCGCAAGCCTGTAATGTGCCAACGTTAACCGAACCACTGACGGCACTTCCGTTATACATCACACTTTGTTTTTGCGTTGCTAAATCAATACCTGTCACAGAAAAACTGATCGGCGTACTACCGCAACTGATCAATATAAAAGAGAAATTTCCATTGGCAACAGGTACAGAGAAGGAATTACCATTATTGGTATAAACCACCACAGCCCCATTGGTTACATTGGAATTGCTGCAATTGGTAAGTATGCCGCTAACGACCAGGCTATTCGGCCCGGCTAAGCTCACACTGATGGGAGGCAACGATGTATTGCTGCTGAACGGACCAATATTTTGTGTATAAGCTAAGCCGTTGCACAAATTCATTACTTGTAATATGAGCAGTTCATTTTTAGGGACCTTACCGCATACGTTTCCTAACGAGTCGGTCCAACCGGTTCCATAAGATCCGTTTTGTCTTACGATCCTGACCTGCACATTATTCAATGGCTGGTTATTGGCAGCATTCTGTAATGTCATGCAAAGATCAACCAGAGGGAATGGCGCATCACAGTTCCAGAAAGAAAAATGACTTACCTGTGCGATATAATTACTACCGGTTTTGGCAGCAGTGCCCTCCTGTATCCATCTTCCTTTTGTTTCATCAAAATGCCAGAGGTCAATTGTAGCCGGTGCATTTGCAAGTATAGCAGCTGGTACAGGAAAAGTTAACTCAGCTGTTTTACCCGCAGCTATCTTTAATGTTTGTCCGCCTGCTCCGGTCATTTCTACACCCAGCATACCAAAAGTTTCTAATCCTCTCTCCTGCCCGTCTGTAGTTATTCCTCTTAAATCACCCACTACTATTTCAGGAAGATTTGGTGCAGTAGGATCGATCCATGTCATAGCAATATTTACTGTGCCGGTATAAGCGGCACCGCTTGCATCTGTTATCGCATTGGCAGGCATTACCAGTTTACCACCTGTTCCTAATGTTACAGTTCCTCCTGCTGAAGCAGCAAAAGTACCGGTAGTGGTTTTGGGCAAAAGCCTGATACGAACATTATGGATACGGCCGGCAGTGGTAACGAAAGTCCGGCTACCGGTAAAGTAACCGGTCTTGGTCACTTTTACATACCCGTTAGCTTTAGAAAGATTGATATTATTAAAACGAAAAACGCCATACCTGTCTGTGGTGGTACTGTTAGTGCCGCTTGTTACTGTGGCGCCGGCTACAGGCTGGCTGTTTTCATCTACCACCACGCCTCTTACACCAGCCACCACCGTTATATTGTCATCTACACCTCCGGTGGGTGGAGTAATACCTCCGGGGTCATCAATCTCCCGCTGGCAGGCGGTAAACAGTAAAAAAGAAAGAGAAGTGATCAGAATGGTGCTTTTGCTTAAAAGGCGAAGGATCTTTTGCATACTGCTGGTTTTGATAGCAAGACAAGGTTAAGAAATAAAAACGTATCAATCAACAGTTCACAGGGAGGGATCAGAATTTTAACAAGGTATCAGAAATGGCATAGACAGGAAGAGTCGGGCAAAGTTTAACCAATAAAAAAAACAATCTATAATTGCTTAACTTTAGAGACACCTCATTTACTTATTATGGACCAGCAAATAATCAACCTCTACGACGAATACACCCACAAGCCTCTAAGCCGTCATGAATTTTTACGTAGGCTTACCCTGCTGGCCGGCGGCACAGCTGCTGCTATGGCATTATTGCCACTGCTGGAGGTAAACTATGCCAATGCCGCTGTTACCCCACAGGAAGAACTTTTTACGGAAAGAATAAGTTACCCGGGGATCAATGGAGATATGCAGGCCTATGTGGCAAGACCTAAGGAAGAAAAAAAATATTCAGCCGTTGTTGTCATTCACGAAAACCGGGGACTGAATGCCCATATAGAGGATGTGACCCGCCGGGCTGCCAAAGCCGGATTTTTAGCCATTGCACCAAATGCATTATCATCATTGGGCGGCACACCTGAGAATGCAGATGAAGCAAGAGCCAAATTTCAACAATTAAAACCAGAAGATAACCTGCAAAATTTTATCAAAGTATTCGATTACTTGTCTGCGAGAAAAGACAGTAATGGTAAGTTTGGCTGCGTTGGTTTCTGCTGGGGCGGAGCCATGAGTAATAACCTTGCTGTAAATGTTCCTTCGTTAAAAGCTGCTGTGGCTTTCTACGGCCGCCAGCCCGCTGCAGATGATGTAAGCAAGATAAAAGCCGCTGTTCAATTGCATTATGGTTCATTGGATGAAGGAGTAAATAAAGGCATCCCGGCATATGAAGAGGCCCTGAAGAAAAATAATGTCAATTATGAATTGTATATGTATGAAGGAGCGCAACATGCTTTTCATAATGATACAGCGCCTACAAGATATAATGAAACCGCCGCCAAACTGTCCTGGCAGCGGACGATTGATTTTTTCAATAAATACCTGAAATAATTTTATGCTGCATCGAATCGTTGCTGCACTACTTTCCAGTCCACCACATTCCACCATGCATTGATATAATCAGGCCGGCGGTTCTGGTATTTAAGATAATAGGCATGTTCCCACACATCTAATCCCAATAAAGGAATTCCTTTCAGATCACTTACGCCTGCCTGTCCGGCAGGCAGGTCCATCAATGGGTTATCCTGGTTTGGAGTGGATCCAATTACCAGTTTACCGTCTGCTGTTTTTACCAGCCATGCCCAGCCACTTCCAAAACGATTTTTTCCTGCATCACTGAACTGTGTTTTAAAGGCTTCGAAAGAACCAAAGTCTTTAATGATGCTTTTTACGATAGCTGATTGGGGTGAGTTTGACTCAACAGGGCTTTTCATGCTCTTCCAGAAAAATTCATGATTGTAATGCCCTCCACCGTTATTACGCATCTTAGCGGAGTATTTAGATATCTTACCAAGCAGTGAAGTCAGTTTCTCGTTTCCTGTATTTACATTTTCTGCCTTTACAGCTTCTGCAAGATTTTTTGCATAGGCAGCCGCATGCTTTGAATAATGCAGTTCCATTGTCATGGCATCAATAACAGATTCAAGTGCAGTATAAGCATATGGCAGTGGCTGTTGTTCGTATGGTATTTCCTCCGCTCCCAAAAAATTGCCGGCTGCGCTATAATTGCCTGCAAAAGATGACAAAGCTGTTACAGAAAGACCGGCTGCTATTCCGGCTTTGCCGGTTTGTATTAAAAATTCCCGGCGGCTGTTGTTTAAACTGTTCTCCATAGTATTTGTATTAAGAAATTGAATTCATTTGAGCAGGTTAAAAGTAACCCTATTTGCAGATACATGACTGTTTGGATTGTTAAGTGGTTGTAAAACGTTCAAAAAAAGATTCTCAAAGCCCCCTGTCCTATCTTCGCAGTAAGTCATGCACCTCAAAGATTACTATAAAATACTTGAACTTGAGCCTTCGGCCAGTCTACCTGAGATAAAAAAGACTTTCAGGAAACTGGCACAGCAATACCACCCGGATAAAAACAATAATGAACCTTATGCCGCAGCACAATTTGCTGACATAAAAGAAGCTTATGAAGTACTGACAGATCCCGCCAAAAAAGAATATTACCTGCAGCAGCGCTGGTACAATCAAAGCGTTGGAAAAAGAAAGACACAGGAAGTAATTACTCCCGTTACCCTGCTTAAACAAGCACTTGAACTGGAAAGGTATGTTTCTAAACTGGATACTTTCAGAATGGACAAACAAGGGTTGCAGCAATATATTCTTGACCTGCTGTCTGACAGCAGCATTGAACAAATCGGGAAATTCAATGAACCCGAAACAAACAGGCAGATTATTACAGTTTTGATGCAGGCCATCAAGCCATTGCCTCCGTTATATACAACAGATATTATCATCCGGCTAAAAAAATTGGCTGGTAAAGATCCTGTTGCTGCAAATCAGTTGGAAATATTTGTTCAGCAACGCCAAAAAAAATACCAGAGAGAAAAGTATTCTCTTCTTGTAATAATTATACTAACACTCAGTATCAGTGTTCTTATTTTTCTTCTTGCCCGTTAAGCTATCTTTGCCGCTATGCATTATGTTTCAGTTGAAGGGTTGACCAAGAGCTATGGTATACAACCACTCTTTTCAAATATCTCATTTCATATAGAAGAAGGTGATAAAATTGCCCTGGTAGCCCGGAACGGTACCGGTAAATCCACCCTTTTAAAAATACTGGCTGGAAAAGAAACAGCAGATAATGGTAAGGTCTGGGTCAATAAGGATGTGGATGTCGTCCTTTTTGAACAGGAACCTTCCTTTGTTGAAGAAAGATCTGTGCTTGATAATATCTTCTTTCATGCCCATCCTATCATTGCTGCGATAAAAGAGTATGAAGCAGTGAGTGAAGAGGAAGATGCAGATAAGCTAAGCGCTGCCATCATTAAAATGGATGAACTGGGAGCCTGGGACTTTGACACCAAAGTAAAGCAGGTGCTGGGAAAACTGAATATTCATCACCTGAACCAGCCGGTGAATACACTAAGTGGCGGACAACGAAAAAGAGTGGCGCTTGCAAAAACACTGATCGATATTGGCTTTGAACACAAACATGTACTGCTGATAATGGATGAACCCACCAACCATCTTGATGTGGAAATGGTGGAGTGGCTGGAAAATTACCTGGATAAAGAAAGAGTGACTCTTCTGTTAGTAACCCATGACCGTTACTTCCTGGATACGGTGTGTGAAGAAATATGGGAACTCGATGGCAGTAACATGTACACCTATAAGGGTGATTACGAAAACTACCTGGAAAAGAAAGCAGCAAGGATAGAAAATGATCTTTCCTCAATCGATAAAGCAAAAAATCTTTACCGGAAGGAACTGGAATGGATGCGAAAGCAACCAAAGGCCCGTACTACAAAAAGTAAAAGCCGGCAAGATAATTTTTACGAAGTAGAGAAAAAAGCAAAACAGCAGATCGTTGACGAGCAACTGCAATTGAATATGAAAATGAGCCGGCTCGGTGGAAAAGTCATTGAGCTGAAGAAAATCTATAAAAGTTACGGCGACAAAGTATTGCTAAAAGGTTTTGATTACACTTTTAAAAAAGGAGAAAGGATAGGCGTAGTTGGGAAAAACGGTGTTGGTAAATCCACTTTCATTAACATATTGCAGGGATTAGAAAAAGCTGATAGTGGCAAGATCAATATCGGGGATACGGTCATTTTTGGCAATTATTCCCAGCAGGGATTAGAAGTAAAGGAAGATATGAGGGTCATTGAATTTGTAAAAAATATTGCTGAAAATTTCCCGCTGGCAAGTGGCGGTTCATTAAGTGCTGCCCAGTTCCTGCAGCTATTCCTGTTTGACCCCGACAAACAATATACCTATATCAGCAAACTAAGTGGCGGAGAAAAAAGAAGATTGCACCTTTTGTCAATTCTTTTCCGCAATCCCAACTTTCTTATTTTAGATGAACCTACTAATGATCTTGACTTACCGACATTAGGTGTATTAGAGAATTTCTTAAGTGAATTTCCAGGCTGCCTGCTGATCGTATCACATGACCGTTATTTTATGGACAGGCTGGTCGATCATCTATTTGTATTCGAGGGGAATGGAGTAATAAGAGATTTCCCTGGCAACTATACACAATACAGACAGTCTGCTGATAAAAATCCTTCCTATTACACAGGCAATAATGAAAAACAAGTTCCTGCTGCTGACCGTGAACAGGTTGTCGGTGATAAAAAAAGACAACTATCCTATAAAGAGAAAAGAGAATTTGAATTGCTGGAAAAAGAAATAAGCGACCTCACAAAAGAAAAGGCAGCTATTACAGAGAAATTAAATAACGGAAATACTCCATTTGAAGAACTCCAACAACTATCTGTCCGCATAGGTGAAGTGACACAACTTTTAGATGAAAAAGAACTTCGCTGGCTGGAACTTAGTGAACTACAATAATCAAAATTTCCGGTATTAAAATTGGCGGAGTTATACAAAATACATAGCTTCAATACAGCTTGCACCCTATCCTGACTCCGGACAGATCCCCCTTTTTTTTAACCTAAACAAAACTTGCATTATGAAAAAGATTTTCATGCTGGCAGCATGCTCATTATTGCTGTTTGCCTGCAACAACGAAAAGAAGGAGGACGGCAGCAAAACTGCTATGCCTGCTGACGGGAAAAAACCTTCCATGGAAATGCTTGATATGAGTGTTGGGGACATGGTCAAAAACTCTTATATGGCTTTTTCCAAAGCAGATATGAACGGTATGACGGCCGATTATGCTGATACTGTCCGGTATACATGGTCAAACGGGGATAGCCTTATCGGTAAAAAAGCAGTGCATGAATATTGGAAAAAACGCTGGCAAATAATTGACTCGCTTAATTTCAGCGAACATATTGTAGTTCCCATGCAGGCCAATGAACCCCAAAGTAAATATGCACCTACCGGAAAATGGATATTATACTGGACAATGGTGAATGTTAAATACAAAAACAGCAAGAAGCTTACTTTTTGGCTGCACAGTGTAAACCATTTGAATGACGCCGGAAAAATTGACTTTGTAGGCAATTATTTTGACCGCCACCCAATTCATGAAGCCACCAAAGACCTTATAAAGTGATCTTTTTTGTAAGAATGCGGTTCATTAATTAAGAATCGCATTCTTACTTTAAGAAGAGTAACAAGAGTCATCCATTTAATAACTGCTACCTGCATTTTTTATGTTTCGTTTTATATTAATTGTTGCCTTAAGTATCACTTGTATAAAATCATCTGCTGGCCTGTCTGCCATAAAAGAAAGTAAAGCAGAAAAAATTCTGTTGGTAACCGTTAGTGAAACAGGGCTTATCACTGTTGGCAAGGATATGGTTAGCTCTGATGACCTGGCCCGTTATATTCAGGAACGCCTTTTTAAAAGCTATATGGGCACAGGCCTGATGCACAATAAAATTACATTGGTTAAGGAAGAACCTCATACTCCGGATGTGGTAATTGAGGTGGTGATGAAGGAAATAAAAGCCGGGCAAAAAAGAGCTCTTACTGAATTGTGCCTGCAAAAACATAAAAAACTATTCGACAACCTTAATAGCCGACAGCAGGAAAAGCTCCGGAAGCAGTTTCCTGTGTTATTCCAGGAACCATTTATAACTGACAATGTTACTCGATAAGATCCTGGTAAGCTCTTGTGCCATAATATCTGTATCTCCGCGAATCATATTTAGTACCACAAAGAATTGAATGAATGAACCCATTTAGTTCCACTTGCTGTGTATGGTAAATTCCCCTGTCAGTGTTGACCTTAAAGTAGAATTGTATTCGTTTGTCGGTGCTTTTATTAATGATAAGGCTATCTGTTCTGGATTCAGTAATTGAAAAATCATTTTGCAGGTGCTTTAACAGCAACATGCTCCGGTACCATGTGCCACCGGTAGCTGACACAACAGGTTTGCCATTATACAACGCAATACTGTCGTTATAAGCAAATACATTCAGGTTTGCTCCTTTTGTTTCCTGTAGCCAGGTTTTGATCTTGGAATAATAAGAACTGTCGTACCCGTAATCACTATCAAGGAAGCTGATCCTTTTTACCGCAGAAGGAATCCTGCTGACACCTGCCAGGTAACCGAATATAAAACTACCTCCACCACTATGCCCGTTCAGGTATATACTTCTTCTTTTTGTTCCAAACAGACCAGATAATGAATCAATAATATGAGGGATCTCCGTTCTGAAACCAGGGTGCTTTTGTTTCCAGGAAGGCCAGCTCTTGTAATTATTCTCCAGGTAGATAACGACAAAGTTTTTATTTTTTATTTGCTGGCGGACAAACCTTGTTTGTGCCCTGATATGCTGAATATCGAAATGCCAGTCATCTCCCGGCATCATTTTCTTTCCCATTGTCTGTGCTGTCGTATTCCCATTTGGAAGTGCGAAAAAAATAATAACCGTTTCCTTACTCTCAATAGAATTTACTGGTTTGTCGATTGTAATCTTTACATCTTCATACATAGTAAAAGAATCAACGGCGCTGCTTGCCTGCTGACCTTTGGTAAATAGCCCAATTAAAACGAAAATAGACGGTAATGTAATACGCAGAAACACAATGTTTTTATTTAAAATTACAATCTTAGACTCATAAATGGTTTTACTGAATCGTAGTTTTCCTATTAAAAAAGACAGTACATAATTTGCAATTCAAAAATCCTCATTTTACTTTTGCACTATCTGCATTTCTCTCCTATCCTTTCCGAATACCTTACCCCATTTCCTTGAAAACCTGGTTAACATTCGTTTTGAAAACTAAAAAATCAGGTTATGAAAAGAATTAAACTCATGATGAGCAATGAAGACGTACAGGCCCGTATTGTTATTGGTGGCTTTATTGTAGTCTTTACCGTGCTGGCTGTGTTCTTTATGAATAGCTAAACAGCTGAATTACTCTTGAATATTTTTAAGAGTCAGGCAAGATCCATCTCAATGTTTTGAGCGGGGGGTTAAATCTTTTGCCTGACTCTTTCCAAGAGTTCGTCTACGGAAATGTTTTCCATGCATTTAAAATGCCCCAGGGGGCATTTGTTGTACCCTATCTTAGAACAGGGACGACACCAGACTTTTGTTTGCATCTGTAAAGATGCCATGGAGAAATCACCATAATAAGGTGTCATCCCAAATGCAGGGACCGTATTACCCCAAAGCGAGATAATTATTTTTTTGTAGGCAGCGGCTATATGCATCAGGCCTGTATCATTTGTAATGACCAATTTCGCCTTTCTGATAAGATCAGCGCTTTCATTTAGCCTAAATTTCCCGCATGCATTATACACTTTCACTGTATCCACTGCTGCAATCTCATTGCCATTTACCATATCCTCTTTACCTCCCAACAGAATGACCGGGTGATTCATTTGCAGACAAAATTCTTTCCATTTATGCACCGGCCATCTTTTGGTTCCATGTGCCGCCCCGATCACACAAGCTATATACCCCGCGGAATGAGAGGCCGGGATATCTTCTCTCTTTGTCTCTTCTTCTTTTGAAATGAAATAATCCAGTCCCTTGCCGTCATTCCTAACACCAAATGATTCAACTGTTTTCATATACCGGTCAACTATATGAACTTTTGGCAGGACATTTATCTTAATACTGGTAAGTATATATTTCTCAATATTCAGTTTATAGAAAGAAAACGATTTTTTCCGCAATGCATTCTTGACCCGGAGTGTTTTTGTATTATGATGCAGATCGATGATATAATCGTACTCCTCTGTTTTCAACTCCTCGATCATTAGTTCCCAGCTATGTGCCAAAACATGGATTTTATCAATATACGGGTTATGTGCAACAACAGAACGAAAAGAATCTTTTACAAGAAAGTGTACTTCTGCATCGGGTACCTGTAACTTAAGGCACCGGATAACAGGTGTGGTCAGCACAATATCCCCAATGGAAGAAAAACGCATGATAAGGAACTTTTTCCTTTTTGGGTCTGCAGCAGGAGTTTCTGATGTCATTTCATTTGTATGTGCATTTACTGGCATATATCCGGTAGTCCACAATTACATTTCCACAAAATCAAGGTCCTTATGGAATGTCTCTTTGGTCATCAAAGCAGCTATGATAGTAATAGTCATGATGATAACAGCCGCATAAATACCTCCATTTACATAACCAACCCCTTCAATACCCCGCAGCCATTTAAATAATGGTATAATGAAAATCGCCAACATTCCTCTTACCATATTTGGAATAGTTGTGGCAGCAGTGGCCCTTAGATTAGTTCCAAATTGTTCGGCACCCATTGTGACAAAGATGGCCCAGAATCCGGTACCAAACCCTAGGCCTGCACATATCCAGTACATTTTTGCTACTGACCCGTTCCATTGTGTTGTAAAAAACAGCACCATAAAAAGAATAGTGATGCCATAAAAAATAAACAACGCCTTCTTCCTGCTCTTCAGCCACTGACTAACGAAACCAATCAAGATATCACCAACAGATATAGCCGCATATGCAAACATGATCGCTTTACCAGGATCAATTGTTTCTTTAATACCAAACCATTTTCCAAATTCACTGGAAAAAGTTACCATAACGCCGATAACAAACCAGGTGGGTAGGCCTATAAGGATACCGCATAGGTATCGCTTAAACCGTTCCCGTGAAGCAAACAGCATAAAGAAATTTCCTCGTTGCACATCCATCTTCTTTACCTGATGAAACATCCCTGATTCAAAAACAGAAATGCGGAGTATTAATAACAGCATCCCTAATCCGCCTCCAATGAAATAACAAGTACGCCAATGAAAATTTTCTTTCATTACAAATGCTACGACCGCTCCTGTTAAACCAATACCTGCTACCATCGATGTGGCAATCCCCCTTTTTTCTTTCGGAATAATCTCAGATACTAATGTAATACCAGCACCAAGTTCCCCGGCAAGGCCAAGGCCTGCGATAAAGCGGATCCACTTATACTGATCTACCGTTTCCACAAAGCCATTGGCGATATTGGCCAAAGAATATAAAATAATAGATCCAAACAAAACACTCAGCCGCCCTTTTCTGTCACCGATTACTCCAGCGATAATACCTCCTAACAATAAGCCCCACATCTGCCATTGTAAGATTGATTCCCCTTTGGTCAGTACTTCTTCTTCAGTTAATCCTAATGAGCGAAGACTTGGTAAGCGAATAATACCAAACAACAGCAAATCATAGATATCTACAAAATATCCTAATGCGGCAACTATAACGGCAATATTAAAAATGGAAACAGGTTTGGCCTGGTTCATACACTACGGTTGTTTTGTATCATTCCCTTTTGCTTCAACAGGTTTCTTTTTGGGGCTGGAGAACATTTTAATGATCACCGGCGCAGTTGTTACTAACACTATTCCCAAAACAATTATCTCCAGGTGTTCTTTTAAGTCAAATCCAAATTGCTTAAGTATCCATTTTTGTAAAAAATAACCAGCGAAGATCATGGTAAACACCCAGGCGATACAGCCCACTACATTGTAGAAATGAAATTTCTTCCTGTCCATTTGTACAATACCCGCCACAATTGGAGCAAATGTCCTGATAAAGGGAAGGAACCTGGCACCAATAACCGCAAGTCCGCCATGCTTTTCATAAAAGTCATGCGCCTGGTGCAAATACTTTTTCTTGAACAAAAACCTGTCTCTCCAATGATACATGGCCGGGCCCACTTTCCTTCCAGTCCAATAGCCTACTGAGTTACCCAGTATTCCCATAATAGAAATCAATCCGACCAGTACAAACAGATCAACCCATTCATTTCTTACGCTACCCAAACCGATCAGATCAAGAAACTGGTAAGCAAGACCAGGCACTACTTCGCCGGTTTTCTTAGTTATTTGATGGGCATAAATGCCGGCCACAAACAACAGCGAATCACCTGGCAGGAAAAAACCTACGAACAACCCGGTTTCTGCGAATACCACAAACAATAACAACCAAAGTCCTCCATTTTCTACGTAGAACTGTGGCTGTAATAAATTCGTCCAATGAAAACCATCCAGCAAATACAACAACTCCATTATAGCTTACTTTTTATTTATTCAATTATAGCATCAGCTTCTTTTTCGTTAAATGCTAATGCTTTTTTGTCATCAAATTCTCCCTCCCAGCGGGCAACTACACAACTGGCCAATGTATTTCCAATCACATTCACTGATGTTCTGGCCATATCCATCAGTTCATCAATTCCATATATAGCCATGATGGGCCACAATGGGAAATGAAAGGTTGCGGCTGTAGCAATCAATATAACTAACGATGCTCTTGGTACCGCTGCTACTCCTTTACTGGTTAGCATCAATGTCAGGCCGATCATCAGCTGCTCTCCAAATGTCAAAGGAATTCCTGCTGCCTGTGCTACAAATACTGATGCGAGGGACAAATACAAAGTGGTACCGTCCAGGTTAAATGTGTAACCTGTTGGTATTACAAATGAAACTATCTTTCGGGGTACACCAAATTTTTCCATATTCTCCAGCGCCTTTGGTAGCGCCGAATCTGAACTGGTAGTGGCAAAGGCAATAGAAACAGGCTCCCTGATGGCCTGAATAAACTTCTTCACAGGGATTTTGATAAACAGCGCAATAGGTAATAACACAGCAAGAATAAAAACGGTTAGTGCCACATAAAGTGTGATCAGCAGTAAGAAAAGATTCTTTAAAATATCAATTCCTAAATGTCCTACAGTAACAGCAATTGCTGCACCCACACCAAACGGGGCAAAATACATGATGATGTTAGTGAACTTGAACATAGTTTCAGCCAGGCTTTCCGAAAATTCAAGCATGGGTTTTTTCTTTTTCTCATTCAGTAACGCAAGGGCAATACCAAATATGACGCTGAAAAATACAATCGGCAACACATTGCCCTCATAGATTGATTTGATGATGTTCTCAGGAAAGATATCTATAATATGATCCTGCCAGCCTTTTGGTGGTGCATCAGGTAGTTTATTTAGTAATCCCTGTGGCAGCTCTACTCCGGCACTGTCCAGTATTGTGATAACTTTAGATTGTAGTTGTCGTTCAGAAGACCTTGGCAGTTCTTTCAGAAGTTCCTGCGGTACTGTAATTCCTTTGCCAGCTCCTGTGATATTTATTGCTACCAGGCCAATCACTAATGCCAGCGTTGTGACTACTTCAAAATATAAGATCGACTTCCATCCCATCCGGCCTACCTGTTTCAGGTTAGCATGGCTGGCAATACCTACTACAAGTGTTGCAAACAGTAATGGTGCTACAATGGTTTTTACCAACCGGAGAAAAATGGTACTTAAAAATTTCAGATCCTGCGAGCCTTTAGGAAAATCAATACCAATCTCTACACCTATAGCCATGGCCACCAGTATCCAGGTAGTAAGCGATTTTTTATAAATGCCAAATAAAACAAGACTGCCAATGAATATCCACCGAACAGTCCTTAAGACGACTTCATCCACCGGCACCCATTTTTGTAAATGCAGGAAATGAAGAATAGCCACCAACGTAAAGAGAAACAAGGAAAGCAACCCGGCTTTGCGTAGATTCATATTTTTGGTACTAAGATTTCAAAACTAAAGGTTTACGACCAATCCCGGAAATCTGTTCTGTATGGCGCCGCCCATAATTCTTTTTCAGCGCTTTTGACGGAAAGCTGTATTTTCCACTCTATTTTAAACCAAGACATTTTCTAAACTGATTGTATGGCGGAACAACAAACCTCCTTCAAACCAACCCTGGGTTTATTTGATGGCACGATGATCGTAGCAGGCTCGATGATCGGTTCAGGAATATTCATTGTTAGTGCAGATATTACGAGACATGTAGGAAGCGCTGGCTGGTTGGTGGCTGTATGGCTGATCACTGGTTTTATGACATTGACAGCCGCTTTAAGTTATGGCGAGCTGAGCGGTATGTTTCCCAAAGCCGGCGGGCAATATGTTTATCTGAAAGAAGCATATAACCCGTTAATGGGCTTCTTATACGGATGGAGTTTTTTTGCTGTTATACAAACAGCCACAATTGCAGCGGTAGGTGTGGCTTTTTCTAAATTTCTCGCTTACCTGGTACCTGAGTTGGGTAATAATTATTTCCTGTTTAATGTAGGTATCACCAAGGTATTTTCCATAAAAGTATATTCAGGCCAGCTAGTGGCCATTGTTATTATTTGTTTACTTACTTATATTAATTCCAAAGGAGTAAAAGAAGGAAAATTTATACAGACCCTGTTTACCTCTGCCAAATTGTTTGCCTTATTCGGATTGATCGCTTTTGGTTTTCTACTGGCCAAAGAAAGTTTCTGGGCAGAGAATTGGAAAACGGGGTTCACTGCCATGCAAGTGGAAAAAGATGCAGCGGGCAGCTTTATAACTAACGGCAATTGGATCGGCATAGGAGGTTCAGCGTTGATGGGTGCTATTGCTGCAGCTATGGTAGGTTCTATTTTCAGCAGTGATGCCTGGAACAATGTCACTTTTATTGCCGGTGAAATGAAAAATCCGAAAAGAAATATAGGGTTGAGTTTATTCTTAGGCACATTGATCGTTACGATTATTTATGTTTCGGCCAACCTGATGTACCTGAATGTGCTGCCATTAAATGAGCTGGCATTCCCTACTGATGACAGGGTAGCTGTGGCAGCTGCTAATAAGATATTCCCTTCCTTTGGTACCATACTGATCGCTGTATTAATTATGGTATCCACTTTTGGCTGCAACAACGGGTTGATTCTTGCCGGCGCCAGGGTTTATCATACAATGGCAAAAGATGGCTTATTTTTTAAAAGCGTAGGTACACTGAATAAAAATGCTGTACCACAAGTGGCGCTATGGATACAATGTATGGCTGCCTGTATCTGGAGCCTGAGTGGCAAATACGGTGACCTGTTGGATATGATCTCCTTTGTAGTAGTACTTTTTTATATGCTTACTATCATCGGCATTTTTATCCTGCGGAAAAAAAGGCCTGATGCGGAACGTCCGTATAAAGCCTTTGGTTACCCATTACTACCGGCACTATATATCCTGATGGGAGCGGCTTTCTGTGTATTGCTGATATTCTATAAACCAGAATTTACATGGCCGGGATTGGTTATCGTACTGTTGGGAGTGCCATTATATTACCTGGCTATTTCTACACAGAAAAAGCAATAATGCTATTCAAAAAATGAAACCGTAAAATTTAGTATCAATACTTATCTTAGTCACTTAAATAAAAACCAATTCATGAGTTTATTTGTCAGAAAACCGATGGATGCTTTAATGAACGAAGCAGCCGAAACCGGAACACATACGCTGAAAAAAACATTGGGCGCAAAGGGTTTGATAGCCCTCGGAATAGGCGCCATCATTGGTGCTGGTTTATTTTCTATTACTGGTATGGCTGCAGCCAATCATGCCGGGCCAGCCATCACCATTTCATTTGTAGTGGCAGGTCTGGGTTGTTTGTTTGCAGGTCTGTGTTATGCTGAGTTTGCCTCAATGATCCCTGTTGCTGGTAGTGCTTATACATATTCTTATGCTACGATGGGAGAATTCATGGCCTGGATCATTGGTTGGGACCTGGTGCTTGAATATGCAGTAGGCGCAGCCACAGTAGGAATTAGCTGGAGTCGGTACTTGGTCAAATTCCTTGACGGGTTTGGGGTCACATTGCCAACAGAATTAACAGCTGGCCCCTGGAGCGGAGGTATCATAAATCTGCCTGCTGTGTTCATTATAGTATTAATGAGTTTACTCCTGATAAGAGGAACAAAAGAAAGTGCATTTGTAAATAGCATTATCGTGGTGGTGAAAATTGCAGTAGTGGTTACTTTCATTATTCTTGGATGGCAGTACATCAATAACGACAACTACACTCCTTATATTCCTGACAATACCGGCAAGTTTGGCGACTTTGGATTTAGTGGCATCATACGAGCCGCTGCCATCGTCTTTTTTGCCTATATCGGGTTTGATGCAGTGAGTACAGCAGCACAGGAGGCCAAGAATCCTAAGAAGGATATGCCAATAGGCATTTTAGGTTCATTGCTTATCTGTACCATATTATATATTCTCTTTGCCCATGTGATGACGGGAGTTACCAGCTATACCTCATTCGCAGGGCAAGATGGTATTGCGCCTGTTGCCGTGGCAATCGAGCATATGGGCTCTCCTGATGCAGCAGGTGTCTATCATGCTGACTATCCCTGGTTGAACCGTGCTATTGTTGTAGCTATTCTTTTTGGGTATGCTTCTGTAATATTAGTGATGCTGATGGGACAAAGTCGTGTTTTCTTTAGTATGAGTAAAGATGGATTGATCCCTAAAATTTTCTCTGCCGTAAATCCTAAAACTCAAACACCAGCAAAAAACAATTTCCTGTTCATGCTCTTTGTAAGTGCATTTGCAGCATTTGTACCCGCCGATGTGGTAGGTGAAATGACAAGTATCGGAACTTTGTTTGCCTTTATCCTGGTTTGTATCGGTGTATGGGTGATGCGTAACAAGATGCCTAACCTGCCAAGAGCATTTAAAACACCAATGGTTCCATTAGTTCCTATTTTAGGAGTGGCCACTTGCCTGTTCATGATGATCTTCCTTCCAATGGATACCTGGATCCGTTTATTGGTATGGATGCTGATCGGCCTTGATATTTACCTTGTATATGGCGCTAAAAACAGCCACCTTGGTAACGGAACCAGCAGCAGGAAAGGAATGAGACTGGCCCGCTATACTGGTATTGTTCTGGCTGTTCTTTTAGCCATCGTAGGCTTTTTACATCAAAATTCTGTAGGTTTTGATGCCGACAGAACTTTGTTCTACATCTCTATTGCATTTGCTGTTTTCCATGCAGGGCTTTATGCCAGCAAATTGGGAAGAGCAGAAGATAAAAGTTGATTTTCGCACAAATAACTGGTTAAACCGTCTCGCCTAAGGCGAGACGGTTTTTCATTTACTGCCATTGCCTTATTTTTGCCTCCCTTTTCACCTGTTAATTAATTAACCATAATAATGGGAAGAATTTTTGAAGTACGTAAAGCCTCGATGTTTGCCCGCTGGGATAAAATGGCGAAAAACTTTACCCGTATTGGTAAAGAAATCATTATTGCAGTAAAAGCCGGTGGCCCCGACCCTAATTCCAATGCTGCCCTACGCCGTTGTTTTCAGAATGCCCGTAGTGTGGGCATGCCCAAGGACCGGGTAGAAGCCGCAATCAAAAGGGCACAGGGGAAAGAGCTGGTAAATTATGATGAGATCCTGTATGAAGGTTATGCACCTCATGGCGTAGCTATATTAGTTGAAACAGCTACTGATAATCATGTGAGAACTGTAGCTAATGTAAAATCCTGCTTCACCAAGGGGCATGGTGCGTTAGGTAACAGCGGTAGTGTAGCATTTCAGTTTAAAAAAATGGGAGTATTCAAATTAAAACCCGAAGGCCTGAATGCAGAAGATATGGAACTGGAGCTGATTGATTATGGCCTGGAGGAACTCGGTGAAGGTACCGGGGAAAATGGTGAAGATATATTAGTCGTTCGTTGTGGATTCACCGATTTTGGTAATATGCAAAAAGCTCTGGAAGATAAAGGTATCACCCCTATCAGTGCAGAATTGGAATGGATTCCTACTGTTACTGTGCCGGTAAATGATGAACAGGCGGCGGATGTGAGTAAGTTGATCGAAAAATTAGAGCAGGATGATGATGTGCAGAAAGTATTTCATAATATGGGATAATCGTCCCGCTACATTCATTTGATCAATCACAAGTTCTTGGCAATCCCTGCATAAATTTTTTCGATTTCTCTGCAAAAGCCATTCCTGGCTCACTGGCATACTGAATATCCAGTGCCTTTAATTGTACTTCCAGGCTTCTTAACTGGCTGTTCTGGCTTCCAAGACAAGATATCCGTTGCTGGTATCTCTCCCTGCTGCTTTGGTTGCTGGCTTGTGAAAGCCGTCGTTCTGCCTGGCATATTTTTACTTCATTATCAAGGATCATTTGTTTGGTCATCGCTGCATGATCCATCATCTGTGCCATTGCTTGTTGAGCAACAGGGTCCTGGTAGACATTACCCTGTTGGCTGGTATATAGTCTTGCTTCCTGCAATCTTACCTGTTCCTTTCTGAATTCTATGACTGCCATTTTTTGTGATACACAATCATCTCCCACCCTGGCCTCATCCCTTGCAATCTTATCTCTCTCTCTTTGTATGCCAGCACTTGCTTTTATAAAAAATTCATCCTCTGCTATCTTAAAGGGTGCCGGGTCGAAACATACACTTACCTCTTCCAGCTCTGTTATTTTACAACTGTAACTACCACTCTCCATTTCCATAATAATAAATAATCCTTTATCTGTAAACTGGTATCCCACCCCGAAATTTCCAATGTATTTATTGCTGCTTACATTGATCTCATCAGGAAAAGTTTTTCCGAAAAGGAAATAGACAGGACTGGATGGATTATCATACTTATAAGCCCATGTTTTTATCTTGTCTCCGCAGTAACCTCTTCGCTCAGACTTTTTATGTACTGTGTAATTCCCGGATGGGCCTGTAAGATTAGCCTGATGCGTCTGTGTATTTCCTGTAGAGACCCAATGCTCGATAGTTCCATTTTTTTCCGCATTTTTGAAAGTATATACATTCCCTTTTAGCCCCAGCACATAAAACAGGAATTTGGCATCATCGGTTTTAATATCACATAACTCTGGTCCGCCACCTCCCCTTTGAGGCGGAATGATTCCTACATAACCCTTTACGGTGTTGATATACATGCATTGCTCAACAGGACCGCTGCTGATCAATGATTTGATGCGTACTTTTTTATCAAAACATAATTTTTGCCCTGTTGGTGTTATGATTTCGGCAACAGATTCTCCAATGACAACCGGAGCTGAAAGTATACCATTATAATAAGGCTGATCAGGCCAGTCACCCCAGGCAGTATCCCTGCGGGGTAGATCCTGTGCTATAACGAAATTCCCAATCATTAAGAATTGTATAATTAGCAACCCAAAATATTTCATAGTTACTCTTTTTAAATAACTGATTATTCAAAATAATGTTCCGATGAATTGGGTCTTCTGTACTACTCCACCCTGATCACATGCATCTGCCTTCGCTCATCGCCTGAAAACCGGAAAATATATTCACTGCCTTCCGGTGGAAATGATTGTGTAATGTTTATACCACCAAAACCAGTTGTAACCCTGAACCATTCAAGGTTCCAATCATCACTGAATATATCGCTTCCAAAACTTGTGGTGAGACGGAAATAGCGAATATCAGCTCTTCTTACCGGCCTGTTCAGTTCCAGGTGAATGGTTTGCCAACTGTTATCCACCCATCTTGCCCCATTATTTACATTAAGAAATGATTGTGAAGTGCCATCAGCATAATGTACAGCAATACTTACATTGTCATTGCCTCCTCTCAGGTCATCTTTGCCTGTGGCAAATTCCACATATAAATGCCGGATACTTCCATCAGGCTCCCTCTCCGGAAAATTTGGAATACCCCCTGGTGGAGTATGTTCATTATCGTATCGGGTATTTACAAAGTATGCCCTCCATGCTTTACCGTTTTCTACTTCAAAAAAACATTGTCCTGCCATATCAGGAACCAGGGTAACCATCCTATTTCGCATATTGGGGTCATATGCCAATATCTTAAATTCTCCTGCACGACTACCAAAATCACCTCTGTAACGACCCAAAGAATATCCAACTGCCAGCACAACATGGTTACCACCGCTGCCTCCATTGATACTGGGTACTCCTCCACCAAACAATCCTATAGGCACTGACCTTCCTGCATCAATTGCATTCTTCAATTCTTCCAGCCTGCCTCCCCCCGTACCTTGTATACCCCAACGGAATATTTCTCCAGCCCTGAAATTGTAGGCCACTTCCAGTTCCGACCATTTTTCGTTTACATTCCACATAGAATGTTGCTGACGCTGATAGATATAAGATTGAAGAGTAGTGGCATTTGCAGGAGTATATGTTTGTGTTGGTATCTGCATCCTGTTTCTGAAATAATCCAATGACGAGTACACCATACCCCCGCATAATCCACCCCAGCGGATTATATCTTCTCCGTTGAAGGTGTTTACAAACCGGAATCCATGTGTTTCTGGTATAAATGAAGTTGTTCTCCTGGCATCGTTGGTTAGTTTTATCAAATGCCATTTTTGGTTTGCATCATTTTCAGCATTAGTCGCAAAGCTTACTGTGCCACCATCCCTGTTTCGCCTGTCAATTAATTTAAGATACTTATTGGTTTTTGACCTGATAGTATAATACCCATCTGGTGTTTCTATCAACTGCCATAGCTGACTATCCTCATTCATTTCAGGATCCATTGTAGGTGCCAGCACTCTTTTCTGAGTTAGAAAAAGGCCTGACTGTGATTTTATTTTATAATACCCGTCATTTTTCAATACAAATTGCCATACCTGCTGTTGCGGGCTTTCTACAAACTCCCACATAAAGACCAAAGATGCAGGAGCTGGTGCAACATCCTTAATAGTCAGGTAACGATAATCTTTACTGGTGCGGATCAGAAAAGTTCCCTGGCTCATATACAGTTCATCAGCAGTAGCGATACGGGTATTAGGAGTAACTGTGACCGGAACCGCAGTATATGTTACTGAGTCTTTTTTAACTAATGGCTTAGTTGGCTTAACGGGTTTTGTCTGGTTAACGTTTACATCTTTGGGTAATTGAGGTTGTTGTGCCCTCAAGCCACTATAAAGAAGTAAAAAAGATGCTGCCATCAAGGCAAGCTTTTTTATTACATTTTTCATAGATGATAAATTTAAATACCGGGAATTAACATCCTATGTTTTCACAATCAATTCCTTTTATTGGAATAGCTTCAATTCTTCGCTTATCGGGGTTAAAACGCCAGGCTTTTTTAATTAGTTTCATAAACTCATTTTGTGTTTGCCTGCCCCAAACCGTTATATAGGCGTCTTCTGCGCCATTTCTCCTGCAAAAACTACTCCTTATTTCCCAACCCTTCGTAACACCCTTAATTTCCAGCACATCAGCAATACGATATTCATCAGATAAGGTATCTTCTTTAATACTATACAAAACAATAACTGTCGATCCTTTTTGAAATACATCTACTGTAATCATTTCAGGATCAGTTAATGGGTTTACTACACTGCCTTCACGAAATTCCCATCCCTGTAACCCTGTGATGTTGCGGCTATCGGTAAATATTTTTCCGATCAGGGATTTTTTTGTTCCTGCATATTTGCCTGGCTGAGCAAACAAACCTGTAAGGGCTAATTGAAATGCAAGAATGAAGTAGATTGGTTTCATAAGTATATTTTAGTTTTATAAGTTTGGCTCATTTCATGTTTATTTTTTAAAAATCATCTTTCGGGTACTGTAATATTGATGACGGTTGATGTATTATTGGTTTCGTTAGATTCAGTAACTGCATTCCTTGCATCAGCCTTAATCCAGAAATCAAAGGTACCCGGTCTGAAAAGAGCCTCTGCTTCCCGGAACGTATACACTTTTACAAAAGAAGCACCGGGATTAATAGCGGGAGTGGGAAAAACAGTTACCAATGTTCTTTGTGTTCCTGTGCTTGCCGGACTCTTGATATATGCCAATGCCGTGCTGGCAGCAGAACTAATTTCACCATAATTTTTTATACGTATCAATACCTGGATATTTATTTTCTTCAGATTACCATCTCTGATAACTGATACCAGGCTTAATTCTTCTACCCTCAAATCAGGAGGTGTAAGCAGCCGCGGATTCTGCGGCACCGGTAAACTACCAGGCCTGGTGCCAGGTGGCAGCTGTGGATTTTGCCCAACAACTGAGACGGCACAAAAAAATAATACAGATACAAATAATATTTTTTTCATTTCTTATTAAATTAATTTAAAGAATAATGCACATTAATACCCCAGACAAATAAAGTACCATTCCTTGGCCATAAAGAACTTGTGGGAATGGTAGCAGACCTAGCATTTTCATCTGCCAGCACTTCAAAATTATAACTGGCATTATCTGCAATACGTACCCTGAAACCAGCAGGTGTAACACTGCTTTTTACATCAGCCAGCCCATTTCTGTTCTCTGTTCGTTCAGTTCCAGCAATCCAATAACTGGTAACAGGTTGAACACTGACCCAACCACCTCTTTCATCCGAAAACCTGGACCTCAATGCCAGATGGGGAACGCAGCCGCTTGTTGATAAATTGATATACATAAAAGAGATTTTCACTATTACTGCTCCTGCGGGGAGATGCAAGGGTGCAACAAGGCTATTATATACTCGGCTACCGCTAAAGCTTGTTGATGCACCGATGCTTACCCCTTCCGTACTTATTCTTGCAAATCCAAAATCACCTTCCCGGTTTGAGAGCTTGAAATCTGAAGGGCCAATAGTATAAACAAGTGTATCAATTTTTTTAAGTTGCGCTATGGTTTGAACCGTTGGTGTTACGGCAACATACTCAGCCCGTTCTGCAACCGGGGTTACACTTATTGCTGCTGACCGGTTATCTGTTTCATTTATTTCTTTTATCTGATTCCCGGCATCTGCCATTACACCCATATTAAACCGGCTGGTGGTTATCACTTTTTTTGTTTCTATAAAAAGATATTCTTCGGTTACAGGTTGGCCAGGTGCAATCGCATTCACCGGTTGATTATCGCCCAATTGATGCCAGGGGTTTTGTGGTTGTGGGTTGGGTGGCGCCACCAGATTCATTATTTGATTTTGTACCAACATTTTTAATGATGTACGGGCCGACGGAGCATCACCATTGTTTTGAATAGTCACCGAAACTTTTACTTTATGCAGACCCGTTGAAGGATTACTGGTGGCTTCTATCACCGTAACGTTTGTTATTGCCAGGTCAACTCTTTTTGCAGACTGGCTGGTAATATCTTTTTGGGCAAAGCCGGATGAATAAATAAACAGCCACAACAGCGTAATGAATGATCTCACCAGGTATCGCATAAGAATTATTTAGATTGTAAAGCTTTGAAAAAAACAAAAACCGGTCAATTACACATTCGGGTAAGAAAAGATCTAATCCAGCTTTATAATCTTGTGTTGCAGTGCTTTGGCTACAGCTTCTGTGCCGCAGTTTACATGAAGTTTATGGTAAATATTCTGCAAATGCTTTTTAACTGTGTCAATAGTAACCCCGCTCTTATCTGCAATCATTTTATAGGAATTACCTTTTACCAATAATTCCAGGATCTCCTTTTCCCTAGGAGTAAGATCAAATTTCTCATTTACCGTATTATTGTTCCTGAAATGCTGAAAAACCTTTTGTGCTACAAAAGGGCTCATTGGAGCGCCACCCAACATAACTTCCTGCAGTGCATTTACTAATTGCAGGGGAGATGTATTCTTCAGCATATACCCATCAGCTCCTGCACAAATAGAGTCAAATATCCTGCTGTCATCATCAAACATTGTATGCATTACTACTTTTACTTCTGGGTTTGCATTCTTTATCTGTTTCACACCTTCCAGGCCTCCAATGCCAGGCATATCAATATCCATTATCACAAGGTCGGCATCATACTTTTTAACCCATTTTGCCGCATCATCGCAATGAGGATAAGATCCTGCCACCTGAAAATTAGTTTCATCATTCAGTAACAACTCCAGCGACTGACGTAAGCGGGAATTATCTTCAAATATCAACAGCTGGTATGCCATATAAGCTCAAAGTAATAATTAAAAAAATGATGAAGAATTACACTTTTGGGTAATCAGGCAACTTTCATAATCAGTTCAATGGTGGTACCCCTACCGGTGCCGGAGAAGATGTTCAGTTCAGCTCCTGATACTTTGGCTCTTTGTTCCATATTAGAAAGGCCATTACCTTGTTTGATAAGCTGCCGGTCAAACCCTTTTCCGTTATCCTCTACCCTTAGTATAATATTATTCTTATCTGCGTTTAATCTTACAGTTGCCTCTCTGGCCCCGGAGTATTTTACCAGGTTATTAATAGCTTCTTTAAATATAAGGTAAAGGTCCCTGCGCTGTGTCATGGTCAGATGGAGAGATGTTTCGTCTGCAGGAAATTCAAACTGTCCGTTGATATTTTTTCCATCCATCATATCCGCAGCATATCTTTTCATCCTGACAAAAAGGTTTTGTATATCATCATACTTAGGATTGATGTTCCATACTATATCAGATAATGATTCACTTATTTGCTGAATGTCTTCGGATGCTTTCGATAAATATTCTTTTGACTTTTCAGGCTGGTCGATATTTCTTTTGGCCAGTTCGTTCAGGATATTAATATTACTCAGGGAAGCACCAATATCATCATGCAGATCACGGCTGATATTATTTCTCATAGCCAACAGGCTTTTTTGTTGCTCCAGTTTTTTCTTTAACTGATAACGATTAAAATACGTATACCCGAGCAGGAATACAAGACCAAGTCCGGCAAGCAAGAGATTACGCTGTGTTTGCTGATTTTTTATTTTCCGCTCCTGTAATTGTTTTTCTTTGGCTGCCAGTTCTAACTGCTGTTGATTGGCAGTAGCGATCAACTCCTTTTTCTCCAGCTCACCTTCCTGTTGCCTGATCCTGGTATCCTGTAATTCTCTTGATTTAGATAATAAATCAATCTCATTTTGCTTCTGAAGAGCAACCGCCATATTCCCCGCAATAATCGCTTTTTGTTTTTCTATCTCAAGCTGATTGATTCGTTGGTCCTTCTGAAGACGCTCTATTTCATTATCCTTCTTACTTATTTCATATTGTTTTTCCAGTTCCGCAATTCGTTCTTCCTTTTCTGCGGAGACAAGACTATCCCGAAGAAGGATATGTTTTTTATAGGCAATAAGAGCTTCGCTGTGGTTTTTTTTCCTGCTATAGTAGTCAGACAGATAGAGGTACAGATCTTTTAAAGTACTTCGATCCTTTAATTCATTAGCCAGCAATATCGATTTATCATAATACTCCAGTGTAGAAACAGAATCATACTTCAGCATATCTGTGTAAAATGCAGCTGCTATATATCGACGGGCCAGCATCCGTTGATTTGCTTTTGATCTTTCGAGCATATCAATCACCTTGAGTTCATAATCAAAAGCCTCCTTATTATCATTTTTTGCATTTGCCACCAGCGAAGAGGTAATATAAGAATGCATGATCCTTGCCTCATCTCCTGATTCTTTAGCATACTGAACACACAGTTTCTGATACTTTGCGGCCTCTTCCTTATTGATTCTCACATAATATTGGCTCAGATTGCAGCAAGTGATGGAAATCCGTGCCTTATCGCCTGTTTTTTGCCGGTATTTCAGGCACTGTTTTCCATACTCAATTGCTTTTTCTGCTTGCCCCATCTGGAAATACACTGTAGACAAATTACCCAGAGCCATAGCTATTCCTTCGTCATTATTCAGCTGTTCATATATACTGAGAGATTTGTGTGTAAACTCGGCCTGCTTCTGATACTCGTCTTTTAAACCCCAGGCATATCCCAAATCATTAAATGCAAGTGCCAGGTACATATTAGGATACAGGCCAAGGCCGCTTTTGATACTTTTATCAAACAGCAAAATTGCCTGGTCGTATTCTTCCCTATACATCTTTACCTGACCCCGTTGCAATATAGAGACACTGTTCAGCAATGTATCTCCTTCCCTGTTAGCTATTTTATTGATCTGCAAAGCCAGTTCGTCTGCCTTCTGCAAGTCTTTTTTTTCAATGAGTATTTCCACAGCTTTCACCAAGGCCCAGCCCTGGCCTTTAAAATACTTTTTTGACTCGGCTAATTTTACTGCATTATTTGCCATCATCAGTGCTGAATCATACTGCAGCCGTCCAAAGTAATAGTCAGCCATCGAAATAGTTTTGAATACAGCAGCAGAATCATGAGTAATACCCTTTGATTGGGCAACTAATCTACTACTAGTTAAAAGCAACACCAGTAAAAGAAAGAAAAACGGTTTCATTAAATATGAATTCAGAATAAAAATTACAACTAATCCCTGAAAATACCGCCAGTCAGTACCTTTGCTGCCGTGGCAATTAATAATCCCGTTCTGCTTTTTGATGGTGTGTGTAACTTTTGTAACAACATGGTAAATTTTGCTATCCGTAATGACAGAAAGGGAAAATTAAAATTTACTCCTCTTCAATCGGAAACTGCAAGGCAACTAATTGAGCAATACAAAGTACCTCTGTCAGCGGATACAATTGTTTTAATAACTAACAATAAAGCTTATACCTATGCCAATGCAGCTATACGGGTTTGCAAATATCTGGACTGGCCGGCCCGGTTACTGTACATTTTCATTATAGTTCCCTCATTCATAAGCCAGCCACTGTATAAATGGTTTGCCCGGCACAGGTACAAATGGTTTGGAAGAAAAGAAACCTGTATGGTTCCGACAGCATCACTTAAAGAAAGATTCCTTGATTAAGACAGTATGATGGTTCCCCTCATATAGAAAACACATTCTCCACCCATCAATACTCTTTTTTCATTTTTTTGTTCACAGTAAATATCGCCGCTTCGTTGCGAAAGTTGTTTAGCCTTCATTTTCTTTTTACCTAGTTTCTCATTCCAAAAAGGTATCAGTTGTGAATGGGCAGAGCCGGTTACAGGATCCTCATCTATTCCGGCTGTCGGCGCAAAAAAACGGGAAACGAAATCCGCTTCATTACCAGGAGCGGTAATGATTACCATTTTATTCACTTTCCTCATTAATGAATAATCGGGATTACATTTTTTTACAGCCTCTTCATTCATCAACTCCACAATATATTCCCTGTTACAATACACTCCGGCAATTTCAGGATTGCCAAGGCTAGCAAGAAGTTCTGCCGGATAATCTGATACTCTTTCAGGTCGCCATGACGGAAAGTCCATTTCCAACATTTTTTTTGCTTTGGTGACTGTCAACAATCCGCTTTTTGAGCTAAAAACAACTTTCTTCCTTTTCCATTTCAATCTTTCTATTATAACATAGGCAGAAGCCAGTGTAGCATGCCCGCAAAGATTTATTTCCAGGGTGGGTGTAAACCATCGAATATCAAAGTCAGCTTCCTTTTGCCTTGATGGAACAAAAAAAGCCGTTTCTGCGAGGTTATTCTCCATAGCAATTTTTTGCATCAGCTCATCATCAAGCCATTTCTTTAGTGGTATTACTGCAGCGGGATTACCACCGAACAATTTATTTGTAAAAGCATCTGCCTGGTAAAGAGAAAGTTTCATTGTTGGTTTGTTGAATTATAGAATTGAGGTAAGAAAAGTTTGAATTGAACGGCTACTATCCTGATAATAAAAATGATAAGGATACAAAGTACTGTTGCCAGATCAGCGTTGATACCCATTTCTCGCAATAGAAAATAAAATGCGCCCCCGGTTATACAGGCCATTGCATATATTTCTTTGCGGAATAAAAGTGGTATGTTATTCAACAGTACATCCCGGACCACTCCACCAAAGCAGGCGGTTATAGTTCCTAAGGTGATACAAATGCCTATGCTGAAATTTTTCTCAATGCCCAGTTTGATGCCGACCAGTGTAAACAAGCCAAGCCCTAATGCATCAAAAAGAAATAAAGTAGTGGTAAGTTGCTTCAGGTAACGGCCAAACAGCATGGTAGCCACCGCTGCTGAAAAAATTACAATAGTAGCTGTTTCGTTTCTTAACCAGCTTACTGGCAAGTTACCTATCATTATATCTCTTAATGTGCCTCCACCAATAGCCGTAACAAAAGACAATACTAACACTCCAAAAGGGTCAAGCTTTTTTTCCATAGCCAGGAAAGCACCTGATACTGCAAACGCAATGGTACCCAGTATATCTATTATATGCAGAAAATGAGTAGGCATTGTCTTATAAAATTAAATAATCCTGTCTTCATAAAGCAAGACAGGATTATCAGATATTCATTTCCCCGGTGATTATTTATGCTTCGCTCTCTTTTTCTTTTTTATCTTTATCAATCCGGAATGAAACCTTGCAGATCACTCCGTAAGATTTTATTTTCCCGGCTTTTACATGCACTTTCATATCTTTTATCCACACAGAGTCAATATTGCGAACAGTTTTAGAGGTTTCTTTTACAGCCTGTTTTACGGCATCATCAAAACTTTTTTCAGACGAAGCGATTACTTCTATAACTTTTACGATGGCCATGATAAACGGTTTGATGGTTAAAAATAAATTTGCCTGTATAAGGTACAACTAATTTCTATTCTGCCATCATTTGCCTGATCACCGCTTCAATTTCTTCTGCATTTGGTTTACTGAAATAATCACCATCGCTGCCATAAGCGGGGCGATGGGCTTTGCCGGTAATAGTACGAGGCGCCACATCCAGGTATTTATAACCGCCCTGCTCTTCCATGACTTTGTTGAACATGTATGCAGCAGCACCGCCTGGCACATCTTCATCAATAAATACAATACGGTTTGTTTTTTTGAGAGAATCAAGAATCAGGTGATTTATATCGAATGGCAGTAGGGTCTGTATATCCACAATCTCACAGCTGATACCCTGTGCTTCCAGCATATTTACTGCATCATGTATGATACGCAGCGTTGAGCCATATGATACGACAGTGATATCTGTACCTTCTTTTATTATTTCAGGGATACCTAGTGGTACAGTAAACTCCAGCAGGTTAGATGGTAATTTTTCCTTTAACCGGTAACCATTCAAGCATTCAATTACAATACCGGGATCATTACTCTTCAGCAATGTATTATACATACCTGCAGCTTGTGTCATATTTCTTGGCACACATACATACATACCGCGAAGCGCATTGATCACCATACCCATAGGAGAACCACTATGCCAGATGCCTTCAAGTCTATGTCCTCTCGTTCTTACAATCAGTGGACAGCTTTGCTGACCTGCCGTTCTGTAATGCAGCGTTGCAACATCATCACTTAATGGCTGCAAGCCATACAACAGATAATCCAGGTATTGTATTTCGGCAATTGGTCTTAGCCCACGCAATGCAAGACCTATTCCCTGACCCATAATAGTTAATTCCCTGATGCCGGTATCGAAAATCCTTTCGTTGCCATGTTTTTGCTGTAATCCGCTAAAACCCTGGTTCACATCACCTATATAGCCAAGATCCTCACCAAAAGCCACCACTTTTGGGTTTGCTGTAAACAGTTCATCAAAAAATCTGTTCAATATCTCAAAGCCATTAAGCATTGGTGCATCAGCTTCAATAACAGCTTTCACTTCATGCACATTCAGAGCACTCCTCGGGCCCTCATTATACAGATGTGTGTTATAAAGTTTTTTATTTTCCTGGAGCAGATCATTGTAATAATCTTTTGTCCAAAAAGCTGCATCAGCACTGCCTGCAATATTCAAGGCATGATTCAAAGCTTTCAATACATCTCGCCTCAATGGTTCCCGGTTGGCTGATATTTCGACTGCAATTTTTTGCAACTCAGTCGTATGCTCTGGCAAAGCATTAGCCATCGCATGGATAAGATCTGTGGTCCTCGCCACTTGCTTTTTTACAGGAGTGATAAATTTAGCCCAGGCAGATGCTTTGCTTTCCCGAACATATTCTTTTGCCTTTTCTATGATCTCATCCAACTCACTTTCTTCTGCCAGCGCATTAGCAACGATCCATTCTTTCATTTTTTTTATACCATCCCACTCTCTTTCCCAGTCCAAACGTTCCGGGCTTTTATATCTTTCATGACTGCCTGACGTGGAATGCCCCTGTGGCTGTGTAATTTCCTCCACATGAAACAGCACAGGTGTATGCGTTTCCCTTGCTAACCGGATACCCTCTTCAAACACTTCACACATCCCTGCATAATCCCATCCTTTTACTTTGTAAATATTAAATCCATTTGACTCTTCTGTTTTTTGTATCCCACTCAACGCATCCGATACTGAGGCTTTTGTAGTTTGATACTTCTTAGGAACAGAAATACCATAGCCATCATCCCATACAAAAACTGCGAGAGGCACCTGTAAAACACCTGCAGCATTGATCGTCTCCCAGAAATGACCTTCGCTGGTAGAGGCATCCCCAATTGTGGCAAAACACACTTCGTTACCATTGAATGATAAATTCCTGAATTGTTTTAATTGTTCAATATTTCTGAATGCCCTTGATGCAAAAGCCAGGCCTAATGCCCTTGGCATCTGTCCCGCAGTGGGGGCAATATCACTCGAAATATTTTTAGCATTTGCCAGGTCAAGCCACTCCCCATCTTCATTCACCATCCTGGTGGCAAAATGGCAATTCATCTGGCGGCCCGCACTGAAGGGTTCCCGGCCAGCATCAGGATCAGCATATAGCTGTGCAAAAACCTGCTCAACAGTAGCCAATCCGGCTGCAAACATAAAGGTCTGGTCACGGTAATACCCGCTACGAAAATCACCTGCCAGAAAAAATTTTGCCATGGCCACTTGTGCCACTTCCTTACCATCACCGAAAATGCCGAATTTGGCTTTTCCACCCAGCACTTCTTTTCTGCCTAACAAGCTGGTTTCCCTGCTTATGCAAGCGGTACGGAAATCCTTTAATACTTCATCCCTAAACCTGTCAAATGACAATTTACCGGCTTCGGTCATCATATCGGGGTTAGTATTTTCCATATCGCAAAAATAGGGAGAATGACTGCGCCTAATTCCCCTGTTAAAAAATAGGTGCTAACCCTTGCAACCCCGCTATGTAATATGCCATCTTTCCCGTAAATTTGATGTCGCTAAAAGCTTCATTATGAAGAAAAATACCCTATCACTATTATCTTTTTTGATCGCTACAAGTTTGGTTGCACAACAACCTGCCCATTCTGAAAATGATGGGCATAATCATGGAACAGCCGTTAAACCACCAGCTGTTGTTGAAGATGTGATTAAGTTAAAGGAAGCTGAGTTTGAATTTGGAAAGATACCACAAGGCAAACCTGTTTATCACACTTTTGAAATTGTGAACACAGGTAAAACGGCCCTGAAGCTGGACAATGTGCAAGCTAGTTGCGGCTGCACCACCCCGGAATGGAGCCACGATCCGATTGCTCCCGGAGCAACAACAAAAATTAAAGTTGGTTTCAATGCAGCCGGAGAAGGTCCGTTTGATAAATTCATCACTATTACCTATAATACAACGCAAACAAAACAAATTAGAATAAAAGGTACCGTGTGGAAGGCCCCTGAAGGACCTGCACCGGCCAATTCATCTGTTGATTTATTAAAAAAGCAATCTTTTTAAAAATTTAAAAACCATGAAAAAAATTCTTTTGCTCGCAACTGCATTCGTTTTTACACTCGGAATGTCTGCCCAGGTTAAGATTGAAGAAACTGTAAAGATCAATACTGAGAACCATGATTTTGGTAAAATAAAACAAGGTGTTCCTGTATTTTATTACTTTGAAATAAAGAACATCAGTGATAAAGCCGTGGTAGTAGAAAACTCATGGTCTACCTGTGGATGCACTACTCCTGAAAAAATTGTAGAGCCTATTATGCCCGGCACTACTGCCAAATTAAAAGTAGAATATAATGCCGCCGCTGTTGGCCCTATCAACAAAGATGTGTATATCAAATTTGCTGGTATAGATCAGACAAAATCTGTGAAGATCACCGGTGAAGTCTTAACTGCTGAGGCTTATGAAATCTATGTGAAAGAGAAAGGAGCTAAAGTTCCAACTCCTAAAAAAGGTTAATCGTTTTTCATAATTATATATTGATCCCCTCATCCGTGTGAGGGGATTTTTAGTTTGATTAATCCTTGCTGTAACCTGTGATTGGGAAAATTGAAAATAACTTTATCTGTTTTCAAGCACTTGCATCACAAAATCTTTTTTTCGCTGTGACACGGGAATTGACAGACCTCCTTCAAGAATTAAAAGACCGCCATCTGTTTTGTCAAACAATTTTATTTTGTCAGGATTAGCCAGATAAGAATGATGTGTTCTTAAAAAGCCAAGGCCTTCCAGGATTTCTTCATATTCTTTCAGGTTTTTAGAAACAAGAATTGGCTGGTTATTAGTAAAATAAAACTTTGTATAAGAGCCGGCGGCTTCACAATACAATACATCAGACACTTTAATAAAATAAGTATTATCGATATCTTTCAACACTATTTTGCGGTCCTGGTTCTGAATGCCTGCCAGTTGCTGCAGCAGAACCTTGAGCTGTTCCTTCAGGCTACTATTCCTGATATTGGTGGTCGCCTTCCCCACTGCTTTTTGTAATGCATCCGGATCAACCGGTTTTAATAAGTAATCAATTGCACTGAACTGAAAGGCGTTAATAGCATACTTATTATGAGCAGTAATGAATATGAGTTGAAACTCAGGATCAGTTACTTGTTTCATCAGGTCGAAGCCGGTACCATCTCCTAATTCAACATCAAGGAATACAATATCCGGCCTGAAATCCTGGATCATGGAAAGTCCTTGCTTAATTCCATTAGCCTCCTCAATATCTTTCACTGAAGAGCAGAAAGATCTTAGTAATAGCTTCACTGCATTCCGCTGGGTGCTTTCATCGTCTATCAATAGTGCTTTCATTATTCACTTCTGGGATTAGGCTCTGCATATTTGGTATTCATCAAATTTCGATAACATTATGGCAATCAGCAAAAAAGTTCTTAACACTTCACACTTGCCTAATTGTGAATAGTGCAGATATCACACCCTTTTAGGCAATTATCCATTCAAAAACTGCACCCGTCCATTTTCCGTGATGCCCTGAAAATAAGAGACTTATTTTATCCCAAAATCTGTGAATTATGAAACAATTTATCTTACCCATTTTCTGCCTATTTGTTATTATAAACTCCCATGCACAAGATGCCAGTTATACTGGACCGGCAAAAACCCAGGTAAAATCATTTTGGGGAAAAATTGAGATGATGAAGCAGGGTAAAAGTGTTAACTCATACCTTGTAGGTGCAACAAACCTTTTAAAAACTATAAAGGAAAAAGATCCTTCCTATAACACATCTGCTATGGAAGCAGAATTGAAGGTTTTCCAGGATATGGTTGCAAAGCAGGAAGCTGAAATACAAAAACAAAACGATGAAAAGAAAGAAGCAAGTGCAAAGGGTGAAGAAGAAAGAAATTACTATGTTGGTTTCTGGCAAAAATTAATCGGCGTATATTCTTCCGGGTACGATATTGAACCTGGCATAACCGGAAAAGCCTATCACGACAGAGTAAAAGCATTGAACCTTGCTGAATACACCGAAAAAAAAGCAACTAACACAGGAGCTGCAGGTAAAGGTTTTATTGCCAAGATAGATGAAGCTCTTGCTGATTACGATAAATACCTTATCCGTGCAGACCGGTTGAAATGGAATGTTACCCAACCAATGACAGACAGCAGAGGAGCCTCCAATCCGCAAAAGAAAATGGCCTTATTGGAGCATGCAAAATATGAGTGTGAAGCGGTGCTGATACTTTCCCCCAACAATGAGCCTTTTAAGAAAAAGTTACAGGAAATAAATAAACTGCTGGGCAATGCAGAAGGAGAAGCATCCAGGTTCTTTACCAGCGATTTTCATAAACAAAATTTAAACAAAATAATCTGGAGCAGTAAGCCATTGGTAATCGGTAAGGAAAGTGAAATGTCATCTTTTATTAAAACTGAGTTTAAGACCGGCGAATATATTTATGGTACAGCATACCTGGGAGTAACTGCTAATGAGGCTATGAATGGTAATACAAACTTACGGGTAAGAATAAAAGTGGATGGAGGTACTGCTATTTGGGGTGGCGACTTATCATACTTTGAATTGCCGTTAACTGCACAAAACAAATCATACATCCAGTTTGCATTATTGCCTGATGCACAGTGGTTGAAAGATAATTATGCTCCATACATTGCTGAAGAAAACTGGACGATCTCTTACTTTTTAGATGAATTGGTTCGCGGAGGTGATGTAAGTCATGCTATTACCTGTGAACTGATCTTTCCAACAAACAATATCAGAGATATTGAAAGTGAACTTTCCCTGGATCTCAACAGCGGCATTACTGAAATTAAAGCAATGTCAGGCAAACTGCATGATGAGTTGATGGCCAGCAGGACATTGCCGAAAGCAGGAATGAAAAACACGGCCATGGAACAGCAAATGGTAGCAGCATTAAATAAGCTTGGATGGAAAGAACATTTTACAAAAGTCATTATTAATTCCCCCGATTGGACAATAAAGAAAAACGAACTGGGTGTTATTCTTTACCGCATCGTAAGTGCAGTTGGAATTTTTAAAGATCATGACGGGAAATGCATGTACCAGGAATTTACCTTCCGGCAGGATTATACAGGCGGAGGTAATTACAGCAGTACTATTAAGTATAACAGCTATGGGGGGAAGAGAGAAATTGGGTGTGATAAATTAAAGTAGTCAATTGTTTAGATTTTGTTTGTATAAAAGGGGTAGCCTGATCAACACGGTTACTCCTTTTCCATTTAAGTTATTATCAATACTGAAAGAAGCTTTTGTTTTCAATTTGATATTGAGCAGGTAAATTCTGTCTTTAATAATCTGGCTGGCTCTTGAAATATGCTCGTTATTATCCCTTGGCCCACTTATCAGTCCTTTACCGT
The DNA here is from genome assembly GCA_016786885.1 of Chitinophagaceae bacterium. Classification (GTDB taxonomy): domain Bacteria; phylum Bacteroidota; class Bacteroidia; order Chitinophagales; family Chitinophagaceae; genus JJ008. Next base: position 40,172 of record JAEUVO010000033.1, on the reverse strand, counting down.
TATCTATAATACTAACTTCTAATTCCTTGCTTCTCATATCAAATTTTATCTGAATCAGCCCGGCATAATCAATTCCGGCGAATCCATGCTCTATACTGTTTTCGACAAACGGTTGAAGTATCATAGAGGGAATGATCGTTTCATCAGCATCTACTTCTCCATCAATTACAACAGAATAAGCAAATTTCCCTGGATTACGGATTGCCTGTAACTCAATATACTCTTCCAGAAATTCTTTCTCCTGGGTGATTGTTACATATTCTTTATAGGTGCTTTCTAGAGTTTCTCTCATTATATGAGAAAACTTTGAAAGGTTACTGGCAATGCTTTTCCCATCATTTCCTTCCAAAGCAAATGACTGCAAAGAAGACAGGGCATTGAAAAAGAAATGCGGGTTCATACGGGCCCGGTTCAATCGCTGCTCTGTTTCCAGTATTCTCTGTTTGTGCTTCATCGCCTGCTGTCGTATAAAAAAAACAAGGCCGATCAGGGCAAACAAACCCGCCGCAGCCAGCAATACATAGATTTTTTTCTGCTGTGCCAGGCTTTTTATTTTCTGTTCATTTTTTTCCTGACTGTATTTTCTTTCCAATTCTGTAACTTCTTTAGTCTTTTCTACATTCCTCACACTATCGGTTATAGCCCTTGCCATTACACTAAACTCATATGCTTTTTTGTAATCGCCGCTCTCTTTACCTATTCTTGCAATCAATTCATAACCTTCAGCAATATAGATCTTGTTATCAGTCAGTTTCCTGTAATACAACGAAGAATCAGCCATTTTTGCAGCATTAACATAATCCTTGAGTTCAATATAAATATCTGCTTTATCAAAATAATTAGTTCCCAGCATATCATAATTTCCATTGTCAGTATAGAGAAAAGAACTGTCAAGAAATACCAATGCCTTTTTCAAATCGCCTCTCTCCCAGGCAACCCCTTCAAGATTACTAAAGGCAAAAGATATAGAGCTTTTTCTGCCGGTTAATCTTGCTAAGTAAAGCAACTGGTAACTAAATAACTCTGACGAATCAAGACTGGATGAGGTTTTAGTATCCTGGTAGTGCCAGAGGTAACGCTTAGCCAATTTAGCAAGCAAATCAGATTTCTTAATAGTATCTTTTATTTTATCCAAAAAAAGTACCGCTCTTCTTGAATAAACTATCCCTTTATCAGCCTGGCCGGTTTGATTAAACAATTGCGCAATCATAGTATTACAGACGCCAATTTCATGAGGATTTCCAGATGCTTCTGCTGCCCTGAGCAACTTAAAGCTGTAGTCCTGCGCTTTGCCAAAGTCCCCCTTTGTATAATGTAATTGGGCCCAGTTCTTATATACACTTACAAAAACACTGTCACTGCAACCCGACTGTATATATAGTTTTTCAGCCTTCAGAAAGTAAATTTCGGCTGTATCAAAATTGTTTTCGCCCAAATACTCAGTAGCCATCCATTCATTACCTCTTGCTTCGCATATAATATTGTCAGATCTTAGTAATTGATCGACGAAAGGTTTAGCACTTGACTCACTCTGAGTATGCCTATTTCTTAGCACATTATACTCCGGGCAGATACAATCCTGGGAAAAAATTATTTTAAATTGAACCAGGAATATTACTAAGAGTAAAAAAATCCGGCTTTTCATTTCTATAACTTTAAGTTTGGTATGCACTTAAAAGTAAGTAAGGATTCTCAATCTTATGAAATTAATTATCTGTTTCTTCTAACAGTTATTCTACCACAAATCGCTTATAAACCAAGAACAGTCAGTTATCATTTTCTTACTATCAATAAACAATCATTACAGTATTATCTGCTCCAAAATACAGGTCAAAATACGGTTTGCTGCAGAAAAAAATATTCCCGCCGTGGCGGGAATATGAGAGGAAAGGTAAGTAATGATTAATGATTCTATTATGGCCTTCTATTTTATTTGCCTCCATTTTACAAGGAGTAGTTTTACAACCATCAATACTAAAAGAGCCGGTATAGCCAGCAGAAAAATTGTCAATGCCGGGAAATATTCATCCCTGCCAATCACACCTGATTGCCATTTACTGACAATACCTGCCATTGGATGATGGGAAAAAGTCATGTACGTTGCTACAACCAGTATGCCCAGTGCTATGCTTCCAAACACGGTGTTCATACTGATTTGTTTTTTCTTACCAGTTGTTGTCATACCAAGAATCATTTATGGTTAACAGAACTGTCATTTTTATTGCCAGGCTGGTATATCCAGATAGCAATACAGAGAAATGCAATAACCATATATACTTTCTTTGATAACCTGAGGCCGTTCTTTTCCTCCAGTAATGTAGCTGCCAATGCTGATACAATTACTATTGCCAGGATTATCAGTCCCTTCTTTAGCTTTCCTTCTTTCGGCCAGAATTCATTTTTATTCATACTTTATTTGCTTAATCAACAACTACCTTACGGATGCGATGATTATTAAAATCGGCTATATAAATAACATTTTTATTGAAATCACCACAAACTGCTAACGGGGTATTAAATGCAGCACTGCTGCCGATACCATCTGTAACGCCTGCATTATTCCCTGCAAAAGTGGTAACAACTCCGGCCGAAGTAATTTTGCGGATACGATGGCTCATGGCATCGCAAACATAAAGATTGCCATTCCCATCAACTGTTATACCTGATGGGAAGTTAAAGCGGGCAGCTGTACCAGTACCATCTTCAGTACCACTTGTGCCGCTTTGACCTGCTATAACAGAACTGGCACCCATGCTGCTATATTTCATTATTTGGTGACTATTGTACGTTGTGTAGTATAAATTATTGCTTGCATCAAATACTAACCCAAAAACTTGGCCAGGACTAAGCAAAGTTGTTACTACACCGGCAGGTGTAATTTTCCTGATCAGTCCGTTTAAATAATCTGCCACAAATATATTTCCGGCCGCATCTGTCGCTATACCCAAGGGTTCAGCAAATGTGGCTGCACTGCCTGTACCATTTTGGCTGCCGGGAGTACCATTGCCGGCCAAAGTGGTAACTACACCGGTAGGTGTAATTTTCCTGATAGCATGATTCATCCTGTCACCAACGTATAAATTACCAGTGGCATCAATCGTTATGCAGTAAGGCTGATTGAACCGGGCCGCCGTGCCTGTGCCATCCACAAAACCACTGGCGCCTCCTGCAAATGTTGATACAACACCTGCCGGGGTAATCTTCCTGATACGATGATTATCCCGGTCGCAAACAAATAAGTTTCCGGCAGCATCTTTTACCACACCGCTTACAATATTAAACTGTGAGGCTCCTGCATTACCATCGGCGTAGCCAATACTGCTTCCGGCGTATGTAAGTACTCTTGCGGCCACAAAGTACTCGAATGATGGTCCATTCACCTGAGTGCCACTTTTCTCCACTTTTACTATTCCTGTTCCTGCATTTGCAGGTACTACAGCAGTAATAAGTGTATCATTAGCCGATTGAATAGTTCCCTGCACATTATTAAAATAAACCTTCAGAATTGCAGTGCTGGTACCAAAATTGGTTCCGCGGATGTTCACCACCGTATTCTTTGGTCCCGAAGAAGGAGTGATGGCTGTTACTGTTTGTGAAGGTGCGGGTTGTGGAACTGGTTCTTTGTCCTTTTTACAGGAAGCAAAAAAAAGAAGGCTGCCAATGCAGCAGAGAAAGATTAGTTTAATTTTCATACGTTCAGATTTGATTTTAATGAATATTGGAATTTAACGATGCTAAAATATTCACCGTTTTTTCAGCCTTCAGAGATGATTGTCCGCCGCTAATCCCTGGTTCTCATCTGCAAAAAGATGGTTGATAAGTGATAAAAATCCCCGGCTGGAAAACCGGGGATACTCATTGCATACCAAACTGCCTGCGCAGTTAAGATATTTTCATTACCAGGGCTGATTCATACCTGCAAATGAAAATAAATCATAGTAAAATGTTACAAAGTAAAAATATACTGTTGCGTATTACTGTTCCTGGCTAATGAACATCTGCCCGGCAATATGTTATAATTGCAATGTGCTGAAGAATAAATGAAAGAAATTACGAAAATTACAACGCATCCACTTTAGGCTGTAAGGTGCTTACATGCTTAGAATTTAAGGCTTTTAACTCATCCACCATTTGCTGTGCTTTCACTTTGTTTTTCTGGTTAATGTAGATCAATGCCAGGTAGTATCTTGAGTTCTCATTACTTGCATTCAAAGAAATGGCCTTATTTAAATTATCAATCGCTTCTGTGATCCTGTTGACTTTAAAATAACTGTAGCCTAATTCCACAAAAGCAGCTGTATAAGTTGGTTCTTTTTCAATAGCGGTTTTGAGATATGGAATGGCATCAGTGTACTTTCCCTGGCTGTTCAGGCAAAAGCCCATCCCAAAACAAGCTTTTCTTTCAGTTGGATTAATTGCCAGTGTTTTTTGATACCAGGTCTTCGCCAGTTCTCTGTCTTTCTTATTATCACGGTATACTTCTGCAATACCGTTATAAGGCACATGATTTTTAGGGTCTATTGCTATAGCCTGATTATAATATCTTATTGCTTCTTCATCCTCTTTCAATCTGGAACTGGCAAATCCAAGTTCAAGAAAAATGTTTACATAATCTTTTTTCAAAGAAAGTGCTTTCAGAAGAGCTGCCTTCGCACTGAAAAAATCTTTCTGAGCATTATATGAAAACCCTTTTCTGTACCAATATAAGTAATCAGTTATTTCTGTTTTTGAAGCTTCCTCATATTTTTTAAATTGTATAATAGCATTAGCATAATCTTCTTTTGTATAGGCTATATACCCCAGCTGTTTAAAAGCCAAGCTATAATCCGGCTTCAACTGAAGACAACGGTTATAGCAGTTAATTGCTGAATCTGTCTTATTTGATTTTTCAAATGCATATCCAAGTTCAAAATGAACTTTTGGTATATGGCCCCAGGTAAGACGTACGTTGCGGAGATTTGCAATAGCTCCCTCATAATCTTTCAGATCGTTCTGGCACCATCCCCATTCATAACGAGCTTCGGTATAACTAGGTTTTAAAGAAACGGCTTGTTTAAATTTTTCGGCTGCTTCCTTTATATTCTTCTCATTCTTTAATTTCACCCCATCATTATATAGAGTTTGTGCATCCTGTGTAGCACCTAAACTGGCAAAAAACAGAAAAGAAATTATAGAAAGTCCTGCAAATTTTGTTTTCATGCTTCTAAGGTAATTTAATATAAAAGTAAAGAAATACCGGCTGCAGGGTATTTACTACACTTTAAAACGAACATCACATAAATTTATTACCGGATAAGATTCAATGTACCTTTCATATCGGGTGTTCCATCAGTGAAATGAATGTAATAGACATAAGTGCCTGTAGGTTGCGGGATTCCCTTTAGGGTGCCATTCCAATTAACAATCATTCCTGCTGCCTGATATACCAGTTGCCCATACCTGTTGTAAACATTAACTTTGGCACCCAGATCCGGGTCAAGAAAAGGGATCTTCCAGCTATCATTTTTCCCGTCATTATTAGGTGTAAAAGCAGTTGGCACAAAAATACCCGCTACTACTTTGATCATTACCTGGTCCTCATTCGTACACCCAAACTGTGATTCGGCAGATAATGTGTACAAAACATCCTGATCAGGTGCAGTAACCGGGTTAAGAACAGTTACATCGCTCAAAAAATCAGGTGGCGACCAGTTGAAGGTTGGGCTCTCCCCTGAAACAGCGCCGCCAAGTGTTGCCTTGCGGCCTGTAATGATCACTTTATCTGGCCCTGCATTGACCATAGGTTTAGGGTGTGCATTCACAATAAGTACATTGGAAGCGATCCGGCAGGCGGTTATAGAGGCATTTCCGCTTTCTGCAACTGTTAACCTGTACCAGAAATTACCTGCCAAAGACGGCAGGCGCTGAAAAGTCAGACTATTTGCACCAGGTATATCAACCCACACATCACCTGAATCCGTACTTACCTGCCATTGAAAGACTGGGGAAATAAACCCTGGTGATATTGATGTTGAAAGAGAATAAGTAGTCTGCTCATCGATACAAACATCTATCGTATCATTAATGTTCCCCTGTATAACAGAGTTAAGTACAGGCCCGCAGGGGCGAAATGTAATATCATCCAGTGCAAGATCATTACCACCCCCTCCTGGTGCATTATTTGTCATTCTCAATACAACATCAGGATTGCCAGCAGTAGTTGTAAAAAAGAACCCATATTGCTCCCATAAAGGTTGTGCAGTAACACTGATACCACCGGTATTGTATTGATTCAATATTACACCGGAAGGAGTTTCGATGCTAAACGTAATATCAGGCCTAATACCACTGGCTGACAATAGAACATTCATTATCCAGGCAGAGAATTCATATGTCGTATTTGGGCACAAGCCGGTTACAGTCCCTACATAAAAATCTCCTGGTTGAAAAGAGGCATTTACCAGCATAAAAGCTCCATTACCAGTATGATCGGCATTAACTGTATGCCAGGCATTACCAAAGCAGCCAGATGTAGAAGAGGTAATAGTATAAAACCCGTCATTAGGACAAGAGGAAGATGTATAATTATATCCCGGCGCTATAAAGCCAGAACCGGAGTTTCCACCTGCACCAAAAGTAATATTAACAACAGGATCCCCTAAACTACCTGTACATAGTTGTGCAGCAGAAAAAAAACAACTGAAAATGCCTGCCCAAACAAAGAACATCCATCTCAAAAAAAATGAAGGGGTTATGCTACTCACTGATCAATTATTTAAGCCTGTACAAAGTTAATCAATTACGTTTGCTTTCTACAGGTATTGGTTATCGACCAGCCATTGAGTAATACGCTTTAATGTGAACTGGTTTTTATCGATACTAACATCCGCTGCCAGTATCTTTTCCTTTTGTGGTATCGGTACTGTCCTTTTCAGATTGTCTTTCGCAGTAAACAGTTCCATGTTTTGTGCATTGTTCCCTCCGGCAAAAGAAACTTTTGCTATTATTACTCCCGAAGGCAGCATAAACTCATACATATCAAGACCGTTTTGCGAGCCGACCGGTTTGAAGCTCCCTATAATTTTAGAATTCTGTTCAATGTTCTTATCCTTTTGCAAACTGATTGGCCATACCCTGTTGCGATTTACCAAAGTATAATTTACGGCAATAGAAGGGCTTGCACCTTTGGCAGCTATAAACTCCCTTACCTTGTTATCATCCGCTTTGTCATTTATAAGGATACCACTGCCTCCAACCAGTTTCGCAAATGATTTTTCCTGGCTGAGTGAGGATACTTTAAAGATGCCCACCTGGTTTGAAGTTAAAAAAGTGACCCGGTAAAAAAGATAAGAGTTATCATTCTTGTCTGATTCAAATTCGGTAGCCGGAGCTGCGATGATAATTTTTTCTCCGGACAAAGAAAATACTTCAAATGATTTTGTAAGACCAAAATTCTGTTTAGTCACTTCCATTTTTGCATAATCCTTTCCATTAACCTGTATCATTCCTTTCTTGTAATCAATATCCTGTGCCAGGATCGTAATTGACAAAGACAGCAGAAATAGGATAATAAAATTTTTCTTCATATATCTGTATTTTAAACGAAAGATAAAACTTCTGTAATATCTCATTATACTTTATTCATAAATTATTTATGCCGGCATATACTGGTGTTCCCTAAAAAAGTATGACCACCTGTTTGATGGCCATACTTACAATCTATTCAGTGCCTGTACTATTTTTTGTATCTCTCTTTTTATCCCGATCATGTACAAATACCAATATACTAATGATCAGAAATATTGCCCCTAATAATACCAATGCAGTTATTAATGTCGGATTCATAACCTTAGTTTAGTAAATAAAAAATGCAGTACCCGCCTAAGCAGATACCGTTAATAAAAAACAAGAAACTGTCAGAATTACCAAAAGTTATGAGTAGGATAAATATGTAAGAGATAATCTCTGATTAAATATAAGAATCCCTTATTATATGAACTTGTTGAGGATAAATGGTATTGAAGAGTGCTGATGGACAGTACAAAATCTTGCTGGCCCGGGTTTTTCTGAACTACAACTTGCCAGCCTGATGCTACCGGAAAGGATAATACTTCCAATTCTCCGTTAGGAAGTCCAAGCAATTCTTCAGAAATAGTTTCTCTTGCTGTTTTATGAATAGCTGGCGCAGCATGAGCGGTTTTGACACCAAGGCAGACAATAACGAGAAAGAAAAAGAAAGCTGAAATTCTTGTATTGCCGGGTTTGTTCATTGCAGCGAAGGTAACCAAAATAAGCAGTATCAGCCAATGAAACTCTCACTTAATACTGAATAAAATGTTATTAATAACACAAACAATGAAAAGACAGGTAATGATTATTTTATACCGGTTAAACTAATGAATTGAAAGCTTTTTCTATTCTGCTCAAAGTTCAAGAGTCATCTGTAAGTAAGATATAGGTCCCTTTTCGAATATTTTTACTCTTGCAATATTTCTTTCTCTCTTTTCGTTGATAAAAAAACATGCATGATAAAAATCACTCTTCCTTTATTACTAGCAGGTTGTTTTGCCCGGGGGCAACAAACAACAGTTGTTACCGATTCATTCCCCCGTATAGCTACCGTAAATGTTACTGTAACTGATATGAATGCAAAGCCAAGAAAAGGAGAAGAAGTGATTTTCCGGGGAGAAAAGACAGGAAAGACTATCAGAGGTTATTCTGATGCTGCCGGAAAAATAAAGCAACTGTTGCCGCCGGGAGATAACTATCATGTAAGCCTGAAAAGTATTTCTGATACAACACAATACACCATCATTAAAGTTCCTGTCCTTGCCGAAGATGAATATTTTACTGATCCATTTTGGGTGAATATTAAATTTGCGCCTCCAAAAAACTACCGGCTTGATAATGTGCATTTTGATTTTGACAAAGCCTCGCTTCGGGTAGATTCATACACACAGTTAACTGAACTGCTGGAATACCTGAAACGACATGAAGAAATAAAAGCTGAGATCGCCGGCCACACTGATAATGTGGGATCAGATGCTCATAACCTCAAACTATCCCAGGAAAGGGCTAATACTATTCGCAATTACCTTGTCAGTAAAGGCATCAAAGCCAACCGGTTAACGGCAAAGGGTTATGGAGCCAGCCAACCAGTAGCAGATAATAATACAGATGAAGGGAGACAACTGAACCGGAGGACAGAGCTGAGAATCTTATAGTTTTGTAAACACTATTAGAAACCGGCTTTTTCTATTATTTTAGCATCAAATCCAGGCCTGTGAAAAGAGCTATCCTCCTTTCTATACTTACCACATGCACATGCTATTTGTTTGCCCAGCCATCAGCAACTACTGATACATCCGGTACTTTGGTACCACAAAAGGATAATATTATTACGGCGGGCACTATTCTTAAAATTGAAAATATTGGAGTAAAGATCAACTCCAATCTTCCTGAATTGCGCCCAACAATATCTGCAGATGGGAACATACTTTTCTTCATTTGTGAAAATCACCCTGCTAACAGAAAATTTGGCGAGATACGAAACTCACAGGATATCTGGTATTCTTTCCGGGACAGCTCTGGTAAATGGGGAGAAGCACGGCACATGGAACATCCGCTTAATACTTATTACTACAATGCAGTATTCTGGATATCACCAGACAATAACCGTATACTGATCCGAAATGCTTTTATAAATGGGGATTATGTAGGAAATGGTGTCAGCATGAGTATGTTGAGAGAAGATGGCAGTTGGGGTAAACCAGAAATGCTCAGGATAAAAAATTATGAAAAATATGATCGGGGGCACCAGTATGGAGCCAGTATGTCACATGACGGGCAAACTCTCCTGCTCTATTTTGGTGAAACAAAAGGTAGTTTTGATAATGACATTTTTGTTTCCTTTTTGCAAAAAGACGGAAGCTGGTCGGAACCTAAAAGCCTCGGTAAAAAAATCAATCTCCCAAAGTATGATGAACTAACTCCCTACATTGCTGCTGACGGTGTGACCCTTTACTTTAGTAGTAACCGGCCGGGTGGTTTTGGCGATAATGATATATGGATGACTAAAAGGCTTGATGATAGCTGGCAGAAATGGAGTGACCCTGTAAATCTTGGTGTTCCTATTAACAGTGCTGATTGGGATGCTTTTTTTACACTGGATGCCGGCGGAGAGTATGCTTACCTAACCACCAGCCAGGAAGGATACGGCGAAAGTGATATTGTAAGAGTAAAATTATTGGAAAGAGAAAAGCCGGATCCTGTAGTATTGGTTAGCGGTAATGTGTACAACAAAAAAACAAATCAGCCAATCAATGCTTCCTTGCTATATGAAACGTTGCCAGAGGGAACAGAAGCCGGCAATGCAATCTCCAATCCGGCTGACGGATCTTTCAAAATTGTATTACCATACGATAAAAATTACCTGATAAGAGCCACTGCTGATCACTTCTTTGCCCAGTCAGAAAATCTGAATCTCGACTCCCTTGTTAAGGCAGGATATAAAGTAATACATAAAGACCTGTATCTCGTTCCTATTGAAATAGGACAAGTGGTGCGGCTGAATAATGTGTTTTTCGATTTTGATAAATGGGACCTCCGACCCGAATCATTTATAGAGTTGAACAGGGTGATCAAGTTGCTGAATGAAAACCCGGCCATTGAAATTGAAATGAGTGCACACACTGATAGCAGGGGTTCAGATAACTATAATATCAAGTTAAGTGATAACAGGGCCCGGTCTGTGACGGAATATATTTTAGCAAAAGGTATAGCCCCGCACAGAATTACGTCGAAAGGATATGGAGAGACACAACCGGTAGCTACTAACGAAACAGATGAAGGCCGTCAATTAAACAGAAGAGTAGAATTCAAGATCCTAAAAAACTAGAAAACCCTGCTTTGAGCAGGGTTTTCTAAAAAGGCTTTTGCAAAGCCTCCACTATAATTTCTTGTCAACTAACCGATACTATTGTCTTCCTCTTTCTGCTTCAGCTTTTACAGCAATAACAGAGGCTGTAAAGAATGCCACAAAAAGCAGGCAAACAACGATTGTAATGGTAATCATATAGTTAGATTTTAATCATATAAAGTTAACAATTACAATGCCATTTTTTTAGTAATTGAGTTGATTAATGTCAAAAAATTAATGATTTTCAACCCTCCTCGACAATTTTTCTAAGTAATTACACTGATAACAGAGGCTTAAATGTAAAGTTCAAATCTCCTACACCGATAACAAGAAACTGCAGTAATTCGGAATTAATTATTCCAAATATGTACTCAGCATCCCTCGTCCTTTATATTATTCTGTACTAAAAAATCTGTTACTGAATAGTTCACAACCCATCTGCACAACAGGGATCTGAGAAAAATGAGATTATGTAATAGTTCATAAACTATTTCTTCAAACGATAATTAGTTTCTGTTTCAAATAGATCATCTGGCTTCTAATGAAAAAACTTTGCCTGTAAAGGGTTGTTTTTTACAGATATCAGCCATTCAACAATGAACCCTACCTTTGTCCAATGCTAACTATCTCTCAACGGGGCACTCAAATGCCCCCCTCCCCAATCAGGAAATTGGTACCTTATGCAGAGGCAGCCAAGAAAAAAGGTATTAAGGTTTATCACCTGAATATCGGGCAACCCGATATAGAAACGCCGCCAGCTATTATGGATGCAGTGCGCCATGCTGATATTAAAGTGTTAGAATACAGTCATAGTGCAGGTAATGAAAGTTATCGCCGCAAACTGGTGCAGTATTACAAAAAAGTGGGCATCGAAGTAGCTCATGACCAGATACTGATAACAACAGGAGGAAGTGAGGCTATCATGTTTGGTTTTTTTACCTGCCTCAATCCGGGTGATGAAGTGATCATTCCTGAACCATTTTATGCCAACTACAATGGTTTTGCCTGTGCCGCCGGAGTAAATGTTGTTCCCATCACATCCCGCATAGAAACAGGTTTTGCATTACCACCTATTGCGGATTTTGAGAAAGTAATCACAGGTAAAACAAAAGCTATCATCATCTGCAGCCCGAATAACCCGACTGGTTATCTCTACAGCCAGGAAGAAATGGAAGCCCTGAAAAATATATGCATCAAACATCATTTATATCTATTCAGTGATGAGGCATATCGTGAGTTTTGCTATGATGGCGAATATGTTAGTGCCATGCATTTACAGGGATTGGATCAACATGTGGTGTTGATGGATACCATATCAAAAAGATACAGTGCCTGCGGAGCTAGGCTGGGCGCATTGGTAACAAAAAACAAAATGGTATATGATGCTGCTATGAAATTTGCCCAGGCAAGATTAAGCCCCCCGGGACTCGCACAAATTATGGGTGAAGCAGCTGTAGATCTGCCCGACAGTTATTTTGACGCCCCTAAGAGAGAATATCTGCGTCGAAGGAATTTGTTGGTAAGCCGTCTTAATGCAATGCCTGGTGTTTTCTGTCCAAATCCTGGCGGTGCTTTCTATGCAATTGCCCGGCTACCTATTGACGACAGCGACAAATTTTGTCAGTGGCTGCTCGAAGAGTTCTCCTATAATAATCAAACTGTAATGTTGGCACCTGCCACAGGATTTTATGGTACCGCCGGATTGGGCAAAAATGAAGTGCGATTGGCTTATGTGCTGAATCTTGATGCTATCAATGCTGCCATGGACTGCCTGGAAAAAGCATTAGACCAATACCCCGGAAAAGTTGCTTTGGAAAAAGTGGTTACAGCGGCAGCACAGTAATTTTCTCAAATCATGATTGATAAGACTAAAAGCTGCTTTTGCAGCTTTTTTTAATTGCTGCACTACCCCAAAATCCTCTGATTACATTTCCTGATTTCTTATAAGTTATAGCTCCTCCGGGTCAATATCCACAGGGGTTAGCAGAAAGCCATTTCATTTAAATATATTTTACTTTATATTTAAGTTATCTTTTAACCAAACTAATCAACATGAGAAAGGCTCTCTTTCTATTTTTCTCTTTCCTATTTACAGGTATTGCTGTTATAGCACAACAAGCTTTGACTGGTAAAATAACAGATGCTAATGGCCTCCCCATTGCAGGTGTAACTGTAAAATCAAAAAAAACCGGTAAAATGGCATTAACGGGTGCCGATGGTACATTTAGCCTTACAGTAAACTCCGATGATGAGCTGGAGATCTCTTCCATCGGGTTTGTAAGGCAAACCATAAAAGCAAATGTTACGGGACCGGTAAATATTACCCTTGCCCAATCTATCGAAGAACTTGGACAGGTAGTGCTGGTAGGATCAAGGAGGGCCGGACGGGTAAAAACTGAAACCACCGCACCGGTAGATGTGATCAATGTTGCACAAGCTGCAGCTCCCACTGCCAGGATGGATCTGACTTCTATACTAAATTATGCAGCTCCTTCTTTTAACTACAATAAACAAAGTGGTAGTGATGGTGCTGATCACATTGACCTGGCAACTTTGCGGGGACTTGGCCCTGACCAGACATTGGTTTTGGTAAATGGGAAACGCCGTCATCAAACAGCCTTTGTAGCTATGTTCGGAACAAGAGGAAGAGGTAATGCGGGAACCGACCTCAATGCCATACCTTCTTCTGCTATAGAAAGGGTTGAGATATTAAGAGACGGCGCTTCTGCCCAATATGGCTCTGACGCTATTGCCGGTGTTATTAACCTTGTTACGAAAAAAACAGTGAACGAGATAAACGGATCAGTTGGAGTAGCTGCTTATTATGATCCAAAATTCAATACTGCTTTTGAATCAGATCTGCATAAGGATTATGAACATGCAGGAAAATTTGATGGCAAATCGATTGCCGCCAATGTAAATTTTGGCTTACCCTTAGGCAAAAAGGGAGGGTTTATCAATCTTACTTTTGATGGCGTAAGCACTTCAAAAACATTCCGCCAGGCATTAAAAACAGATAATTACCAGACTGATGATGAAGCAATGTACTTAGATATTTATCGTCGTGGTCATGGAGATGCAGGCGTAAACACATTTGGAACTTTTTATAATCTTGAATTACCAGGTAAAGGAAAAACATCTTTTTACTCATTTGGTGGTCACAATAGCAAATCATCTGATGCCTACGCATTCACCCGCAACTGGTCAGCCAGGCCTGATCGGTTTCCCACCGATGCAATGGGAGGTCTGGTATTTGTACCAGAAGTAATGAGGGTAGGCAGTGACGGAGAAATCTGGTACAGTCCTCATATACAAACAAAAATCAAAGACTTTTCTATAACAGGTGGTTTTAAAGGAGTGGCCTGGGGTAACTGGAACTGGGACATGAGCAATACTGTTGGGAAAAATAACTTTCATTTTTATGGCGACAAAACTTTCAATGCTTCCATTGGTTCAGCACAAAGGCATTTTGATGATGGTGGTTTCTCTTTCTTACAAAACACCAGCAACCTGAACTTTAGCCGTGAATTTGCAAAGAACTTTAACCTTGGATTAGGCATAGAGTATCGCTATGAAAACTATAAAATATATGCCGGCGAAGAAGCATCCTACACTAACTATGATCTGTCTGGTGATAAAGCAACCGGTGCACAAGGGTTTCCGGGATATCAGCCCAATGATGAAGTGAATGCGCAGCGTAATGTACTCGGCTTTTATGGTGATGCAGAATTTGATATCGTGCCAGCCTGGTTAGTTAACCTGGCTGTTCGCCTGGAAAATTATAGTGATTTTGGATTTACCCATAACTATAAATTTGCTACCAGGGTAAAAGCTTCAAAAAATGTTAACCTGAGAGGTTCATTCAGTACCGGTTTCAGAGCTCCCTCTTTACAACAGATCAATTTCAGCTCCACTTTTACCACTGTACAGGCGGGTAATATTGCCGAAGTAAAGATTGCCCCTAACTATAGTTCATTGGCAAAAGCCGCAGGTATACCTGATCTTACACAAGAAAAAAGTATAAGTGCCAGTGTAGGCTTTACCTGGAAGGCTACCGCTAATCTGAATGTTACACTGGATGGTTATATGACCAAAATAAAAGACCGGGTAGTGATCAGTGGGCAATTTGATGGCAGCGACCCAAGTCTTGATCCGGGTCTTGCTTCGCAAATGGCAGCATTAAATGTTAGCTACGCACAGTTCTTTGCCAATGCTGTTAATACAACCAACTCCGGTATTGATGTGGTGATTGACTTCAATAAGAAAGTTGGTGACAGCCGCTACCGGGCCTTATTTGCAGGTAATATTCAAAACATGGAGATTGATAAGATCAATGTTCCGTCTAAACTCAGTGGTTCAGCATTCCTTCGCCAGACTTTTTTGAGTGACAGAGAACAAAAATTTATCCTGGCTTCTGCACCTAAAATGAAAGGAGCTTTCAGTTTTGAGTATGGAAGGAAAAAACTTACACTGGGAACAAGGCTAACTTATTTTGGAAAAGTAACCTTGTTAGGTTATGGGCAGGATGGATTAGGCATATCACCTACTGTTCCTTTAGATAATGGTAGTGGTGATGTACCAGATCAGTTTGATTATTCAGGAAAACTGGTAACTGATATTTATGCCAGTCATCCTTTATTTAAAAAATTAACGCTGCATCTTGGAGTTGATAATCTTTTGAATGCACACCCTGATTTTGGCGTGGTAAAAGGCGCTAAAGACTGGGCCTATAACACTGAAACAGGCGGAGCCTGGGATGCCGTGCAAATGGGAACAGCCGGACGTCGCCTGTTTGCCCGTATTGCTTTTAGCTTTTAGACGATTGCCAGCTATAACTAAGCCGCTTCTTTCGGGGGGCGGCTTTTTTATTATGGCCAAAAATTCTGAGTAAGTTTACAGTATGCAAATCACCAACTGCACCATTGCTGACATACCCATGATGCTTAGTTTGTATGATGCAGCAAGAGAATATCAGAAAGAAAAATCAAACAGGCATTGGCAATCTTTTGACCCTGCCATGATCAAAATTGAAATTGAAGAACGTCGTCAATGGAAAATAGTGGATAATGATACGATAGTCTGTATTTTTCTAACAGTCTATGATGATCCCTTTATCTGGGGAGTTCGAAATAATGACCCTTCCGTATATATTCACCGCATTGTTACTCACCCAAATCACCGCGGCAATAATTATACAAGCAAAATAATTGATTGGGCCAAAGAACATAGTCGCCGGCTGGACAAACAATTCATTCGGATGGACACCTGGGGTGATAATCCCAAACTTATTGAATACTATAAAAAATGTGGTTTCACTTTTTTGGAGATCATTACTCCGGATACAACAACTGATCTGCCTGATTATTACAGTTGTATTTCGCTAAGTTTATTTGAAATAAAGATTGATTAATGTTATACTTGTTTTGTTTGCTCTTCGAACAATGCAGGCAAAAATTCTTTATCCATCATAGAAAATAATACAGGAGCTGCAGGTTCCTCATCGAATTCATTTATTATTAATCTCCACCAGCCAACATTTTTCCATTGACCTAATTTATATCCCACTTGTTCGTACATGGCAAAAAATCTGAAACCAAGATTTTCATGAAAAGCCACACTTTTTTCATTTGGCAGGTTTATAACTGCATACACATTACGGAATCCCTGCTTTGTTAAAATCTTAAACAAAGCAGAGTATAATATTTTTGCTATGCCCTTTCGCTGATAATCATCATGTATATATACCGAGGATTCCACCGACCATTGATATGCCACTCTTTCCCGGTAGCGGGCAGCATAGGCATACCCCGCTATTGTTCCATCTATTTCACACACCAACCAGGGCCAGCTTTCCATGTATGAGTCGATCCTGTCAGCAAATGCTTCTGCGGATGGTACATCTGTTTCGAAAGTAAAAGAGGTTTTCTCAATATAAGGTGCATAGATAGCAAGTATGCCTTCTGAATCAGCGGGTTTTGCAAGACGTAATTTAATCATGGTAATACCATAAAATTAAGGGCAAATTTCATTTCAATCTTTAGCCTGAAATGGCTATTTTTGCCGCCCATTCGCCGGGGTAGCTCAGCTGGTTAGAGCATCGGATTCATAACCCGAAGGTCGGCAGTTCAAGTCTGCTCTCCGGTACTAAAAAACCCCTTTTCAGGGGTTTTTTATATCAGTATCGAACCGTCCTTTAAATTAGTTTTTCGCAACATCAAATTTTCTAAAGATCGATCTTACGGCATATTGAATTTCTTTTGAAGTAAGATTTCTGCTATTTACTTCATCTGTTGTCCATCCCTGCCAGACTGTTTTATCCGTCTTAGTATCGATCATTGAAATAGTAATTGTGCCTTCCTTAACAGCCCGTTCATCTCTCTCATAGCCTACAAATTGTGAAGGGTAGTAAATGGTAGTATAGCGGCGGGTGTATGGATTATATATTACTCTTGAGAAGGGTCTTGAATATACAGGAGTATTCTTTTCTTTTGTTGCCCCTTCCACCAGTACATCATAGCTCAACAGAACATCTGGCCTGTTTTTTACTTCTCTCCAACCCGATTTCTCTAACTCCGCATTGACAGCACCCCGGATTCGCTGTTCGGTAAGATCATTCTTTTTATTCTTATCACTCTCTCCCTCCCCATCTTTATCTATCCAGGCAAAGGTTTTATACCGGCTGAAATCAGCTTTATCATCTTTTTCAATATGTGCGGTTGTACCACAACTTGCGAGAAGAAATATCAAAAACCCATACAATCCACATAGCTTACTTATTGTCTTCATAGCTTTCCGTTTAATGTTAATAAAAACTCAGTCGACAAATAATAAACGGAAAAATGATGCAGTGGTTTATTAAAGAGTTGTGAAAGTATACCTGCGTTCATCAACCCAGCCCCACTTCAAAATGTGGTGCGGGTATATCTACATCGGTAAAACCCTTCTTAATAAGCCTTTTGGCGAAATCCTGTTGCACATCATACTCTCCATGTACTAGAAATATTTTTTTAACCTGCCGGGGATCCTGGCATGCCAGCCATTGGCTCATATCTTCATAATCTCCATGAGCACTCATGCTGCGGATAGAGCCAACTTCTGCATGTACCTCATGCATCACTCCAAAAATACTTACATCCTTATCTCCTGACAGCAACCTGCCTCCTAAAGAACGGGGCTCACAATAACCAGTAAGAAGGATAGTATTGTGGCTATTTTCAATATTGTTACTGATATGATGTTTCACTCTTCCGGCATCGGCCATCCCGCTGGCAGAAATAATAACCATCGGACCGTTTTGAAAATTCAGCAGTTTTGACTGCTCCACCGTCTTTACATATCGCAGCCCTTTAAAGGAGAACGGATCTTTATCATTCTGCATGATCCGCTGAATAGTTTTGTTAAAATAGTTGGGATAATTTTTTATAATCTCTGTTGCTTCAATACTAAGCGGGCTGTCAACATAATAATCAAGTTCAGGCAGGCGATTTTCAATTTCAAGCTGGTTTAACGAATACAGGATCTCCTGGGTGCGGCCCACACTAAATGCCGGCATAATGAGCTTTCCCTTCTTTTGCAGGCAGGCTTTCTCAATCCAACGCAGCAACATATCCGGTGTGGTTACATGAGTATCATGCAGGCTGTTCCCATAGGTGGATTCCATAATGATATAGTCCGCCTGAGGAAAAGTTTCGGGTGATTTGAGGATAGCATCACGGTAACGACCTATGTCTCCGCTAAAAGTGATTCTCGTTTCTTTCTTATCCTCTACTACTTTTATATGCACACAGGTACTGCCAATGATATGTCCCGCATCTGTGAACATAGCCTGTACTCCATCCATCACATCAAACCACTGGCCATAATCAGCTTCCTCAAAATACTTAGTGGCATTTTGCGCATCTTCCACGGTATACAATGGTCTCAAATAAGGCTGTCCGGAAGCAGCCCTTCTCTTATTAATATATTTTACATCATCTTCCTGTATCTCTGCAGAGTCTTCTAATAAAACTGTGACGAGTTCTCTTGTACCATGTGTACAAAATATTTTGCCGGCAAATCCTTCTTTCACCAGTCTCGGTATAAGACCACTATGATCGATATGTGCATGGGAAAGGATCATCATATCTACTTCACGGGGATCAAAACCAAAACTGCGATTCAGGATATCGGTCTCTTTTCCCAATCCCTGGAACATACCGCAATCCAGCAATATTTTCTTACCACTCCTTAATGTCAACAGGTGTTTCGAACCAGTCACCGTTCTGGCGGCTCCGTGAAATGCAATTTTCATTATTTTGATTTTACTTTAAATGACCATGTAATATAAAATTCTGCTACTACATCACCGGCTTTATTAGTTCCTACCGATCTTGCCCTGACTGACCTTGCCTCACCGGTAGCAATCGTTTCTTCTATTGCTTTCCTGAATAG
This sequence comes from Chitinophagaceae bacterium, assembly GCA_016786885.1. Taxonomy (GTDB): domain Bacteria; phylum Bacteroidota; class Bacteroidia; order Chitinophagales; family Chitinophagaceae; genus JJ008. The sequence goes on along the minus strand of JAEUVO010000033.1, from coordinate 20,845 downwards.
TGCTCCGTCTTCACAAATGAAAGATGATCTGTCTGCTGCTTTTTTAAAATATTCAGACTCCACTTTTACCACCAGCATAGAAACAGGCGGGTTGATCTTATAAAGGTGCGCCATTGCCAATACTCCTGTACTCATTTCAGCCGCCATGCTGAGACAGGCGAAGTAAGTAGAGCGAAACGGGTTTTGCGACAGCCATTTATATGGAACTGTCACTACACATTTTGTTTCATCTGCATCCCTTACTCTTACTCCCGCAAAATATGCGGCCGGTAGTTTTGAAAACAGAAACATCCTGAACTTAACAGGATGTTTCATTATTTTAATAAATTCAGCTGTATAAGTATTTATTGCCATCGCATTATTGTTTATCAAAAGCAACAATAGTAGCCACGGCTTTATTATCATTGGCATCTACTTTAAAGTAGATCCTTCCATCAACGGTATTGTTAAACCTGGCAGAACGAATCAGTATGCTTTGTAATGCTTCATTTACCTTGCCTGCATAAGTGGATTGACGACTCTGGCTGATAGCCTGGTTAAGGCGATTATAATCGAGCTCATCCTTACTTACAACAATTGCAATATAGTCTTTGGTACCAATGCTATCTGCTTCCAGCGATTGTGCTTTTGGAAACAAACGATAACCGGTAATACCACAATAAGGTGAATGTTTGGAGACTGTTTCGCCAGGCTTCAGGTAGGGAAATAAAACAAAACTACTGCCATCCACTTCTTGCCCGAAAACATAGATGTAGCATTCTGTTGCATTTTCTATTGACATTTTAAAACGGGTACCTACTTTGATGGGTGTTACAGTTTCAAATAAATTGTTACCAGCTGTCCGCAAGGCAATGTTTTGCTTATCATCATTCTTTACAAGCCCGATATTACATTCTAACGGGATATTTGCCACATTACTTCTTTTAGGTAACGGGTCAATACCATATGCTTCTCTTACATAGTTTTTGAAATCACCATACCTTACCCATGCTACCCCATTATTTCCCCACTCGGGGCCCCAACTGTTCATGATCTGGAATGCTCCACCAAATTTCCTGTCATCGTATCCGATCACTGTCATGGCATGTCCGCCCATTCCCATTTGTGATGCATCCATACCACTGGGCTCCCACAGCTCCTGTCCCATCATATTTTGCATAAAGCTTTGTCCCACCATCATACCAATGGCAACAGGAGCATCCTTGGCCAGATGTTCTTTTATGCCCCTTACACTTATCTCGTTAATGTTATCTCCGTTGGTGATACGGGTAAATCCGTGAATAACATTTTGTCTTCCTGCCTGTACATCAGCAGAGGTTGGCACCCTCTCACAATCCTGGTCAGTATAAGGGTATTGGCTAAGGGGTACACCACCATTTTTCTGCATGGCTTCCATGGCCCGCTGCAAATAAGAACCCTGGCAACCCTCTAGCTTGATCTGATTATACAAATAAGAAGGGCTAAAACGAATTGTATTTGGATCAGCACCTGTTGCGGCAGCAGTTAAAATAGTTTGTGCCCCGTAAGCACAACTCCATGCCACGCAACTGCCCTGTTCCCCCTGGTTAGACCTACTGGGAGCGAACCGAAGTAAAGAAACTGCTTCAGGTAATGGATTTTTATTGGGGTCATCTTCGAGGCCTTCATATACTGAAGCTTTATTAAACTCAGCAGGATCAAAATTATAACCGCTTTTTGAAAATAACTGTTGTGCCACCTGTGCCACATTACAACCACCCCCGCCTTTTCCGAGTAAAAAGTAGGCCCCAACAGCAAGTACTAATAACAGAATAATTCCCTTCCCTTTAAACAATCCCATCAACAAAGGCAAGAGGGACATTAATCCTCCACCTCCACCACCCGGAAAATTGGGACGGTTGCCACCGCCTCCCCCATCATCATCCCGTTGATTAGGATCTACCGGATCATCAGTCATTCTTATAGGCATAAAAAACAGTTTTAAGGTTTAAATGTTATTTTAAAAGTAGCAAGTTAAGATGAAATATCAGCCGGGAAGGTAACATGTAATAACAATTATTTTTCCACCGGATTGCAACGATTATGGCATAGATTCGTCAACTTTACTGAAATAACTTATTTCTTTTTACTCTTTTCATTTCTATATATGTTTAAACAAATTACGTTTAATTGCTTTTTGCTGCTTGCCCCGGGCATTATTTTAGCACAGCGATCAGATGGGCGGTTGAAATTTCAACAGGGACAAATCTTCGAGATCATCTTACAAACAAAGACCACCATTGCCCAGCAGGCAATGGGCCAGGCCATTGATTTTAATGTAGACGCCACCGGAACCCATGCCTATAGAGTAACAAACACCACAGATGATAACCATACTCTTAATCATACAGTAAAAAGGATAACTTTTCTATTTGACGGGATGGGCCAGAAACTATCTTTCGATTCCGATATACCTAAAGACATGAATGGACAATTTGGAAAACCGGTTAAGGAAATGCTGGAGAAAAAATATGATATGATTATTGATCCTTATGGAAAAGTATTAATGACCATGCCTGACAGTTTTGCCTCTTCACTTAATGATAGCCGTATGGCAATCATTACAAGCATGATGAAAGATGTAGTTGAGATTGTGCAACCTCCTAAAAAAGGTAAAGGCAGTGTATTCAGAGTAATTCCTGAGAAAGAAGGCGGTGTGGGAGTGGGTGATTCATGGACAGAGTCAGGTGAAACAGTAACTGAAAAATTTGATATAACCTATGTAATTACAGCTATTACTGACACAACTATTGCAGTTGATTTTACAGGTGGTTCCACTACTATAATGAAAGCAGAAATGATGGGCAACGAGACAACTACCACCATGCAAAATAAATCAACCGGAAAGATCACTCTTGACAAAGTGACTGGTATAATCAGGGAGAAAACGATCACCACTGATTCTAATGGCAATACAGAAACGCCTTTCGGAACACTTCCTGTTATATCCAAAACAATAACTACTGTAATTGTAAGGGCAGTACAGTAATAATTGATCAGGAATTGATCTCAGCCTGCCCGCTTAAAAGATCCTTTAGCTCATCTCTCTTGCGAATCAGATAAGCATTGTTCTCTTTTACCATTATCTCTGCAGGTTTGAACCGTGAATTATAATGAGATGACATTTCAAAACAATATGCGCCAGCATTTCTGAAAACAAGATAATCACCCTCCCTTACTTCAGGTAATAAACGATCTTCTGCAAAAGTGTCTGTTTCACAAATGTTTCCCACTACATTATATAGTTTTTTTTCTCCAGTGGGATTGGTAATGTTTTCAATTTCATGATAAGCACCATAAAACATGGGGCGGATTAGATGATTCAGGCCAGTGTCTACTCCTGCAAAAATCGCTTCACCGGCAGGCTTTAACACATTTACTTTCGAGATAAAATATCCTGCTTCACTCACTATATACTTTCCTGGCTCAAACCAAACCTGGAGATGACGATTGTATTTTTTTTCAAACCACTCAAATTCTTCTTTTACTTTTTTTCCTAATAACTCAATATCGGTTCCTTCATCTCCCGGTTTATAAGGCACTTTAAACCCACCTCCCAGATCAATGACCTCCAATTCAGGAAAATACTTTACCACATCAAACAACACTTCTATCCCTTTAGCAAATACTTCCACATCCTGTATCTCACTACCTGTATGTATATGCAATGTGCGGATGAAAAGACCCGTTTCCTTTACCACCTGTAACACTTCTTCAATATCTTCCAGCGGCACACCAAATTTGCTATCAGCATGACCTGTCGATATCTTAAGATTTCCACCTGCCATAATATTAGGCCGCAGTCGGATACCTACCGGGTAATTGTGTCCGAATTTCAAACCAAACTTCCGGAGGTTTGAGATACTATCAATATTGATATGAATACCCATCCTCTGTGCCTCTTCAATTTCTTCAAAAGCAATATTGTTTGAGGTGTAAAGGATATTCTCCGGTTCAAATCCCGCTACTACTGCAAGCTTTGCTTCATTAATAGAACTGCAATCAATATTACAACCTGTATTTTTTATATAACGGAGAATATTGATGTTGGTAAGTGCTTTCGCAGCATAAAAAAAACGAACATCGGCACCTGCAAAAGAGGTCAGCAATTTGTTATACTGCTCTTTTATCCTTTCTGCATGATACACATAAAGCGGCGTACCAAATTGATCGGCAAATGCTACCAGTTGTTCGTGGGAAAGTTCTTCTGACATAGGCTGGCGAAGATAAAAAAGAAGTGGCTCAGTAAGTACTGAACCACTCATATAATAATAGCTTATTTATTATGATCAATTTTCCTCTCCTTCTCCCTGCTCGTTATTGACGATCAGTTCGCCACCCTCTGTTACAGCCAGCGCCTCGATCTCATCAATACCATCTTCTGCATCTTCTGATTTTGTATCATCCTCTTCCTGGTTTACGTCTTTCATGATGGTCGGTTCTACCAATTGTTCTGCCAGCACTTCTTTGATCTTCGGCAGGTCATCCGCGGAGTTGATCCCGAAATAATCCATGAAATTTTTTGATGTAGCATATACCAGCGGGTGACCAGGTAATTTCTCATTGCGGCCTGTGATAATTATCAGTTCCTTCTCTAATAATTTCTGAACAGCATAATCAGAACTAACACCACGGATTGCTTCTATTTCACCTTTTGTCACCGGTTGTTTGTAAGCCACAATAGCAAGGGTTTCTAATGAAGCCGCAGAAAGACGCTTCAGGAATTTGTCGCCATTAAGTTGTGCGATCGTCTTATGAAAATCTTTTTTGGTCAGGAACTGCCAGCCACCGCCACTTTGCTTCATCTCAAAAGGGTAAAATTCCGAGGCGTATTTTTCCGTAATACCTTCAATTGCTGCTTCCACCTGGTCCAATGAAATTTTATCTTCCATGAAGCCAAACGCATTATTTACCAGCTCAGTTATTTCCAGGGTAGTTAATGGTTTATCGCTGGCAAAGATCAATGCTTCAATATGCGGTATCAGATTCGTAATCTCCATATCTGTTTCAAAATTATAAAGCTTGCAACAATAGCCGCAAGCTTCATGAAAAAGTTAACAATTCAAAAATTAGTTTCTCACATTTTAGCCTTGTAACGCAGCTGCGCCACTTACTATTTCTGTCAGCTCTGTAGTAATTGCCGCCTGCCTTGCACGGTTGTAAGAAATCTTCAGCGAACGAAGCATTTCATTGGCATTTTCGCTGGCTTTATCCATGGCCGTCATCCGGGCACCATGCTCTGATGCGTTTGAATCCAAAACGGCTTTGTATAATTGTGTGTTGAGTATCTTAGGCATCAGCTCAGCTATAAGCAGCTCTTTAGAAGGATCATAAATAAAATCAGCTTTCATTGCCTTCCTTTCCAGCCTGCCGGCAGGCAGGTTTTCCACTTTGGGTATTGGTAAAAATCTTTCCACTTCAAAACGTTGTGTAGCTGCATTCTTAAACTGGCTGTAAACGATCTCTACAACGTCAAACTCTTTTTCCTCAAATGCCTTCATAGCAGCCTGTGCCGCTTTCTGAACATTTTCAAAGGTCAGGTGCAGGAAAATATCTTTGAATGTGGCATCTGCTTTATAATTAGCCTTGATAAAGTTTTCGTATCCTTTCTTACCAATATTCCAGATAGTAACATTACCCTTTTTGTGCTGGTTAGCATATTTCTCTGCAATAGTTGCTTTTGCCAGCTTAATGATATTTGCATTAAAAGCCCCGGCAAGGCCACGGTCGCTGGTAATAACAATCAGCAATACTTTCTCTGTTGTGCGCTCAGCAGCCAAAGACATACCTGTTCCGCTTTCACTGTTACTTACAATATTGCTGAGCATTTCCTGCAGTTTCTGTGCATAAGGACGCATTTGAATAATGGCATCCTGGGCCCGGCGCAGTTTTGCCGCACTCACCATTTTCATGGCTTTGGTAATCTGCTGTGTACTTTGTACCGATTTGATCCGGTTACGAACCTCTTTTAGCTGACCTGCCATAAATCTTACTTAAATTGGCCGCAAAGGTATGGTCTGAGGGCTAAAATTCCATAGCATCTTAAAATAAAAATCCTTCAGTAACCGACATGTGACTTATTTGTGTAAATCCTTCTGATTCAGCTTAGTCCTTAAGAATAAATTCCCGCCTGAGCCGATAAGTGATGGCCATTTTTCCGCCAGATCCCATGCCATTTTCTACAGGAATTTCGTACTCCCGGTTCAGCTCCAGTTGAACAGGTCCGTTGACCAGTTTACTGAGGTCGTCAACAGAGATACTCAACTGCCCATTTTTTATAGTATCCAGTCGGTTTATGCCTTCACTGGAAAATGCTGTATCTGTAGCAAGGATCCTGACATAATCCTCTTCTTCCAACCCCAGCAGCTCAAGCTGCATATCCTGACGCTGGACAGTATCAGGAACATAGGTGGATAGAACAAGCGGTTGAAAATTAAATTCATGTTTATACTGCTTCCCGGATGCATCTGCGTATGTAATAGTATGCTTGCCTGTAAAAGAAGTAATGGGTTTATGCACTTCGTAAAAAGTTCCGGCTTTTTTTGAACTGTCCGGGTTCAATATTTCATCGTCCAGCATAACAGAAGCCCCTTCAGGAACAGGAATTGCTTCATCGTTTTCTCCCATCAGAAAACGGATCAGTACAGTAAGATTATCATCACCTTCTTCCGCACTTATCGAATAATTAAAATAAACCCGGTTGGTGTTAAATTGCTGATCAGCGGGTTTATCAGTCCTTCCACAGCTCATGAGAACCAACATGAAAACCAAAAGTATCATGGCTGCAAAACAAACCTGTCTGTTATAGCGGAGTGATACACAAAACATACCTGCAAATTAGGCAAGCGTTATTAAACCATTACTGGTTTTTTACTAAAGCTCTTTAAGGCGGTTATAATCATTTACAACATATACAAAGTTTCTCTTTTTCCCTCTGTAATTATCAGCTTTAAAGCCTGAATTTACAGGAAGATCATCCAACTGGGTAAATATCTGTTTCCAGTTTCTTAATAAAACAGGTTTTGTACTTTTCTGATCAGTCTTTTTTATAAAGTAGAAAGAGCGGGGTGACTCCGATGTTCTGCTTATGTACATTACATACAGCGATGCATATTTGCCGGAGAAAACCCTGTTTAGGAAATACCATCTTTTACCATCGCTGCGGCCATAATATATGTATCGCTGCTCCTCCTCCGTCAACTCTACCGATTCAAATACACCATCACATAGCAACGATTTACCATGTTTTTTTCGGGAATATCCTTTTACATCACCAGCTTCAATTATCCGTACTGAATCATTCTCAAAATGTGCCAGTAACCGAATATGGCCATTCTCATATTTTGAACCCGGTCTTAACCCTTCTTTTCGGGGCTTGTCCGGGAAAATACAAGTAAGGGTATCGGCATCCCAGGTTATTACATGATCTTGTGCCTGGGCACACTGGAACAATGTAAAAACCTGTACACAAAGAAGTAAAGAATGTTTTTTCTTCATAAAACTTTTTGAACAGCTTAGCATTCAGACCTTATGGCCGCTGGACCAATTACATTATCTTTGCTGCCCCTGTAAAAGGGAAATATTCTGTCAAATTGGCTTAAAGCAAGTTGTAGCACCTTATTTGACATTCTAAATTCCATTAATTATTACAACCAGGGAATACCCAACAACACTCATTTTATGCTTGGTTTTATTTCAAAAATTTTTGGTGGCAGTAAGTCCGAAAAAGACGTAAAAAAGATCGAACCGTATGTTTCAAAAATCAACGGATTTTTTGCTGCCTACCAATCGTTGAGCAACGATCAGCTTCGCAATAAAACACAGGAGTTTCGTCAGCGCATCAAAGAACACCTGACAGAGATTGACGCTGAAATTGCTCAAAAGAATACAGCTGCAGAGGAATTGCCTTTTAACGATCTGCTTGGTAAGGATGCCATCTACCAGGAAGTGGATAAACTGAAAAAAGACCGGGACAAAAAAATAGAAGAAGCGCTGGAGCAAATCCTACCGGAAGCTTTTGCTGTCATTAAAGAGACAGCCCGTCGCTTCAAAGAAAATACCGATATCATTGCCACTGCCACACAACTGGACAGGGATATGAGTGTAAAGAAGGACTATATCACTATCGAAGGTGATAAATCAATCTTTAAAAATACATGGACAGCTGCCGGCGGACAGGTTACCTGGAATATGGTGCATTATGATGTACAGTTGATCGGTGGTATTGTATTGCACCAGGGAAAGATCTCAGAAATGGCAACAGGTGAAGGTAAAACCCTCGTATCCACACTCCCCGCTTACCTGAATGCATTACCCGGCGAAGGTGTTCATATTGTAACAGTGAACGACTACCTGGCCCGTCGTGACCAGGAATGGAACGGAACAATTTTTGAATGGCTCGGATTAGTTGTTGACTGCATAGACAAACATCAGCCGAACAGTGAAGAAAGAAGAAAAGCATATCTCGCAGATATTACCTATGGTACCAATAATGAGTTTGGTTTTGACTATCTGCGTGACAACATGGTACATACACCGGAAGAAATGGTGCAACGTAAACACCACTACGCTATGGTGGATGAAGTTGACTCTGTATTGATTGATGATGCAAGAACTCCTTTAATTATTTCTGGTCCTGTACCAAAAGGGGAAGACCAGCAATTTCATATTCACAAACCAAGGATTCAGCAACTGGTGCAGGAGCAGGAAAGAATAATTCGTAATTGCTTAAATGAAGCTAAGAAGCGCATCGCTGAGGGTGATGATGATCCAAAAAGTGGTGGTCTCTACCTGTTCAGGGCGCATCGTGGTTTACCAAAATATGGTCCGGTTATTAAGTTTCTGAGCGAACCGGGTATACGGGTAAAAATGCAGAAAGCAGAGAACTATTACCTGCAGGATCAGATGCGCAATATGCACATTGTTGATGAAGACCTGCTTTTTCATATTGACGAAAAGAATAACTCGGTAGAGCTTACAGATAAGGGTCTTACGATGATCACCAAAACCGGTGAAGACCCGGAATTCTTTGTTTTACCAGACATTGGAGTTAAACTTGCTGAAGTGGAAAAAAATGCTGCAACAGCTGATGAAAAACTACAGCAAAAGGAAATTGTCCTAAACGAATATGCGCAAAAAGCTGATCGGATCCACACAGTTCAACAATTACTGAAAGCATACACACTGTTTGCCAAAGATGTGGAATATGTAATAATTGATGGGGCCATTAAAATTGTAGATGAACAGACAGGCCGTATCATGGAAGGCCGTCGCTATAGTGATGGATTACACCAGGCGTTAGAGGCTAAAGAAAATGTGAAGATTGAAGCGGCTACACAAACCTATGCTACCATTACTTTACAGAATTACTTCCGTATGTACCACAAACTGGCGGGTATGACGGGTACTGCAGAAACGGAAGCCGCTGAGTTATGGAGCATTTATAAACTGGATGTGGTAAATGTGCCCACCAACCTGAAAATGGTCAGGGATGATAAACAAGATCTTGTTTATAAAACGAAAAGGGAAAAATATAAAGCCGTCATTGATGAGATTGAAAACCTTCGCAATGCAGGCCGTCCTTGTCTTGTAGGTACCACTTCTGTAGAAGTAAGTGAGTTATTGAGCAGGATGCTACAACAAAAAAAGATCCCCCATAATGTATTGAATGCAAAACAACATGCCAGGGAAGCACAGGTGGTGGCAGAGGCCGGATTTGCGGGTGCTGTTACTATTGCTACGAACATGGCTGGACGGGGAACGGATATCAAACTCGGACCGGGTGTGAAGGATGCTGGTGGCCTGGCTATCATTGGTACCGAAAGACATGAAAGCCGTCGTGTAGACAGGCAATTGCGTGGCCGTGCCGGTCGCCAGGGTGATCCCGGCTCATCACAATTCTATGTATCACTGGAAGATGACCTGATGCGGATGTTCGGCAGTGAACGTATTGCTTCGCTGATGGACAAACTCGGATACAAAGAAGGTGATGTGATACAGCACAGCATGATCAGCAACAGTATCCAGCGGGCACAAAAAAAGGTGGAAGAAAACAACTTTGGTATACGTAAACGTTTGTTGGAGTATGATGACGTAATGAACATGCAGCGTAATGCTGTTTATAAAAGACGTAATCATGCTTTATTCGGCGAACGACTAGCGTTGGATATTGACACTTCCTTCTCTGCGCTGGCTGAAGGCCTGGTAAGCTCATTCAGGGAACAGGAAGATTTTGAAGGATTCAAAATGGCCTGTATCGTCAATTTTGGGTTAGATACGACCATTTCTGAAGAGGAATTTAAGAAAGCCGATTTAAACAAGCTGACCGATCATCTTTACGCTGAAACAACCGAAAGATATAACCAGCATAAAGCAGATATTCAGAAGCAAGCTATTCCTGTTTTCAAAAATATAAGATTGACACAGGGCAGCCATATAGAAAATGTGGTGGTTCCTTTCACTGATGGCAGAAAGGGATTGAATGTTCTCACCAATCTTGATAAAACACTTAGCACAAACGGCGCAGAATTAGCCAATTCTCTTGAAAAAACAATAACCCTTGCGGTGATTGATGATGCATGGAAGGAACACCTGCGGGCTATGGATGATCTGAAACAAAGTGTGCAGACAGCTTACCTGGAACAGAAAGATCCGTTAGTTATCTACAAAATGGAAGCCTATAATCAATTCAGGAACATGAATGCTGATGTCAATAAAGACATAGTTTCATTCCTGAGCCACTCATCAATTCCCATTCAGCAGGAAGATGCTCCTTTGAAAGAGGGCCGTCAGCAAAAAACTGACATGAGTAAGATGAAAGCAAATAAAGATGAAGTAGATGCAGTTGGCGATGACTATGCGGCTAATGAAAAAGATAAACTCGTACCTGTAACCGTTGGCCCAAAAATTGGTCGTAATGACCCCTGCCCCTGCGGAAGCGGTAAAAAGTATAAGCATTGCCACGGGAAAGATGCCTAAAAAATTCTGAAGTTCAGATAATAAATCCCCCTTGCTGTTAACGCAAGGGGGATTTATTTTATCTTTAGAATGACCAAAACCTGCAGGTAATATGTACAAGGGTACCAAAAAGAAAGTGCATGGACTACTGCACCCCGAAATAGTAGGCGATAAACGCTGGGACAAGATCATCAATGTTTTTATCATTGTACTGATAATCCTTAACGTTTTGGCTGTTATCCTTGAAACGGTTAAAGAAATACATAATAAATACTCAGAATTTTTCTACTATTTCGACCTTGTATCCGTAATCATATTTTCAATTGAATACATCCTTCGGGTATGGAGCAGCAACCATGAAGACAAATATAAACACAGCTTTTGGGGGAGGATAAAGTACATGCTATCACCCGGAGCATTGATTGACCTGTTTGCTATTCTCCCTTCCATCCTGGCATATTTTATTGGTATAAAATTCGATTTGCGGGAACTAAGGATATTAAGGCTGCTGCGGGTAATCAGGCTGTTCAGGCTTACAGCCTATACAGAATCTGTACATATGATTGCCAATGTATTTAAACGCAGAAAAAATGAACTGATGCTTAGCTTTATACTGGCACTGTTCCTTATTATTATTTCTGCCTGCATTATCTATTTTGTAGAACATCTGTATCCTACTGAAGAAACAAGCCAGTTTAAAAGTATACCTCATACTATCTGGTGGGCGGTAGTAACGCTTACCACCACAGGCTATGGAGATATGTATCCGCTTACCAACCTTGGTAAAGCAATGGCCAGTGTGATTATGCTTACCGGTATTGCCTTCTTTGCCATACCTGCGGGTATTCTGGCTGCAGGTTTTCAGGAAGAATTCAGAAAAAACAAAATAAAAAAAACACACCGCTGCCCTCATTGCGGAGAGCATATCGAATTAGATGATAATAACGAACATCATAATCATTAAACAGCCGGATGAACAAATCAGTTCACCCGGCTGCGTCTATATAAATATAAAAGAGTCTTAAAATCCTTTCTTCGGTTTCAGCTCATACTTTTGCTCAAATCTTTCATTCAGCAGTTTGTGTTTATCCGTAAGATCAATTTTTCTTCCCTGGATAAAAGCATCGGTTACATTGCTGGTACGCATATCCAGTAAATCACCTTCACTTACTACTATGTTGGCATCCTTACCAGCTTCAATACTTCCGGCCTTGTCTGCTACCCCCATGATCTTTGCTGCATTTAGGGAGATAGCCGCCAGGGCTTCTTCTTTTGTTAAACCATATGCTGCAGCAGTACCTGCATTAAACGGAAGGTTACGACCCCTTGTTTGCGCATCATCATCAGAAATAGCAAATAGTACACCGGCCTTTTGCAGGGCAGCTGCTGTTTTATATGGCTGGTCCACATCATCATCAGAAGCAGTAGGCAGGCTATGTGGCTGCTGCAAAATCACTGAAACATTATTTTGCTTCAGCAGGTCAGCCACCTGGTAACTTTCACTGCCACCAACGATCACTACATCAAACCCAAACTCTTTTACAAAATCCAGCGCCACCAGTATTTGTTTTACTGTATTTCCGTGGACATACAGTTTTTGACTTTTGTTGAACAATCCCTTCACTGCTTCAAACTTCAGGTTTGTTTCTTCATGTGCAGGTGCAGCATGGTAGGCTTTGGCTTCTTTGAAAAAAGATTTTAATCCTTCAATCTTCTCCAGTCCTTCTTTTACAGGATCAGATGCAGGCGCCTGTGGCCCGGCTCCTCCACCGCCGCCACCAAATCTTCCACCACCCGGACGAGCCAGCAATGATGGCATATAGACATGCATTCCTGCATCTGTTTTATACGCTGCATCTTCCCAATTCCAGGCATCCAATTGAACGATAGAAGAAGAACCAGCTACAAAATTTCCTTGTGGTACCACATTGGCCAGCAGCACACCATTTGACCGAAGCGTATTAATAACCTTCGAATCCGAATTATACGCTACAATAGCCCTGACACTCGTATTCATATCCCCGATCTCTCTTGCATCCTGGGTAGCTCTAACAGAGTTAATTTCTGACAAACCAAGATTACTTGTTGATAAGATCAACCCGGGATATACATGTTTACCTTTTACATCAAACACTTTAACATCATCTGCAGGAATAGGTATGTTTGTCCCTACTTCTTCTATTTTTCCATCCTTTATCTTAATCGTTCCATTCTCGATCACTTTACCATTACCTACATGTATGGTGGCATTTTTTATGAACATTAGTCCTTTTTGCTCCTTCGCTGGAAGCACAGTTTCTTGTGCATTTACTGCGACGGTGAAGAAGGCTGTTATGGCTAAAATTATTTTTCGCATTGTGTTGGTTTTATTCGTTAGTAATATCATCTGCATCAATCACCAGTAATCCATGACTATGCCCATGGTCGTGACAGGTATGCATGATCTGGTAGGTGGGTTGTGCCGGAATAGTTGGTGCACCACTTCTTTTTTCACCATTCAATTTTCTCACCAGACGAAGTCTTTCTGCGTCTATATCCTTTTGCAGCTGCTCATCTTTCTGCCTGTCAAAGTATATGGTACCATCAACAATTGTATACAACGATTTGGCATAGATGCTAAGCGGATGATCGCTCCACAATACCACATCTCCATCCTTACCTGCTTTCAGGCTTCCCACTTTATCATCCACATGCAGCATTTTAGCCGGATTCAACGTTACCATCTTCAATGCTTCTTCCTCTGTCACGCCACCATATTTTACAATCTTAGCTGCTTCCTGGTTCAACCGCCTGGCCATCTCCGCGTCATCACTGTTAATCGCAACAGTTAATCCGACTTTCTGCATAATCGCTGCATTATAAGGGATAGCATCTTCCACTTCCATCTTATAAGCCCACCAGTCAGAGAAAGTAGAGGCAAATGAACCATGTTTTTTCATTTTATCTGCCACTTTATAGCCTTCAAGAATATGGGTAAACGTATTAACCGTGTATCCCATTTGTTCTGCCACTTTCATTGCTCCGTTTATTTCACTTTGCACATAAGAGTGGCAGGTAATGAAACGTTTTTTCTCTAAAATTTCAACCAGTGCATCCAATTCAAGATCACGGCGTGGCACTACTAATGATGCGGTTGATTTTTTTTCTTTAATCAGTTTTTCTTTAGCTGTATTATACTCTTTCCATGCTTTCTGGTAATCCTTAGCCCTGGTAAATGCATCGATCAGCACCTGCTCCACTCCCATCCTTGTATCAGGATAACGATTATTACCTCCGGGAATATTAAAATTGGAACGCTTTACATTTTCTCCCAATGCAAATTTTATCTGACCCGGCCAACCTTTGAATTTCAGATCATCATCATTAGCACCCCAGCGAAGTTTGATCAATTGTGTTTGTCCCCCGATTACATTGGCAGAACCATGCAGAATATGGGAGCTGGTAACCCCGCCACTTAACTGGCGATAGATATTGACATCATCGGGATTTAAATTATCTGAGATCCGAACCTCAGAAGTAACTGATTGAGCACCTTCATTAATAGATGCAGCCGCTATATGTGAGTGCTCATCAATGATTCCGGCAGTGACATGCTTACCTGTACCATCTATCACTCTTGCCGCAGCATCCGTAAGGTTTTTGCCTACAGCCGAAATTTTTCCATTCTTAATTAATACATCTGCATTTTCCAATACTCCCTCACTTTCATTCGTCCATACGGTTGCATTTTTAATAAGAATATTTTCCTGTTTGGGCTGCTGATTTTCGTCCCATCCAAATGGCTCCAACGGATATGTTATTTTGCCAACAACAGGAATGTCTTTTTTCTTTACACTATCTTGTTTTACCTCAGCTGCTTTTACAAGGCTGGCTGTCCATGTTAACGGATTGCCCAAAGAATCGGTACCTGTACCGCTCCATTCTGTTCCACTGCTGATACCACTTAATCTTGTAGCAGTTACAGGCAGGGTTTGATCTGCTGTTGCTCCGCTTCTTCCGGGAAAACCACCGCCGGATCTGCGGGTCGTATCAGGCATTTGACCGGGATTCATTACCGGTCTTTGCCGGCGGGTCATCGGCGCATAACTGATCTTTACTTGCTTACCATCAAAACTGAATTTTGAATTCAGGGTATCTTTTGCATACATCGTAACACTGCTGGCACTTTTCACATCCAGTGTATACGTTTCTTTTCCTGCAGGAGTGGTAACAGCCAAAGTATAAGTACCGGCTACACTGGCAGCATCTTCTTTTACTGTGTACTTTATGCCCTGTACCCAGTTTTGCAGAATAATTGTTTTCTCGCTAAAGAGAGGGCCATTGGTAATTAAGAAATTCCCGAGTTTGCCTGCATCAAGACTACCAACTTTGTCATAAATGCCCATGATGGTGGCAGGAGTTTTTGTCAATGCCTCCATCACTTTGTTTTCACTTAACCCATACTCCATTGCTTTGCGAAGGTTTGTCCAGAACTGGCTTACACTGCGCAGATCAGAAGTAGTTAAGCAAAAGGGAATTCCTGCTTTTTCAAAAGTAGCAGCGTTAGCCGGCGCCAGTTCCCAATGTTTCATGTCACCCAGTGCAACAAACCTTGCATCATTGGGATCTTCCACATCCTGCGCCTGAGGATAATTAAGTGGTAAAATGAAAGTGGCATTGGTTGCCTTCATTTCCTTTATCCGCTGATATTCGTTTTGCCCGGCCTTGATGATGTATTGTACGCCAAATTCATCACCAATTCTGTCAGCCCGCAGGTTATTCCATTTATCATTTGCCTCAAAAACCTGGGGCAATCCCTGGTTTTCGTTCCATGCTTTCAAACTGAGATTAAGACCTTCAGCAGGTGGTTGTGTCTTGTACCATTGTGCATCCAAATAAGTTTGGCGCAATAATGCAATCATACCCATCATAGAACCCGGATAGCTTTGCGTAGATGTTCCTTTATTAAAAGAATAGTGAGCAGAAGCTTTTTCTTTTACAATCACAAAATTCTCTTTCTCATTGGCCAATGTTACAACAGCGCCGGTTCCCCTGGCAATACCATCCCTGATATGAGAAAGTACCGTTCCGAAACCTGCTTCACGAAGAGGCTTTGCTTTTGCATCATCTACGGCAAACATCCTATATGCATCCGCATCACTTTTAATGGCCTGGTTCCAGCCATAAGCCCCTTTCACCGCTGTTTCTAACTGCGGTTGCTGATTAAAATTAAACTGCCCACCACCCTGTCTTTGTGGCTGGACAATACCATAATCAGCATACAGGTCGATAAAGGATGGATAAATGTATTTGCCCTTGCAATCCACTTCTACCGCACCCGCCGGAGTTTTTAATCCTGTTCCGACAGCAATGATTTTACCATCCTTAATAACTAGGGTGGCATTGGTAAGTGTGGTAGCGGCATCCTTTACAATGGTGGCATTGGTAAAGGCATAATGTCCATGTCTTGGATCGGCCACACCATTTTCCGGAAATGTAGGTTGGGAAAATGATGCACAGGCGAGCAGCAAAAAAACTCCTGCCCCGGCCAGCCTCTTCAGATTTCTCATACAGTTGTTTGATTTTAATGAAAGTTATCGAAAAACGATTTTACACAAAAAACTTGTTCGGGCGGCATCATTGGGATGAGCGGCCGAAACCGTCCCTTTGACGAGGAAATTGCAATTACCTTTCAGCGAGTTACACTTATTATTAACACACTATTAATCCACGTAAATAGTTTTACTTTTGAAACCAAGAAAACAGAAATATGCCTGTAACGAAGGAAAGAATTGTTTTACCTGACCTGCCTACCGGACAGGCAGGTTTTAGCCTTTCCCCCCGGATAGACCAGGTGGGTGTGGAAGAAAGGGCTTCCCGTTTTACCAAACGCAGTATTAAGAATGAAGCCAAGATGAATGGGTTGAAGCTGGTGCTGAATATGATCGACCTTACCACCCTGGAAGGAAAAGATACTGATGGCAAGGTGAAACAGCTTTGCTATAAGGCCATGCATCCTCATGATGCGGTAGCTGGTATCCCTACAGTAGCAGCAATATGTGTTTATCCTTCCATGGTAAAAGTGGCAAAGAAAGCCTTAGGTGATTCCGGAATAAAAGTAGCTTCTGTAGCCACCGCCTTTCCAAGCGGGCAGGCTCCGAGAGATATTAAAATAAGAGATACAAAATATGCGGTAAATGAAGGGGCTGATGAGGTAGACATGGTTATCAGCCGCGGAAAATTTCATGCAGGAGAATACAATTTTGTTTTTGATGAAATAGCAGCTATCAAAGAAGCCTGCGGTGAAGCCAGGTTAAAAGTCATATTAGAAACAGGTGAGTTGGGCACATTTGATAAAGTGAGACGGGCCAGTGATATTGCGATGCTTGCCGGGGCCGATTTTATTAAAACATCCACAGGGAAAATACAACCGGCAGCAACCATGCCGGTGACATTGGTAATGCTGGAAGCAATACGAGATTTTTATTACAAAACGGGCAAGATGATCGGAATGAAACCTGCAGGAGGCATTTCTAAATCAAAGCTGGCTTTGCATTATTTAGTGATGGTAAAAGAAGTATTGGGCGAAGACTGGCTGAATAATGAATGGTTCCGGTTTGGTGCCAGCAGTTTGGCTAATGATGTGCTGATGCAGATAGTGAAACTGGAGACAGGATTGTATCAGAGTGCAAATTATTTTTCAGTAGATTAAAAGCTTACTCTAACGTACAGCTTAACAAAATCACGCAATTTTATACTTATTAGTGGAAAATGGAACCTCTAGATTTAATAGTTGTAAAAGCGAAAGTGTCTTTAAAAAATTCAGAGGATGGAGGGCGCAAATCAGGTTTCAAAAGTGGATATAGACCCAATCATGTTTTTGAAATGCCTGATAATTTGAAAATGCTAACGACCTATATCGGTGATATAAGTTTTGACGGGCAAGAGGTAATAATGCCTGGAGAGACAAAGGAGGTTACGGTTAGATTTTTAAAAACACCTGAAATTGAAAAGTATATTAAAGCTGGTCAAAAATGGTTTATTAACGAAGGTGCAAGAACAGTAGGATTTGGTGAAATCTTGGAAATAGCAAGCTAATAAGCGAACAGAACCCTGAAGAGTGCGACGCAACGGAAGTTCATCCGTGTTAATGTCGCTGGTTAAATAAAAAATATTATGGCAGTAAAAACGAAAAAGGCTACGCCTAAAAAAAGTAATACTATCAAATTAAAATTTGATACTAGTTGGGATTATTCACCTGCACCGGAAAGTAAAAGTGCAGCAACGATTAATAAGCAATATGATCTGTTTATTAATGGTGAATGGCAAAAGCCAGCCAGCAAAAAGTATTTTGATACCATCAATCCGGCGAAGGAAGAAAAGCTGAGTGAAGTGGCCGATGCCAATGAAGCAGATGTAAACAAAGCTGTGGTTGCTGCAAGAAATGCGTATGAAAAAGTGTGGAAGAAAATGCCGGCTAAAGAAAGAGCTAAATATATTTTCCGCATTGCCCGGATGGTGCAGGAAAAAGCAAGGGAACTGGCCATTATTGAATCATTGGATGGTGGTAAACCCATCCGGGAAAGCCGCGACTTTGATGTACCTACGGCTGCCAATCATTTCTTTTATTATGCCGGGTGGGCTGATAAACTGGAATATGCATTCCCAAACAGAAGAACAGAACCTTTAGGAGTAGCAGGCCAGATCATCCCCTGGAATTTTCCACTCCTGATGGCAGCATGGAAAATAGCACCAGCATTAGCAACAGGCAATACCGTTGTATTGAAACCTGCTGAAACAACTCCGCTTACTGCATTAAAGCTGGCTGAAATAATTCAGGAAGCTGATTTACCTCCGGGTGTGGTAAACATCATTACAGGTGCAGGTGCCACGGGTGCTGCTATCGTTAATCATCCTGATGTAAATAAAATTGCTTTTACCGGTTCTACTGATGTAGGTAAGATCATTCAACGGGCTATTGCCGGCACTAGTAAAAAAGCAACATTAGAACTGGGCGGCAAAGCAGCGAATATCATTTTTGAAGATGCCCCGCTTGACCAGGCTGTGGAAGGTGTTATCAATGGCATTTTTTTTAACCAGGGTCATGTTTGCTGTGCCGGTTCAAGATTATATGTACAGGAATCGGTCGCCAAACAAGTCATACGCAAATTAAAAGACCGTCTGGAATCGTTGATAGTAGGTGATCCTTTAGATAAGAATACAGACATTGGCGCCATCAATTCAAGATCACAATTAGAAACAATTCACAAATACATAAATATTGGCAAAAAAGAAGGCGCTGAAATGTATGAAAGCAGTTGCCGTTTGCCGGGTAAAGGATTTTTCTGCCGCCCTACCTTGTTTACGAATGTGGCACAGAGCAACCGCATTGCGCAGGAAGAAATATTCGGACCCGTTTTAGCTATTCTCACTTTCAGAACGGATGATGAAGTGATTGAGAAAGCTAATAATTCGCCTTATGGATTAAGTGCAGGTGTATGGACAGATAAGGGTTCCAAAATTTTCAATATGACAAAGAGAATGCGAGCCGGTGTGGTTTGGGCCAACACCTTTAACAAGTTTGACCCTACTTCTCCTTTTGGTGGATATAAAGAAAGTGGTTTTGGAAGAGAGGGTGGATTGCATGGGTTGTTACCATACTTAAATCTGGTAAACTAAATGAAGAAATTCACCGCAGAGAAAGGAGAAAATGAGTTTTCGCAGAGTCATCTCAGCGTTGCCTCCGTGGTCTCATGTTCTCCGCGGTTAAAAAATTAAAGATGGAAAAAACAATTAAGAAATCATCGCTTACTATCAGCGAGAATGGATTGGAGAAAAAGAATGCTTCCAGGCGATTGGAAGTTTTGAAGACGTATAAAATTTATATCGGTGGACAATTTCCCCGCACTGAATCGGGTCGCTATTATATTCCAACTAATGCAGCAGGTAAAAAGCTGGCCAATGTTTGCCTGAGTTCCAGAAAAGATTTTCGTGATGCAGTGGTAGCGGCAAGAGGTGCCGTAAGTGGGTGGAGTGGCCGGGCAGCATTCAACCGTTCACAGATACTATACCGCATGGCCGAAATGCTGGAAGGAAGAAAAGCACAATTCATTGATGAGCTGATACAGCAGGATTCAACCAAAGCAAAAGCTGAAAAAGAAGTGAACCTGGCTATTGATCGCCTCATCTACTATGCCGGATGGTGCGATAAGTTTCAGCAACTCTTCAGCGCTGTAAACCCGGTAGCCTCTTCTCATTTCAATTTCTCTGTGCCGGAACCAACCGGTGTTGTTGCTGTAATTGCACCGCAGGGTGATTCCCTGCTTGGATTAGTCTCTGTTATTGCACCTGTCATTGCCGGTGGTAATACCTGTGTGGTTTTAGCTTCGGAAACAAAACCACTTTGTGCCGTTACGTTTGCAGAAGTGCTGAACTCATCTGATTTACCCGGTGGCGTTGTCAATATTTTAACAGGCAAACCATCAGAACTGGCTACCTGGTTCGTTGATCATATGGATGTGAATGCAACCATTTATTGCGAAAACAATTCTGATACACAGAAAATGATGCGGGAAAAGTCAGCTACTAACCTGAAACGTATTTTTTTCTATGATAAAATAAACTGGTATACCGATGAAGGCCAATCACCCTATTTCATTATGGATACCCAGGAAATAAAAACTACCTGGCACCCGGTTGAAAACATTGCCGGAGCCGGGGGAGGATACTAATTTTGGTAAGATATTTGCAACTTATGCCACATATGAAATTCATTTTTGCATTGACCACAGTCTTGTTTACAATAAACAGCTTTGCGCAAGACACAACCGGGAAAAATAGTATTGATACAAACTATGTAGTTGTTCACAAAGATCCCCGGGTCGACCTGCTG
>JAEUVO010000083.1 GCA_016786885.1 Chitinophagaceae bacterium | reverse complement strand
GTCTTTAGTTTTCTTGCCGCAATTGCTGCAAAAGCACAACAAAATGCCGCCATAATGGCCGTGCTTGGTTTTCCTATCATCATTCCACAACTTATCTTATTAATGCGTCTTTCCAATGCCGCTTTTGCACCGCTGCTTACTATTCCGATGACAACAGTATTATTATTAATTGCATTAGATGCCATGATCATATTACTGGCCGTTATTCTCTTCCCGTTCTTATGGAAAGACTGATAAGTCATGTGTTTTTAGTACATACTGATAAAAAGAATTTTTACTCCCGTTTAGTGGCATCACCTTAATTTTGCCACACTTTACCCGGCCAACCATCTTCTTTGGCCAAACAGATGACCGACGCTAAAAACTATATGCACAAGTCCTGGTGGAAAATAGCAAGCATTGCCTTGCTTTGTTACACTGTTGTGGCAGGTTTCCTGGGAGAGGTGCCAAGACTTCCTCTGTTACAGGAAACTATACGGAACCTGTATTTCCATGTTTGTATGTGGTTTGCGATGATGATCCTGTTTACCGTATCAGTAGTGAATGCTGTCCGTTATCTCCGCACCTTTAATCTGAAATATGATATTTATGCCCGGCATTTTGCCGTGGTAGCTATTGTTTTTGGAATATTAGGCTCTTCCACCGGGGCCATTTGGGCATCCTACACATGGGCCGACCCCAACAAACCTGCTTATAATTCTTTCAGCACTATTGCAAGAGACCCAAAGCTTATAGGTGCTGCCATCGCCTTGCTGGTATATTTTGCTTATCTCATTCTGAGAGATTCTATCCAGGACATAGATAAAAAAGCAAGAATAAGCGCCGTTTATAACATTTTTGCTTACGCTATTTTATTTCCTTCCATCTGGATATTACCAAGGATATTACCCAGCCTGCATCCGGGCAATGAAGATAACCCGGCGCTGGATGTAAAGAATGATATCAGCGGTTCTATGAGAATAGTGTTTTACCCCGCCGTTATCGGATGGACCTTACTGGGGGTATGGATCGCTACATTAAAGATCCGTTTTACTTTACTGAAAGAAAAAAAGATGCTATCATGAATAGTACTAAAAAAATAACCATGTTGCTGGCAACATTTTTTTTATCCCTTATCACTTTTGCACAGGATAAAAAAACGGAGATGGCCGATATAATGAAAGAAAACGGCCGCATTTATGTGGTGGTGGCAGTGCTGCTTACGATTCTCATCGGGCTTATTTTATACATAGTAAGACTGGACAAAAAAATAAGCAGGCTGGAAAAGGAAAACTGATTTACTGCAGGGATATGGTTTATTATTATGCTTCCATGTCTCTTTTCACTATAACGATTGCTAAAACTTAAAAAAGAAATCATGTCAGACAATTACAGTTTTTTTGGCTCGGTCGGAAAAAGCTTTGACAAAGCAGCCAAATACACCAAATGGGATAAAGGAATCCTGGAACAGATCAAAGAATGTAATGCCGTATATCAAATTCGTTTTCCGCTGAAAAGAGATGACGGAAGTGTGGAAGTAATTGAGGCCTACCGGGTACAACACTCTCACCACAAAACTCCCTGCAAAGGAGGTATCCGTTTTGCAGCAGAAGTGAACCAGGATGAGGTAATGGCCCTCGCCGCACTGATGACTTACAAGTGTGCCATTGTGAATGTTCCCTTTGGAGGTGGTAAAGGTGGTATCAGGATCAATCCAAAAAAATATTCCCCTTACGAACTGGAAAAGATCACCCGACGCTATACTGCAGAATTAATAAAGAAGAATTTCATCGGTCCCGGTACAGATGTGCCCGCACCTGATTACGGAACAGGTGAAAGAGAAATGTCATGGATACTGGATACTTATTCTGCTATGCATCCCGGTGAAATTGATGCTGCTGGTTGTGTAACAGGTAAACCTATCACACAAGGCGGTGTTCGTGGCCGCCGTGAAGCTACAGGTCTTGGTGTATTCTTTGGCATCCGTGAAGTATGTAACATGCCGGATGTAATGAAAAAACTTGGTATGCCTGTAGGTGTTGAGGATAAAAGAGTCATCGTACAAGGATTGGGAAATGTGGGTTACCACTCTGCCAAATTCTTCCAGGATGCTGGTGCTAAAGTAATAGCCCTTGCAGAATATGAAGGTGCTATCTGGAGCAATGACGGACTGGATGTGGATGCAGTGTTCAATCACCGCAAAAGCACTGGTTCTATTTTGAATTTTCCTGGTTCCAGCAACTTTACAAAATCAAGCGAAGCACTGGAAATGGAATGTGATATATTGATACCCGCCGCACTGGAAAATGTAATTGACGGAGATAATGCACCAAGAGTAAAAGCCAAACTGATAGGTGAAGCTGCCAATGGCCCGCTGACACCTGATGCAGATGAGGTATTTGCCAAAAAAGGGATCATCGTGGTACCGGATATGTACCTGAATGCAGGTGGTGTTACTGTTTCTTACTTTGAATGGCTGAAAAACCTGAGCCATGTGCGGTATGGCCGGCTGGAAAAGAGATTTACAGAAAACCTGAATGCTCATATCCTTGGGCAAATGGAAGAACTGAGCGGTAAAAAAGTAAAGGATACGGCCCGTGACTTTATTATGCACGGACCCGATGAAGTGGACCTGGTGTACAGCGGACTGGAAGAAACAATGATCAATGCGACTCATGAGATCATGAATGCCTGGAAAGCAAATCCCGAGATACCTGATATGCGTACTGCGGCCTATGTGGTTGCCATCAACAAAGTAGGTACGAGTTATGCTGAACTGGGTATTTTCCCATAATACAACCTAAACCACTTGCTTATTATCAAAACCCATTCATTTCCGAATGGGTTTTTCTTTCTACAAGCTTGGGCTGATAACAAATATTCAGCTAAGCAGGAACTGAAGTATATTTAAAAGCTAAGGGATCTATTAAGACTTTGCTTATTCCCATAACCTTCGTATGTTTAATTGAGACTATGGTAACAATCATAAATAAAGATGATTTTTCTAGTACGTCGATTAATTTAAATAAAAAAATCACATATTTCCTGTGAACGCAACAAATAGACCATTTCTGATAAAATTTACAAATGCAGATGAAATCCGAATGGGGTCACCATTTAATAGCTGTGACATTGAAATTGTAGGTTATGACAAAATAAAATTGCCTAAAGGAAATTGGCAAGATAAATATGCCTGGACAGACGATTCAAAGAAACTTTTATTAATAAAATGGAATTTTGAAAACAACGAACCAGGCTTTCATCTTTTTCTTATAGATATTGAAACTGGGCAGAAAAAAGAAAGTTTAAGACTCGTAGGATTACCAACCAATATTTCACTAATTGATGACAAAATAAAAATCAGCAAGTTTCTTTATGATAAAGAAAAGTCAGTAGCGGGTAAATTATGTTGTGAGATTGAAGAAGAATTTGAGTTTGACAAATGACATTCTTATCTTCTATTATCTGCTCAAATTTTGTTCTTACCTGAAATATATCAGTGAGCCTGAGGATTAAATTTCTATTTTAGTTCTACATTGATTACTGTTGTCTGACTAATAAACCAGGGATTGTAGAAACTATAAAAACTCCCCTGCATTTCACCCCGCCAAAACAACCACTCACGGAAGCATCTTATAACTCAGCCCTGAATCACTTACCTTCGTTACCAAAATCAAAAAAAACATGAAGACATTATTCATTACCTTATTTAGTTTGACAGCCTTATCCATACAGGCTCAAACAGCAGATGAAGTGATACAAAAATATACAGCCGCTATGGGTGGACTGGATGCATTTAATGCCGTTACCACCTGTAAAATAACCGGCACCGTAATAGCCCAGGATAATAACCTGCCCGTAACCACACAGATCGTAAACGGTAAATCCATGCGGACAGATGTGGAAGTGATGGGACAGTCCATTACCAATGTATATAATAACGGAACAGGCTGGAAGGTCAATCCTTTTGCAGGTATTGAAACACCCACTGATGTAACAGGCAAAGAACTTGTCGATTTCAAAGGACAGGCATTCTTAGCCAGCAACCTGATGGATTATAAAAGCCGCGGCCACCAGGTGGAACTGCTGACCCCGGAAGAAACCGATGGTATCACCGCATTGAAAATAAAATTGACTGCAAAAGAAGACGGCAGAGTAACCACTTATTACATTAACGGCGCCACTTACCTGGTACATAAATCAGTAACCAAAAGAGATCTGCAGGGAATGGAAATGGATGTAGAAACATATTTTTCCGATTATAAAGATATCGACGGGCTGAAATTTTCTATGTCAAGAAGCCAGAAAGTGCAAGGACAGGTTTTCCAGGAAATGCATATAGATAAAATAGAGCTGAATGTGACCATTGATGAAAATGTCTTTAAACAATAAACAGTTGTGTAAAGAATCATAAAGTGCCGGATTGTCGTGTTGAGTTTATCGAAACACGACAATCCGGCCTCCGTTTTCGGTAAAGGCATTTTCAAAAAAGTTTTGAAGACTGCTTACAAGAACTATTCTCCAAAACCTGGAATTTCCTGCAATGGCAATAACCTGCCTTCTTTTCTTTGCCAGGCAAAACAATCGGTACCATTAGTAATGACCAGGTAAGATACCGGCACACTTACATTGTACCGGAGTAATTGCTGCAGCACAGTATCATCCAGTTTTACATCCATCGATTTGCATTCCACCATGAGCCAGGGCTGATGGTTCTTGCTATATACCAGCACATCGAATCTTTTTTTCAACTCACCCAATTGTATCTCCTTTTCAATGGCGATCAGGGAAACCGGGTATTTTTTTACCTGCAGCAGGTATTGAATAAAATTCTGCCTTACCCATTCTTCCGGCGTAAGCAGTATCCATTTTTTGCGGAGCTGATCAAAAATAAATTCTCTGCCTTCTTCCTTTTTCAGGCGAAAAGCAGGCTCCGGGTAATTAACGATCACCATGCTTCAAAAGTAATTGTTTAAATTCGCCTGTATGAAGACAAAAGAAGAAATAGTACACAACTGGCTTCCCCGCTATACCGGCGAACAGCTGGAAAATTTTGGCGAGTATATATTGCTTACCAATTTCAGTAATTATGTATCCATGTTTGCCGAATGGAATAATGTACCGGTGATTGGCGAAGGCAAACCCATGCAATGTGCCACAGCTAATAATATCAGCATCATCAATTTTGGTATGGGCAGTCCCACTGCTGCCACAGTAATGGATCTGCTGACTGCCATTAACCCCAAAGCAGTATTATTTCTCGGAAAATGTGGTGGTCTTAAAAAAAGAAATAAACTGGGCGATCTTATTTTACCGATTGCTGCTATAAGAGGAGAAGGTACTTCCAATGATTATTTCCCTGCTGAAGTGCCGGCCTTGCCGGCCTTTGCCCTGCAAAAAGCTGTATCCACCACTATCCGTGATTATGAAGTGGATTACTGGACCGGAACGGTGTACACCACTAACCGGCGGGTGTGGGAGCATGATGAGCCATTTAAAGAATACCTTCAGAAGGTAAGAGCTTATGCTATCGATATGGAAACAGCTACTATTTTCACTGTAGGATTTTATAATAAAATTCCAACCGGGGCTTTGTTATTAGTAAGTGATCAGCCGATGATACCAGAAGGTGTAAAAACAGAAGAAAGCGACAAGAAAGTAACTGCCAGTTTTGTAGAAAATCATCTGAAGATCGGCATTGACTCACTGAAGCAACTGATCAATGACGGTATGACTGTACGACATCTGAAATTCTGAAACCTGCAAATATGAAACATATCCTTATTCTATCGGTATTGTCAACCCTGATTCTTTCAAACAGCGATTGTTCAAAAAAAACAACGGCCTATAAAGGACGACTGGAAGTAAAAGGCCTGTGCATGAATTATACGATCAGTGTGCTGCAGGGAAATATAGATCCCTCATTGATCTTAAGCGACTGGACAGATGAAACTACAGGCAAACAGTATAAGAATGTATTCAAATTGGGAAGTCCCTGCAATTTCCCTTCAACCATCAACCAGGGAGATGAGTTTTATTTTACCATTGATACCTCAACGGTTCAAAATTGTGCGGTATGCATGGCTTTTTATCCTACTCCGTCAAAAGCTCTTGCCATTAAAGTTGTTAACCCCTGATGCAGCCTTTACTAAGTATAAAAAACCTGTCGCTCAATTTTGCAGCAGATTCAGGGATCACTAATGCATTAAAAAATATTTCCCTGCATGTTAACCGGGGAGAGATCGTGGCACTTGTCGGAGAATCAGGTTCGGGAAAATCAGTCACATCACTTTCTATCCTGCAACTGATCCCCTCTCCTCCCGCAACATATACTTCAGGAGAAATACTGTTTTGTGAAGATGGTACTACTATAATTGATCTGTTGAAAAGGAATCGCTATGCCATGCAGGATATCCGCGGCAATAAGATCGCCATGATATTCCAGGAACCTATGACCTCTTTAAACCCGGTACTTACCTGTGGCGACCAGGTAATGGAAAGCATCTTGCTGCATAAAAAAATTTCGAAAGAACAGGCAAAGCAACAAACTATCAACTGGTTTGAAAAAGTAAAGCTTCCTGATCCCGCTGCCATTTTTAACCGCTATCCTCACCAGTTAAGCGGTGGCCAAAAACAACGGGTGATGATCGCTATGGCTATGTGCTGCGAACCTGCTTTACTGATCTGTGATGAACCAACCACCGCACTGGATGTAACAGTACAGAAAACCATACTGCAACTGATCAAAGAACTGCAGCAGCAATCTGACATGGGTGTTATATTCATTACACATGACCTGGGGGTAGTAGCAGAAGTAGCTGACCGTGCAGTAGTAATGTATAAAGGAGAAATAGCAGAGCAGGATACAGTAAAAAAAATATTTGCTGACCCAACACATCCGTACACAAAAGCATTGCTTGCCTGCCGGCCTGTTAATCATAAACGGGGAGAAAGGCTACCGGTAGTCAGTGATTTTCTTGATGCAAAGCCAGCAAACAACAACACGGAATCAGGAAAGATCGTTCCTGCCGCCGATACTAATGAAAAAGGTTCTGTTCTCTTATCAGCACAAAACCTGTCAGTATGGTTTACCACAAAGAAAACATTGCTTGGAAAACCCGTAGCATACACAAAAGCAGTTGATGATGTAAGTTTTGAAGTGTATAAAGGAGAAACACTGGGCCTTGTTGGCGAAAGTGGTTGTGGCAAAACAACACTCGGCAGAACCTTGTTGCGGTTAATTGAACCTACTACAGGAAAGATCCTCTATAACGGCATTGACCTGACATCAAAAAAGAGAGATGAATTACATGCCTTACGAAAAGATGTTCAGATCGTTTTCCAGGACCCTTATTCATCTCTTAATCCACGATTAACAATTGGCTCTGCTATTGCCGAACCAATGAAAGTGCATCGTATCATCTCCACTGAAAAGCAACGAAAAGATAAAGTAACAGAACTGCTGGAAAAGGTAAACCTCCGGGCCGAACATTTTAACCGTTACCCGCATGAGTTCAGTGGCGGCCAGCGGCAGCGTATCGTTATTGCCCGGGCATTGGCATTGAATCCTTCTTTTATCATTTGTGATGAATCAGTATCAGCCCTTGATGTAAGTGTGCAGGCACAGGTACTTAACTTATTAAACGACCTGAAAAAAGAATTCGGCTTCACCGTTGTATTTATCTCACATGATCTTTCTGTGGTCCGTTATATCAGTGACCGGATCATGGTGATGAATAAAGGCAGGATTGAAGAAACGGGACAAGCTGATGATATTTATTTCCAACCCCGGTCAGCCTACACAAAAAAACTCATTGAATCCATACCAAAGGGGATAACAGTATAAGGTGCTGGTATTAATCTATATGCGTACGCATATTAAATCCGTTCTTCTCCCCTTCATAAAATTCTTTTGCACTCTTCCTTCTGGCATAAAGCAATTTCTTTAGTTCCCTTTCCAACTGGCTTGTCAGTGTACCATCTGTATTTACTTTCACATCAGTGAAACCGGTAAAATTATAGCGGTTATATTTTCTGAAGTTGAACAAATCATACACTGGCTTGGGAAATTTCAGTTTTACAGTATCCTCAAACTGGAATTCTCTGGGATTTTCCGGCACCAGGCCAACAGTTGCCAGCTTCCAGGTCAGATCATCTTTCTTTGTTTTGTATTTAAAGAAATAAATAAATCCTTTCTTGTCTTTATAAGTTGCTTTTAACCGGTCCACATATACTAATGAATCAGGTCTGCCATAGGATTTTTCATTAAGTAATGCACTTTTACCAAGATCAAGATGATTATTGTAAAACGAAGGAAATTTATCTGACTTCTTTAACTGCCTGAGGTCATCATACAGGATGTACCTGTAATCATCCAGCTTTCCAAAATATTTCAATAGTGTATCCGGGTAGGGCCGGTTACTTTTGATAAGTTGTAACATGGTCTTATACTTCAGCTTCTTATCATAAGAAGCCAGCATTTGTTCAATCAATGGCTTCACGGAGGGCTTTGTTTCCAAGAAGGGTATTAACAGGGTGGCATAAAGGCTCAGGTCTTCATTTCCTTTGTCAGCTTCATCTTCATCCCGGTAATAGTATGAGGGTTTCTCATCTGCCTTACTTTCCTCCGCCAGCTTAATGGCTTTCTTCTTTTCTGCTATTGATTGTTTTTTCAATTCCTGTTTAGCCTCAAGAATAAATTTGCTGAAGTAAGCTTCATAATCCTTTGTTTGCACAATACTGCTATCTGCCATTTTCCCCAATATTTCCATGATGCTGCTCTTATAATCATCCAGGTTCAGCAATGGCAGTAATTCCGGCAAGATCGTTCTTGTTAGCTGCAGTGAATCAGATAGCTCATCCAGGAATTTACCATCATCAAAGCGGTAATTCTCTTCATACATAGTGAGAAGAGAAGGTGTGGTATAGGAAGGATAATCGCTGGTGTTAAAATCTAATACCGGTGGTTCTGTGCTTATGATATCCCTGAATACATTATAGGCATAAGATGTTTTGTGCTGCAGCAGGCTTTCAAGTACCGGGTATTGCAGCTGCACTGTATCATCCAATGTATAATAAAGCTCTTTCAGGTAATCTGCAGATGCGTTTGATTTGATGTTACCAAGCTTATTGATCAGCATCTTTTTTGTATCCAGGTATTTTTTAGCCTCCCAGTTGATCCATGAGATAGCTTTCTTCAATTTTGGAAGGTCAGCCGAATCCAGGTAGATGTCATCTATGTTTTTAATAGCTTTTTTACGGAGGACACTGTCGGTACCCATCATATCATCAAAGAAAAGATCCGACTTCTTTACAAATGGGTTGATCCCTTTTAATGTATCAGCCGGTGTGAATGTTTCGTAGAACTTTTTAACAAAATCACTTGCCGGGGTAAGTGTATCAGACTGTGTCGTCAGTGAAAAATTGATGCCATCCTTATAAAATGTTTTCCCCCAAATCGTACGGCTGCTGCCGGTATCTGTCAGAACAACCTCATGCACTTTTATCTTACCAGGCAATTCCGATTTACGGTACAGCTTCACTATCCAGGTAGAATCACCACGATAAGAAACAAATCTTTCCCTGTCCATCAGAGTACTATCCTTGCTATAATAATACCGTGGAGACCGGTAAAATGAAATGTAGATCTTTTCTCCAGTTGTATCATTCGATACTATTTTGTTTCTGAAAGCCCCGCTCTCCAGTAAGAAATCCTCTGACTCTTCATCTTCATCATCCCCTATACCCCCCAAGCTATAACGGGGAATATCAAGCTTAATCTTTTTTTCTTCCGGGAATACTGGTGTAGTGACACTAAAATACAGGGAAGTATCCTTTTCATGTTTGGCAGTTCGATATACAAAAGGCTTTATCTCAAAAGAGTTTAGAAAATTCTTCATCACATCTGCTTCCTGCCTTCCATGTGTTACCAGGGTATAATAATGCGGTCCTTGTATAATATACCTGACCATATACACAAATCCCTGCTTGTCCTTATACTTCGCATCCAATGCCGGGTAACCTTTATATTTCGTTTGATGTCTGAACAGCGTGGTATCTATAAACTCCGAAGCTATAAAGCTTTCTTCCATTAATCCAAGGTCGAAAGTGTCTTCCTCCGCAAAATTGTAATTATGTATATCTGTTCTTATCACCCGGTATTGTGTGTTACTGGATTTATCCTCTGCATCAAATATCCAGCTTCCATCATTACCTATATATGGCACATGTGGCAGATCAACCATGAAGCCACCATATACAGGTGAGTATTTTTTCCACCCGGCAGTACCCTCTGTACCATTTTTATATTCCTTCAATTGTATGCTGCTAAAAAAACGTTTTCCTTCCTCGCCCAGTTTTACATAATCTCCGTTACCACTCATTTTAAAGAAAAACACTTCGAACGGAGTGACCAGTATGTTGTATCGCTGCAGATCACCGCGGCGGGTACGATTGATAATATCAAATCCCTTATACCCGTTCTTAACAATTGATGTTTTGGAAATGATTTTCCCGGGTACATTTTCATACAATAAACTATCTACCTTTTTCAGCACATCGTCAATAGTATGGTTCCACATCCAGGCATTGGTCATTATTCTTGTCACCATGTAATAACTTCCATTGGCCATATCTGCATATTGCTGTTGATCCAACGCAGCATCTTCGCCAAACTTGTAAAACTTACCGGGTATATCCACTTTAAAGAAACCATCCCCTGCCGTTTCTGTTTTGAATGTGACTGGCACCCTGATCTTTTCCAGCATTTCTTTTTCCTTGCTGGCCCGTTCTCCCATTTTTACCGGACGTAGTTTATATCCTTTTGCCCGTAACATTTCAATGACACCCCGCTGACCAGGTAAATGTGCCGCCCCAACACCTACAAATAATAAAGAGCCTGATCTCAGAATGGAGTCAATTGAATTAGCCTGTATCTCGTTTCTTTTATACAGGAATTTTTCATCAAAGGCTGAAGAAAAACTATTGTATGAATTAATAGAGTCCAGCAGATCAAGATCTCCTTTACGGTAGGCCTCCTGAAGTTTATCCATGGAATATTCCTCATCCATATCTCCGTAGCTTCTGTCTTTCTTGTTCTTATCTTTTGCCGCATCCTTGTAGGCTTCGGCCATCAATCGCATACTTTCTCCATAGCTTTCCACACCTGTTACCTTTTTGCCCAGCCTTTTACCACACTGGTATATATACATATCCAGGTAAGTATCCTCTTCAAAATCACTTGACTCATTACCATAAGAACGATACAGCAGGTTATTTATAGTAGAAGGATTGCTGAACAATGCCCTTTCAATCTTAGCGTCGTATTTGTAAAATTTAAGTGTGCTTATGCTGAGATAATCTTCCGGCAAACTTGTGAGATCGCCATAACTTCCTCCATACTCTCCTCCCTCCCCCAGATCATACTTGCTCATATCCTCCTGCCATGTTTCAGGATTGGTTTCCAATGCTACTACCTGGGCATTTTTTACGGCGATATAAAAAGAGTCCGGAAGATTAAAAGCAATTTTGCTGCTCACATGCATGGTGCCGATCAGGTACGATGGTTTCTTAGTTCCATTGCCGGTGATCTCCCATAAAAGACTTGGATACTTTTTTTCTTTGATCCTGGGTTGTGCCTGCAATAAAAAAAAGGAAAAGCATGCAAAAAGGAATAAGGGAAGTCTCTTCATAAAGGCTGTTGTCCCGATAGCTGCGGGAGCTTTTGTTATCAACAAATGTAAGATGCAGGGCAGCAATAAAAGCATAAAATTATGGTGGTAACCAATGGTTTGCCATATTAAACTTGATGATCTGACCGGACAGCCAGGTAAGTTTTGCACAAACCAGCGGGTGCAAAAAAATAAACCTGTTTTAGCTGATAAAATCTTACTTTTGCCCGCTTTAAAAGCAGTCGCTTTGACCAAACCCGGCGCCGTAAGGCCGGCTAGGATCATCTCTCCGGCTACCTGTAATGCCCGGTTTGCGTCATGAGACTTATTTGTTATAAACCCAAACACTCATGACATGAGTCCTGTCTAAAACGGGACGAATGCCATCTGGCAAAATCCTAAAACAGTAACCTCAGATGAAACTTTCACAATTCCGTTTCGACCTGCCCTTAAACCTTATTGCACAAACCCCGACGAAAAGACGAGAAGATGCCCGTATGATGGTGGTAAACCGTCACACCGGTGATATTGAAAACAAACATTTCCGCGACATCATTGACTATTTCGATGACAAGGATTGTTTTGTAGTGAACAACACCAAAGTATTCCCGGCCCGTATGTATGGTCGCAAAGAAAAGACCGGCGCCAAGATCGAGGTATTCCTGCTCCGTGAGCTGAACAAGCCAAACCGTCTCTGGGATGTGATCGTTGATCCCGCAAGAAAGATCCGTGTTGGTAATAAATTATATTTCGGCGACCAGGAAGACCTGGTGGCAGAGGTAATTGATAATACCACCAGCCGTGGCCGTACCATTCGTTTTTTATGGGATGGTACTGAAGAAGAATTCAGGGCGCAATTAGAAAAGCTCGGGGAAACACCACTTCCCAAATACATCAAAAGAAAACCCGACGAAGAAGATAAAGAAAGATACCAGACTGTTTACGCCAAACATGAAGGTGCTGTAGCAGCTCCTACTGCAGGTTTGCATTTTAGCCGTGAACTGATCAAAAGACTGGAAATAAAAGGTGTCCGTTTTGCCGAAGTAACCCTGCATACCGGGTTGGGAACATTCCGCCCCATTGAAGTGGAAGACCTGAGCAAGCATAAAATGGATGCAGAATATTATAATATTGATGAAACTGCCTGTAAAGTGGTAAACAGGGCGAAGGAATATGGACACCGGGTATGTTCCATCGGTACCACTACCATGAGGGCATTGGAATCTTCCTTCACTGCACAGAAATTACTGAAGCCATCAGAAGGCTGGACCAATATGTTCATTCATCCGCCTTATGATTTCAGCATAGCTGATTCACTGGTTACCAATTTCCATTTGCCAAAAACCAGTCTGCTGATCATGACCTGCGCTTTTGCCGGCTATGAACTGGCCATGGAAGCGTATAAAAAGGCCATCAAGGATAAATACCGCTTCTTCAGCTATGGTGATGCATTGCTGATTATCTAGAACCATATCTTTCCAATTTATATAAGCTTACTTGTATATACAGCCTCACAAAAGTGGGGCTGTTTTGTTTCTTAACTATCCCCTAACACTAAATCATCGTAACTTACAGAAAGGAGGAACAGGTTATGAAAAAAGTAATTATCGTTCTTATCTCAGGGCTTCTCTTCACCACAGTCACCGCACAATCTTACAGGGGATCAAATTATCAGCCTTCATTGGAACAAAAGCTGAACGACATGTATTGTTCAGGATTATTTAAATCCACGGATGGCAGCATCTTTGAAATTGCTTCTGTGCCCGGCATTAATGCATATACTAATATTCTCGATTGGCTGCAGGGCCGGGTAGCAGGTCTCCGGGTATTCACTAACCGTACAGGAGTCAGTGTTCCTTACATCAGGGGTGGAGTGCCCGGTATTTTTGTTGATGAAATGCAGGTGTCCGCCGGTTATCTTGAATCACTTAATATTAATGATATTGCCATCGTCAAGATCATCAAAACACCTTTCTTTGGCGGTTTTAATGGCGGAAACGGAGCTATTGCTATTTATACCCTTGGTGGTGAAGAAGAGGAGGAAGAGGAAACTATCTCCCGGTAATATTATCGTGCCGGCTCATAATCCAATGGCAATGAATTGGCCATTTTTTCGCTCCAGCCCCAGTATCCGGAAGTAAAGAAATCCTGCGGGTTATAATAGTTTCCGTTTTTATCAACAGTGATCAGTTTTTCATTCAACAACAATACAAAAGAACGGCGGGGACCCGGCTTTCCTGAGCTAAGCTGTGAACGGATATATCGTTCTTCTTCCAGTGCATTTTTATATGTAACGAATATATACTCTTCAAAATGCATTCCTTTATAGGCCCCTTCTGCAGCAATGATCAGGCTGTCCGCCTGCAACAGCTCCTTACCATACACTTCAAAATAATCTTTCTCATGTAGTACTTTCCGGTAATACTCCGCTGAATCTGCGGGTATCCCTTCCAACTGTTTCCCTGTTTCTACTTTGAGTACACCGTTATTAGCTGCCATATTTTTCTCGCTTGCTTTCTTATACAACTCTCTTACCCGCTGCTTCTCCAGGTTAGGTACCCGCTGCATTCTCCTGACCTCAAAACCTTCTTCTGCAAGCTTTTTCTCGTATACAGCCCGCATAAAATGCATTATCGAACCATCGTAGGCTTCCTTTCTTTTATTCTCTCTTCGTTGTGCCGCTGCCCTGCCGCCCCTGTCCATATCTTCAAATAGGGAATAACCCAAAAAAGTGGCTGACCTTTCAGAAAAATTAACCACAAAATCTTCTAACTGATATGATAATACATAACCAAGTGCCTTGTTCTCCATTACCACAGGTTCATCTGCAATTGCAACTAAGCGGTTAGACTTCTTATAGTACCTGAACCGGATTGATCTGTAGTTTCTTATTTTACATTGCAGTGAGTTAGCAGAAGTTCCAACAAAATTATCAGTGAAAATCTTACCCCATTTATCCCAGCCTTCTTCTACGTAAGCTTCAAGGTCCACATTGTCCAGCTCTTTTACCTTTACAACAAGCTCTATTTTTAACTGAAGAGGCAGTTGCCTGTCAGTGAACGAAAAAACACTGGTCTCATATCCAATTGAAGAAACGATGAGATCATGCTTGCCGGGAGGTATATCGCTGAGTTCGAAATAACCATTGCCGTTAGCTATAGTGCCTTTGGATGTATTGGCAATAAATACGCTGCATCCCGGTATTACTGCACCAGTTGAGGCATTCACCACTTTACCTTGAATGGAAAGCTGCGCCAATGAAAAAAGCGGGAAAATGAATCCCAAAAAAATTGCCGGCAATTTCATTACCGGCAATATACTAACTGTCTAATTCTTACAAAAGATATTAACGTCATTTAACTTATTCCAGCCCGAACATACCCTTGTTCAGCTGCTGCAGTATCTGCGTTTTATATTCTGCCGATATCAGCAAAGAAATATTATGGGGGCTTCCACCATAACTCACCATACGAACAGGGATATTCATGATCGACCCAAATAATTTCTTCACCATATCCTCTGTTTGTGCTATTTCATTTCCCACCACGGAAATGATCGTATGGTTCTTATCCACTTCCACCGTACCAAAGGGTTCCAGTTCTTTTAGTATCTCTTTCAGGTTGGCATCATTATCTATGGTCAATGACACAGCTACTTCAGAAGTGGTGATCATATCGATTGGTGTACGGTATTTTTCAAATACCTCAAATATCTTTCGCAGGAAACCATAAGCCAATAACATGCGGCTGCTCTTGATACGGATGGCAATGATATTATCTTTTGCTGCTACTGCTTTTACTCCCACACTACCTGCCTCTTCTGTGATCAGCGTTCCCTTTGCTTCCGGCTGCATGGTATTCAGCAGCCTCACGGGTATCTTATAAGTTTGTGCCGGCCAGATAGAAGCCGGGTGAAGTATCTTGGCTCCGAAATAGGCCAGCTCCGCTGCTTCATCAAAACTCATTTGCTCTACTGGTACTGTTTTCTTTACTACTCTCGGATCATTATTGTGCATACCGTCTATATCTGTCCATATCTCACACACCGATGCGCTGATAGCCGCGGCGATCAATGAGGCAGAATAATCACTGCCTCCTCTTTTCAGGTTATCCACTTCACCTCTTGCATTGCGGCAGATATAACCCTGCGTTACAAAAAGTTTTTTATCCTTATGCTGCTGCAACAATTGGGAAAGTTTTACTTTGATACTTCCTATTTGTGGCTCATCATAATGATCAATCGACATAAACTCAAGAGCCGGCAGCAACATATGGGCAATACCCTGTTCTTCCAGGTAAATACAGAATAGCTTTGTCGATAACAATTCGCCCTGTGCCAGGATATCTTTACTCAACGCTTCGCTGAAAGATATCTTCAGTATGATATTTAAGAATTCAAAATGCTCTGCGATGATCGCTTTGGCTTTTATCAGCGCTTCTTCTTTCTTAACCAGTTCCTTTACAAAAGACTGGTAATGGGCTTCCAGTTTATCAATAGCCTGTTTCGCAGAATTGCGATCGCCTTTTGCAATATGATCGCCAATTTCAACCAATGCATTGGTAGTACCTGACAATGCTGACAGTACAACGATCACCGGCTCCGTTTCCTTGGTTACCAGCCCGGCAATATGATGCATCCGCTCAGGTTTGCCCACACTAGTGCCTCCAAACTTCATTACTTTCATCTGATTAGCATTTATTTCTGGTTAAGGGCAGATGTTATTCGGCATAAAATTTCCTTCGCAGATGAAAATGATAGCTCAAAAAATTTTATGCCTCATTTCATTTGTTCCCCCTTCCCATAATCTTAAAGGATTATAAATTCAGCAAGCGGCTGCAAAGATAACCTCATCAGGGTATAATTGGCAGTGAATGATCAATAATTTCCGGTAACGATTCCGTTTTATAAAGATGCGTCAAAACGATTGCCAAGTTGTGCCAGGTCAGCTACCACCGCATCTAACAAAGGAATCCCATTCTTCATCCGCTCCGCTTCAAACTCTCTTTCAGGGTCACCGGGCACCAGTACTTTTTCTTCACCCGGAATAGTTTTGCAGGAACGAAATCCCTGTATCCAGTGGTCCATATCTTTTTTGAAATCTTCAGCGGGGCGGAAAGCATCTATCCGCATAGCGCCTAAAAAATGACCGATGCCTTTTCCGGGTTGTTGCGCCGGCATGGGCACATAGGCAGGAAAAGGTGGCACCCACGGTGCATAATTAGCTCCGCTTAATAAAGCAGAGAAAATATCAACGATAGCGCCGAGTGCATACCCTTTATGCGAACCATGTTCCCTGTCGCCTCCCAACGGTAGCAATGCACCGCCTTTCTTTAAAATATTTGCATCTGTTGATGAATTGCCTTCGGCATCCTGCACCCAGCCAACAGGAGTATCAGCATTCTTTCTTTGTAAAATTTCCAGTTTACCATTGGCAGCAGTAGTGGTAGCCAGGTCTGCAACAAAAGCTGGTTCATTTCCGGCAGGAGCAGCTACGCAGATAGGATTTGTGCCCAGCATTTTATCAATGGAGAATGTTGGAGCTACCAGCGGACTGGCATTGGTCATCGCCATCCCGATCATATCATGTTCCAGCGCCATCATCGCATGATAACCGGCAATGCCGAAATGATTACTGTTTTGCACACTCACCCAGCCTGTACCCACATTCTTTGCTTTTTCAATAGCGATCTTCATGGCATATGGCGCCACAACTAACCCCAAACCACTATCTCCGTCAACAACCGCTGTTGAGGGTGTCTCATGCAAAACTTTAATATCCGGGTTGGCATTGACTCTTTTTACTTCCCACAATCTTACATAACCGCTTAACCGGGCAATACCATGTGAATCTATTCCGCGAAGATCAGCGGAGAGCAATGTTTTGGTAGCTGTTTCTGCATGTTCCGGTGAACAGCCGATCTTTTGAAAAATTGTATCAGCAAAATCAAATAACTGCTTATAAGAAAATAATTGTTCTGGCATGCGGCAAAGATAAGTTGTCAGGCTGAGCTTGTCGAAGCCTGATCATAGATCTGATAACAATCCTTCGATACTACGGCAAGCTCAGTTCTCAGGGCGACAGGAATAATTGGATGACTTGGGATGGCAAGTTGTTAGTCTTTTACTGTGTTCTGAGAGGATGTAGCAAAACAGTAAAGTAAAAAGCTACTAATAAAATAAAAATCGTTCCATTTTTATTTACCCTCACTATTTATTGATCTGCGTGAAATCATAAAGGGATTCAGCAATGAATCAAGGATGACACAAAATTCATATCGCCTGATCAGCCTTTCAGGCTGATAATCTCTTAAACCAATATTACTCCAAATGCTTGCAAAATTTCCTGAACGAAATAACTCATCTACCACTACCGGGTATCTTGAGTAGGAAAAACTGATCGATTGATGAATACCCTGAAGAATTTTGATCGCTCCGCCGATTGTAAGATGTATACTCTTATCCGATAGTTTGTCATATTGTTGTTGATAAGTCGGCAAATAGTCTAATATATTATTTTCCAGTTCATTTACATCAATTGTACTGTCCGGGTAAAAGAACATTTTGTTTGACCAACCTTCTGCTTTACCCGTACCTCTTAAGATTCCGGTAACACCTATCTTTTGTAGTTGTTCCCAATAAGGATGATCTGGTTTTACATCTGTAAATGGAAGCAGGTAAGCTTTTGCTTTCAGTAATTTTTCCTGCACCCATCTCACTCCCATTTGCCTGACTTCTGTTTTCTTAGACCGGGGCAAAACCGCCACCATAGCAGAAATCACACCTGCCGCCTGTCCTGTTAATAATACTACAGGTTGCAATCTTGTAGTTCCATTCACGATATTAGTAACTGAAATTCCTTTTTCACAAACGATGAGGCCATCTATTGTTTCCGGTATCAATGCTCCCATAGGAATAGTATAAGCAGGTATGGGTGGAAACTCTATCTCCGGTACATTGCCCGGGTAGCGGGCATGGTGATGATCCACCGGGTAATCTCCTACCGATATACCTGTTCTATACAATGCATAATCATACGGGTTTTTGATATGGTTTATATTCATCCGCACCACTCCTTTCACTCTTCTCCCCTCCCGGTTATAAGGAATCAGAGCCATGCCGCCGTTGAGTTCATCATCAGCAAGACTGATATTTTTCATTCCCAGTTCTGTCTGCATAAAATAAATAAAGCCAAGAGTATGCTGTTTTGCACTGTCATACTTCATACTTCTGACCTCAGGCTTTTCTTCCACTACATTCAGGTAAATATCATTTCCGAAAGGAGGCCAGTTGAGCATATACTTATCCTGCTTCGCACCGGGACTTCGGGGCAGTTTTCCATAATTCAGCATTTTCATTTTATCTCCATTCCACGGCTTTTTCTCGCAGGGTGCATCAGTGCAGGTACAATAAAATTTTTTGGCGTCATATCCATCTGGCTTGGCAATAGTTTTATCCGACCCGGCTCCATAGTCTTTTAACACAGCTGCCCAGGTAAGATCTTGTATAATATCATTCTTTTCTCTTGCTTCTTTTTCACCACTCACCGCAGGGTCATCCATACCAAGGTCATAACCGGCACCTGCAGCAGCAAATACATCCCCCAGCTCTGTTCCGTCAATTACCACTTCCGCTTTTATCTTCAACACTTCTGTATTGTCTTTATTCCGCAGTGTAGCCCCGATTACTTTGTTTCCCTTTTTCTGCACCGATTCAAATTCATACCCATAATAGACTTTTAGATTTTTTTCTTTGGCTGCCCATGCTTTGAAAATACTGTCGCCCACTTTTGGTTCAAAGTTGGTATTGCTTACCCAACCTGTGTTCAGCCTCTTTCTTCCATAATGTTTATATAATGCCTGCCGGAATTCTTCCCACATACCACTGGGCAACTGGTCGTTTCCATCGGTGCAACTGATTCCGGCAGCTGTCAGCATACCGCCCAGCATCGTTGTTGGTTCCACTAATATCGTCTTCGCTCCCAGTCTTGCTGATTGAATAGCCGCTGCGGTACCACCCACACCACCGCTAATTACCAACACATCAGTTTGTGTTGCTTTCACCTGTCGCTGCGCAAATGATATTAAGGGAAAAAGAAAAACAAGTAGTAAAGAGATACACTTCATATTGTCAAGTTACATGATTCATTGCTGAAAATAAAAATGCCCCGAATAGTTCAGGGCATTTATCAGTAGTTGTTAAATACATCAGAATGGCAGATCATCCACCGGCTCAGTAATTTCATTGGCTGAAGGAATACTGCTTGATGGAGATGTTGCCGCAGAAGCGGAAGGCTGGTATGAACCACCACTGCTATCGCTACGGCTTCCCAGTAACTGAACTTCTCTTACTCTTAATGATAAGGAAGCGCCGGGTGTGCCATCATTGCGCTGGAAAGATCTTGCTTCAGGCTGCCCTTCGGTAAAAACCTGTGTGCCTTTGGTAAGATATTGGGCCACCGCTGTTCTGTCTGTCCAATAGGCACAGTCCACCCAAATTGTTTTCTCCTGTAAATTTCCCTGGCTGTCTTTATACTTTTCAGAATGTGCAACGGTGAAGTTGATTACATTCTTTCCGTTTACTGTGTTTACCACACAGTCTTTTCCAAGACGGCCGATAACTTGCATTTTAATCATAGTGCTCAATTTTTAAGATGACGTAATTAATTAAGGCGGCTAAAATAAGATTATTTAAAGAAAAGACTGTTCCAACATATTCACAACTTACTGTTCAAAGCGGCTTAATCCCTGGAATTCATCAATCCGTCCGCTGGCCGCATCTATAATGCGGGAAAAGAATATCGCATTCATAAAAAGTTTGCTGCCACCCAGCCAGAAAGCCCGGAAATTAGGATTGTCAGCAATATTGATCACACGGCCATTGCCCGATGTATTTACCACTACCGCTGCTGAATTCTTAATTACATCTCCGTTCTCTTTGCTTACCCATCCGCTCTGCAGTGGTTTGGCTCCGTAATAAAAAGGAGTGGCATAGGGGTTCTTGCTTTTTTCCATGAACACTTTGTTCGATTTAAATAAACTCACAGTGCTTTGTGTATAGCCATAGGCCAGCGGATGTGTAAGGTCTGCCTCAGCGCCGAATATGGCACCCCTCACCTGCTGCGCCCCATCCTGTTGCTCTCTTTCCAGGTAGCCCAGTTTCTGTGTACTGTCTGCCGGCAGTTTTGCTTTTTTAAATTTTACATCACTGATACCATTTTGTGCGGCCCAGCTTACTGCTTCTTCTGTTAATAGTAATGTTCCGCCGGCCTGTACCCATGCTTTTAGTTTTTCTTTATTCAGTTCATTATAACTGCCGCCCACCATGATCAGTGTATTATAACGGTTCAAACTTATCCTGTTAAAGACGGTTGGCTCCAGGTGTGTCGCTGTTATATTCATCCTTTGATCCAGCAGATGCCATATCTCACCGGCATCAGTAGCATTCACACCGGGACCGGTGATCATAGCTACAGAAGGTTTGGTGATCGTTACAAAACGGCTGCTGCCCAAATCACTTCCGCTGTTTACATTACCAGTAGGCACTGCGGTTATCTTCACCCGGTACTTTTCTGCCACGGCGCTGAGTTTAGCAAAAACTGTTTCACTGTCATCCCGCTGCAACTTTACAGGAATAAGTATCGTTCCGTAGCCAAATTTTTTCATTACTCCGCCCACCGGCATCTCCAGTTGATTGGTGGCCACTTTGGCCAATATACCCGCATTCAGCAATTCATTCAATGCAGCCGGTGCATACAGGTCTTCCCATTGGAGTAAATAAGCATACTCACTTCTGCCACCTACCACAGATTGTTTAGCCGGTTTTAATTCTTCCACTTTCTCTCCCATTGCAAAAGATGGAGTATTGATCTCTTTATATGGCAATCCAAAAGCCAGCGGCATTGTCCATGCAGTGATGTCATAAAACAAACTGTCTTTATACTCCAGTGTTTTATCAAAGATGGCCCTGATCAAACTATGCTGCGGCTGGTTCAGCGAAACCATGTATGAAGAATTTTTTTCAAAAGCCGCATCGTTCCAGCCGGCAGGCAATTCATTTATTTCTATTTGGTGACGCTTCAGCATTTCAGCAAAATGAAATGTTTTGGCCGGATCATTCTTGTCGCCAAACACATATCCCTTTACTGCATACGTAGCAGCACGGTTAGCGGCCTGCTTGTAAAAATCCCGCTGGAACTCTAAAAAATCTTTGCGCAATACCCTTGCTCCTTCCAGTGTGGACAGCGTTGTTACAAACTGGTTTTTGATGGTGGCCGGAAAACTCAGCAGGCCATTCGCTGTTTCCTGCAAATGTCCTCTTGAAGAAGCCTGCTCAAATAAAATTCCGATGGCGCCATTCACATCAGGATAAGTAGAGCCCTTGCCATAATAAAAATCATCATAGGCTTCTTTGGTAAAATATAAGGAACCGATACGATCGAGGAACTGTGCATGAAATTTTCCCAGCTTTGCTGTCAGGTCTTTATTCTTATCCGGTGTCAATGGATTTACTCTTGATGGTACACCCGGCTGAAAAAAGAAAGTAGCATTGCTGCCCTGCTCATGATGATCGGTTAAGATATTCGGTTTCCATAAATGAAACCACTTTAACCTGTTCTGACTTTCCACATGCACTGCAGGCAACCAGTCACGGTTCAGATCAAACCAGTAATGATTGAAACGGCCGCCGGGCCATACTTCATTAAATTCTCTTGAGTTGGGATCACTCACCAGGTTTTTACTTTTATGCTGGTTGGCCCAGGTAGAAAAACGTTGTAATCCATCCGGATTAAAGGAAGGATCAAAGAGTATCACCACATTGTCCAATAACTCATCTATTTGTTTTCCCTGTGCAGCTGCCAGGTAATATGCGCTTAGCAATGCAGCATTCGCACCGCTTGGTTCATTGCCATGTATGGAATGACCGATCCAAACCACAATGGGCATAGTACCCGTATTGAGTGCGGCGGATTGGGCAGGATCAGTAAGCTGTACATGCTGTTGTCTTATCTGCTCCAGGTTTGCATGATTTTTTTTAGAAGTAATAATGAGCAATACCTGCGGCCTGTTCTCATAACTGAGGCCCATTGTTTCCAGTTTCATCCTGTCTGGTGCAGCGGCGGCGATGGCTTTCATATAATTCACCAGCCTGTCGTGGGTAACATGCCACTCACCCACTTCGTGATAGATAATGTCTTTGGGTGTGGGGATGACCGGGTTATAACTAACAGAATCGGGCAGGTAGTAGCTGAGCTGTTGAGCCGAAATGCTGAAAGCAAAATGAAAAAGGCAGAAAGCAAGAATGATTTTCTTCATAATCAGGATTTAGAAAAAGGGAAATTAAGAATTAACTGCGGCAGCGTCATATTAAAATGGAAGCAGGAATATTTCCCGGTGAAAGGTAAAGTTCTTTTTTGTCAGCCCCCTCTTTAAGTTACGGTAACTGATCCTTTTGCCAGATACCGGCAGCCGGTAAGCCAGCAAGCCCTGGTACATAATTGTTTTTAGCTTAACCGGGCTTTTGTTCTCACAAAACAACCAGGCATTTTTTACATCTTCCAGCCCGATTTGATAACCTGGATGGAAATAATTAATATGGACGGGAGTAGTCATTTGCAATTGTTTCTGGCATAAATATATACTGATTTTCAATGGAAATTTATGCCAGCAGTGTCGTATATTTATAAGTTGCACGCCATACAATGACACAACCTACTAACTTGACCATTGACAAAATAATTCAAGCAGACAGCTTCAGTAATTTCATAAAATCTGTAAGAGACTTTTGCATCTTTATCGAAAACGGCAAGACTGAAAATTATGTAACATTTCTTCTGTTGACACAAACTCATTTGCAATCATTATACTTTGGCGGACAAAAACTTCAACTTGTTGACTTGAATTATAATTTGGACTTCGATGATTTACTGACCAAACCAGAATTGGAGAATATTTTAAGTGGTTTGGCTGACAGACTTACCAACAGATTTTATTGGCATGTATTTGACCCGACAAAAGAAAACGACATTGAACCAGTTTGCGGAGATTTACTTGACGATTTGGGAGACATTTACAATGACTTAAAAAATTCTTTGCTTTTGTATGACAAAGGAACG
The DNA here is from genome assembly GCA_016786885.1 of Chitinophagaceae bacterium. Taxonomy (GTDB): domain Bacteria; phylum Bacteroidota; class Bacteroidia; order Chitinophagales; family Chitinophagaceae; genus JJ008. Next base: position 650 of record JAEUVO010000083.1, on the reverse strand, counting down.
CCTGCAGAAATTGAAAGTGCAGTTTGGACATTCAAATGGAGTTTTGACAATCATTGGGGCAACCATTGCATAAATGCGACTTATGCTTTACACTATTTTATTCAAGGCGTAGGTTGACAGTACGGCATGCAACATTGGGTTTTATGCAAGTTGGGCATGACAAACAAACATCAACTAATTGCAAATCCAAGCTGTGGTTCGGGCTGGACGAATAAATCTCAACTTTAGTTCTTAAATTCAACTTTATATTTTCAATCAGCAGCGGTTGTGGGCGGACGGATTACTAATTCCCAACCTGCATAAAGCCCTGCCCGTTGGCTGTAATGGGATTGCCGAACGCCGAAAACTTATCAAAAAAAAAAATAAAACATAACACGAAATTGCTACTGATTCAATGACTCAGGTTGTGAATAAAGAACTGGAAAAACTAAAATTCAGGCTGAACTTGATTCTGATTGCAGGGTTATGTTCGTTGACATTAGCTCCATGTATAATTTTCTTTATTCGGGGTGAAGGGAAAATGCAATGGATGATTATGTTTGTTTTCTTCGGTTATTTGGTAAGCCTTTTGCCTCGTCCATTCTATGATAAACTGCAGATTTCGAAGGATGCCAGTTTATATAAAAAGCTATTGGTACATAAATTCAAGA
>JAEUVO010000064.1 GCA_016786885.1 Chitinophagaceae bacterium | reverse complement strand
CCGTCAGGATTCAAAAAATGAGATTTTAGCACCCCGTGTGGCTATTTGTCCGTTTTTATCCGAAAATGCCCTTAAAAGCCGCTATTCCCCTTAAATCGCACAAAAATTGGTTGGATATTTGCCCAATCAGGGGCACAAAAGCTTCAGTATTATTTGCTGAAGCTTTTTTTATACAGTTGCAATAGCCTTAAGCCATTTCCTTGTTTTATTAATAGCCGATCTCAGGAGGTTACTCTTTTTTTCCAGAATATTTTTTTCCAATTCTTTCAAAACTGCATGTTCGTCAAATGACTTTGGGAGATAATCTTTTCTGAAATGCTTCATTTTTACTAATAGAACATCATGATCTTGCCAGCTTCCCAGGTCATCAAGGATACTGTGTAATAAAGGTGGTTGGTATTTCTCACTTTGATTGATCAGGTTGAGCCAGTAATAGACAGATTTAAGGTTTTTTCGCATCAAATGCGGTTTTTTGAAATAGGTTCTGATCATTCCAATCTTTTCATCGATAGCTCGTTTTATCATTTGCTCCAACTCAATACTAATACTGAATTCCAGCTCTTGTTTGAACAGGAATGCTATTTTTCTCAGCTCTTTATTTTTGTAGCGGTGGATTTCCTGGTTTGTCCACGCCTTTGTTATTTTTAATATTGCCTGAAGATAAAGGCTAAGTTGGTTTATGGAAATGGCGGGATTCTTTTTTAATTCAGTTATTATTTCTAAACATATTTCAACATCCCGTTGCCGGCCGGTAGTATTAAAAAGTTCTTCAGTTGAATGGAGAGATTCATCCAAACTGACAGATGCAAGATCTTCTTTTTTTTTCAATAGTAGATATAACTCAAAATAAGCCCGGAGTTTTTTGATGGCTACTCTAAGGTCATGTATTGCTTCTTTGTTTAGTTTTTGCCTGAGGATCGCCAGATTTTTTTCGAAAACTTTTTGCTCTTTTTTCCATTGAACTGGTATGGGGTTTACAGCATCCATCCTTGTTTACATCCTGTGATGTATTAGTTGATTGTGCTGCTAAGTAACTATAATCTGTCCTATTTAACTATGAGTTGCGTCAGTTTATCCCCTCATTATTGACTAAAGTTGTAGGTGTAATCAATCTTTCCGGTTATCTGCTTATCACTATTAAAGAGTACTTCCTTGATTTTAAGCCCTTTTTCATCATAAATGTATCTCCAGATCAGGTAACCGAGATGCAGGCTGGAAGTAGTAGTGGTTTTTTGAGCCACATTATCCTTGTCATCATACTCAAACATAATGTCTGGTAATAATTTCTTTAGCCGGGTATTGAATCGAACAATATCCAGCAGGCGATTCTTGTCATCGTAATAGTAATAGAGATAGCTTGTTTCTACTCCTCTTTTATATGTTTTTTCTTCTGCTATATTCCCGTTTTCATCAATTATAAAACGTACTTCGAGGCTATCACCACCTGTTCCGTTAGCCGTACCAGTAATAATTCGCCACATTTTTTCCGGTTTTCCCTCTACATTATAGGCCCACTGGTGTGTTTCTGTATGATCAAAAGCACTGGCTGAATCCTTGACAGTATTCTGCACCCTGCTTATCCTGTCATTGTCATCATATATATAAGTGGTAGTTCCCTGGATTTGAGCCGATGAGTCTGTAATGCTTGTTACTCTTCCTTTTTCGTCAAACCTTGAATAGGTGGTTGTTTTATTGAAATTGATTATCGTGGAATTTCGCAAAAGCCTGCCGTTCTCTTTTACTTCTTGTAGTTCTGAAAAATCAGTTGCTTTCACACCGCGGTTGTCATACCCGGTGGCGCTAACTGTTTTCACCTTATTGGCTGTATAGTTTTTCATCAGGTTATTGGTCTCCTGTGTGCCAATAATATCGTTATAATAATACTGCGCCTGTAAGTTAAGCGAACCAAGTAAAATAAAGAGTAGCAAAAGGATCTTCATGCTGTGATATGGTTTTTATAAGTCAAAGTTACCTTAATTGTTCAGTAATGAAAAAGAAAGGCTTCTTGTATTTTTTGTACTTATTTTTAAGTAAAAATTTACAGTGTCTCATATACCTCAGCGGAAAGAGAAGGACTGTCTTAACTGCGGTACCATTGTGCAGGGAAACTATTGCCAGCACTGTGGCCAGGAAAATGTAGTGCCACATGAGTCTTTCTGGCATATGGTAAAACACTTTCTGTATGACATTACGCATTTCGACAGCAAGTTTTTTGATTCGATGAAGTATTTGTTGCTGCGACCCGGATTTTTGCCCCAGGAGTATATTAAAGGAAAAAGAGCCAGTTACCTCAATCCTATCAAAAAATATGTATTTACTTCTGCAGTATTCTTTTTGATCTTTTTTGGTTTTTTTAAAGGAGGAGAGGCCGTCAGAATTAACCTTTCCAGCAATTTAACAAGTGAGCAAAGAAGTAAATATATCAAAAGGGGAGAGGAGGAGCTATTGAAAAATCCTGCAAATGACATGTGGAAGGAAGCACTACAAATGCTTAAGGATACAACGAAAGTACTGACTGAGGAAGATATGATAAAGTATTGGGGTGATGTTGAATTCATAAGTATAAGCGGGAAAAAGTATAATAGCCTTGCAGAGTATGATTCAATACAAAAAACTATTCCTTCTGCTAACAGAGATGGATGGTTTCAAAGAGTTATTCAGCGAAAGAACCTGAAATTGAAGGAGAAGTACCGGAATGATCCCAGAGCTGGTTTTAATACGCTGGGTAATACATTTCTTCATAAGCTCCCATACCTGTTATTTGTTTCTCTTCCTTTATTTGCACTGATCTTAAAATTGCTGTATATCCGGCGTAAGAATTTTTACTATGCTGATCATGCTATTTTTAGTGTGTACCATTACATTTTCAGTTTTATTTTATTATTGTTCGTTTTTGGGCTGGATAAATTGAGTATGGTAACAGGCCTGGGAGTTTTTGATGTACTGACAGGATTATTATTCCTCTCGGGAGGAGTATATTTATATCTTTCTATGAAGCGATTTTATGGCCAAAAGCATCCAAAAACTTTTTTTAAATTCTTACTGCTGAATATATCAGGAGTTATTATGCTGGTTGTATTATTTGCTGCATTTATACTGTTTTCTGTTTTTGAATTATAATAATACACTATGTCCGCTACAACAGAGAAGGCCTTTTCCAGACTTATTGAGATAATGAATGATCTCAGGGAGAAATGCCCCTGGGATAAAAAGCAAACTATTCTGTCACTCCGGCAAATGACAATTGAAGAAACATATGAACTGGCTGATGCAATTACAGAAGAAGACTGGCAAGGCATAAAAGAGGAATTGGGTGACCTTTTATTGCATATAGTTTTCTATGCAAAAATCGGAGCGGAACAGCAGAAATTCCAGCTTGATGAGGTGATTAATGGTATTTGTGAGAAACTAATAGCAAGACACCCACATATTTATGGCGATGTGGAAGTAAAAAATGAGGAAGATGTAAAACGAAACTGGGAAAAACTAAAGTTAAAGGAAGGAAAGAAATCGGTTCTGAGCGGAGTTCCTCAGTCATTACCTGCCACTGTCAAAGCTATGCGACTACAGGAAAAAGCCAAACAAGTAGGCTTTGAGTGGGATAATAAAGAGCAGGTTTGGGAGAAAGTTGAAGAAGAAATGAAGGAGTTGAAATCAGCTATTGAAACCGGTAACCAGGCCAATACTGAAGATGAATTTGGTGATGTGGTCTTCTCTTTGATCAATTATGCACGGTTTTTGCAGGTGGACGCCGAAAATGCGCTGGAAAGAACCAATAAAAAATTCATCCACCGGTTTTCCCAGATGGAAGCAGCAGCCTTGAACCAGGGAAAAAACTTAAGTGAAATGACTCTCGGGGAAATGGATGCTATCTGGAACACCATCAAACAACAGCGAACTGATAAGTGAAGCCACAAAGAAAAAATATTTTCCGGAGCAAGTTCAGTTTCCTGCTGCTATCCGTTATTCTTTTTGTTTTATCCTTTTTTTTTAACACACTGTACTCTAACCGGTCTTCCGTGGCAAGAGAAGTGGATATCCTCGAAAAACATATTCATACACAACAGGAAGACTTTTCCAGTTTTGTAAAAGATACATCCCTTGTACGCAACTTGGTTGCCAGGACCGAGTCATTAGATGAGCTTACACATTTATCATCTAAAAAATACGGTATATTTCTCTATAGTGTAAATGAGTTTGAAGAGGTGAGTATGAAGTTTTGGAGTGATCAGTTGATTGTGCCTCCCCCAGAGATGCTTTCGGCTGCAGACGGAGAGTATTTTACTAAACTATCTAACGGATGGTATTTTATTGTAAAGCAAACCCAGGTGGCAGACATAAAGACTGGAAAGACTCTTGCCTTTGCTATGATGCCAATATGGTCAGAATTTTTTATTGAAACAGATTATTTACCACAGCAATTTGTGCATAGTCCCGAGGCAGGTAAGAGGGTTAGAATAAGTGATGCCATTACAGAGTTTCCGATAAAAACACTTTCCGGGAAAACTCTTTTTTATATAGATAAAAAAATATCAGGGGCAGTGCCCTTTAATGACCTGCAAACACTATTGTTGCGGTTTGGAGCTTTGCTATTTCTATTTCTTTTTATTTACCTGGTAACAGAATCTACAGCTAAAAAATATGGCCCATGGAAATCAATTGGCCTGCTGATGCTTCTGCTGGTAGTGCTGCGGCTGGCAACTTATTTTTTCCCCTCTCTGCTTAACCTGCGCCAGTTTGAAATATTCAACCCCGTGATTTATGGGGCAGACCCTATTCAACGTTCTTTAGGTGATCTGCTGATTAATGCGTTACTATTTTGCTGGGTTGTCTTATTTGCCTGGTCAAAGTTGCGTGATATAGAAAACCCTTTATCAGGATTATCATTAAAGCTGCGTTTGGTATTGGGTGTTGTTTCCTTATGCCTGCTCATTTTCTCAACTTTTATCCTGGCAAATGTTGTACGCAGCCTGGTATCTGATTCTAAGATATCATTTGATGTAACTAATTTTTTCAGTCTCGATCGTTACACTATAGCCGGATTTGTTGTGCTGGCCTGTCTTTCGTTATCCTATTATTATCTTTCACGAATACTATACAGGTTCATTTTCCCGTTGTTTACAGACAGGAATTACCTCATCTATTTTTCAATTGGCTTTGCCGGATTGCTTTATCTCACTTTTCGTTCCGGGAATCCTGAAGTATTATTTTATCTGCCGGTTCTTTTATGGTTGCTTATTTATACCTGGCTTGTGCACCGCCAGGGGATAATTTTTAAGCATATAAGGGTGAACATGGCTGGTATGCTGGCCTGGTTGTTTATTTTCTCTGTATCAATTGCTGTGATCATGCTTTCAGAGAACAGGAAAGTGGAATGGGAGAAGAGGAAGAGAATGGCAGAAAAGCTTTCTGTTCAGACAGATAAATCCAGTGAAATGATGATGAGCATTGCCATCCAGTACCTGGATAACGATTTTTTGTCAGAAAATTTCAACCGGTTTAAGGATACGGAAAATAGTAAGAAGTTTCGTGACAGCATCATTACTGAAAATTACAGGGGATATCTGAATAAATATGATACCCGTCTCTATGTATATGATGAGTATAACCGGCCAGTGTATAATGATGATGCTACTACATATGAATCGTTGAATACCATTCTTACTGTTCAGTCAAAACCAACACAGATCGATGGGTTGTTTTATTTTGAAACTTCTTTTGATAAGTTCAACTATATAACCCGCCGGGAGGTACTTGATACAGTAAATCAAAGATTAGGATCTTTTTTTATTATATCTAACCCGAAGAAGTTTAGTAATGAAGCATTATTTCCGGAATTATTCAGGCAATTCAAACAAACAGATCCGGAAAGCTCACCTATTTACTCCATAGCCGTATATGCAGGCCACAGGCTTATTTCTCAGCCCGGGAATTATCCTTTTGCCATCTGGCTTACCAGTGATGAGGTGCCCAAGGAAGAATACCTGCAAAAATCCAATGGTGAGTTTGATGAACTCTGGCACAGGTCAGGCACTGAAAAAGTTGTTGTTATTGTCCGCAAAAGAGAAACATTTATACAAGCCATTACATTATTCTCTTATATTTTCTGTTCATTCCTGTTTATGGTGGCATTTGTCCAGTTATTATCATTTGTTTTGAGGAAAGGAACAAACTGGACAGGCCTGAGAAACCTCTTGCAGATAACAATACGCAGGCAGGTACACAGCACTATCATATTTATCAGTATTTTTTCCTTCGTAGTTATAGGTGTCGCAACTATTTCATTTTTCATAAACAGGTATAAACAAAATAACAGTGATAAACTGAGCCGGACCATGAAGATCATGGTAAATGAAATGGAGAAAGAGATGGCTGATCACAATACTTTTGATGATGTGATCAAGATATATGACTCTGTTTCCAATACAGGATTGCAGGGGCTTGTTGATGAAGTATCTGAGATACATGGGGTAGATGTGAATGTGTATGATCTTGCCGGTAACCTCCAGGTGTCTTCTGAGGCAAATGTTTATACCAAAGGAGTTCTAGGTAAAAAGATTGACCCCGTGGCTTATTATTACCTTGACAGATTACGCAAAGTACAGCACCTGCAAAAAGAAAAAGTAGGCAACTTCTCTTATTACAGCATGTATAGCCCGGTTCGTGATGCTGACGGACAGGCCTATGCATATATTAATATTCCATATTTCACTTCTCAACCGGAACTTGAAAAGGAAATATCTAATTTCCTTGTTACGATCATAAACCTTAACGCTTTTATATTTCTGATTGCAGGGTTGATCGCATTGTTTATTACCAACCGTATTACTGATTCTTTTTCACTGATCAGCGATAAGATGAAGGAGGTGAACTTGGGCAAGTTGAATGAAGCGATTACCTGGAACAGGAATGACGAGATAGGAGAATTGGTACAGGAGTATAATAAGATGGTGGCTAAACTTGGAGAGAGTGCTGCTGCATTGGCCAAAAGCGAAAGGGAGGGAGCCTGGCGGGAAATGGCCCGGCAGGTTGCTCATGAAATTAAAAATCCACTCACACCAATGAAGCTGAGCATACAGTACCTGCAAAAGGCTATTAATAACAATCAGCCTAATGTAAAAGAATTATCTGCTAATGTTGCCAACACCTTGGTGGAACAAATTGATCACTTGTCAAAGATCGCTGCAGATTTTTCACAGTTTGCTAATATCGGAAATACGAATACCACCACTTTTGATCTTCATGATGTCATTGCTTCCTTGAAGGAATTATATGCTTCAGATGAGAATGTACGGTTTATCTGGAGGCCGGTGCATGCGCAATTGATGATGCAGGCAGATAAAACACAGATGAATCGCCTGTTCACAAACCTGTTTGCCAATGCAGTAGAGGCTTGTAATGGAAATAGTTTTTGCAGTATCGAAGTAAATGAATCAAGGCTGGAAAATATGATCCACATTAGTGTAAAAGACAACGGGGAAGGTATAGCTTCAGAAATGCAGGAAAGAATATTTGTTCCCAATTTCACAACCAAATCGTCAGGTACAGGTTTGGGGCTTGCCATGTGTAAGGGAATAGTGGAACAGGCCAAAGGAAAAATATGGTTTGAAACCGAACAGGGTAAGGGTACTACTTTTCATATAGAATTGCCCCTGATCAATTAAAGGATGATTGCTTTCCCGGAAATGCAGTAAATACGCTTCTTCATAAATAGATATTCACATTTCAGGAATTATTCTTCTCACTATACCCGCATGGCATTTTTTTTGTTTCTTATTTGCTCTGCACCATATATCCTTCAGGGCTTCACCAGCCCGGTTAAGACTTAGATCAAGATATGAAAAACCAAAGCCAGTTTGTGGTGTCCCCCAACACGGTGCCCTGCAATGCTTCTATCACAGTTCAATCTCCTGTAAATATGTTTGGCTCTGACAGCTATCATATTGTCAATGACAGCGGCGAATTGATAAGAAAAGGACGGATATGCGATCAAACAAGGGAATTTTCCTTAAGTGTGGGTGGTATGCCCGATGGTATTTATTGGCTTGTAATGGGAGAACTGAGAGAAAGATTTACCATTGTCTGATACAGGATTAATCCCACACATACTTCCAGCTTCCATCAGCTTGCTTTTTCCAAACGGTGTGAAATACGCCGGTGGCTTCATTTACTTTACCTGAACTATCCTTCGATTCCCAGACATATTTACCGTAGGTATACCCTATATCTCCTCTCTGCGATGCATCTGTAAAATCAGGAGACCATTTTACGGATGCTGTCTTAAAGTAGTCAGCAGCATAATAATTCCTGATATTCTCTTTTCCTTTAATGAGGGTATCGTTCTGACGTTTAATAACTGCATTTGAGTCGGCATAATACCAGAAAGCTTCTGCTATACCTTTTTCTGCTGCCATTTTCTCAAATTCTTTTTCTGTGGTTACAATCTCCTGCCTGGCTCCTTCCCGCAGATCAGTATTGTTGTTCTCAGCAGTACAAGAACAGGCTAAGAGAACAATGATGGCTAAAGTAATTTTCTTGAAATACATTGTTACAAATTTTAATAATACTAATTGCTATAGTTTGACAAGAATATCATTGATCACAGATCTTTTTGCATCAGGATAAATTCAACAGGTTGCTTCGGCGTACCAAATTTTGTATCATTAGGAAAAGGCTGTGTGATGCCAGTATTGTAATAGCCTTTTCTTTCATACCAGGCAATCAACTCATACCGGATTGAAATAACTCTCATATAAATGGAGGTACAGGCTTGTTCTGTTGCATATATTTCGGCTGCTGTCATCAGTTGTTTGCCTATACCTCTTGCCTGGATAAGCGGTGAAACGCTCAGCATACCGAGGTAGAGTTTTTTATCTTCTTTTCTGAGGTAAACGCAACCTTCAATTTTATTCTCTGTACCTGTATATTTCAATATTACGGCCCAGGGTTGTTGCATTAATTCTCCCAGGTTCATTTCATCGGTACGGAGTGAACCTTCGATCATATCAGCTTCAGTGGTCCAGCCTTTCTTTGAAGCATCACCCCTGTAAGCACTATTTAGCAATGAGACTAATGATGGTATATCCCGGATAGTTGCGATTGTAACAGACATGCATTGAAGATACAAATTTCAAACCTCTGTCATCAAAACATGGCTACCAGCCCATAATATCTGCCAATCCTTTAAGAGTGAAGATGACGCCGATTGTAGTAAGTCCGTACATGGCAAGTTTAATATCACCGCCGCTGCCATAGAGCAGAATGGTAAGCATACAGCCGATAATAAGCAGTGCAACGCCAATACCGCAGCAGGCAAAACCGGTATTTCTTTTCCTGGTGATCTGCAGGGTTTTAAGTTGTTGTATTATTTCCAGCAATAAATTATCAGGGGCTCCCTGTTCCCGAAGTTGTAATGATATCTGGTCATAACTTAATCCCTGTTTTTGAAGGGAGTTGGCAATATGTAAATAATCATTGGATTGAACGGGGTTCATATAGCAAGCTTTGTATTAAGATACAATTTTCCTTTAAAACATCAACAGCTCGGCAGATTTTATTGCTCATAATCAATGCGGGGTGCTTTAATTTTACTAGCTCTTTAAGGTATTCGTATTTAGCTGAACCGGCCAGTTTTCACGGGAAATGAATAACTTCATGCCTTTGACCAAATAATTATACCAATATGAAACGCATATTCCTTATCCCCTCTGTTATGGCCTTATTATTTATCTTTTCCTGTAACAGAAATGATGACCCGCCAAGTAATGCCCCCAAAGCAAACTTTTCTATTTCCGGGTATGAAAATGCTGCTCCCTGCACTATTACTTTTATCAATGTATCGGAAAATGCGACGAGTTATCAATGGAGCTTTGGTGATGGGGGAACTTCTGTTCAATCAAACCCGACACATGTGTATGCGTCTAACGGATCCTATTTGCTGAAACTGAAAGTTACCGGACCGGGGGGCTCTGATTCAGTTTGTAAATTGGTTGCCATTGAAGCCCCGCCGCCGGCAAACAAATCTGCTTTTTCTTATTTTGCAGAAAAGTGTATAGGTACACCAGTTGGTATATCTTTTAAAACAGTAAATCCACTTTCTACTAACACAGTGTGGGATTTCGGCAATGGGATTCTTAATGTTAACCGTGATCCTATTATTCAGTTTCTTCTTCCCGGAGACTATACTATAAAATACAGTTCGCAGATAAACGGGGTCAGAGATACCGTAATCAGGATCATACAAATTTTGTAACAGTACTTATATGTTGGCTTTTCGATAAAAGAAAACTGCCCGGTTAACCCGGGCAGTTTTTATTGTCATAACTTTTAGAATCTCCTGGTAGGTCCGTCATCATCCCAGTCCCTGTCAAACCGGTCGTCTTTGCCAAAACGACGATTATCTTTTACTTCACGGATGTTGATGTTACCAAAACGATCGATGAGAATCCTGACGTCCTTGCGGCCAAGGAAGAAAGTCTCAGCATCTATCAGCTTTTCGGTTCTTCCAAAAAATCCTCGCCTCATTTCATACACTTTGATACTGTGCATGCCTTTGTGGAAACTGGCAAGCCTGATGTTCATGTCACTGCCAAAGTAACTTTTACCATCGATGACCACTTTGTAGTTTTTGCTATTATTGAGCGATACCACAGGTCTGTGGTCGGTGGCCATTACAGCAGCGGCAATCAATAATCCTGTTACGAGTGTAAAAATCTTTTTCATGGAGATACAATTTAAAAATTGGGTACAGCAATCACCAGGTATATTGCGGTACAATTTGTTTTATTTACCCGGTTAACCTGTATAATTCAAAGCCAATGCCAGTGTGCCAAAATGGACTAAAAGAAATGTTAAGTAGTAAAAGCTGCTGAGGATAAAAAATTTACAGACCGGAAACAAGCGGCTGTCTTCTGTAAAGGGCCAATGAAAGCAGGCAAAACCACAGCAAGAAAATAAAAAACGAAATCTTCTGAATAACCGGTAAGTAATGCAGCAGATCTTTACTGTAATAAACATAGTTATTGACACCGCATAACAGCAGACACAGAATGCCTGTACTGAAAAGTAGTAACATTCTGTACCTGAAAAGATTTATCAATAGTACTATTATTGCGATGCATCCGAGCAAGGCAGCCGTATTAATGACATGATCGTGAAAGCCTGTTAGCAACAGTGGTGTTACCAGCATTGAACCAATACCGGCATAACGGATCACCCGGCTACCCGTTCTTTTACCAGCAAAAAGGCCCGGAATAGTGTACCAGAAGATAATCAGGCTGATCGCAAGAACTGCCATTGCAAATATTGCAACAGGTCTTGCTATATTCGATTGCCCATTCTGTGCTTTAGTTGCCAATAACTCACACCAATAATTGTTCTGCCAGCTGAATTCTGTTGCTGATCTGTTGAAATCAGACCCGCCGGGGTATAACAAAGCTGCTGCAATGTACAGCATGATAAATAGCAGCATTCCCAAAACAGGAGAAAGCACCCAATAGCTATTTGTTTTTTTTGAGATCAATTACTGAGGATAATGATTAAATGTACCCACAAAACAGGAGGAGAATGTTAAGGACTTGTAAATAATCTGCTGCGGCATTGTTTTAAGACAGGCACCGGGCTACAAACTGCCTTCCGAGAATGGGAGTGTAATATTTTTTAATTTGGCGACTCTTTATTTCATTCAGGTAAGATATATTTTGGTTTGTATTGTTATTGGGAGGAATATCAAAATGGCGAAAAAAATTTTTAATTTTTCAGTCTGTTGATATTATGTAACCTGCCAGCTAGTACTGTAGTCTTACACTGAAAGTAATCCATATGCGAATGATTTTGCTTGTTATAGCATTGATCTTTTCTTTAGCTGCTCCCGGCCAGATCAGTAAGTACAAAACTGCCGGCCGGATTGATGACCTGCAAACGGTGTATGTGTACCAAAAGTCAAATTGGGATGGAACACATGCCTCACAGATTTTCCTGTATGTGGCAGACAGTAACAGGCTGGAATCGTTCAAATGGACATCAGGAGATAAGACAGCCACATTGGTTACAGCAACTATCGACTGGGAAAGTTTTTCTGTTAGCCGGTTTACCAATCACCGGTTGGAGCAAGGGCAAGTACCCCGGTTAGTTGCCACGCTGCAGTTTGACGGAAAGAAACAAATCAATATCGAAGTGGGAACGATGAGGGATTCCTTGCTACTACAAGGATTACCCTGGCAGAGTTATGATTTCGACTTTGCAGGATTAGGGTTTACCTGGCGGGCATTGGTCGATAAAACAGATTCCTTTGATTTTTTTATAGCTGATGCAGCTATGGTAAATAACAATATACAGTTTGTAAATAAGGGAAAAGTTACAGTATACTACAAGAATAATGTACTGATTGATGGAAAGCCCTGTCTCTTGTATGAAGCGGACGGTACCGGGTTGGAGCATAAAGGCGGGCAAATATGGATCAATGCTGTCACCCTGATGATAGAACAGTATAAAATTTCATTACCGGATGAACCCGGTTTTGAGAATGGCATGCTGAAGTTACTTCGTACAGAGAAGATGATGCCCGCAGCATGGGAGGTATTTAAAAACCGGAGTGTAGGTAATTGAACAGGGACTTTACTTCGTATCCAGTATATAGTTAAATCCGTGTAAAGTATGTCCCTTAAAACTGGCTTCCCAGTCATATTTATCTTTATATATTTTACTGATCTTCACACGGATGGTATCACCAATTTTGAACACCACAAGCGGGGTGGTAGAGATATCTTTTTCCAGAATCATATTGTATTCGCAGTCGTTGAGCCAGTTCAATCTCCAGGTAAAATTGATACCATTTTTCTCAGATACCTCAGTTTGGTGAGTTTTCGTACGGACAATAACTGTATCCATCTCCTCGTTTGCAAAAACTCCTTTTTTTAAACTCCTGCAGGACTGAAGATGAACAGGATTTGAGAACAGGTATAGTAGTAAAACCAGAAGTTTCATTACTGAATCTAATTTGCTCAAATATATGCCGAATCATGCTGGCATGGAGTTTAAGTACCAGCTTTCCTTAAGCTTATCAGTTGGTTAAATAACCTTTAGTTAAGTTCTTAACGACCGGGTTTTGAATGCCTAAAGCTCACCCAAAAACCGTACTTTTGCACATCCTAAAATTGAGGCAAACGTACATGAAGAATATCCGGAATTTTTGCATTATCGCACATATTGACCACGGCAAATCCACCCTGGCTGACCGTTTGTTACAAAGCACAGGCACCATCAGCGACAGAGATATGATGGACCAGGTGCTTGACGATATGGATTTGGAAAGGGAAAAGGGCATTACCATTAAAAGCCATGCGATCCAGATAAATTACAAGCATACCGACGGGCAAGAGTATATCTTGAACCTGATCGATACTCCCGGCCACGTTGACTTTAGTTACGAAGTGAGCCGGGCACTGGCCGCCTGCGAGGGATGCTTGTTATTAGTTGATGCTACGCAAGGTATCCAGGCACAGACTATCAGTAACTTATACCTGGCTATTGATAATAATCTTGAGATCATACCTGTCATCAATAAGATCGATATGGATGGGGCTATGATCGAAGAAGTGGAAGACCAGATAGTGGACCTGATCGGGTGTAAAAGAGAAGATATACTGCATGCCAGTGCCCGTACCGGCCTTGGTGTGGAGAAAATACTTGATTCAATAGTCAACCGGATTCCTGCTCCGAAAGGAGATACGGAAGCCCCGCTGCAAGCCCTGATATTTGATTCGGTATTCAATTCATTCCGCGGTATCATCGTTTACTATCGTATCCTGAACGGTTCAATAAAAAAAGGTGATAAAGTACAGTTCGTTTCCACCGGACAGGTGTATGAAGCTGATGAAGTAGGTATTCTTAAACTGAAGATGACGGAGAAGAACGAGGTAAAGACGGGTGATGTAGGTTATATCATTACCGGTATTAAAAATGCCAAAGAGGTGAAAGTAGGTGATACGATAACGATTGCTTCTAATCCCAACCCGCAAATGATTCAGGGTTTTGAAGAAGTGAAGCCAATGGTATTTGCGGGTATTTTTCCTGTGAATACGGATGAATTTGAAGAGCTGCGGGATTGTATGGACAAACTCCAATTGAATGATGCGTCACTTACCTATGAACTGGAAACATCACAGGCACTTGGTTTTGGTTTTCGTTGCGGCTTCCTTGGTATGTTGCACATGGAGATCATCCAGGAAAGATTAGAGAGAGAGTTTAATCAAACGGTTATCACTACTGTTCCGAACGTTAGCTTTATTGCTTATACTACGAAAGGAGAGAAAGTGATCGTTAATAATCCAACTGAGTTTCCTGACCCGGTAAAGACAGAAAGAATTGAAGAGCCCTTCATCAAAGCACAGATCATTACCAAGCCCGAATATATAGGCAATATCATGACACTTTGTTTGGGCAAAAGAGGTATACTGATGAACCAGAGTTACCTGACGCCAACAAGGGTGGAGTTGTTGTTTGAAATGCCATTGACGGAGATCGTTTTTGATTTCTATGATAAACTGAAATCACAAACGAGAGGCTATGCTTCTTTTGATTATCACCCTATCGGTTACCGTGATAGTGATATTGTGAAAATGGACATTATGCTGAATGGTGATAAGGTGGATGCCTTGAGTGCTTTGATCCACAGGAGCAGGGCACAGGAATTTGGAAGAAAACTTTGTGAGAAACTGAAAGAGTTATTACCAAGACAACAATTCCAGATTGCTATACAGGCGGCTATTGGTGCAAAAGTGGTGGCAAGGGAAAATATCTCTGCCATGCGAAAAGATGTGACGGCTAAATGTTATGGTGGTGATATCAGCCGGAAACGAAAGCTGCTGGAAAAACAGAAGGAAGGTAAAAAAAGAATGAGACAGATAGGAAACGTGGAAGTGCCACAGGAGGCTTTCCTGGCAGTACTGAAGCTGGATGATTAGGTATGAGGAAGTAGGAAGTAGGACTATATTTACAGGCATCAGCGATGGTGCCTTTTTTATTTGCTCAATGATCCGTTGATTTTTGCATTCACCTGCGGAAGAAAATCCACCTTGTCAAAATAATTGCTTCCACAATTGGTAAATATTTTCAGGAGAGAATTGCCTGATATTTTTTGTTGCATGCTCGCCCAGTAGGTTTCTTTTATCTCCATTTATGATTAATGAAGAAACAGCTGCAGCCAGTTGTGACGAATTTTCTTTTTCAACGAGCAGGCCATTTTTCTCATTTTTGATGATATGCCTTGGGCCGGAGTCACAATCAAAGGAAATGCATGGAAGTCCAACGGATTGTGCTTCAAGCAATGTCATCGGGAAACATTCATTCCGTGATGTCATTACATAGAGAGAAGCTTGCTGATATTCGGAAATGATTGAATGACTGACAGGTAACTGAATGATAAGCCGGTTTTGCAGGTTTTCTTTTTCAATGAATCGGATCACTTCTTCTTTCATATCTCCGTCACCAATAAGTTTCCATTGCCAGGTTGGGTGTTCCTGCAAAACCAGTTTGGCTGTTTGCAGCAAAAAATCAGTTCCTTTAACAGCCGCTAGCCTCCCAACAGTCAGGATCAGTTTATTGGTTAATAAGGAAGGTGGTGAAGGTTCAATAAAATTGGGGATAACAACGGGTTGGTGATTAATGGAACCAAAAAGTTTTTTTTCATCATCATTTAAACAGACTACCGCATTCAGCCGGGGATAAGTAAGCCTGAACACTTTATTCCAGAAAACATTTCGTTTTAGTTCGTAGTAGTGATGATGTTCCCAGGAAACAACTTTTGAGATTTTTCTTGCGCCGGCTAAAATAGCCGCAGCAGCTAATGGATATTCAGAAGCAATTACCAGGTCAGCTTTCAAATCTTTGAGCAGCTTCCGCAGTTTTAGCACATCGGTCAGCAATTTTATTTTTCGGGAGATCACATTACCTTCCGGAGTAATGCCAAATGATAAAGCCTGCTGTATTACCCGCACTGCAGGAATGAGAGGATAGAAACTGTTCTTTGTCTCATCAAGTATTACTAAGGTTACCGAGTGTTCTTTTTGTGCAAACAGGTTTGCCGTGTTCACTATAGCTCTTTCGATACCACCGGGCAGGTCGAGGCGGGAGCAAAGAATGGCGATATGTTTTTTTACTTCATTCACTTTTAGAGTTTCCACAATGCCAGTTTTTTGTCGGGGTATCCATCGGTAAAATCTTCTTCAATATAAGTCTCCGGTTCTGGCAGAGAAAATGGAGGAAGCCTCAGGTTGATCATCCGGAACCTTCCGGGCTGAATATCCTTATTCTCAGTAATAAAATTGTATGAGTTTGTCAGCATATATTTTATTCCTGATTTTTTGAAATTTTCAATAGCAGCGATAATCAGTTTATTGGGCAGGTGAATAAAACAGTCCCTGCATAATACCACATCAGCAGCGGGCAGGGGGTCTTTGGTAATGTCAGCAACGATAAACTCATGTCCTGGGTATTTCCTTTTATTTTCCTCGATCATCCTTGAAATAATATCAGCGCCGGTATACCTGATATTATTCAGGCTAACATGGCTCATCCAGTTAAGGTCTCCGCATGGCGCATCCAGCAACCACCGGGCATTAATAGATTGAAGGAGCAATGGAATTTTTTCCCGTATACTTTTTGTGTGATCAAGGGTAGAACCAACGCCTGATCCTGTTTCATTCATTTTCCATAGATCAGATTTATAGTAGATGTCATGAAAAACATCAGCCAGTTGTTGTGACTTCTTTTTTCTGAAAAAATGAAACATCAGGATTTACCAGTTAATTTTTTGAGAAATTGACGAATACAATAGTAATATTTTCTTGCCGATGTGCGATAATTGTTTAAAAAAGAAAGATCAGGGTGTAACCCTTTCCCTTTTTGTTTCTTCAACTGGATGGCTGTATTATATACAGTTAATCTTTCTGTAACTATCTTTTCTTTTCTAAGTTCATGTTGAATTTTCTTATATGCACTTTCGCCCAACTGTTTGCATAACCCGGGGTCGGAGAGCAGGTGAAGTATTGCTTCCGCCAGTGAAGCAGGATCATTAGCCGGGACTATCCAGGCATCCTGTCCATGTGTAAACAATCCTGAAGCTCCTGTTCTTTCAGTAATGACAATTGCTTTTTTATACACGGCCGCTTCAATTGCCACATAACTGAAAGTTTCAAAATCAGAAGGAATAATCACCAGCGAGGCGGAAGATAAGTATTGCTGGGTGGTACTATGTGATTGTTCATTTTTCCAGGTAAAATTATGTTGCCATACAGACGGATAATTTTTTTCAAGATATGCTGAGACTTTTTGTTGTCCCGGTGCCAGCCAGGTGTCACCTCCTATCCATTCTAATATTACTCCAAGTTGTTTGACTGAAATTAATTCCATGGCCGCGGCCATAGTATAAACGCCTTTGGCTGGTTGCAACCCGCCAATCACCAGCAGTTTGTTTTTGACGACACTCTCATTACCTCCTTCATCTTTATTGATCCATGGAATGGTGGCCGACTCAATATGTCTTTTAAACAATTTTTCAAGATCCAGTTTATTCATCTGGCTATGAGCTATTACAGCATCGGCGTGAATGAATGATAGCTCTTCTAATTTGCATACGACCCTGTAACTATCATCATTATTACTGTAGTTGTACCTGGATAGTTGCATCAGGCTACCGTGCCCAGTGATAACGACGGGTGGAAGGGAGCCATCACAAAGAAATATGCCACAACCACCATAGTCTGATGCTTCAATGACATCAATGTTAAATTCATTATAGTTAGACAGCAGCCATTGCCTCATCGCCATACCAATAGCAATCCAATTGGCTGCGTCATAGCCGCCGGGTCTGAAATAGCGTTTCCAACCTCTATAGTGTTCTTGATATGTCTTTCTGAGAATGACTTTTGTAAGTAAACCCTCTGTATTGATCTGATCATTTGCTTCACTGTCATAAGCCGTATAAATCACAATTACTTTATGACCAGCATCTGTAAGCAGGGAAACAAGGTGCTTGTTGAAAGTGGCAATACCACCTACCTGCGGGGGAAATCCGTCTGTTGCAATGCAGATGGTCATAATTTTATTTTCTTCAGTCTTACAGCTACGATATCAATATCATCGTAGAAACAATAATAACCTTTTGGTTTCAATAACCTGACAGCTTCTTCTGCCTGACCAGTTGCCAGGTTTATATACTCAAATTTGATTATATCCGGTTTAAGAAAGGTAAAGTCGAGTTGTTTTAACACGTCAAAATCATATCCTTCCACATCCACCTGGAAAAGGTCGGCAACACGGTAAGGATAGTACTCTTTAATAATATTCATCAATGTATCAGCCTGAACTCTTTCCGTGATAATAACAGAAGAAGGGATGTGAGCTTTTTTATGATGAGCCGGATCAACAGAAGCGATTCCTCCTGCCCAATCAGGAAGCCCGTCGGTTTTGGCCGGATCAACCCTGTACAATTCAATTTCTTTTTTCTCATGAA
Organism: Chitinophagaceae bacterium; assembly: GCA_016786885.1. GTDB lineage: Bacteria > Bacteroidota > Bacteroidia > Chitinophagales > Chitinophagaceae > JJ008. The sequence continues at coordinate 240,051 of JAEUVO010000064.1, read as the reverse complement.
AAACTGCCTTGTTGACAGCTATAACAGAGGGATTGTAAGAATAATTTTTTTTCAATTTCTCAAAGTAATCGGGTAATGGCTCAATAACTATACCTGCTGATCTTCTTTCTTTTACAAAATCATACAAAAAATCATAACCGGTTCCATCCCATGCTCCCACCTGGATAAAACGAAATGGTTGATTTACCGTAAAGGTTTTAGCCAGGATATCCTGCAGGCTGAAATTCTTTTTTGAGTGAAAGAATGTCTTCCTTGCCAATATCTTAATAATATTTATGATATAAGTAATCATGTAGTAATGCCTTAACTGATATCCATATTGCTGATAAAAATTTTATTCCATTCAGGACGGAGTTCTTCTCCCGAATTAAATACATCGTGTGGCAGAACAGTAAAGGTGAAAGCATCATAAAGACACTCAAAGTAATGCACCTGGTCGCCCAGGTAGAGATCTACAAAATATTTACCCGGCATATAAATATTAAACGCCGGTATTAAGATGGTTACTTCTCCCGGTTCATTGACTTTGAGTTGCAGTTTTTTCCCCAGGTGTTTGTTGTTTAATCCTATTACCGGGTTATAATTCTCATCTTTAATTACGATGCCGACTTCCGGGTCAACTAATGGGGCTGCCAGGTAATAACCGGCTGTTATTTTAAAATCATTTCCGGGTATGAATTCTTCCGAAAGGATGTTATTAATATACATTTTTGCACTTAAAAGACCAGACCCGAGTTTAATCTTATTCGGATGCTGGCCCAGGTCATATGAGCCTATAGCAGTGCGGTTAACCTTTTGCAGGTAACTACTGCTGTATGTTTGTAAAACAGAATTTATGTCGCTGTATAGTTTATTCTCACCATTCTCCAGGAGAAATCCTTTGGTGCATAACTGTTTTACGGCAGCAAGATTATGGCTGACAAAAAGAATGGTTCTGCCATGGCTTTTACTTACTTCTTCCATTTTGCCCAGGCATTTTTTTTGAAACTCCATGTCTCCGACAGCCAGAACTTCATCAATCAATAATATTTCCGGTTCAAGGTGGGCAGCCACCGAAAAAGCTATTCGTAACTGCATGCCACTGCTGTAATGTTTGAGTGGTGTATCAATAAATTTTTCAACACCGCTAAAATCAATGATAGCCTCCAGTTGTTTATTGATCTCCGTTTTCTTTAGTCCGAGAATTGAACCATTCAGGTAAATATTCTCCCTGCCGGTAAGCTCTGGATGAAAACCTGTACCTACTTCCAGCAAACTTCCCACTCTTCCCCTGATGATGGCTTCGCCGGTTGTAGGAGGAGTGATACGGCTGATGATCTTTAACAGGGTGCTTTTACCGGCGCCGTTGTGACCAACAATTCCTATTCTTTCACCCGGCATAACATCGAGATTGATGTCTTTCAGGGCAAAAAATTTCTGATCACTTTTAGACCCGGTGAAAATATTTCTGAATGAATTTGTGATTACATCCCTCAATGCCACATAGGATTGACCACTTTTGAGAGTGTACTCTTTGCCCAGGTTCCGTATTTCAATAGCTGGTTTCATTAAGCTAAGTCTGCAAAGTATGCTTCTGTTTTTCTGAAGTAATATAAACCAACGGCAAAAATGATGACCGTACTTGTAAGCCCTATTGAGATTGTTGTCGTATCAATAGCTTGGTTTGATAAGGTAGCCCTGAATAATTCAATAGCAGCATTTACGGGGTTAATAGCTAATAAATATTTCAGCCAGGTTTGTTGCACTGAATAAAGCGGGTAAATAACCTGTGATGAAAAGAACAATACCTGCAGTAAAAAGGGAATGGTGTACCTGAAATCACGGTACTTTACATTTAATGCAGCGAGAAATGTGCCTGCACCGAAACCGGCTAAGAGTATGATCAGTATGCCTGCTGCAAAATAGAATACTGAATACCAGTGCATCGGTTGTTTGTAAATGAAGCAGAATACAAAGAAGATGATCAGCCCCATCATAAAATCGAACAGGGCTACCAGTATCGCTGAACCAGGAACGATCAGCCTGGGGAAATAAATTTTCTTGATGATGTTTGCATGCTGGATCATGCTTTCTCCGGCATGTGAGACTGATGAACTGAACAGGTTCCAGAGGATGAGCCCGGATAAAACAAAAATGGGGTAGGCAATGGTGCCTGTATCGATTTTCCAGGTTTTGGAGAATAGTAAGGTAAAAAGTACCATCATTCCTAATGGCTGCAACAAAGCCCAAAGGATACCGAGATAGGTTTGTTTATATTTTACTTTAATATCCCGCCAGGTGAAGAAATAGAAAAGCTCCCTGTATTGCCAAAGTTCTTTTAATCCCAGTGAAAAACGATTGGGCGGTTGTATGTGGGTGATGAACTTCTCCATGAGTTGTAAAGATACCCATTGGAGGCTGAAACGTAAAGAGTTAAAGAAGCTTATTAATTGTCGTAGTTAATAGGAGGCCTGCTGCCTTCTTTCGTTTTATTTTTATCCGTTTTTTGTTGTAGTTTTTGTTCGTTCTTATTTCCTTTCGGGTCCATGAGAGGATCACCAACGGGTGCTTGCCCGTCTTCCAGTTTTAAGGTAAATACTTTGTCAATATGTACCCATTTGCCATTTTCCCATTTAAAGCCTTCCTGGTCTCCATCGGGTATAAATGTCCATGGCAGTTCGGGTTGTTCTGATTCTGATATCAGGTGATCTACCAGTATCATATCCAGTTCAGCAATGTAATTTACCAGCACCCGGGTACCTTTTTTAAATTCAAGACCAATTCTGTATTTAGGAGGTTTGGGAACAGAGTCTTTTTCATAAGAGAAGAAAGGCCCGCCGAATACCGGTTCGTTCTTTTCATTAAAAGTCAGCACTTCTACCCATTTCATACTGCTCTGTGCACTATTATTATCAAACCCGAAAAGAGTGTAGTAGTTTTTTCCTTTATGCTGTGTTTTGACAATATTGTAATACATAGCGCCGATCCAGTTCTGCCTGTTGCGTACAGAATCCTGGGGTTTGTCTGTAAACTCAGATACATCTCTAAGCGGCAAAAGTTTTAATGAACCATCAGCCGTACGAAATTGAATGGCTCCTTTTTGGCGGGAATAATAATCATCAAAACTAATATTCCAGGTGATGATCCGAAAACTGGTATCAGGAGCGTATGTCTTTGAAATACCTAGTAACGAATCAAAAGGATAGTAGAATGAATTTTTGATTTGTAAAGCTCTTACCAGTACTTTGGTAAAAGCACTGTCAGCCTTCATTCTTTCTTGTGGCAGGCTGTCTGTATTCAGATGTTCAGAATATCCGCTCAGCGTATCTTCTTTAGCCTGCAGTTTTTTAAGATCTGCTGCGTTTATCTTTTGACAGATAGCAACCTGTGTAAGGGATAAAAAGAAGAAAATAAAAGATGACTGAATCAGTATTTTTTTCACCGGAATGGTTTTTGTCATGCTCATGCTAAGTTACAGCTTCTTACAGATGCCCATAACGCCAAAAGGGTTGTAAAATTTTGTGAAGACTTATAAAGTGTTGGCAAAATCATTCAGGGAGTTAAAAGCCAGGTCTATTTCAGGGTGGGGGAACTCCTGGTGCGGCCGTGTAGATCGTATAAAAATGGTATAAATACCGGCATTTCTTCCAAAGTGCATATCGCTGAGGTTATTACCAACCATAATGGATTTGGAGAAATCGATTTCAGGAAAATTGAGTTTGGCTCTTACCGCCATTCCGGGATTTGGTTTTCTTTCAGGGTGGTCATTATGAACGGAGGTGCAATAATAGATGGCATCAATTCTGCCTCCGGCGTCTGAAACCCGGTCTATCATATATTGGTGTATCTGGTGAAGCGTCTCTTCCGTCATCAATTGCCGGTCCACACCCCGCTGGTTGGTGACAATGATGATCCGGGAAAACTTTTCAGCCAGTTTTTTAAAAAGAGCCGGAGCTCCTTCGGTAAAAATAAATTCATCTGGAGTAAAAATATAGCTCCCGTCTTTGTCAACATTGATTACACCATCCCGGTCGAGGAATAATGTCCAGCCGGTATCAATTTTTTGTAAATCAAGAGGAGGATGACTGAGTTCGGTTTGAGCCCGGGTAAAATCTTCGGGGATACCGATATCTATAAAATATTCATCTTGTATCATCCCGTAGATCCGCCGTTCCCTATACATAGTTTCCAGGTATTGTTTTTCGAAAGAGAATTTATCGGGAAACTCTTCATCAAGAAACTTGTCCATATTCAGGATATAAACACCCCCGTTAATATTGCCGGTTTCATAAAACTGCTTTTCCCTGAAGCTGCTTACTAATTTTTCCGGGTCTAGTTCTACCACACCGTACCTGTCGAACTGCTTCATAGGTTTCAGCAGTAGTGTGCATTCTGCCATATTATGATTGTGAAACATGGCAGCTTTATGCAGATCAATTCTGAAAAGAGTATCACCGTTTACTACTGCTACATTTTTTTCTTTGGCCTTCGTACAGGCGAACAGGATGGCACCACCTGTTCCAAGCGGCTCGTCTTCGGTTACTGTTTCATAGCGAAGCGTTGGGAAATGGTTTTGCAGGTATTCCTCAATTATTTCATGTTTGTAGCCGAGAGAGAAAATAAATTTTTCTATGCCCTGCATACGCAGGTAGTTGATCACATAGAATATAAAAGGCTTGCCGGAAACAGGTGCCATGCATTTAGGAAGATCAGGTACAGCTTCCCTTAATCTTGTTCCCAGGCCACCAGCTAATATTATTGCCTCCTTGATCATGCAGAATGTTATAGTCTACCCTTTAGAAGAGGTTTAGAGAGGTGTAAAGTATTTTTCTTCGACCAGTTGACAAATAATATGCCCGATGGTTATATGACTTTCCTGTATTCTTGGTGTATCTGCGGAAGGAACATTAATAAGATAATCGCTGATGGCTTTCATCTGCCCCCCGGTAATACCGGTAAAAGCAACGGTAATAATTCCTTTATTTTTTGCCGCTTCAAACGCATTAATAATGTTGCCGGAATTTCCCGAAGTAGAAAGCCCGATCAGGATATCTCCTTTTTCGCCAATTCCATCTATCATTCTTGAATACACTACATCATATCCATAATCATTGGCTACAGCGGTTAAATAAGAAGTATTACAATGTAAAGCTTCAGCAGGCAACGCTTTTCTGTCGGTATAAAAGCGTCCGGAAAATTCGGCTGCTAAATGCTGGGCATCCGCTGCACTTCCTCCGTTGCCACAGAAATACACCCTGTTCCCTTTTTTGAATGCATTGGTAACTACTTCAACAACTTTTCCAATGGTAGCAATGAGCTCTTCATTCTGCAGTATTTGCTGCTTTGTTTCTATTGACGCTTCAATTATGCTTTTAATCTTTTCCATAATACCCAATTAACTTATTTACCAATACCAGCCAACTATATAGTCCATGTATTCAATCCATGCTCTACAAACTGGTAGCTGTGGTGCCGCCCGCCAAAGTTCTCCAAACTTTTAATCACTTTGTATTTTGTATTGACGGGGCAGTAAAAGATCATGAATCCACCACCCCCTGCACCAGATATCTTCCCACCTGTTGCACCAGCTTTTTTAGCTGTTTCATATATTTCTTCCATCAAAGGGTTGCTTATCCCTTCTGCCATTTGTCTTTTCTGCTGAAATCCATAGTCCAGTATTTCACCAATTTCATTCAGCCTCCCTTTCAGCAGGGCTTCTTTCATCATTCGTGCCTGCTCCTTCAGGTGATGCATGGCCTCAATGGATTTTTCTTTATTATCGGTAACGTTCTTACTTTGTTTTCTTATGATCTCTGCCGATTCACGACTGGTGGAAGTATAGTACAGCAACAGGTTATTCTCCAGTTCGAATAAATGTTGCTGCTTTACCCGCAGCGGGTTAACGATCACTTTGTCATCAGCATAAAATTCCATAAAGTTTACGCCGCCAAAAGTAGCCGCATACTGGTCTTGCCTGCCTCCAGCCAGGTTCAGATCTCTTCGTTCTATTTCGTAGGCATAATGAGCCATATCATACTCGCCAAGCGGCAACTTCAGCATTTCAGCAAAAGCACCTAGTATTGCAACTACAAGGGTGGAGGAAGTACCTAATCCGGAACCTGCCGGGGCATCCACATAGGTTGATAAACGAAAGCCCTGTTCTTTTACCCCATAATCTTTTTGGATACGATTGTAAACACCTTTTAACAGGTCAAGTGTTCCGTTGACAGGTAATTCTTTTGCCCAGTCAAATTGCTGCATCTCATTTCTGTCAATTGCTTCAAGTATGATCTTATTCTCTGCTATTGGTTCAATAGTGGCATTGGCATAAAGAGAAAGGGTAGCATTCAAAATAGCGCCGCCGTACAGGTCGCTGTAGGGGCTTACATCGGTGCCACCACCGGCTAATCCAATCCTTAAAGGGGCTTTACTTCTGTATATCATTTGCTAACTTAAAAATAGTACCGGCCATTGTTGCCCAGCTATATTTTTGTTTTTCGTTGCGAAGATGGGGAATAAAATAATTTTCACCTAATTGATAGAAGTTCAGGATGCCGGTTGCAATTGCTGCAGGAGTTGGTTCTACCACCAGGCCAACTTTCCTGTCCGGAACAAGCGAAGGTAATCCGCCTACATTGGTGACGACCATTGGCTTTTCGAAGTGATAGGCAAGGGGAGTAACACCACTTTGGGTGGCATTTCGGTAAGGTTGCAGTACGGCATCAGCAGCGCAGAGATAATATTTTACTTCGCTGTCGGGAATAAAATCCGTTTTTAATAGTAGCTGGCTTCTTATACCCAATCTGTCAATCTGTTCCTGGTATTGTTTTGCATCCTCATAAAATTCTCCTGCTACCAGCAATTTAATTCCCGATTTTCTTATTCTTTCATCTGCCATTGCCTCAAATAGTAAATCAAGTCCTTTGTATTTACGAATAAACCCAAAAAACAGAATTACTAACTCCTGGCTACCAATTCCTAATTTCTCTCTGGCTTCTTCTTTTGAGATGGCAGCTCCAAAATTATCATACAACGGATGTGAAACTAATTGTGCCGGTTTTGTTTTTTCAAATAACCGCAGGTCACTCATTACTTTTTCACTCATAGTGATAAAAGCATCACAACTCTTCAGGAAATACCTGGTGAATGGCCTGTCCCCGATCCTTTTTTCATGTGGGATAACATTATCTGCGATGCAGATGACCTTAGTGAAATTATTTTTTCTTACTCTTCTCAAGATTGTACCTAATGCAGGTCCCATTAATGGTAACCAGAAGCGGACTATGATGATATCCGGTCTTTCTTTTTTTAACCTGTTACCTACTTTCACCCAGTTGAATGGATTGATTGAATTAATAACTGTATGGATTGCCAGGTTCGGCGGCGCAGGTTCGTCTGTGTACTGCGTGGTGCCGGGAAAAATAAAAGACGGATACTGTAATGAAAAGGAATAAATGGAACAAGTATGCCCCTGGTCATTGAATTCTTTGGCAAGCCGCTGGTTGAATGTAGCCAATCCACCCCGCAACGGATGGCCGGGTCCTATGATGACGACCTTCGCCATTATAAACCTGTTTTGGTTTCTATCAGGTAAGCGTTACGGCTGGATGAGTTCCTGGAAATCAGTTCGCCGATGAATCCGGCGAGGAATAATTGCATACCAATAACAACAGAAGTGAGAGCCAGGTAAAAGCCAGGCCGGTTGGTCAATGCAAAACTGTTGTCGATTATTTTTGATACAATGAGGTAGATGGAAATACCAAGGCCGGCTAAGAAAAACAAAGAGCCCCACAGCCCGAAAAAATGCATAGGCCTTTTTGAGAACTTGCCTACAACAGTGATAGATAACAGATCAAGAAAACCGTTTACAAATCTTCGCCAGCCAAATTTTGATTTACCGTACTTCCTTGCCCGGTGCTCCACCACTTTTTCACCAATCTTTTTGAAACCAGCCCATTTTGCAAGCACCGGGATATAGCGGTGCATTTCCCCATATACTTCAACACCCTTTACTACTTTGTTCTTATAGGCCTTCAACCCGCAATTGAAGTCGTGTAGTTTTATACCTGACATGCTGCGGGTAACTGCATTAAAGAATTTGGAAGGAATATTTTTTGTCAGTGTATTATCGTAACGTTTTTTCTTCCAGCCGCTCACCATATCATAACCGTCTTCAACAATCATTTTTCTCAACCCGGGAATCTCATCGGGGCTATCCTGCAGATCAGCATCCATTGTTATTACCACATCACCACTGGCTGCACGGAATGCTTCATTCAGTCCCGCCGATTTACCATAATTACGTTGGAATTTTATGCCTTTGATGTTTGAGTTCTTTGCTCTCAATCCCTCAATAACTTCCCATGAATTATCACTGCTGCCATCATCTACAAAAATGACCTCATAACTGTAATGGTTCTCGTTCATTACTTTTTCGATCCATGCCGTTAATTCAGGCAAAGATTCTGCTTCATCTATGAGTGGTATGACAATGGAAAGATCCATGAGCTATGTTCTTCTTGTTAAAAGTGCAGACCCGATTGCCGTTAGCCCTGCACCAATTATCAAATATCCGAAAATTGAACCGTAAACTAAAGCCAACTCATAGCCCTTTTTATAACTGGCTACCTGCTTTTCCATGGCTTCTATATCGGATGGCATGGTTGGTTTTATTTCTTTTACCAGTTGCTCCTTATATGCTTTGGCATTTTTTTCTGCAAATTCAGGATGCATCCGGGCAAATGTATAGGTATAAACAGCCATTATAAGCGTTGCGATTATAAAACACCTGAAGCCAACGCTAAAACTATCTTTAAAGCTGCCGGTAAAAGCCGGGGACATCCGAAATGCCATCAATGCCCATACAATACCCAAGGCATAGATGAGATATACCAAATAATGCAGCCCGGATGCTTCTGCGATATTAGAGTATGCAAAAAAGGAAAAGCCCGTCATTGCAACGGCCGTAATGATTCCTTTGATCAGAGGTGATAGTTTCATGAATAGTTAAGCAAGGATGATTTTATCACCATTAATAATACCGGTTATTTTACCGGTCAGTTCCTTTCCGGTAAAAGGAGAGTTGGATGACTTTGATTTAATATGTTCAGGAGTTACCATCCATTTTACAGCGGGATTGAACAAAGTAAGTGTGGCAGTATTTCCTTCTTTTATTGTTACGGGATGCAGGCCGAATATTTTCCTTGGATTAATGGCCAGAAGGTCAACACATCTTTCAACCGTGATACCTGGTACAGCGGTAGTAAGTACTCCGTATGCCGTTTCCAAACCGGTCATTCCAAATTTAGCATATTCGAATTCCATCACTTTACTATCATATTCATGCGGAAGGTGATGAGTGGCGAGGCAATTAACTGATCCGTTCATAACAGCTTCTTGTAATGCAGCCCTGTCCTCTTTAGTACGAAGAGGTGGATTTACTTTCAGATTGGTATCATATCCCTGCAGATCTTCATCACAAAAGAAAAGATGATAAGGAGTAACAGAGCAACTTACATCGGTACCGCTTTGTTTCCCTCTTGTTATATACTCAAGTGATTTTTTTGTACTAACCCCGGTGAAATGTAATCTTGATTCAGCATAACGGGTCAGCTTTATATCCCTGGCTACAACCAGTTCTTCCGCCATGACCGGTTTTCCGGGCAGTCCTAATTGAGTGGAAACAATGCCTTCATTTATTAAGCCATGCGGATTAATACTTTTATCATCCGGTAACTGAATAATAATACCATCAAATGCTTTTACATATTGCAGGGCTTTGACCAGCAACCCGGCAGACTGAACACAGTTGAGACCATCACTGAATGCAATGGCGCCACTTGTTTTCATATCATACATTTCAGCCAGTTCTTTTCCTTCGGTATTCTTTGTAACAGCACCGATAGGATGAATGCTGACAGGGAGTGACCTGCTTTTGTGAGTAATGTATTCAACCGCTGCCTTATTATGGATAGTTGGGTTAGTATTAGGGATCACCATCACATCTGTATAACCGCCTGCTGCTGCTGCCGCTGCACCGGTTTCCAATGTTTCTTTGTACTCATAACCAGGATCAGCAAAGTTGGCAAACACATCCACCCAACCCGGTGATACATGTAATCCGGGAACAGCAATTTCCTGATCTGCTTTTTCAGATATAGATGTACTTATTTTAGTAATCCGGCCGTTTTCAATAAAAATATCTGCTGTTTGTCCGTTGAAAGGAGAGGAGGGATCAACTATTTTGGCTTGCTTAATGAGTATTTTCATTAAGGGGCGAAGATATAGCTTGTTTTCGGTTCAGAAAAATGGTAAAAAGGCTTACTTTTGCCATCCCAATAACTACTCTTAGTAGTAAGAATGTTCGGGACGTAGCGCAGCCCGGTAGCGCACTTGCATGGGGTGCAAGGGGTCGCTAGTTCGAATCTAGTCGTCCCGACTTTTTGTTGTAAGGGTAGTCATAATAAAATGATTACCCTTTTTTTGTTGGGAACAATACCGGTATTTCGGGATGTAGCGCAGCCCGGTAGCGCACTACGTTCGGGACGTAGGGGTCGCTGGTTCGAATCCAGTCATCCCGACTTTAAGCAGCTCTGATACAGTCAGAGCTTTTTATTTAAGTGACTTCATTTTTAGAAAGTTCTTTGTTATTTGATAAAATCACACTTACTTTGCACTACAAAGTACTTTTTGTAAGATATCAAACTTTGTTTGAAAAACTAAAAAGAAATTATCATGCATGACAAGTCAACTGCTTCGGCTATAATCAGCTGGATATTTGGGATAGTCGTTGTTGCTATCGGCGTTGTGAATGTTTTTTGGGGAAACGACATGGGTTTTGGAATTTTCCTGCTGCTGGTTTCTTTCATTTATTTTCTCCCGGTAAATACCATTCTCAGGAAACTCACCGGTTTCACCATTCCTAAAATTGGAATTGTAAAAATCGTTTTGAGCATTCTTATTATCTGGGCATCATTAGGGGTAGGGGAATTGTTTGGAAAGATAGAATTGATGGTGAATGATCTTCGTAAGTGATCTGTATGGTAAGTACAGCAAATTAAAAGAACATCTTCTTTGAGCCTTTCTGTCACAAGCAGAGATTACGATAGAGGTTTTTAATTGTTGCTGTGAAGAACTATGCTGTAATATCTTGCCCTCTTACTTCCTTAATATCTTCTCCATGGCCTTTCCTTTGGCCAGTTCATCGATCAGCTTATCCATATAACGGATCTTTTGCATGAGTTTGTCTTCGATATCTTCTACACGATAACCGCAAATGACACCGGTAATTTTTGACACATTAGGATTCAGCTTAGCTTCAGCAAAAAATGTTTCCAGGTCTACCTTCTTATCAATTTGTTGCTGCAGTTGTTTTGGTGTATATCCTGTCAGCCAGCAAATGATAGTATCCAGTTCTGCTTTTGTATGTCCCTTCGTTTCCGTTTTTTTAAGATAATGCGGATAGACACTGGCGAATATCAGCTTATATACTCTTTCATTTTTCATTTTGGTTGTTGTTATTTATAAAAAACAATTTTTTTGTACAGAAAGTTAATAAATTATTCAGTTGTTGCTGCGAATAACTATGAATGAAGGCAGCTAAATGCGAGGATTATAAATTTTTAAATATAGTCCTGAAACTCCTTCCAATGGGGATGGATATGCCGCCTGCTTCTACTGCATCAGCCGTATAGGAATCAATCTTGTTTATGGAAACGATATATGACCGGTGAATACGTTTGAAGAGGTGAGAAGGTAAAAGCGATTCCATTTCTGTAGTGGTAAGTTTGGAGAAATATGTTTTCTTAGTGGTAACCACCTTGATATACTCCTGCTGACTTTCAATATAAATAATGTCGGCATACAAAATCTTAACTTTCTTTTTCTGCACGGTTACAAACATATAGTCCTTTGTCTCTTTGACCTCAGCTCCGGAATGCTTTTGCGTTGATCCTGTATTTACTTTATTCACTGCCACCAGGAACCGTTCAAATTCAAAAGGCTTGAGCAGGTAATCCGTTACATTCAGATTAAATCCTTCCACGGCATACTGGTGATAAGCCGTGGTTATAATGACAGCCGGGGGATGTGTGAGTGTTTTCAAAAATGCCATTCCTTTCAGTTTCGGCAAATGAATATCCAGAAATATCAGGTCGGTTTGATTGTGGTGCAGGAATTCAGTGGCGAGTATAGCGTCTTTGAATTTTCCCTGCAATTTCAGGAATGGAACCTGTGATATATAATCCGCCAGTACTTTGGCAGCCAGTGGCTCATCTTCTACAATGATGCATTTAATATCAGGCATGGCTGGCCAGGTTTATTGTTAATACAGCAGTAAAATCAGCTTCGCCCTGCTGAACGGACAGGCTAAAATCTTTATATAGCAATTCCAGTTGCCGTCTCAGGTTGGATAGCCCGATACTTTCTTTCACATTTTTGCTTTCTGCTGAGGCTTCTGTGGAATTTTTTACAGTAAAATTCAATTGCCGCTGTTTCAATGAAAGATGAATATCGACAAACGGGTCTTGCCGGGTTTCAGACACACCATGTTTGAACGCATTTTCCACCAGCGGGATCAACAGCAGCGGCGGTATAGCCTGTTTCATATCCTCAATATCGTAATTAAAGTTTACATGTAGTGATTCATCATACCTGAGTTTTTCAAGGGCGATATAATCACTGATGATCTTTATTTCCTGTTCAATAGCTATGTAGTCTCCGCCGGTTTCATACAACATAAACCGCAGGATCTTTGAAAGACGCAGGATCGATTCAGGAGCCAGGTCACTTTTATCTCTTGTCAACGAGTAAATATTGTTTAGTGTATTAAATAAAAAATGAGGATTGGTTTGTGATTTAAGGTAGTTCAGTTCGGCTTCCTGTTTTTCAATCCGCAGCTTTTGTTCTGCCTGTTTTAGTTTTATATAGTTATAGATGTGCCGTATAATGCCAAAAAAGAAAAGGGAGGCTATGCTGTAGCCAATGAAAAACTGCACCCCGTCGCAGAGTTTGGCAAATAACTGTGTAGGTGTATACAGATGCAGGAGTATGCCCAGTTCTCTCCACCCGTACAGGCCAAATGAATAAAGCATTAAATGAAGGATGATGAGCAGGAGGCCGGTAAGGACACTTTTCAGGGATAATTTTATTGAGGGGAGGGTGTACTCAAGGAATATATAATGCAATGGCACCACGAACAAAAGACACCAAATATGATTTATGCCTCTTTGCAAAAATATCTCCGGCTCTGTTATTAAGCTGCCAAACATATTCAGCAGGAAGAAGGCGAGGGCCAGTTTGAGATAAAACTGATTTTTTTCTTTGGTGATGATCCTTTTCATTGTATGTACAGGCCTTAAATTTCGGCAAATTATTCTGCACAGATACTTTTGTTCACTAACCGGTGATTGTGGTACACCAACTACCCGTTTGCGTCAACTAATGCAGGGTTAGCCGCAGTCGTTCTTGCATTGTCGTCTTGCTGTCGTTTGTCTGCGATATGCTGCTGTTCATCGGCGCCAGCCTTGATGTTTTACCAGCCTTAAATATTCTTGTATCCGATAAAGGTATTTGCTGACTGGTAATAATATTTAAATCAATTTGTATGAAACTATTTATTGCTACATTGGCGACGGCCATGGTATTGCTGAACATCTGCAGCTGTTAAAATGGGGGCCACCCGGTAAACAGACGAATGACTTTTAATAAAGGGAATAATTATGAAAAAGAAAAACGCAGTAGTACAGTTTGGGGAAATCGTAGAGGGATATGACATCCCTGTTTTGAATGAAAGGGAAATAAGGGCAGCGGCCGGCTTATTGTTCCTAGCCACTTTTTTGTCACTGATGTTTATTGTATTCCGGGAAAATTTTGTACCCATCAAATATGTGGCTACATTCTTTTTCGCCGATTTTCTCATCCGTGTTTTTATTAATCCCCGGTATTCACCCACACTGATAATGGGACGCCTTATTGTAAGGAAGCAGAACCCCGAATATGTAGGAGCGAGGCAAAAAAAGTTTGCCTGGAAAATAGGAGTGGGGCTCTCGGCTATCATGTTTATTTTCCTGGTGCTGGTAAATTCTTATAGCCCCATCACTGGTATAGGCTGCCTTATTTGCCTGGTGTTCCTGTTCTTTGAGGCGGCTTTTGGCATTTGCCTTGGGTGTAAATTTTATCCGCTGTTTTTTAAGGAGAAGGTGCAGTATTGCCCCGGGGAGGTTTGTGATACAAAGACAAAACAAGACATTCAAAAAACATCTGGCGTACAGTTGCTCATAGTGCTTGCTTTTATCGCCGGTATAACTCTTGCTGCGTTCACTTTACAGAAAGAATTTGAAAAGAAACCATACGATCTGTTTGGGATTAATAAGGCCACAGCTAAAACAGGCCAGTGAACCTGCAGAAACGGGAGAATGTTATTACAAGACTAATAGCGACTGGCAATGTTGTTTTAGGATTACCGGTTGAAAAAGAAAAAAGCCACCCCGAATGGAGTGGCTTAAATGTTTGTTCAACATTTATTAATTCCCCTGGCAGGATGCAGGAGGACATTTGGTTTGTGCTGAGGCGGATGCCATATCCACGCATTTACTGCTGCAATCCTTAGGATCACAGTTTTTCGGATCACAATTCTTAGGGTCGCAGTTTTTGGGATCGCATTTTTCCGCTTTGCATTCGGTCTTTGCCTTTTTCTTGTTTTTCTTTTTGCCGCCGCCGTCATTTGCAGCGAATGCAGCACCAGACATGAAGGCAATAACCATCATGCTCAAAAATATTTTTTTCATTTTTAAGTATTAAAGTTTAATAAATAGTGTTGCTGATTGTACTGATCAGGCTTCCGGCGGGTGCCAGCATTCACTCATTATCTTTATAATGCGGTTATCATTGGTAATAACCGGCTTTTGATGCTGAACTGTAAATGATGCCAGTGAAAACTGGGAATAATGATGAATAAAGAAATTGCCCGAAGAGCAGCCTACTGATGGATTACATCCGTTTGAACGGCAGCCGCCATTATCCGGGGGTGTTGAAGGTTTATTGCACTTTCCTTTTGCACAGCCTGTGCTACCAGCTTTCTTTTTTGAATAGACGGCAGTTTTGCTTTTTGAACAGGCGGATTTCTTTACAACAGGTTTTTCACAAGTCTCATAAGCAGGGTTGCCGCCAAAATGGGCGAAGGCAGGCTGAAACAAAACAAATGCCCAGATAAATGCTAATATCCCTGCTGCAGTTTTCATTGGGGCTAAAGATATAGAGTTCCGGGTTTAGTAGTACGTCAATGTTCTGCAAAAATGATGAATGGCAAATTGATTGAGGAGTGGCTTGCGACCCGGATGTGCTGTATTTCAAACCCTGGCAAGATTTTTTTTGGGTAATTGACACTGACAATGTCGATCAGGATTCTGAATTCGTTTAATTTAGCCATTCAAACAATACTGTATGAAACGATTTCTTATTCTGTTTCTTTTTCCATTGACTGTCTCGTGTCAAACAACGGATCCTGTCATTAAAGCGAAAATTAATGCTGTGGAAAATTCGCTGGCTCCCTCTATCATTTATGGTGATACGGTACCGCAACTGAATATTGAAAAAAGGATGAGTGAGACCGGCATTAAGGGGTTAAGCATTGCCGTTATTAAGAATTATAAAATTGAGTGGGCAAAAGGATATGGCTGGGCTAATGTGAATGAGAAAAGAAAAGTAACAACTGGCACCCGCTTCCAGGCGGCATCCATCAGCAAGAGTATTAACAGCATGGGCATACTGAAACTGTTTGAAATGAGGAAACTTGATCCCGAAGCAGATATCAACAATTATCTCAGCAGCTGGAAATTCCCTTATGACAGTGTTTCAAAAAGTAAGAAAATATCCGTTTACAACCTTTTAAGTCACACGGCCGGGCTGGATATTCATGGCTTTCCCGGCTATAAAAAGAAAGATACACTGCCTTCTCTTAAACAAATCCTGGACGGTAAAAAGCCTGCAAATACCAAAACCGTACGTTCTTTGTTTGAACCCGGCAAAAAATTTAAGTACTCAGGCGGGGGCACAACCATCAGTCAAATGATATTAACAGATATTACAAAAAGTAACTATGCTGACTGGATGCAGAAAAATGTATTACAACCCCTTGGTATGACCAACAGCAGTTACCAGCAGCCGCCAACAACCCCTGCTAATCTTGCTACTGGCTATTATCAGGATGGGAAACCGGTAATAGGTAATTATCATATTTACCCTGAACAGGCAGCTGCCGGCTTGTGGACCACTCCAACAGATCTTGCAAAGTATATTATCGAATGTCAGTTGGCGCTGGAAGGAAAATCAAAAAAAGTGTTATCACAGGCGATGATGAAGAAAAGAATGACGCCGTATATTGACAGCGCCGCCGCATTAGGTGTGTTTATTGAGAACAGAGAAGGTAATCGTTGGTTTAATCATAATGGAGGTAACGAAGCGTTTCTTTGTACATCGTATGGCAGCATGCAGGGAGGAAATGGCGTTGTTATCATGATCAATGGTGAAAATTTCTCGGTTATCAATGAATTGCTAAACAGTGTGGCAATTGTGTATGACTGGAAAGGATTTTATAATCCCACGTTCAAAAAAATGATAACTTTCCCCAAAGACAGCCTGCAGCAATATATTGGCAGCTATAAGATCATGAACGACACACTCACCATCTCTTTCTGTGGTGAAGAGCTTTGTATACAACAGAATGGCCAGCCACCTGTCGGATATAAAATCATTTTTACAGACAATAACAGTTTCTCCATTGCTGAAGTGCCCAATGCAATATTCAGCCCGGTCAGGAATGATGCTGGAAAAATAACAGGGCTACAGCTAAAACAAGGCGGTGGCACTTTGCAAGTGCCGAGGATTGAATAATGTGAATACTAGTTTTATTTCGTAGCTGGCTGCGTTGCAGGCTGAGAAAACACCAGTATTGACAATAAGGAAATAATAAAAGCACTGTTTTAAATTAGCGAATGCATTTATTCAAAAAGATACTGATAGTACCTGTTCTGGTACTAATATGTTGTTGCAGTTGTACTGATGACCGGCCGTATACAATCAAAGACCTCGACGAGAATATGATCGACCTGAAAGCCTACCAGGAAAATATGGGAGATGAGTTAAAGGCAGGCCGCCTGCAGGATGCTGTTTGGCTGCTGGATGGCATGGACAGTGTATTACATGAAGTAAGCCGGAAGTTTGATGAGCACCGAAAGTTGAAAGAACCATTTTCTTACTACTATAAAGACAGGCTGAAAAAACCGATACGATTGATCCGAACCGGAATCAATGATAAAGACACCACCGTTGCCATGAAAGGGTATCGCTTGCTCGTTAAGAACTGCAACAGTTGTCATATAGATCTGGATATTAACAAGACAGTGAAATACTGAGTAAAATCAAAGCTTTCGATATAACATTTGCCTGTCTCCCAAAAACAGTAAACCGGTTACCTTGTTTTTATAAAACACAAAACGAATATCCATATTCTTATCCGGCTGTATATAAAACAGGTTATCACCGGCTGCTTTTAAGGGAACGGTTTCATTTCCGGGTTTGGCAAGCAGTCCGTTTTCAGTGACGGTTATTTTTACCGTGTCTTTATCAGGACCGATAAAAATTCCTTCATATGATTTCAGTATAGAAACTTTCACTGCTTTTTCGGTATAACTGAATTTGCTTTGTGCCAGCAACCAGGTATACAGCGAATCATTGTTGTAGGTAATATCCCAGCTGTTGTGATTAGCATCAGGATATAAAGTGAACCTGATGTTATTATTAAAACGTTTTGCTGCTTTTATCATATTCTGACTTCCGATGGGTGGTACTACATCATCCTTTGCTCCATGAAAACACCAAACCGGAATATTGCGCAGCTTCCATGCATTGCTGGTATCGCCGCCGCCACAGATGGGTGCGATGGCCGCAAACTCATCCGGGTATTTCATAGCAAGGGCCCATGTACCAAAACCACCCATACTCAATCCGGTGCTGTAAACTTTCTTTTCATCCACCCGGTATTTTGTTTTAATATGCTGCAGTAGTTGGTACAACGTTTCTATGTCCCACCCATAGCCCACTGGCGACTGCGGTGAAACGATAATAAAAGGGAATTTCTTTCCCATATCAACGAGTTTGGGCGGGCCATGCACTTTTACCTTACTAACGTCTTCGCCACTTTCACCGCTGCCGTGTAAGAAAAGCATTAGCGGCCAGCGGGTAAGCGAATCATTATGATACCCCTCGGGCAGGTAAAGCTGGTAATTCGTTTCCCGGACAAATTTTGCTGCGGTTTGCTGCGCTGTAATGATGAGCGGGAAACAAACTGCCGCAACTACATATACAATAAATTTCAAGGCTTAATTTTTTGGTAAGTTACTTGATTAAAACAAATTGTTTGACAACAGATATCTTTAGTTGGTTACTTACCGGAAGATTTTGGCATCATGTAACCGGCAAGCTTTCAGAACACACATTTCGGCAATACGGATTAGCTTTACTCAATCCTTCTCCATTCAAAATAACCATTTTGAGTCACGGTAAACTTTGTGACCTTTCCGTTTTCAAGAATAAATTCGCAGTTTGCGTCCGGTAAATTTTTGAACTGAAATTTAGTCGGGGACTGAAATAGTATCAACAACAGTTCGGCATTTGTGACTTCAGCAACGAGGCTCCCGTTCATCTTATACAGTTTGGCTGTTCTGCCCGGGTTATTAACCAGTTGGTAAGTGCCTGCATAACTGTCAAATTCTTTTTCGCTTAAACGGATGTCGGCTTGTAAAGGTTTATTTAACACTAAAGCAGCGACATTATTCACAATTTTATTTATAGATATGCCCCCGTTATTACAAAGAATGGCCATAAAAACATCGTCGTCCGGGAAATACATTACCTGCGCAGAAAAACCAGGCAATGCCCCCTGATGTTCTATTACCTTTATACCGTTATAGGTATTTATATTCCATCCGTAACCATAATTGGTAACACTGCCATCTTTCAGGCGGAAGGGTGAAAAGGCTTTTTCCAGTGACTCTTTTTTCAGTAACCGGTATGAATACAAAGCTTTATGCCATGTATAAAGATCTTCCACATTCGATATCAACCCGCCGGCAGCATATTGAATAGATGGGCTCATATAATTTATATTCTTAAATGAAGCATCTGCTTTTACATAGCCTTTAACCCTGCCGGGAATGATATGGTTATCCCAGTCAAAATTAGAATTAGCAAGTCCTGCTGATGTAAGCAAATTTTCCCGGATATATTGCTGATAGGACTTGCCCGATACCTTTTCGATAATGTAACCGAGCAAGAAATAACCTGAGTTGCTATAAGAATATTTAGTGCCGGGCATGAATTCCAAAGGATGATATTTGAAACTGTCAATTAATTGTTTTGGTGCAAAATCCCATCGTTCCAGGAAAGGAGTGGGGAAGGCAATTTGCAGATAATCTTTAATACCGGATGTATGTGTAAGTAAGTTTTCTATTGTAATGATGCCAACCTTGAAAGGATAGTCAGGAATAAATTTTTGCAAACTGTCCGAGAGGGATATTTTGCCCTGCTCAACCAATTGTAAAATAGCTACAGCCGTGAATTGTTTAGTAACGGAGGCCAGATTAAATACCATATCCGCCTTAATGGGAACCCCTAGCTCCAGATCCGCAAGGCCAAAAGCTTTATTATAGATTACCTGCCCACTTTTTGCTATCAATACCTGGTAGCCCGGCTCAGATGACTTAATCTCAGTTGACAGGAAGTTGTCCAGTTTCTTCTCCAACTGTTTTCCGGTGGTTTGCTGTGCTGCAATGAGGAGAGGAAAACACACTACCGTCAATATATAAACTAAGAATTTCAAGGCGGTTAATTTTCTGTAAGTTACTTGATTGAACGGATTTTTTGACAATGGCCCTATGTCAAGAATTTTTTTTTCACATCGGCAAATAAAATCCTACCTTCTTTGTCAATTTAAATCAAATCCATTAGTTA
This sequence comes from Chitinophagaceae bacterium, assembly GCA_016786885.1. GTDB lineage: Bacteria > Bacteroidota > Bacteroidia > Chitinophagales > Chitinophagaceae > JJ008. The sequence goes on along the minus strand of JAEUVO010000064.1, from coordinate 220,065 downwards.
TGCCATCAAAACTTCTATTGTTATGCATCATCGTTTGCATAACCATCAGCCATTCTTTTGCACAGGTTAAAAAACCTGAGACACCCAAACCAAAAATTGTTAAAGATTCTGTCGTTGCAAAGAGAGATTCCATCTGGAAAGAAACTGTAAAAGGAAAAAAGAAAGTTGACGGTATGTTTACGATTTACCAGGATACCGTGACGGGAGGTCTTCACCTGTACATAAAAAAAGATCAGCTGGGTAAGGAATACATTTATCAAAGTTTTTCAATGGGAGGCCCCGGCAGTTTATTCCTCAACCAGAATATGCTGAGAGAAACCTGGGTTTTCAAGATCAGGAAAGCCTATAACCGGCTTGACTTTTTGCGCTGCAATACAAATTATTTCTACGACCCCTCGAATGCAGTAAGCAAAGCGGCTAATGTGGATGTGAGCGATGCGGTATTTTATGCGGATAAAGTAGCGGCCGAAGATTCATTGGGTTATCTTGTAAAAGCAGATGGTTTGTTTTTGAGTGAAAAACTTGACCCGGTAAAACCAGTATTTCCACCCACTATTCCCGCATGGGCCTATTTTAATGTAGGAAATTTTGTACCCGAAAAATCTGGTTATGAAAATATCCGTTCGTTTCCGGATAATACCGATGTGACCGTATCATTGGCTTATGATAATCCAGCCCCGCTTAATTATGGCGATAAATCGATCACGGATGCCCGCTATGTAAGAGTAAAAATGCAGCACAGCTTTATTGCAATGCCAAAGAATGATTACAAACCCCGCTTTGATGATCCCCGTGTTGGCTATTTCACGCAGCAAATGGATAATATGACATCCACTTCCGCCACTCCTTATCATGATCTTATCAACCGGTGGCATTTGGTAAAAAAAGATCCGGCGGCCGCTATCAGCGAACCGGTTGAGCCAATTGTCTGGTGGGTTGAAAACACAACTCCGGTAGAGTTAAGACAGATCATTATAAATGCAGGAAATAAATGGAATGAAGCATTTGAGAAAGCAGGATTTAAAAATGCGGTAGTGATGAAAATGATGCCGGATAATGCTGAATGGGACCCGGCTGATATCCGCTATAATGTTATTCGCTGGGTATCATCTGATCTTGGTTATGCCATCGGGCCAAGCTTTGTAAATCCAAGAACTGGGCAGATCCTTGGTTCAGATATTACGATCGATTTTGGTTTTCTTGGGGGCATCATCAGCGAACAGGATATATTCAGACCTACCGGTTATCCTTCCTTAAAGGAGGAGCAAACTTTACAATCCCTGCGCAATCATTTTATCGGGTGCGATATGATGAAGGGTATGAAAATGCAATATGCTGCCGGCAATATCATTGCAGAATGTTTTGACGCTTCGCCGGATGAACTGGCGACATTAAAAGAACAATTCTTTACTGAGCTGGTGCTGCATGAAATGGGACATACCCTGGGCCTGAATCATAATATGAAATCGAGCCACATGCTAAGCCCTGCGGAGCTGAATGATAAAAATATGACCAGGCAGTACGGTGTTACAGGTTCTGTTATGGACTATTCCGTGGTGAATGCAGCGCTGGATCACAGCAAACAGGCAGATTATTATACCGTAAGACCCGGTCCGTATGATGCATGGGCAATTGAATTTGGTTATACACAATTTGCCAATGGAGAGGAAAAGAAAGGACTTGAAAAAATACTTTCCAGGAGTACAGACCCGAAACTGATCTTTGGCAATGATGCAGATATTGCCTTCATTGGCGGAGGCATTGATCCCCGTGTGAATACCTGGGACATGAGTAATGACATGGTTACTTACGGTACTGACCGGTTTAAGCTGGTAAATGAAATGATGGGTAAATTAAAAGACAGGTATGCCAAACCGGGAAATACCTATGCTGATATGCGATGGAAGTACAATATGCTTTTTAACCAGCGTTACTCCATGGCTATTCCGCTGGCCATGTATGTAGGAGGCATTTATGTAGACAGAAGTTTTGTAGGTCAAAACCCAAACACAGCACCTTTTGTGCCGGTGCCGGTTGAGTACCAGAAAAAGGCGCTGTCTGTTCTGGATACTTATGTCTTCTCACCCAATGCTTTTGATGCCGATAATCACCTGATTCCGTATTTACAAAGACAACGAAGAGGCTTTAATTTCTTTGGCAACCCCGAAGATCCAAAACCGGAACTGGAAGTGTATTATTTACAATCTTATGTATTGGAGTGTTTATTAAACCAGCATACCCTGGCAAGAGCCAACAGGACAACTTTGTATGGAAACGCATATCCTTCGGCCAATATACTGGCTGACGTAACTGCCATGGTCTTTGATGCAGATATGAAAGCTGATGTAAATCTTTACCGGCAAAACCTGCAAACAGAGTTTGTAAAAAAGTTGGCAGATATTTTATTAAGAGGTGTCCGGTATGATGATCCTTCAAGAGCTGCCGCTTTGAACACATTAAAGAATATTAAAGACAAATTGAACAAAGCCGGCTCAGGCAATGAGCAAACCAAAGCGCATAGAGCAAACCTCCAGTTTTTAATTGACAAGGCGCTGGTGATAAAATAGGATAGATATATGAAGCTATTTTTTTCAGACGAGTCTCCAAGGAGACTCGTCTTTGTTTATCGTTTGTGCCGGGTTCCTTGCCTGCGGTTTACCTACCTCCGGTAGGCAGCCAAGCTTCCGGCAGACGAAGATTGTAAAAAATAAACCTGCTGCCCGATTAATCTTTTGGTTCGGCCATTGTTTCAATCATTTTAAGCAACTTACCGGTGTTTTCAATGTTAATGTCAGCTAAGTCTTTATAATCCTTTATAGATGGCGATGAGACATTGATCAATTTTCCTGAGAGTACTTCATTGTTTATAAGGTCTTTCAGCCAAACCAGGAGCACTACCTGTAACTGCGACAGGTTACTCCGGCTCTCCTGAATTTTATTGGCAGGAAGTTTTACAAAATAAGTTACAATATCTATCAACCCAATGGTTCCAAACGCCACTGCCAGCACCGTTTTACCCATGGCCCCGAATACCACAGCGGCCACCATCATAGCTATACCTAAGAAAAAGGCAATACTATAAAAAAGGATGACCCGGTTAAATGCACTAAGGGTGCCGGTAGCATTGCTGATTAATGACTCTTTGAGTTCTGCAACCAATTCCATAGTTTTCTTTCCGCTCTTGCCGGCTTCTTCTTCCATCATCAATGCATTGCTTATTCTCTTTTCAATTACCGGTTTATTCGCTTCATCATAGTATGACTGGAGCTGCCGGTTATTTTCCCGGGTTACAGTTACAATTTCTTTAATAATGCTGGCATCATTGGCTTCAATACCGGCCCCGGTCATTTCTTCAGGTGTGGGCAGTGGGGTATCTTTTTGCGCCATCAGGTTGTATAGTAAACTGATGGCAGGAGAAGCTTCAGTAGTGGCAGTGCTGTTGCTCATTGTAAAGGTTTAATGGTGATTATTAAAGTTACATAAAACCACAATTTTTTCTCAGACGAGTTTCCGCAGGCAAGCTTTCAGGGGTTCAGTTGGAAAAAGTTGAAATAAATCCCGCCACATCAACTAATGCCGCCATAACCTTATAACATGAATAATAAGTATGATAAAGAACAAGCTAAAAGTGATATAAGTGCTGACATAGGCCAGCGGTATGCCTATGAGGCTAAGCAGAATGCCGATAAGAATGGTCATGTTTTCCCTTTTTGTAGACAGCTTTTGCTGCGCTTCTTCAGTAATCATCTTATTCTTTAAGGCATATACCCAGATAGAGGAGAAGGCTATGTTCATCAGCAAATAGTTGATGCCAACAAGAGACACTGCAAAGGAGCTTTCAAAATTCCTGCCGGCCAGCGAGGTGGTAAAAGGTGTGGCCGACAGAAAAAGTATAAATATAAAATTAAGAAACACTAAAGGTGGGTCTGCTCTTTTCAGCAGGCGGAACAGGTTATGATGATCCATCCATAATATGACAATAGTGGAGAAAGAAATGAAGTAGCTGAAAAATGATGGCAGCAGGTGAACCAGGAATGACTTGATGTTTCCATCTGAATGAAAAGCTTCTTCAGGTACTTTGAATTCCAGTACCAGTATGGTCATGATGATGGCGAGGATGGCATCAACAAAGGTTTCAAAACGGTTCTTTTCGGCTTCGTCGGAGAATTGTTTAAACATATAGTGGTGCTGAGGTTACTTAAACGTATATGCCCGTTTTCAAATGTAGCGAATTGGTGGTAGAAATTATTTAACTGGCCGGGCAGCTTTACGCCGCTGTTGCTGTTGTGCTATGGCTTATGTGTTGACCTTACCAATTTATCTGCCGAAGGCATGAGATCGGAGTTAGGGTTTCTTCTATTCGTTCATGCAGGTTCGTTGTTTATTGTCTGTCCACTGTGTAATTCAGTTCTGTTACCCCGCAGGTAAATTGATGAGTTGATACCAGGTTGAGCTTAATTTTTTCTTTTCTGACTGTAAACAAGGGAATGCCTTGCCCCAAAATGATGGGATTAACAAATAGCCAATAGCCGTCAATTAAATTCAGTTTCATCAATGAATGTGTTGCTGTCGGGCTGCCAAAAAGCAGGATGTCCGGACCTGCCTGTTGTCTTATTTCATTTATTCTGTCCGAAAGGTTGTCGCTGATGATTGTTGTGTTAGGTAAAGCAACATCTTTCATTGTTTTTGACAGAACCAGTTTGTGCACTTTGCTGTACCATGCCGAATGTTCCATGTCGTGTTTGCTGGCATTCTGTTTGTTGGCTGCAGTAGGCCAGTAACTTTCCATTAGCTGGTAAGTTACCCGACCATATAAGGCTGTGTCGCCTTCGCTTATCCGTTTACCGACATGATCAAAAATTTCTTCATCCGCTTTGATCCAGTTCATTTCTCCGTTCGGGCCTGCTACAAAACCGTCAAGCGACAGGTGCATGAAGGAAATTATTTTTCTCATGTAGTTCTACATTTTGAAAGAAAGGTAATTCATTTTCTGTTGCTGCCGGGACGAACGATGGAAGAAAAGAGTTTAATAGTTCTCTAGGAACTCACTTAATGTACTTTGCTCTTCCAGTTTTAAAATTGCATCAGCCAGTTGAATATGTCCTTTTGAAACAGCCAGGGCAGCAAGCGCAGTTGCCGTGAGTGTCATATCCCATTTGACCTTCATCATTTGACTGATAAGGTCAGGCAGTTCTTCCTGGATGGAAAATAAATAGGCTTCTTCAAATTCTTTGGGAAGCTTTGGATTATCAGTATGCCTTTCGATCTCTATTGTCGTGACAAGACCGGGAACGTTATAATCAAATAACTTCTTTTCTTTTGCAATTCTTATAAGGTGCGGAACAGCGAAATAGGAGGCAAGGCCAACATCGCCCTGGTGGTGCAATTCATTCCAGAGTTCGGCAAAGGCAGCATCAATTTCCTGTTTACTTACATCAGTTTCCAATTTCTTTAAAGGCACTGATGCATCATAGGGCATTCGATAGCCGCCTTCCAGTTCTTTCCAATTGCTGTCATTCAGGTCAATCATTGGCTAAAGTTAAAGGCTTTCAGGTTGGCACCAAGTCCCTGCGGAGACTCGGCTGGGAAACAAAGTATTAGGATTGCAGTGAGTCTCCAACAGGGGTGGAGATAACGCTGCCCGTGGTTTCTTATCCACCCCAAATTGGAGATGCAAAAACTTTGGAAATGCGGCCCCCGCCAGCGGGGGACAAGGCAGACTCCGCTAATCGAGACTAACTTATCCGCTTACCGACATGATCAAAGATCTCTTCATCCAATTTGATCCATTTCATTTCTCCATTGGGCCCTGCTACAAAACCATCAAGCGACAGGTGCATGAAGGAAATTATTTTTCTCATATGGTTCTATTTTTTGTCAAAGGTAATTGTTGTCCGTTGGTTGTGCGGATGCGGTGATATGTGTCTCCACGCATCACTATTATAAAATTCGTTCCAATGCGTGGGGACACGCATCGGGGCTTTCTTTTATTTTGTTACGGACACGAACCAAGGCTGAGTTATAGCATTTTATTTTGTTGGTCTTAACCTTGCTACTGGCAGGCAGGGACGAACAACGGCTGAGTGATAATGACTAAGCTTTTATATTGCTGGTGATAGCACCAACAATGGCTGAGGCTTTGTTTAACACTAACAATGGCTAAATGTTTTATACATCAGGTAAATGCTAATATAGCCTCATTTTTTAACTTTGCTTATTCAAAAAGCGAAAATGATTAAACTTAAAAAGGGATTCAAGTTTGGTAAATGGGTTTTAAATTCTCGAATAGGCGGAGGTGGGAATGGTGAAGTTTGGATGTGTGAAAATGAGAATGAATCTCGAGCAATTAAAATTCTTAAATCAATAAAAGCCAAAGCATATCACAGATTCAAGGATGAGATTTTTATTCTTCAAAACCACTGTGACATACAAGGTTTAATGCCGCTAGATGAAAAATACCTTCCAGAAATTCTTATAGGAAACGACCCACCGTTTTATGTAATGCCGATAGCAGAAAAAAGTGAAAGCATAATAAGTCAGCAGCCTATCGAGTCAAAAGTAAAAGCCATTTTAGAAATAGCAGAAGTTTTAGATAAACTTCATAGTCGGGGAATTTCACATCGAGATATAAAACCTGCTAATATTTTATATTATGATTCAAAATTTATGCTAGCTGATTTTGGTTTAGTAGATTATCCTGATAAGAAAGATATATCAAGAATAAATGAAAACATTGGAGCTAAATGGACTATTGCCCCTGAAATGAGACGAGACTCATCAACAGCAAATGGTCTCAAAGCAGACGTATATTCATTAGCAAAAACCTTGTGGATTTTTTTAACAAATAATAATAAAGGATTTGATGGTCAGTATTCAACAGACTCAATTCTTGAATTAAGAAATTATAATCGCAGCGCATTTACTTCTACAATAGATAACTTACTATTTAAATGTACTGATAATGATCCGAACAAAAGGCCAACAATTACTGAATTCATTGACTCGTTAAAAGAGTGGCAAAGCCTTGCAGCTAGTTTTCATGAGAGTAAAAGAAGAGAATGGTTTGATGTACAAACCAAACTATTTCCAACTTCAATACCTGAAAGAGTTGTTTGGAATAATAGAGAAGACATAATGAAAATACTCAAGATATTGTGCTCAACACAAAATCTTAACCATGTTTTTTTTCCAGTTAGTGGTGGTTTAGACTTAGTTGATGTAAAATTGTCAACCGAAGAAGATTGTTTGGAAATGGATTTTTCAGTTATTGAAATAATTAAACCTAAAAGATTAATTTTTGAATCTTTCGGCGAGGATCCAGAATGGAATTATTTTCGGTTGGAACTTGACGAACTAAAGCCAATACAATTCTCTGAAACAACAGATAATGCTTATATGAAAATCACAGAAAATTATGAAGATGTGACTGAACTTGCGCCAGGTTGTTATTACCCATATTCGGTTCTGTATCACAATAGGAAAGATTTTTACATAACCAGATTTGTGAGAAGGGTACGACGAAGATTCAAAGGCAATTTTGTAATATTTGGAAAACGGTCTACTTATAATCTTATTTCAGAAACGTATGATGGTAGACATGATAGATTATCTACTGATGAATTTAGAGATATGATTAGATTCACGGTTACTAAAATAAAATCAAAAATAGCATCTAATGAAAATTCACCAGATAAAGGTTTGGACAGTATAAATAAACCAGATAAAAGATTTTTACTCGTTGAACAACCTATATATCGATGTGGATGGTGCGGAAAAATCGTTAGTCAAGATGGAAACAAATTAACAGAGCATGATATCGAGTACAACATAGCTGTTTTAAAAAGATTTGGAGATAAATTATCTGTAGCTGTTGAAGGCTATTGTTGTAGAGAACAAAACCAAAATTCGAGGCGGTAGAGATGGACATCGATGTCGCCATGAAACTGGGAAGTACAAGTGAGTATCACAACAGACTATGCTTGGGACAAAATCAAGATAGTCTGTTTAAAAAACTGATTTTATTATAAAGAAAGTTGATGATAATTACTAAAGTCCAAACTGCTAGCTTATTTATTATTACATGTTTGCATAATGCCAATGAAATCTTTAATTATTGATATATTTTACATACCCATTCTCGCCATCTTCACCATTTGTTCCATCTTCTGCAGATGCGATTTCTTGATAACCACCTCTTGCTCCTTTACCTCCATCACCTCCATACCCACCTTTCACATTTATAGTTGGATAATTTAAAATTGTACCCCCAACCCTAATTATACATACTCCCCCCAAACCTCCTGGTTGACCACCTCCTCCGCCACCGCATCCATCATATCGATCACCTCGTACTTGATGCCTATTTTTACTTCCATCCTTACCATCCTCCCCATCAAGCCCGGTTAAAACTATTGAACCGTTCGTGCCATCAAAATTATTTCCGCAAAATATAAATAATAACCCTCCATTACTATATGGATCTCTTTTCCAACCATCTCCGCCTTTCCCTTCCTTATTAATACTTAACCCACCTTTATCTTTATTGGCATCATTGCCTTTTTGGTTTTTACAATTTGAATATGGTTCAAAAAAAATTCCTCCGGCACCACCTCCGCCACCATATTCATGCGTTCCTGATGCTCCTTCGCCACCACCCAATATATTAAAGTTGCATCTTGAATTGCCACCTTTACCACCATCTCCTCCTTTATTATTTTGATTATAAGTGTGAGCTAATGCAGTTCCATCTGGAGATGTAGTTGCATATGAATTATTACCTGACTTAAATCTTATAAATTCTATTATACCGTTTATTGTTACATCGCCTGTGCAATGCAGAATACACCATTGAGAACTGTTTCCGAGTATTCTAAGATTTCCGCCATTTTCAATTGATATCTCTGAAAAAAGATGTGTTTGAGCTGGCATTGTTTTTAACTCACCTGCTCTTATTATAAGTTTGGGTGTTGGCATAGTGTTTTTATGTTAATGTTAATTATCTAGCGTCAAAAGAAAGCAGTTTAGATTCCGCATTTTCATTTAAATTAATTGCTAAAAGATAGTTTGTTACAGAAATATTTTTGAATAGAATTACCGAACCCTGAACACTTCGCTTCGCTCTGTGCAGGCTGTGCGTCGCAACTGTTGCCCAATAGTAGCAATGGTGCTGGCTACATAATCATCTTAATGATCATTCAACAGCATCCCTCGCTGCGCTCGGGATGACAAAAGAACTAATGGTCATTAAGGGGTAGTCCTCGCTTTTGAAATTCCACCCAGTTCAAATACTCCGGTGCTACCCGGTGCTCTTCCATGGTAATACAATCATCCACCGGGCAAACCAGCTGGCAGAGATTGCAGCCCACACATTCCTCTTCTTTTATGGTGTAGGTATTGTAAGGTTTTCCATAAGCGAGATTAATGGACTGGTGCGAGGTATCCTCGCAGGCAATATAGCAGAGACCGCAGTGAATACATTTGTCCTGGTTTATTTTGGCAATATGATGATAGTTGATATCGAGGTCTTCCCAATGCGTAATCGTGGGCACCGACTTGCCGATAAAATCATCGAGGGTGGCAAATCCTTTTTCGTCCATCCAGTTGTTCAGCCCTTCGCAGAGGTCTTCAATAATGCGGAACCCATGCTTCATTGCCGCCGTGCATACCTGTACGTTGCTTGCACCGAGCAGCATAAACTCCACCGCATCTTTCCAGGTGCTGATGCCGCCAATACCGCTGATGGGTACTTTTTTGGTGAGCTCATCCTGTGCAATGGTGGTGAGCATTTTTAAGGCAATGGGCTTTACGGCCGGGCCGCAATAACCACCAAATACCGACTTGCCCGCCACATAGGGATTGGGCACCAGGGTATCCAGATCAATACCCGTTACCGATTGTATCGTGTTGATCAATGACAGGCCATTCGTTCCGGCCTTTACCACGGAACGACCGGTGGGCACCACGGAGTGTACATTGGGTGTAAGCTTGGTGATGACAGGAATTGTTGCTGCTTCCATCACCCATTCCACCACCATGCAGGCAATTTCGGGGTCTTGTCCCACGGCAGCACCCATGCCTCTTTCCGTCATGCCATGCGGGCAACCGAAGTTGAGCTCCAGTCCATGGGCGCCGGTGTCTTCTACTTTCTTAATTAATTCATGCCAGCTTTTTTTATCATTGTCAGCCATTAGCGAAACGATCATGGCCCGGTCGGGGAATAAGCGGACACATTCGGCGATCTCTTTTAAGTTAATGTCCAGCGGCCGGTCGCTGATGAGTTCGATATTATTAAAGCCCATGACCCGCTGCCCGCCAAAATCAACGGCAGAATATCTTGACGATACATTTTTTACCTGCGAGCCCAGTGTTTTCCAGACCACACCGCCCCAGCCGGCTTCGAAAGCCCGGAGCACATTGTATTTTTTGTCAGTGGGAGGGGCACTGGCAAGCCAAAACGGATTTGGTGATTTAATTCCTAAAAAGTTTGAGGTTATATCGGCCATGTCTGTTTAATTTAGAATTATGAGATATGAATTATGAATGTGGCGTGTTTTTTATTGAGAATTCTAAATTCACTCAACCATATTTTATTTTACTCAGCCAGTTAATAAAGAAAATTAAACCAGCTAAAATTATAATTAACACTACCAGAAGCCCTTTGTTTTTATTCCGACTTTCCCAGATTTGTTCTTCGTTTCCGGGTTGTTTTTTATTTACTGACTTTGTTACCCGAAACAAAGTATACAGCAGGCTTGCAAAACCGGCTACTAGTAAAAACAAAGCGAGAATGAAAAAAGGCCCGCCTCCAATTGCTTCCTGTAATAAAATCATTGTTCTGATTTGGAATTATGAGATATGAATTATGAATGTGGCGTATTTTCATTCATAACTCATAATTCTTAATTCATAATTTTTAGATATTTCAAAATCGCTTTAGCTCCATCTTTCCCCGCCTGCACGGCATCCACCACTTCTTTACCACCATTCACTGCATCACCACCAGAAAATACACCTTTAATATTAGTAGCACAGTTTTCATTGACCACAATTTTCCCGTTCTTGTTATCCAGTCTTGATTTCTTTACCAATTTTTCAAATGGTACTTGCCCCGCTGCTTTGATGACCATGTCAACATCAAGAGTAAATGTTTCTCCGGTATCAACAGGGGAGCGGCGGCCTGAAGCATCAGGTTCGCCGAGTTTCATTTTGCTGCACACAAGTTGCTTTACTTTTCCTGCTGAGCCTTTTATTTTTTGCGGCGCTGCCAGCCAGATTACTTCACAACCATCCAGCATGGCAATATCAAGTTCATGTTTGGTGCAGGGCATTTCCGCTTCGGTACGGCGATATAGCATCGTTACTTCTTTTGCACCGAGACGTTTGGCCTGGGTGGCGGCATCAATAGCGGTCATACCCATCCCGATCACGGCTACCTTGTCACCAACCGGAACGGATGGATAACCTTTGCTCCGTATATCATAAATAAATTCTATAGCATCAACAACACCTTCCAGTTTTTCACCGGGAATATCTAATTGTCTTGCCACACCCACACCGATGCCGAGGTAAACAGCATCGTATTCTTTTTTCAGTTGTGATAAGGTGATATCCTTTCCCAGTTCCCGGTTGTATTTGATTTCAATGCCGCCGATGGAAGTGATATAGTTGACTTCCTCTTCGCAAAACTGCGGGGTTACTTTATAGGCAGCAATGCCATAGGTCATCAGTCCGCCACCTTTACTTTCTTTTTCATAGATGGTTACATCAATGCCTTCTCTTGAAAGAACATGGGCACAACTTAGTCCTGCTGGACCTGCACCTACAATTGCCACTTTCTTTCCTGCTGATGGTTTTCTTTCAAACAATTGCCAGTTGTTTTCCATGGCTTTCTCTGTGGAGTAGCGTTGCAGCTTTGCAATAGGAATTGGTTCTTCTTCCAATAAATTATATACACAGGCACCTTCGCATAGTTTTTCTACTGGACAAACTTTAGAGCAACCAGCTCCCATGATGTTAGAAGAAAAAATTGTTTTAGCCGAACCTTTTATATTTTCTGTTGCAATTTGCTTGATGAATTTCGGAACATCAATACTGGTAGGACAACTCTTCATGCAAGGCGCATCATAGCAAAACAAACAACGGTTGGCATCCACTTTCGCCGCTGTTATATTTTCATACGGCGGGTGAATGTCGGCGAAATTTTGTTCGTACTGTTCGTTGGTTAATCTGTTGTTTTTGATCATGCTGTTTAATTTAGAATTATGAGTTATGAATTATGAATGTGGCGTGATGTTCTGGCATTCATAATTCATCATTCTAAATTCATAACTCAACTAATTTCCCATACGTCTCCGGCCGGCGATCTCTGAAGAACTGCCACACACTTCTTACTTGTTCTATCATATCGAGATCAAATTCGGCGATCAGTAATTCATCATTGTCTTCCGATGCCTGCGCAAAAATTTGTCCCCTGGGGTCAACGAAATAACTGCTGCCATAGAACTTGCCGAGGTTCCAGGGTTTTTCTGTTCCTACACGATTAATACAACCCATGAAATAACCATTGGCAGCGGCATGCGCCGGTTGTTCCAGTTTCCATAGGTATTGGGAGAGACCGGCAACCGTAGCGGAAGGATTGTAAACGATCTCTGCACCGTTCAGTCCTAAAATTCTTGCACCATCCGGAAAGTGGCGGTCATAACAGATGTATACACCCACCTTTGCATACTTTGTTTGAAAAACAGGATAGCCGAGGTTGCCGGGTTTAAAGAAAAACTTTTCCCAGAAACCGGATGTATGCGGAATATGATTCTTCCTGTATTTTCCAAGATAAGTTCCGTCGGCATCAATTACAGCAGCAGTGTTATACAAAACACCGGCTTGTTCCTTTTCATAGACCGGAACTATGATGACCATGTTATATTTCTTTGCATAGGCCTGCATCCGTTCAATCGTTGGACCAGGAACTGTTTCTGCACTTTCATACCAGGCTTTATCCTGGCCGGGACAGAAGTAGGGGGTATTAAAAATTTCCTGGAAGCAAAGTATCTGTACTCCTTTCTTTCCTGCTTCTTCAATATAAGGGATGTGCTTCTGCACCATCGCTTCTTTAATTTCTGCAATGGTTCCTTCGCCTTCTGTTTTTGGAAGCGACATTTGAATGAGACCTGATTTGATGATTCTTGGCATGTTGAATAATTATGAATTTAGAATTATGAGTTATGAATGTAAAACAAATTATGAGTTATGAATGTAAAACAAATTATGAGTTATGAATTAGAGAAATATCTTTCCTTAGTCGTCAGAATGATACTGTTTAGTATTCTTATCAATTCTTCACATAAGCCAATTAATCTTTCGAATTCAAGAATTGATAAATAGTCACTATCCTTTAATAAGTTCAACCAATAAGAAGTTTCTCTTGCTTCTTTTACCGAAATTCCCAACTTATGAATAAAGTCCTTTTTTGATTCACTTCCTACAGCTTCATGAATATTAGCGCCGATTGAAGTTCCGCTCCTGAGTATTTGTTTTGATAGAACGTATTCCTTTTTCTCCACGAGTACCTTGTAGAGTTTAATTATCTCAAGTGCAAATGCATAAGATTTCTGTACTATAATATTGTCTTTTCCCTCATTCATAATTCATCACTCATAATTCTAAATTACCTGAGATACTTTAGAACGTTTGATAAACTTTCCATATCCTTTATCAATAAGACAATGGTTATTTTCAATGGCGATCTTTCCTCTCAGTAAAACCGTTTTTACTTTACCGGTTACTTCCCATCCCTCATAACCACTGTAGTCCACATTCATGTGATGTGTTTTAGCCGATAGTTTATGTTTTTCGTTGGGATCAAAAATGACGATGTCTGCATCACTGCCTACGGCGATAGTTCCTTTTTTCGGGAACATACCGAAAATCTTCGCCGGGTTGGTGCATGCTACTTCCACATATTTGTTTAATGTGATCTTTCCTTTGTTCACTCCTTCGCTGTATAACAATTCCATTCTGTTTTCAATAGCAGGATGCCCATTTGGGATTTTAGAAAAATCATCTTTACCCATCAGTTTCTGTTCCCATTTGAAAGGACAGTGATCAGTTGCCACTACCTGTACGAGTCCCTGATTGATGCCTGCCCATAATGTTGCCTGGTCTTTCTTTTCTCTTAATGGCGGACTCATCACCCATTTGGCACCATCTTCTCTTTCGTATAAAGAAGCATCAATGATCAAATATTGAATACAGGTTTCCACAAATACTTTTTGATTTCTTCTTGTGGCATTCCTCACCGCATTCAATGCACCTTCGCAGGTCAGGTGAACAATATAGCCGGGGCAACCGGTATAGTTGGCCATATCTGCAAAACGTCCGCTGGCTTCTGCTTCGGTTACTTCGGGTTGAGATAAATAATGATAGAGCGGGGAGAGTTTACCTTCAGCCCGGTGTTTGGCAATGAGGAAGTCGATCATGTCACCATTGGTTGCATGCACATTGATGAGGCCGCCATGTTTCTTTACTTCCTGCATTAAGCCGATCATCTGCCGGTCATCGATCATTAATGCTCCCTTGTAAGCCATAAATGTTTTGAAAGAAGTGATGCCTTCTTTCTCTATCATTTCCTGTATCTCTTTTTTTGTATTCTCGTTAAAGTCTGTCACCGCCATATGAAAACTGTAATCACCTACACAGTTATTATCACTCCGGCCTTTCCATTCTTCCAGCGCAGAACGAAGGGAGTTCCCTTGCTTCTGTAAAATAAAATCGATCACCATCGTGGTGCCACCAAACAAAGCGGCCCTTGTTCCCGTTTCATAATTATCAGAAGAGAAGGTTCCCATAAAAGGCATATCCAAATGCACATGCGGGTCTATGCCACCCGGAAAAACTAATTTACCGGCAGCATCTATTTCTTTTTCAGCATTTACGTTTAAGTTTTTGCCGATGGCTTTCACGGTTTCGCCTTCGATGAAGATGTCGGCCACATAGTCATCAGTTGCTGTGATGATCCTTCCGTTCTTAATTAATACTGACATATAGTTTAATTATGAGTTATGAATTAAGAATTATGAATTTTCGAAAAACATTCATAACTCATCATTCCGAATTCTTCATTTTTTTCATCAATAACCAATATATAAAACCACTTACTAAAAAGCCAACAAACCAGGCATAATTATAGAGATTGCCTATCCAGTAAGGAACAGCATCAGCAGCTATTACTTTGATCGTTACTAAAAAGCCGGGAATGTTGGGCAGTATACCGGCGAGTAATGCAATGACCGCTGATGTATTAAAACCGTTACTGAAATGATAACGTCCTGTTGAACTGTACAATTCATCTACGACCAGTTGTTGTTTGCGGATAAAATAATAATCGGTGATCAGAATTCCTCCCACCGGGCCCAGCAAACTTGAATAGCCCACCAGCCAGGTAAAAATATATCCACTGGGGTCGGCCACTAATTTCCAGGGGAAGATGAGAATGCCGATGATACCCGTGATATAGCCACCGGTCTTAAAATTTATTTTCTTCGGTGCCAGGTTGGCAAAATCATTAGCCGGGCTGACAATATTCGCCGCAATATTGGTAGCCAGTGTGGAAATGATCACCGCCAGCATGGCAAAACTCACCATCAGTTTATTATCAAACTTGCCGGCCAGTTGCACAGGATCCCAGATGGTGCTGCCGTAAACAATAGGTGTTGCTGATGTTACTACCACGCCGATGAAAGCAAACAATGTCATGGAAGGAGGCAAGCCGATTGCCTGCCCGCTGATCTGTGCTTTTTGAGATTTGGCATATCTCGTAAAGTCGGGGATGTTCAATGATAATGTTGCCCAGAAACCAACCATACCCGTAAGTGCCGGGAAAAAATATTTCCAGAAATCATTGCCATGTAATTTTGAAGGTTGCTCCAATATCGGCCCCAATCCTTTTGCTGCTGTGATGGCCCATGCCAATAATGCCAATGCCGCCACAGGCAAAAAGATTGCTTTGAACACTAATAATTTCCGGATGCTTTCCACACCGAGATAAACGATGAACATGTTCAGCAACCAAAATACAAGGAAGCAGATCATCGGTAATGCCTGTGGAAACAACGACTGTGTATCCACATCTGCCAATGACGGGTTCCATGCTTTCAGAATATGATATAATGCATCACCACCAATCCATGTCTGAATACCAAACCATCCGCAGGCCACAATAGCCCGCAGCATCGCCGGGATATTAGCACCTATGGTACCGAAACTGGCCCTTGCAAAAACAGGGAAGGGAATGCCATATTTAGCGCCGGCATGTCCGTTCAGTATCATCGGTATTAAAACAATCGTATTGCCGAGAAAGATGGTAAGAATGGCCTGCCACCAGTTCATGCCGCCACCGATCAGCGAACTGGCCAGCATATATGTCGGGATACAAAGACTCATGCTGATCCATAAGGCCGCATAGTTCCAGGTGCCCCAGGTTCGTTTTGATGCGGGAACAGGAGCGAGGTCTTCATTAGTTAAAGAAGCGTCGTGTATGTTTTGGTCGTTTTGCAAAGCAGTAATTATGAGTTATGAATTAAGAATTATGAATGGGGGGGGGGGTAATTCATAACTCATCATTCTAAATTCTTAATTGATATTTTCGTCTGCAATCTTAATCGCTTCACTAATAATCTTCAAGCCTTCATCTATCTGCTCTTTGGTAACACAAAGCGGTGGGGCAATGAAAATATAACTCCATCGTACAAAGGTGTACATACCCAGGTCTTTGATCTTCGCAGCCACTTTATTCATTACAGCCATTTCATCGGGTTTGGCGTTGAAGGGAGCCATGGGTTCTTTGGTGCTTCTGTTCTTCACCAATTCAATACAACCTAACAAACCTGTATTCCTGAAATCACCTATGCTGGGGTGCTTTTGTTTTAATTTTTCCACTTGTTCGTTCACATATTGTCCCATGGCCACACAATTTTCGATCAGGCCATCGTCTTCATAAATTTTCAACGTTTCCAATGCGGCAGCACAACTCACCGGGTGGGCAGAGTAAGTGAGGCCGAGTGATAGAACAGTATCATCATATTTCGCAGCGATTTTATCAGATACCATCAAACAGCCAAATGGCAGATAACCACAAGTCAGTCCCTTTGCCATAGCGATCATATCCGGAACGATACCATGATTTTCAAAGCCAAACCATTTGCCGGTGCGGCCGAAACCACTCATCACTTCATCAGCAATTAATAAGATACCGTGTTTGTTGCAGATTTCTCTAACTGCCTTCAGATAGCCAACCGGGTATTTTAAACAACCGGATGAGCCGGATTCCCCTTCTAATAATATTGCCGCAATATTGGCCGGACCTTCATAAGCGATCACTCTTTCTAATGAAGCAACAGACTCTTTCAATAAATTTTCTTCGCCGTATTCCCAACGGTATAAATAAGGAAGATCAAAGTGTACAAAGTTGGGAGCCTGTTGGGTGTCCATTGGTAAACGTCTCGGATCGCCGCTTGCACTCATGGCACCATATGATGCGCCGTGATAAGACTGGTATCTCGTTAGTATTTTATGACGGCCTGTATACAGCCTCGCCAGCTTGATTCCATTTTCGATTGACGTAGCACCGCACAGCGTAAAGAATGCTTTGTTCAGATCACCCGGGCATATCTCCGCCAGTTTTTTTCCCAACTCACCCCGAACTTTCGTTACACAACTTGGCGTTACATACGCAACTTCCTGCATTTGTTTCACTACGGCATCTGTTATACGTTGGTTGCCATGGCCAATATTTACATTCATCAGCCCCGATGAAAAATCAATATAGCGTTTTCCCTCGTAGTCGTAGAGGTACACACCTTCGGCATGTTTTACAGCAATGGGGGCGATGCCTTTTTGTTTGCTCCAGGAAAAGAGGGTGTAGTCCAGGTTGTCCTGAATTATATCCTGCGCTTCAGAAATTGTTTTTGATGCGGACACTGTTATTTATTTTAAATGTTGAATGTTGAATTTTAAATGCATTCTTCATTCAACATTTAAAATTCAACATGTAAAATATTGATTAACTCATCCAGTTCACTCCCGATTCTGCATTCCACTTCGTCGTACTCTTCTTCAGCTTCGTCCAGAATTCAATAGAACTTTTTCCGGTGATATCACCTACACCAAACTTACTTTCATTCCAGCCGCCGAAAGAGAAGGGCTCTCTTGGTACGGGTACACCTACATTCACACCAATCATACCGGCACTGGCACGGTCAATAATGTAACGGGCCATACCACCATTTTGTGTAAAGACAGATGCGGCATTGCCATAAGGATTTGCATTTTCAATCGCCAATGCTTCATCCACCGTGTTGGTACGGATAATAGAAATAACAGGGCCAAATATTTCTTCTTTCGCTACACTCATGTTTGGTGTTACATAATCAATCACTGTTGGCCCAACATAAGTGCCGTTTTCTTTTCCTTTCACTTTGGCATTGCGCCCATCCACTAAAATTTTTGCACCATCTCTTTCCGCTTCGCCGATATATCTTTCAATTCGTTCTTTGCTTTCTTTGCTTATAACAGCACCGAGATTTTCTCCGGGGATAATCTTTCTGGCTTCCTCACATATCTTATCAATGATGCTGTCCACATTGCCCACACCAATCATGGCGGAGGCGGCCATGCAACGTTGCCCGGCACAACCACTCATGCTGGCGGCTACATTTTGTGCAGTCATTCCGGGAATGGCATCGGGCAATACCATCAAATGATTCTTAGCACCACCGAGTGCCAATGCCCTTTTATAATTTTGTGTTGCTCTTTGATAAACAATCTTGGCAACTTTAGTTGAACCAACAAATGAAACGGCTTCAATGCCCGGATGGTCGCAGATGGCAGTAACGATCTCACTGTCGCCATTCACAATATTCAGAACACCATCAGGTAGGCCGGCTTCTTTTAATAATTGGGCCAGTCTTGCAGTACTCAATGGCACTTTTTCAGATGGTTTTATGATCATACAGTTGCCGAGAGCAATTGCGTTTGGTATCGTCCAGTTTGGCACCATAGCCGGAAAGTTGAAGGGAACGATTGATGCAACGACTCCAAGTGGCACATGTTCAGTTCTGCATTCAACACCTTTGCTTACTTCCAGTATTTCACCGGTTACTAATTGCGGGAGAGAACAGGCAAATTCTGTCAGCTCAATACTTTTTTCTACTTCAGCCACTGCCTCACTGTAGGTTTTCCCATTTTCCTCCTGTACGAGTTCAGACAATTCCTTCAAATGTTTTTCCAATAGATATTTATATCGAAAGAAGACCTGCACTCTTTCTTTGATCGGGGTTTTGCTCCAGGCAGGAAAGGCAGCTCTGGCTGCTTTCACTGCTTCATCCAGATCCTTTGCTGTTGACATTGGAACGGTTGATAACAAATTTCCATCCAAGGGAGAAATGACTTCCATTGTTTTGGAAGTGGAAGCGGCTACAAATTTTCCGTTTACATAATTCTGGACAGGAGAGTATTTCATATTTCGATTTTGTCTTATTCTGTTTAGTTTGTCAGATTCATGTTTTTGGGCTAAATCCCAATGCAAGAAAAGATTGTTTGCCCTGGCTTTAAAGCCGGGGCAAAATAGACGACCGCTGAATGGGCTTTAGCCCAAAAACGATTCACTATTCATCACTTATAAATATACTTAATTTAGCGAAGTTTGCAAGCTAAAGCCCTCAATCTCAATGACGCCTGAACGAAGAGATAAATTGATTACGGTATTGTCGAAACGACAACCTGATCTGACCGTTGTGCTGGAAAATGTTTTTGACCCGCATAATATATCGGCGGTAATGCGTACCTGTGATGCTGTAGGAATCCAGGAAGTATATATTCTCAATACTAAAATACCAAGACATAAAAAGTGGGGAGCGAGGAGTTCGTCCAGTGCGGCCAAGTGGCTGACGATTCACCAGTTTGAAAATGCAGCCGAATGTTTTTCATCACTCAGAAAACGCTATTCAAAAATTTTAACTACTCACTTAAGCAGCGATGCCGTAGGTTTATACCAGATAGATATGACACAGCCCATTGCTTTGGTGTTTGGCAATGAACACAGCGGGGTAAGTGATGATATAAGGGCACTTGCCGATGGTAATTTCATCATTCCGCAGGTCGGGATAATTCAATCATTGAATATCAGTGTGGCTTGTGCTGTTACATTGTATGAAGCATTTCGGCAAAAGAATAATGCCGGGCATTACAACCGGGATGATATGGACCACGTCATGAAGCAGGGATTGCTGAAGGAGTGGGAGCTGAAGGACAATTCAGAATTATAAGTTAAGAATTTAGAGTAAAATGAAAAAACTATTCATACTTATCCTTTCTACAATTGTCGCCGGAATGTTGCAGGCGCAGTCCATCAGGTCAATAAAGATCACAGAGCTTGAAAAGATCATTTCGGAAACTAAAACTCCACTGATCGTTAACTTCTGGGCTACCTGGTGCAAGCCTTGTATTGAAGAAATACCGTACTTTATTGAAGAGACAAGAAATCATGAGAAGGATAGTGTGCAACTGCTCCTGGTCAGTCTTGATTTTAAAGAATTATTCCCAAAAGGAGTTGAGTCCTTTGCTGCGAAAAGAAAGTTCGCCGCCAATATTGTATGGCTGGATGAAACGAATGCGGATTATTTCTGCCCCAAAGTTGATCCCAAATGGTCAGGAGCAATTCCGGCAACGCTGTTTATTAACAATAAAACAGGTCACCGGAAATTTTTTGAAGACCAGCTTTCTCACCCTGAGCTAAAAAAAGAAATCATGGCTATACTCTGAATGAATTAACGGGCTGCTTCTTCAGCTTCCATTTGCTCCTTGGCCTTTACCATCAGGTACAGGAAATAAATACCGGCACCAAGGCTTGTTAATGCCATAATGATACCCATAATGCTGTTATGATAAATTGCTTTGGCAAGGGCAAAGCCAACTAGAACCATAAAGCCGATAATGATGATTCGGTTGAGATTTTGGCGGGAAAGCATAAGCAAGATTTTTTGGTTTACAAATGCGGAACAATGAGTTGGATGCAAGCCATGAAATATTCCATAAAATAGCATAAAAAAAACCTGTTTGTTCCCGGCAAACAGGTTTTTTAAATAAAATACCAGGGGTAATTAAAGTCTTTTTATAGAGCAGCCAACAGATTTTGATTGTTTTACTGTGATCTCCTTGCCTGTTACTGATTCGTTTATTGCTTCTTTCAGGTGTTTACGGCCAACAGCGCTGGCATCAGAGGGATTGTCATCTATCGCTCCATGATAAACAAGTTTACCAGATTTGTCGAATAAGAAACATTCAGGGGTGCGGTTGGCTCCAAAAGCATCTGCCATTTCATGATTTTTATCTACCAGGTAATACCAGGCATAACCCTGGTCGGCAGCATATTGTTTCATTGCTTCATATGAATCCTGGTCGCCCCGGTAAGCCTCGTTAGAATTTAAAATAACCACACCGATCTCCTTGTCAAGAGCTTGTTTAGCAACTTCATTGGTGCGGGACTGATTCTTTATCACATATGGGCAGGTATTGCAGCTAAACATTACCAGCAGTCCATTTTTCTTTTTGGCATCATTCAATGAAACTTCTTTACCGGAGATGTCTTTCATTTTCAGGTCAGCATTGGGAGCTGCAGCTCCAATAGGTAATGGATCACTTACTGAGTTTAAAGTAATGAACCCCAGGGCAGCAACCGGCAGTATCGAAAACAGTACTTTTTTCATAGTAAATATTTTTTGTACTATAAATTTCGGAAATCAGGCAGATATTCCTTCCCCGTCCGACATTATTTCTTTCCGTTCATCTGCAATTTTCTTAAGCGAAGAAATGCTTACGTTCAGCTCAAACCCGATAAGTAATACAAGGGAATTGATAAAGATGAGGGCCATAATAATCAATACTGTTCCGATGGATCCATAAAGTTGGTTGTAATTGCCAAAACGGGACACCCACCAGGAAAACAGGAAGGTAAGAAGCAGCATTAGAAAGGTAGCCACAATGGAACCCGGGTTAATAAATTTCCATTTTTTATGCACAGAGGGGGCATGCCTGTATATATATGAAATACAGGCAAAGAATAGCAGGATCACTATCAACCAGCGCAGATTATTAATTACAGTAAGCACTGTTTCATTGGTAATACCCAGCCATTCCAGCACTGCGCCACGGGCTACCAGCAATAAAACTGACGAAAAAACGAAGAGGTAAAGGAACATGGTGATCTTGAGAGCCACCAATCTGCTTTGTAATCCTTTTCTTTTTTTAAAGCCAATATAATTTTTATCGAATGACCGCATAATGCCCATCATGGCATTTGAGGAGAAAAAAAGTGACAACAGAAAACCAAGGGATAATAACCCATTCCTGGGTTTATTGATAAAGTCTTCGAGGAATTTTATCAATACCGAATTGTCTTTCTCACCCGGGATCACATCTTTGATCAGGCTGAACATCTCCTGCTGAAATGCATCAGTGATGGGAATGAATGGTATCAGTGTAAACAGGAAGATGATGGCAGGAGGGATGGCCATAACAAAGTTAAAGGCAATAGCAGATGCTCTTTCCGTCATACCGATCGTTTTTACCTGGCCGGCAAAAAAATTAACCACATCAAAAACAGCGATACCATTGAAACCGGGCAATGAGGTGACCTTGCTTTTTTTGATCAGGAATGCAACAGGTGCAGTTGCTTCAACAGCGGATAGTATCTTTTTGAGTAAGGGCATTTTATTTTGCCTTGATTTTTTTCAACGAGTCTGCTCTTCTGTTCTGTTCAGCATGAAAGAGTTTTACATATTTTGAATGATCAGGATAATTGCTGGTGAAAATAGTAGTACCATCAAATTTATAACTGGCTACAAAAAAGATATAATCCGTTTCTGGAGAATCCAGTACAGCTTCAATTGATTCAATGGAAGGAGTGCAGATCGGGCCAGGAGGTAATCCTTTATTCAAATAGGTGTTATATGGTGATTGTAATTTAAGATGCGACCCTGTAATTCGACCAAGTGCAAAGTTTCTTGTTACGAATTTCGCTGTGGGATCTGCTTCCAGTTTCATATCTTTTTTCAGCCGGTTCAGGTAGACACTGGCGATCTTGTATTTATCATCTTTCCTGAGTGTTTCTTCATCAACAATAGAAGCAAGAATGACAACCTGCAGCGGGGTAAGGTTAAGCTTACCAGCTTTGGCTTTTCTTTCTTCTGTCCAGAATTTTTTGTAGGCCGTATGAAATTGCTGCATAATCTTACCAGCACTGCTGCTCCAGTTTATTTCATAGGTGTAAGGCATTACAATCGCCATTACCGTATTAGTATCTGCTTCAAACCTGGCCAGGGAATCATTACTGCTCAAAAAGCGGATCATTTCCAGTGAATCGCATCCGGTGTCGAATTTTCTTCCCATTTTACCAGCCAGCTGCTCCCGGGTTCTTTCTTTTACAATCGTCAATTTAACGGGGGAATGATTACCGTTTCTAAGCATTTTTACAAGGGAATACAAACTCATCCCATTTCTGATCTCATAGCGGCCGGGTTTTATTTGCTTAAACTTTAACCAACCCGCAACCCTCCTGAACCAGTTCTTATCGGCGATCACTTTTTGGCTGAGAAGTTTTTCTTCTACAGCTGTAAAGTTGTCCTCACTTTTGACGTAAATGAATTTTCCATTTTTGTTTGAAACAGATGGACCAATTACTTTATAACCGGTAAATCCAGCTATAATAAGGAGTAGCAGAATTACTCCTGAAATGATTTTTTTCTTGCTCATACCTGGAGCTCAAATTAAATAAAAAACCCCGATCTCTTTATAATAAGACCGGGGTTAAAGTATGATTATACTAATTTATCTTTTTGTAGTATCGGGGTTTGGCGTAGCAGGTTGCGGATTCAATTGCAATGTACCCGGAGCAGTTTGTTGAGGGGTAGCGGCAGGAACAGAAGCGCCGGTGGCATCTTTTGTTCTGTCCGGACCTGAACTGGCAGTTTTAGAAATAAAAAGTACAGAAAGCAGGCATAACACAGCGATAACACCGCCAAATATCCAGGTACCTTTTTCCAGCACATCAGTCGTTTGCTTAACACCCATAAACTGGTTACTGAAACCGGCAATATTACCTGCCAGGCCACCACCTTTGGGGTTTTGAACCAGCACAATCAGGCCCAGTACAACAGAGGCCAGAATAATCAGTATCACAAATAAAGTCGTCATATCAGTTTGTTTTCTTTAATTCCTCAATTTTCGCTGCAAAATAAGGGCTTTTAGAGGGTTCGAGCAAACTTAATTTCCTGTATATCTCAATGGCTTTGAACACATTTCCCTGTTTTTCCCATACTTCGGCCATAGCTTCAGTTATAACTTCCCTGTCTGCAATGGATTGCCCGGCGAGTTGTTCCACTTTTTGTTCAGCCTGTATCTCCACTGTTTTTGCCATTTCAGTAACGGGCAATCGCTTCATCGTTTTCAGCCAGTCTGTAAAACTCTTCAATTGTTTGCCAAACTTATCAGCTGGTTTATCCTCTTCTTTAAACCGGATGCCTTGTGAAGCAAAATAATCTACGGTATGAAATGGTTCAAATGTGAGCTCAGAAATACTCGGATCAACGGCTTCTATTTTTACTGATGCTATATCTGCAGAGGATTGTTCTGTAACCGGAGTAACCTGTGTTTCAGTTATTACTGGTTCATCTTTCTTTTCGGGAGTAGCAGATGCTATCGCCGGATCTTCGGACAAAATTGACTTTTCTTCTGCAGTGACAGCGATAACCTCTTCCTTTTTTGTTTTTATCACTTCGGCATTTCCGGTTTCGTTCAGCAAATGTTCCACCCACAGCGGATTATGGAAGTACAGTAAAGTTTTCTGTAATTGCTCATCATATCTGTCCGGCTGTTCTGACTGCAACTTTTTAGTGAGCAAAAGCTGGGCAGCGCCAAAATAGGGGTTCTTTTCTGCAAACTCTGTAAGTTCAGGAAGGGAGCATTGATCGAGGGAATCTTTCTGAAGCAACGATTTTACCAGTTGGTTGATCCGTACATTCATCATTACAAGATAAGAATAAATAGGTTGAAAAATTGTCTGAAGCCGCAAAGCCTACCAGCCTACCACTTAGAAAAAAGCTTGTTGAAAATATCATCAGTAAGAGTCCTGATCATTTCTTCAGCAAGATCATTTTCAGCTTGTTGGAAGGATTGATTTCCTTTAAACTCAAAGCTTCTGCTTACATCAATTTTTTCTGTTTTATTGGCTTTACGGTCTGATAATACCATTTGCACGGCCACTGTCAGCCTGTTGTTTGCAGCCTGCTGGCCGGTGATAGCGGATGTGCTGAAACTATATTGTGTGATCGTTCCATCAATTTCCCAATCCGGTTCATTGTTGGTCTGTATAAGTTTTGTCTGGCCAATTATCTTTTGCCGCAATTTATCGGTCAGCCTGGGGCTTAATTGGGGATTAACATAGGTGGCCCTGTTTTCAATGAAGTTGACTTTTACTGTCTTGATACTATCGGGAACAGAAGCGTCATTGAATTTATAAATACCACAACTGCTGTTACCAAATAGTGCAGCAGTGATAAGGATGGCTGCAGCAATAAAAACGGATATTTTTTTTGTACTAAACATTATTCTTCTATGTCGTATTCTTTTAATTTTCGGTAAAGAGTTCTTTCGCTGATGCCAAGGTCAAGGGCGGCATCTTTTCTTTTGCCTTTATGTTTTTTTAATGCCTTTACTATAAGCTCTTTTTCTTTATCCATTATGTTCAGGCTTTCTTCCACTTCCACATGATCGTGGATGTCATTGTTCATGATAACAGGCTGAACAGTTTGTGTAGCCGGCTGAACTCCGATTGATAAAGGCTTTGGCTGCATTATTTCCTGTCCTTGTCCTTTTATTTCTTTCAGTTCATTAATAAAATGCTGGTTTTGCGCCACCATTTCCGGGTTTTGCAATACATCCAGGAACATCCTTTTTAACTCTGTTACGTCTTTTTTCATATCGAAAAAAAGCTTGTACAAAATCTCTCTTTCATTAGAAAATTCATGAGTATTACCTGATGCAGAGGCCAGAACAGGCATCCTGTTATTTGAATAGGGTTGTAAGAACTTATTCAATTCTTTTGCCGTGACCTGTTTGTCCTGGGAAAGAACTGAAATTTGTTCTGCAATATTCTTCAATTCCCGCACATTACCCGGCCAGGGGTAGTTTATTAACAGTTGTTTTGCTTCATCATCCAGCTGAACAGAAGAGGTTTTGTATTTGGTGGCAAAATCGGCAGCAAATTTTCTAAACAGCAGATGAATGTCTTCGGGCCTGTCGTGCAGGGCGGGCACCCGGATAGGTACTGTACTAAGACGATAATATAAGTCCTCTCTGAATTTACCAGACTGTACCTGTTGCATCAGATCTTTGTTGGTAGCCGCAATGACCCGTACATCTGTTTTTTGGGTTTTGGAGGAACCCACCCGAATATATTCACCTGTTTCTAATACCCTTAACAACCGGGCCTGGGTACCGAGTGGTAATTCACCGATCTCGTCTAAGAAAATGGTACCACCATTTACTGTTTCGAAGTATCCCTTCCTTGCATCTACGGCGCCGGTAAAGGAACCTTTCTCATGGCCAAATAATTCAGAATCGATTGTGCCTTCAGGTATTGCTCCGCAGTTTACAGCAATAAACGGGTTATGTTTCCTGGCCGAAAGTGAATGTATGATCTGTGAGAACACTTCTTTACCTACTCCACTTTCCCCATTGATTAATACAGTGAGATCAGTATTGGCAACCTGCGTAGCTACCTGCAATGCATAGTTAAGAGCAGGGGAGTTGCCGATAATACCGAAACGATTTTTTATACTTTGAATATCCATATGCCTCAAACTCCTGTAAAGGAGTATTATATTTCCTGGTTAATAATTTTTCCTAGTAAGGTGGCTTGTGTGCAATCCAGCACTTTTACCTGTACGTAGTCTCCATTTTTCAGCGAGTAGTTTTCTTTAGGGAATACGATCACTTTGTTCTGACTATTTCTTCCTTTCCATTCTTTATCATTTTTCTTACTGTCGCCTTCAATCAGCACAGTGAATGTTTTGCCGATATCCTTTTTATTACTTTCCTGTGAGAGCTTGTTTTGTATCTCCACAATTTCCTGCAACCTTCTTTTTTTAACTTCTTCAGGAATATCATCCTTGTATCTTCTTTGTGCAAGTGTACCTGGTCTTTCACTGTAGAAGAACATATAACTAAAATCATAGCGGCTATATTCCATTATGCTGATGGTGTCACTGTGATCCATTTCTTCTTCTGTACAAAAACCAGTGATGATATCTGAAGAAATGCCGCAATCAGGAATGATCTGCCGGATACGGTCGACCTTTGCCATATACCATTCCCTGGTGTAAGTGCGGTTCATCAGTTGTAAAATTCTTGAAGAACCACTTTGCACCGGCAGGTGTATGTAGTCACAGATGTTCTCATACTTTGCCATTATATGAAGTACATCATCCGTAATATCTTTTGGATGTGAAGTGGAGAAGCGTACCCGCAGCAGTGGGGATATCTGTGCCACTTCTTCCATGAGTTTTGCAAAAGTGACTACCCGGTCATTCGGTTCATCAACAAAATAGTAGCTGTCAACATTCTGACCAAGCAGTGTCACTTCTTTATAGCCATTTTCGAAAAGTTCACGACATTCATTGATAATACTGGCTGCATCACGGCTTCTTTCCCTTCCCCGGGTAAAAGGCACCACACAGAAAGAACACATATTGTTGCAGCCACGCATAATACTTACAAATGCACTGACCCCATTACTATCTAACCGCACAGGTGAAATATCAGCATAAGTTTCATCACGGCTCAGTAATACGTTTACGGCTTTTTGTCCGCCTTCAGCTTCTCCTACCAGTTCAGGTAATGAGCGGTAAGCATCAGGTCCTACCACTATATCAACCAGTTTTTCTTCTTCAAGGAATTTTGATTTCAATCGCTCCGCCATACATCCCAGCACACCCACCAGCATTCCTTTTTTCTTCTTTTTTAGTTTCCTGAATTCGGTAAGCCGTTTACGGACTGTTTGCTCTGCTTTCTCCCGGATAGAACATGTATTGATAAATATCAGATCAGCCTCCTCAAGGTTGGGAGTGGCTCCATAGCCTTCTTTATGTAAGATAGAAGCCACTACTTCACTGTCGGCAAAATTCATCTGGCAGCCATAGCTTTCTATGTAGAACCTTTTTTTGTATTGATTAGGGTCGTTAGCAAAGGGAGCATAAGCTTCTCCCTGCCGGGCTTCGTCCTGGCTCTCCCGATCATTTCGGGACACTTTTTCTGTCATTAGATCAAGCATTCAACCATGTTTAGGACTGCAAATATACCTAAAAGCCGGAAGATAATGACAGGATGTCATAAGGACATGAGAGCTTGAATTACAAACATTTGCCTTTACCGCTACTATAAAATAGCCCCTTTTCTACAGCAGGTAAGAGGTATCTTTGGCGTCTAAAGATCAATGTTGAAAAAAGCTATCATTTTTACCGCTACTGTCTTTCTTTTTTGTGCAACCGTATTTGGGCAGGAGAAGGCCATCGCAGGTATCATCATTGGTAATGTGATGGATAGCAAAAGCAAAGCCCTCGAGGGAGCAACTGTACAATTGATATCCTTTACAGATACATTGGGCAAACGATCAGTGTCTACTGATAAAGCAGGAGAGTTTACTTTCTCAGGGATCAAATTCGGGTATTATAAACTTACCATCAGTTATGTAGGCCTGCAGACATTAACCATTGATAGTATATGGTTTCGTACTGAACGATTTGATTTTAATCTTACGGATATTGTTCTGAAACCCAAATCAAATGAGTTGCTTGATGATGTGGTTATCTATGCAGAAAAACCTTTGATCCAGTCAAAGGACGGAAATATCACTTTCAATGCGGGAGAATCGGCACTGGCTGCAGGCAGTACTGCCAGTGATCTGTTAACACAGGTTCCACTTGTAACAAAAGATGCTGACGGGAAAGTAACAGTCCGCGGTAAGGAACCCAAGATATTAATTGATGATAAGCCGGTAGAACTGAATTTACAGCAATTGCAGGATCTGCTGGAATCGTTGCCGGGAAGTTCTATCGAAAAAATAGAAGTAATGACCAATCCCCCGCCACAATATGCCAACGAGCAGGGAGGAGTGATCAATATTGTAACTAAAAAAGGGAAAGTGGGGAAGAGCGGACGGATATCTCTCTCAGGTGGTACAAGAGGGGAGGCATCGCTGAACGGAAGTTTTAATTATCGTAAACAAGGCCTTTCGATCAGTATTAATGGTGGTGCCAGCTACAATCGCTATATAGGAAATGGTTATTCAATCCGTAATAATATTTATACAGATTCAGCTAACTTTTTTAATACAACGAACAATTATACGAATAAGAGCTGGCGGCCCAACTTCAGGGTGAATGTGGATTATGATATTAATAAAAACAACCTGTTGAATTTTGTGCTGAACTTCAATCAAAACAGTTTTGATAATCACAACCTGACAGAATACAGGAATATTAACCGTCTTGATGAATTATGGAGGTTAAGTCAGCGTACCATTCAGAGCATCGGGGATAGTTATAGCCCCAACTTCAGTTTTGCATATACCCTGAAAGGTAAACCCGGGGAGACATTAAAATTTATAAGCAGCTACAATCTTTCTTACAATGATAATGACAGGGATTTTTACCAGCAATTTTTTAATCCTGCTGATCTTACTCCTAATGGCCTGGATTCAATGCAACGGCAGCAGAATAATACAAAGGTCAACGGGCATACATTGCGGTTGAACTATGATAAAATGCTCGGTAATAAAAAAACATTTATTTCAGCAGGAGTATTGTATAACCGTTCTAATAACCATGTAGTCGTAGATGCCAGTTACAAAAAGAAGCCGGAAGGAACGATGGAAGACCTGGACCTGCTTAGTAATGATTTCTGGTTTCATCAAACGGTGAGTCATCTTCGTGGTTCTGTAAAACAGATATTGGGAGAGAATTTCAGTTTTACAGTAGGTACAACTGCCGAGCAAACCGATATCTGGTTTGAATTATTAAAAGAAAGTAAGGAAGTGAAGAATAATTACCTGACATGGTTACCTTTTGCCAATATCAATAAGACATGGAAGGAAAAACTGAGCCTTACGTTTGCCTATCGCAGAAGTATTCGCAGGCCGGGTATCGGAGAATTGAACCCCACTATAGATTTTTCAGATCCCTATAATGTTCGTTTTGGTAATGCAAGCCTGGAAGCTTCTACTGCTCATAATTTTGACTTTATAATTGGAAGAACGAAGGCAAAGTATTTTCTCAATCTTGGATTTGGATATAATGTAGTGGAAGACGTTTTCAGCCAGGTCAGAACATTGCTGGAAGAAGGAAAGACTCAGATCACCTGGGAGAACATTAGCGGCCGGAAAGAGTATGAAGTCAGTAGTTGGAATGGCATTACACTAACAAAGAAACTGAAAGTAAATTTCAGCGCCAGTTATACCTATAGTAAGTATAGTGAGTTTGATAAAACAGTAAGAAAATTCAGGGATGGGGGTTCATTCACATCTAATCTTACTTCCAACTTCACCCCCACAGAAATGTGGAGCTTTAATGGTGGATTCAACCTGAACAGGTTTGCCTCACCACAGGGTTATGCCCGCTGGAATACCAGTATGAACTTTGGTATTCAGCGGAAGTTCTTAAATAAGAAACTAATTATTACTGTTAATACTATTGACCCTTTTGTTAACCAGCAGCGACGCATATATACTTATGGAACTAATTTCAACCTGGAAAGTTATAGCCTTACACAAACCCGTAACTACAGGTTGACAATAGCGTATAATTTTAATAATCAACAGAAGAAACCTGCCCCAAAAAAGGTATCATAAAAGCCTTGTCAATTACTTGTTACTAAACAGGTTTCGGGAATGTGATCCTGTTAGCCAGCCAGCTATCCTTTAGCGGAATGATCCAATTGTTCTCCAGTTCCTTTTTTGTTTGCACAAGATTATTGAAGTATAAGGTATCGCCATTTACAAATCCATTTTCGGCTGCATATTGTATTTGAGAAAGGGGCAGGAGCTGAACCTTCTCCTTTATTACAAAAGCCAGTGTTGTGCGGTCAAACATATTTACTGCAAACCGGTGTTCAATATCTTTTATCAGGCGCACAGAGCTATCCGTGCTGCATCCGCTGACACCTGATGCTGATTCATCGGCCATCAGAATAATAAACTGGCCAAAGAAAAGATACGCTGCCCCCTTTACAGGGGTACCATGGCTTTGCCATTTATCAGTAAAGGATTTGATCAGTTCCTCTATCTCAAATGCTTCGCCGAGAGAAAAAAGCCGGCTACTCTGATACACCCAGACCTTTGAGGAAGGATGAAAATTACCGTCCAGCAGGTATTTGTAATCGAGATTCATGCTGCTAAATTACGACCAATTTATAACCTGTAAACAATATAACATGAAAGAAGTCCACTGGACTTATAGCCGGAAAGAATGGAGGACATATATGTGTAAAGTAGCAGCAAAGAGGAATTTTTTCTTCCGGACCTGGAAAAAATTCACATTATTGTTTTTGAGCGATGTGCCGGAAGTAAAAATTAATTCCGAAAGAATACTTGTCGGAAGCCAACTCTGGAAGTTTGACAACAATGCCGGGCAATTAAAAAATATTGAGCTGCGGGAAGAAGGAGAAGTGAATATTTTCACCATCCTGTTTATGAAACAACAAGGCACATTGCGAAATAATGAAATAAGTATACCAGTTCCTAAAGGCAAATTGCGGGAAGCTTTTACTTTGCAGGATGCAATGCTTAATTCCAATTCTGCACAGGGCAGATAAAAGAATTCGGATGGTCAGAAAGAATAAATGGCTTAAAAAAAATACCAAAATTCTACATGAGTGATTGTGCCACCAGTTCTGCTATGTCTAATACCTGGACCGACTCTTCTTTTTCGGCCAGCTTCACTCCGTCAGTCATCATGGTGTTACAGAAAGGACAAGCGGCAGCAATTACATTGGCACCTGTGGCAATAGCTTCATTACTACGATCAATATTAATACGGCTGGTTCCCTTTTCTTCTTCTTTAAACATCTGGGCACCCCCGGCCCCGCAACATAACCCATTGCTGCGGCATCGCTTCATTTCTATTAATTCAGCATCCAGCGCCTCCAGTACTTTTCTTGGTGCTTCGTAAATATTATTCGAACGTCCGAGATAACAGCTGTCATGATAGGTGATTTTTTTCCCTTTAAAAGTTCCCCCTT
This sequence comes from Chitinophagaceae bacterium, assembly GCA_016786885.1. Taxonomy (GTDB): domain Bacteria; phylum Bacteroidota; class Bacteroidia; order Chitinophagales; family Chitinophagaceae; genus JJ008. The sequence continues at coordinate 187,725 of JAEUVO010000064.1, read as the reverse complement.
CTTTGAGCTTTATTTTTCCTTCATCAATAAGGCTTTGCAGAAAAGTCGTGTGATGAATAACCTCGTAGCTCCCTCCAAGTGCAGGATATTCATTTTTCAATGTATTGAAACAATGGGGACAGGCTGTTACAATTTTTTTGATACCATAATTATTGAGCAGCTGAATATTCTGGTAGGCCATCATCTGGAACATGAACTCGTTGCCAGTACGCCGTACAGGATCGCCGGTACACATTTCTTCTTTACCAAGAATTGCATAATTAATACCTACTTTATCAAGGATAGTTACAAAAGCTTTGGTGATTTTCTGTGCCCGCTGATCAAAACTTCCTGCACATCCTACCCAAAACAATACTTCCGGACTTTGACCATTGGCGAATAATTCAGCTACAGTCGGAACCTGCATATTTTCTTATTATATAAAAGCAATATTACTGAAAACACCTCATTTATCAGCCCCAACCCCAGCTCCATGTTGATAGTACGGCTATAAGAATTGCCACCGCAAGAACAACTAACCCAATACCAATCCAGCCAAGTACAATGGCTGTTTTTGCATTCTTGTCATCAGGATTTTCCTTTTTGGCCTGGTAGCCCAGCACCAGCGCTAATATGATACCTACAAGTGCCATCAGTCCCCCTACTATTGGAATGGGGGTGATCAATCCAGCCAGCCCGATAATTCCAAATATGAGAGCTGTCTTCCCTTTATTTTTTTTAGGTTCTTCCCTGGTTATTCTTAACCCTTTCTTGATCTTCCACTGCAAAAACTTAAAAGCAATTTTTTCCTTTAGTTTTAATTTTTTTCCTGTGATCCTTTCAATATCCCTGACTTTTAGTTTTAATATATCTGTTAGCTGAGGAGTGGGATAGATATTTTTTTGTATCCCGGGTTCTGTATAAGCAGATGATGGGGTGGAGGTAGCATAGCTCCCGGAAATAAAAAACATGCTGAGGATAAGTGTCAAAAGCAATCTCATAGCATTTATTTGTGGTTAATGCAAAATAGGACAATAAAATATGCGGCAATGTTGCAGGGAAACTTATTTTTGTTTTATTGACTAAACGATGAAGAAATTTTTTCAAAAACTGACCAATTGGGAATTGTGGAACTTTTATGTGCTGTACATGCCTATCAGCCCGGTATGGTTATGGTATTGTATCCGCAGCGGTTCATTCTGGTACTTTAGTTCATCCAATCCTACCATTACATTTGGTGGATTTGAAGGGGAGGGTAAAAAGGAAATGTATGATCAGTTGCCTTCTGACATGGTACCAAAGACCATTTATATCATGCATGATCTGCCTTTTGATGAAGTAGAAAAAAAGATAGTGGACGCTGAATTTTCATTTCCGTTCATAGTGAAGCCTGATGTGGGTATGAAGGGGATCTTATTCAGGAAGATTGATAACCGGGACCAGTTGAAAAAATACCATGAGAAAGTACCTGTTGAATATATTGTACAGGATTTGGTCGACCTGCCCGTGGAGGTTAGTGTATTTTATTACCGTCACCCCGCTGAGTCAAAAGGAACTGTTAGCGGATTTATTCATAAAGAGCTGCTACATGTCAAAGGAGATGGACAATCGACACTGAGACAACTGGTGGAGATGCATCCCCGTGCTAAATTCAGGATGGAAGAAATGGAACACCGGCACGGTCATCGCTTTGACAGGATAATTCCTGACGGAGAGATATTTTACCTTTCTTATGCCGGTAATCACAACAGGGGAGCACACTTCACTAACCTGCACAAAGAGATAAATGAGACGATGCACCGTGTGTTTGACGAACTGAGCCACAGCACCAGTTTTTTTTACGGACGGTATGATATTAAAACTACTTCTATTGATGACCTGAAGCAGGGAAAGAACTTTCTTATCCTTGAATTTAATGGTTGCGGCGCTGAGCCTAATCATATTTATGATTGTGGAATGCCTATACATAAAGCGTATGCCGTTATCCTCGAACACTGGAAGGCCCTTTACAGGATTAGCCGGCATAATCATAAAAATGGAACACCATACTGGTCCTTTAGAAAAGGATGGAATTTTTTAAAAGAGTCAAATAAACATTTTAAAATGCTGGAGAAATATGATTGAGTAAAGAATGCAACCTGGTTTATGAAACATAATTATTTTACCAGATTATATTTGACTGTTTCTTCAAACTTCCCGCCTCCGTCTTCTTACTTAAGACCGCTTTCTTTGTATTTTTGGTATATGCATCCGCTGCTGAAAATTTTCCTGACAGGCATGCTTGTCAGTTTTTTGGGTTCCCTTCCTTTGGGTACGCTGAATATTGCTGCCATGCAAATCTCCATTTCAAGCGGGGTAACTGCTGCCTTACTATTTTCACTTGGGTCATTAATTGCGGAAATAATCTATGTCCGTATTTCATTGGTGGCCATGGATTGGGTACGGAAGCAAGAAAAAATTCTGAAGGTACTTGAATGGGTAACATTTTTGATAGTGGCTGCGCTGGCGGCTTTTAGCTTTTATGCAGCGTTGCATCCTACGGTAGAAAAGAATATTGTCCTGGACAGCCCCTTGCCTAAAATAGTATTGGGATTCATTATGAGTGCAGTGAACCCGGTACAGATACCCTTCTGGTTTGGCTGGAGTACGGTGTTATTTACAAAAAAGATATTATTACCAAGAGCAGATCATTATAATTCCTATATCGTTGGAATTGGAGTAGGAACCTTTTTGGGCAACTGTATTTTTATCTTTGGAGGCCTGCTAATTGCGCAAAAGATAAATACTAACCAGCATGTTCTGAACTGGGTGATTGGGGGAATATTTGCGATTACTGCACTGATACAGCTTTGGAAAATACTCCGGAAAAAAGATGCGGTGCACCAGATGGAGCATCCGGAGGAGGTAACGCATAAGTTTGAGGAGCAAATAGACCGCTTTGAAGAAGAAATTGAAAAGATTACAAAGAAAGACAAGGAGTAAAACTCAAAACCGGTAGCCTGCAGATAAGGACGGGATGAAACGTTTGCCTACATCCTCATCCAGTGAATTATAACCCTTGCTGAATTCTATGGTATAACCAAATCCTACAGAAGGGGCAGCATAAATTCGTTTGGCAAAAATAAAATGATAGCCTGCTTCCGCAATAGGCGTAATCAACAAACTTTTTTGCCTTGTCTTTCCTTCAAAGTCTTCCAGTGAAAATAATAACCGGGCACCTGCAAAAATGTTATTACCATTTGTATTAGTTCCAAACGCATACCGGTAACCGGCATAAAAACCAAAACCGGATGAAACTGAATAAGCTTTTGCGGATGCAAGTTGATACGTAATGCCCGCACTGAAACTGTTTTTATTACTGAATGATTCGCCCCGGGCAGCTATTTTACTTGTGGTATATCCTTTGCCGATAAAACGGAGGTATTCTGCACCCAGTTCAAAGAGGTTCTGGGCTCGGCATATACTTATGCTGACAGTTGCTATTAGTAAGAGGGTAAGATATTTCTTCATCAGCTGTTTAACGTATGATGCAGGAAAATATTTTGTATTGGAAGAACCAGGGTTTAATCTACTATAAATAATTTACAACCCGTTGCGGTGGTACTGCGGTGTGCTTCATTATTATCACCTACAAAATAGCACATGCCCTTGGTTAGTTTTAATACACGACCATCATCCAGTTCGGAATACATTTCGCCATCCAGGCAAAGAATGATATGGCCCTTACTGCACCAATGATCGGCTTTATAACCAGGCGAATACTCAACCATTCTTACCCGGATATCATTTACTTTTTGTACCTGCCAATAAGCCATTCCGGTTTCACCTTTATGTTCTTCTTTTGGAACAAGTGACCAGTCAAGTGTTTGAAAAGGAAAAGGAGCAATATTCATGGTTTGTTTTTATTCTTAAAAAGGGCTTGATAGTATAAATGCGTACCCAAAAGATAATATTATTGTGATGAGGATGGAAAGAACGAGTCCGATACCAAATAGAATTTTTCTTTTTTCTGAAAAATCAATTTTACTTTTGAAATAATGCCTGGAAGCTATTTCAATGAGGAAGCCGCATGAATAGAACAAGTTGACTATGATACCATAGATCAATATTCCGACAAGGTCACTTAATCCTAAAAAAGAAAAAAGTGAAAGAACCGCAAGGCAGATAATACCAGTGGCGCCAACAATCAGATTGTAGATCAGTCTTCTTTTCTCCCACCATGCAAATGCTGCTAATAATGATCTTTCTTCTTTTTCATCGAAGAGATGATATTCATTCATAGCCTAAGATAGCATTTCTTCCACCCACTTATCTCTCTCATCCGGGCTGAATTTCCAGGGGGCAAAATTATTTTCTACGTTACTGAACATCGCCGTCCATTCCTGTGGTGAATTACTTTCTTCCATTACTAAGTATCTCCGAAGCTGTATAATGATATCCAGCGGACTAATGCCGACAGGACATTCCTGCACACAGGCATTGCAGGTGGTACAAGCACGGAGCTCCTCTACTGATATATAATCGTGCAATAATGATTTGCCGTCGTCTTTAAATTCTTTATTTGTATTAATATTCCTTCCAATTTCTTCCAGCCGGTCACGGGTATCCATCATTATTTTTCGGGGAGAAAGCAATTTGCCTGTTTGATTAGCAGGACAGGCAGCAGAACATCTTCCGCATTCCGTGCAACTGTATGCATCCATCAGATTTTTCCAGCTCAGATCCATTACATCTTTGGCACCGAATTTTTGCGGGGCAGGTTGTTCACCAGTGGGGGCAAGTTCTGGCTGCATCGCATACAACACTTCTTTTTGAATGGAAGGCATGTTTTCCATTTCTCCCATAGGTTTCAGCCGTGCATAATAGGCATTGGGGAATGCCAGCACAATATGCAGATGTTTGGAATAAGGCAGGTAATTGAGAAAAGCAAAGATGCCAACGATATGCAACCACCAGCTACCTCTTTCCACCAGTTGAAGGCCGCTGTCGCTCATCCCGTTCAAAAGGGGCTGAAGGTATTGAGAAATAACAAAGTTGCCTGTTGGATGGGCGGCGTAGTGCTCAACACCTCTCGTTTGTAATAATGTATCGCTGGCGTTGAGTATAAGAAACAGTGACATCAATACGATCTCGGTAATAAGGATATAATTGGCATCACTCCTGGGCCAGCCATCGAGGTCTTTACTTATAAATCGTTTTAGTTTAATGATATTTCTTCTGACCAGGAAAATAACACAGGCTACTAATACGAGTAAGGCCAGTACTTCAAATGCGTTGATAAGAAAACTGTAAAAACCGCCTAAAGGTGCAGCAAACAAACGATGTTTACCGGTAATGCCATCCAGAACGATCTCCAATACCTCAATATTGATTATGATGAACCCCGCATATACAAAAAAGTGCATCACTGCCACGAGAGGATTGCGAAACATTTTTTTCTGACCAAATGCCAGCAACAGCAAATTTTTCCATCGTTCAGAGGAATTGTCGCTCAGGTTTTCATCTCTTCCCAGTTTTATATTCCTGCTTATTTCTTTTACTTTTTTAGAAAAGAAAAAGACAGCAACAGCACTGAGGAGAAGGAATAGTAGTTGTTGAACAATTTGCATAGCAGTCAATTCAGCTGCTAATTTACGGGTTGCAGTTATGAATTGATACGAATTGTTTAAGAAATGACAGGGTAGACGCTGGCTTAATCGGTCAAGACAATGGCAATTTCTTTGCTGGCCTGGTAACCAGCTTTGTCTGTTACAATGATCTTGATGGTGGCATTCACTGTTGAACTGATACCAGCAACTGTCCAGTTCCAGTTCAGGTCAAAGTAGGTAACATTCCCGGTGGATTGGTTTTGCTGATACATAACAGCATTTGTGCTGTTATTTTTTATTTCGATCCTGGCAGATGCTAATACATTATTATCTGTGACATTACCTCTTACCATAATAGTGCTTCCGTTAATATAAGTCACACCGGCAGTGGGTTCAGTGATAGTTATATTGGCCGGCTGATCTGCAGGGGGATCATTATTTTCATCTTTGCCACAACCTGTCATTATTAAAAAGACAGGAAGAGTTGTTGCCAGCAGAAATAACTTTTTCATATATTTTAAAATTCATTAATGCCTTAAAAAAAGGAAAAGCTAATTTACGGCAAATCAGTTAAACCATCAGAAATGCAGTGCATTTACGCTGAACTTGCCATTGGAGAATTCAAGCGAAGGAGCAGGAAACTTAAAAGCACTCAGCACGGTGAGTATGAATTTTATTCCTTTCTTATTGGTTTTGATCTTACTAAAATCAATATCAGGGGCCAGGTACCATTGCCGGTATCGTTTTATGTCACTTCTATCGAAGATGATACTCCCATTATCGTCTTTAGCGATGTTTTCTTCACCGCCAAACATTCCTTCTGCTCCGTATCCTACAGATATACAAAACCATTCAGGTAGTTTTGTTTTCGGAAAAAAGGATTTCAGATTAACACTTGCCCAGTAGGTTTGACCGTTATAATCTTTCAGAAAACGTTCCGGCAAACTTTTACCGAATAATTCATCGCTCCTCTTATTCAGGGAAGCGTCACTATAATTTTTTTTATGAAATGACCATTTGAGTTTAATACGCTGATCATTCCATGCCAATTCCTGTGCAATAAAAGTGCTGCTGCCAAGTATATTGGCGCCAAAGTCAGCCCAGCTCCAGCCCCACTCAGCACTTTTGCCATCCAGGTATTCAATAGTTGTTTGAAAAGCAAAGGAGGTCAGGCCGCTGATCCATATTCTTTTTTTCCTTTCCATCCCGGTCCATTTCCAAAGCTCATTATTGGCCCGGCTTTCTATCCAGGTCCCATAAACATGTCCCACTTTATCTACCTGCAGCCATTCCCTGCTATCATTGAAGGAGTGAAGTTTTGTTTTGGTATAATTATCATACCAGGCAGAAGCGAGGGCTGCCATTACACCGCCATAGCCAACTATATTGACGCCTGTCACTATCCAGACCTTTTTTTTATTTAGGTTCCTTTGCAGAGGGTTATAATAACCGCTTGCTGACAGGTCTCTTTGTAATGCTGAATCTGGAACTATTTTTATTGAAATTATAGTATCGTATACTGATTGAGTATTCTTTGCTGCAGCAGTATCCTGGGCAAATGACTTGCCAATTGACTGAAGTAGGAGAATGATTATGATTACTTTTTTAAACACCAGAGAATATAAGGTTTTACAAAGAGTATGAACGGAATTGTATTAAAAATCAAATTTACGATTCTGGTTTCTTTTCGGTTTTAAAACCTAAAATTCAATAACTTTCAGCTTTAAAAATCAAAAACCTTTTTACGATTATGGACGCCGCAATACAAGCAAAGATCGATACCTGGCTTAATGGAAATTTTGATGTAGCAACAAAAGAAGAAATAAAAAAACTACAAACAGAGAATACTTCTGAACTGGCTGATGCTTTTTACAGAAACCTTGAATTCGGAACCGGGGGGTTGCGTGGATTGATGGGAGTGGGTACCAACCGGATGAATAAATATACAGTAGGTATGGCCACCCAGGGCTATGCCAATTACCTGAAACAATGTTTTCCTGCGGGGGTTAGTGTGGCTATTGCACATGACAGTCGTAACAACAGCCGCTTTTTTGCTGAAACCACAGCAAATGTATTTGCGGCGAATGGCATCAAAGTGTATTTGTTTGAAGCATTGCGGCCTACCCCGGAATTATCTTATGCCATTCGCACATTGAAATGCCAGGGTGGTGTGGTATGTACGGCTTCGCATAATCCTAAAGAATACAATGGATATAAAGCTTACTGGGACGATGGCTCACAATTGGTGCCTCCGCATGACAAAAATGTGATCAAAGAAGTAGATAAGATCGTTTCTGTTGATGATGTAAAATGGTCTGGCGGGGAAACTAACATTACTATCATCGGCAAAGAAATGGATGAGCAGTATATGGAGATGGTGAAGGGATTAAGTGTGTATCCTGAGGTAATAGCAAAGCATAAAGATCTTAAGATCGTTTATACTCCAATACATGGAACGGGAATCACCTTACTGCCACAGGTATTGAAAAAATTCGGATTTGATAATGTACATATCGTAAAAGAGCAGAGCGAACCTGACGGAAATTTTCCAACCGTTGCATACCCTAACCCGGAGGAAAGTGAGGCCATGAGTTATGGCTTAAAGCTGGCAGAACAACTGGATGCAGACATTCTTTGTGGCACCGACCCAGACGCTGACCGGTTAGCCATAGGAGTAAAAGATAGTAAAGGGAATTGGGTGCTCATGAATGGTAACCAGACTGCTGTACTTGCTTTTAATTATTTAATGGAAGCAAGAAAAGCAAAAGGTGTGGCGAAGCCAAATGACATGGTAATAACAACCATCGTTACCACACCTATGATCGATGCGCTGGCAAAAGGAAACGGTGTGGCCTGTTACAGGGTATTGACAGGTTTTAAATGGATTGCTGCCATGATCCGTGAAAAAGAAGGAAAGGAGAATTATGTAATTGGAGGGGAAGAGAGTTTTGGTTTAATGATTGGTGATAAGATAAGAGATAAAGATGGAGTCAGCGCAGTAGCGCTGCTTTGCGAAATGGCGGCATATGAAAAAGAAAAAGGCCGCAGCCTGTATGAAAAGATGATAGACCTGTATGTACAATATGGTTTTTATAAAGAGAATCTGATTTCTATTACCAAAAAGGGAATGGATGGTCAGCAACAAATAGCTGCCATGATGGAAAGTTACCGTAATAATCCTCCGAAAACGATCAATGGATCGGCTGTGGTGCAATTACTGGATTACGAATTGCAGAACGGCAGCAATCCGCAAACAGGAGAGGAGTGGAAAATTGAATTGCCAAAATCAAATGTGTTACAATTCATTTTAGCTGATGGCAGTAGCATATCGGCAAGACCAAGCGGAACGGAACCCAAGATCAAGTTCTATTTCAGTGTGAATACAAAACTGAATAATGCTACAGATTTTGACAAAGTAAATAAAGAGATGGATGAGAAAATAAAGGCAGTGATTGCAGATATGAAGTTGTAATTACTTTTGGAATATTAATTTAAGCGGCATTTTTACGATGCTGCTTTTTTATTTTTGCTAAGCTTATGAGACCAACCGAAGATACTTACCGGCATAAAGGCCTTCGCAAGAAATTAGTGCAGGGCATTCAGGCAAAAGGAATAACAGATGAACGAGTACTGGATGCTATCCTTGAAGTTCCCCGACATTTTTTTTTGGATTCTGCTTTTGATGAAGTGGCTTACGAAGACAGGGCATTCCCCATCGGAGAAGGGCAAACTATTTCCCAGCCATATACGGTAGCCTACCAAAGCCAGTTGCTGGAGATAAAGAGATTTGAGAAAGTACTGGAGATAGGTACCGGAAGTGCTTACCAGGCAGTGGTGCTGGCAGAAATGGGCGTACAGGTATATACCATCGAAAGACAGAAAAATTTATTTGAAGCAAACAAGAAGTTCGAGTTGCTTAAAAAATATCCAACCATAAAATTCTTTTATGGGGATGGTTATGAAGGATTGCCTACTTATGCCCCTTTTGATAAAGTGATCATTACTGCAGCCGCACCTGATATTCCGCAAAAGCTGATTGACCAGTTAAAAATAGGCGGTATGATGGTGATACCTGTAGGTGCAGGTGATGTACAACAAATGAAACGCATTACTAAACTGGACAATGGCGCATTGAAAGAAGAAGTGTTTGATCGTTTTTCTTTTGTTCCAATGCTGGGAGGTAAAGAAAGTTAAAGGTTGAATGTTTAAAGTTTAATGTTGAGGCAGTACGTAGAGGATATTTTCCGATGCAGTGAAGGGGATTTATTTTGAAAAACTTTAAATCTTAAACATCTCTTTAGACAAACTGCTCCAGCAATTCAATCCTCTTTTCAACCGGTGGATGGGTAGCAAATATATTGTCCCATGAGGCTGACTTGTGAGTAGAAGGTTTGGGATTGTCAAAAAATAATTGGGCCACATCACGGCTTTCCACCGCTTCAATGGCAGGATCGTTTGAAACTTTGCGAAGTGCATTAGCCAGTGCATACGGCTTCTTAGTCATATCTGCAGCTCCGGCATCGGCTAAATACTCTCTTTTGCGACTGATACCAAACCGCAGCAGAATGGAAATAAAATAGGCAACAGCTGTTACAACAATGGCGATCAGGATGATGGCCCCGCTTCCTTTGCTGTCTTTACTTTTTTTGCCTGAACCTGCAAAACGAAGACTGCGAAAGGCCAGCTCAGCAAGGAAAGCAAAAATGCCTACAAATATGATGGAGATAATAAGCACTCTTACATCACGGTTTTTAATATGTGTCAGTTCATGGGCGATCACTCCTTCCAGTTCCTCGTCATCCAGTTTGTTAATGATGCCTCTTGATAGGGAAACAGCATAACTTTTTTTGTCGATACCGCTGGCAAATGCATTGAGTGAGTCGTCTTCTATCACATATATCTTGGGTGTTCCCATGCCTTGTGATATGCAGAGGTTCTCTACAAGATTGTACACCCTTTTGTTTTGCGTTCTTTCCAATGGTTTGCTGCCTGTAGCCATACGGATAAAAGCAGCATGCCCGGCCCATGCTATGAGAAACCAGATGCCGGTAGCAGCAGCCACAACGGGCATGGTTTGCAGGAAAAGAACGTTTGGGTCTTCGCCATGTTCATCGCTGGTAAAAAAAAGTATAGCATAAAGCATTCCCAGCAATAATGCCGGGAATGCAATCAATAATAAAGTTGAATTGAAATTATTTTTACGAATCTGTTTGTCTAATCCAACGTATTGCATCTTTTGGGTTCTCTTACATGATTGAGATTAGAATTGAATTTTCGGAGGTTCTTCCATTTGTTTACGGTTATCAGTACCCAGGTCGAAAAAGATTTCCCGGTTAAAACCAAAATTCTTTGCGATCAGGTTGCTGGGGAATGACTCTACTGCATTGTTATATTCAGTAGTGGCTCCATTAAAGAAGCGACGGCTGGCCGCCAGTTTATTTTCAATATCGCTGAGTTCTTCCTGCAAGTGCAAAAAGTTTTGGTTGGCTTTCAGGTCAGGGTATGCTTCCACCTGTACTTTCAATCCGGCGAGTGCATTGCTGAGTTGCTGTTCAGCCACAATCTTACCATCAATAGTGGTGGCGCTCATAGCCGCAGATCTTGCTTCAGTTATTTTAGTAAGCAATTCTCTTTCATGCGTAGCATATCCTTTTACTGTTTCCACTAATTGAGGCACCAGGTCGTGACGCTGGCGGAGCTGCACATCAATATCTGCAAAAGCATTCTGACGACGGTTACGAAGCCTGACCAGTCCGTTATAAAGACCGATAACCCAGATAACGAGCAGGACAAGAATACCGACTACAATTAATACTGCCATAGTTGTGTTTTTTAGAGATATTGAAATTAGGGAAAAAGAAAATGTCAGATAATGATTTGAACAAAAAACTGTTACATTTATTCTTATCTTTCAAACTCATTTTCTTGCCTATGCGTATTGTACCTTTTGCCGTTTCAGTAGTTATTTCCGCCGGATTAATTTTTGCATTGAATAAACAATGGGGAACCATCCCGCCCATGGGGAAATTCTTAAGCCCGCAGCATGGTTTCTGGCAAAATGCCGAACCTGCGAGCCAGGATTTTGATGCGGAGCTCAGTTTCCCTGATCTTAAAGGAAAGGCTGAAGTATATCTTGATGAAAGGCTGGTGCCGCATGTTTTTGCTGAGAATGAAGAAGACCTTTATTTTATCCAGGGATACCTGCATGCCAAATTCCGCCTGTTCCAGATAGACCTGCAAACCAAGGCTGCTGCAGGCCGTGCCAGTGAGATAGCAGGGCCTAAAGCAATAGACTATGATAAGCAGCAACGAAGATTAGGAATGGTATATGCCGCAGAGATAGCAACTAAATACATTGAAAGCGATCCGGTAGCCAAAAAGATATTTGATGCATATACAAATGGTATTAATGCTTATATCGACAACCTGAAAGAATCCGATCTGCCGGTAGAATATAAGTTGCTCAACTTTAAACCGGAAAGATGGAGCAACCTGAGATCAGCTTTGCTTTTAAAAATGATGGCGAAGGATTTGTCATCAGGTACTGAGAATGACATGGCCCACACCAATGCCAAATCAATATTTCTGCCGGATGAGTTGAAATTATTGTATCCACAGGTAAATGATTCTCTGGTACCAATTGTACCGAAAGGGACTGTTTTCGATAAACCGGGTATTATCCCTGTCCAGCCGGCTTCTGCTGATTCGTTGTATTTTGGAAGAAAGGATACTGTTACTGCAAAAGAAATTGCAAAACCGGATATTAATAATGGCAGTAATAACTGGGTGGTGGCCGGTAGTAAAACACAAAGCGGCGCCCCGATACTTTGCAATGACCCTCACCTGGAACTTTCACTTCCTTCTATCTGGTACGAAATGCAATTGCAAACTCCCGGCAGCAATGCGTATGGTGTTTCATTGCCCGGCGCTCCTTTTGTTATTATTGGATTTAATGACAGCATAGCATGGGGGGTCACCAATGCACAGCGTGACGTAAAGGATTATTATGAAATTAAATTCAAAGACAAAACAAAACAGGAATACTGGTTCAGCGGGAAATGGGAAAAAGCAACATTAAAAGAAGAGATCATAAAAGTAAAGGGAGGGGCTGATGTTAAGGACACAGTTGCCTATACTATTTTCGGACCGGTTATGTTTGATGAGAGTTTTTCAAATAACCTTTCCAATAGTAGAAATCTTGCAGTGCGGTGGGTGGCGCATGATCCAAGTAATGAAGGCATGACATTTTACAAGCTGAATCGGGCAAAGAATTATGATGATTACGCAGAAGCGATCAAAACATTCCAGTGCCCCGGACAGAATTTCATATTTGCATCCAAAACAGGAGATATTGCTATCTGGCAACAGGGTAAATTTCCTGCCCGCTGGCACAGGCAGGGTTTGTATGTGATGCCCGGTGAAGACAGTAGCTATATGTGGCAGGGATTTATTCCGCAACCGGAAAATCCACATGCAAAGAATCCCGAAAGAGGATTTTTGGAAAGTACTAATCAGCGGCCGGCTGATTCCACCTATCCTTACTTTATTCCCGGCAGTTACATTACTCCAAGAGGTGTAACCGTTGAAAAATATTTATCCGGCATGACAGGAATTACACCTAAAGACATGATGGCCCTGCATGTAAATTATTTTAACTCATTGGCGGAAGATGCGGTACCGGTATTGTTGAAATATGTGCAGGTTGATAAATTGGATGCGAAAGCAAAAGGTTATTTGGATATTGTCAGGAACTGGAACCTGATGGCTTCTCCGGATTCAAAAGGGCAAACTGTTTATCAATGCTGGTGGGATAGTCTTGAAGCGGGGATATGGAAAGATGAATTGACCAAAGTAGAACCGCAGGCTCCGTGGCCGGAAGAACAAACTACCATGGAATTGCTGAAAAAAGATTCTGCTCTTTCATTCATTGATAATATCAATACTGCAGAAAAAGAAACATTATTTGATGTGGTAACAACAGCTTTACAGCAGGCAGCCACAGACCTTGCTAAAAAAGAAGCAGAGGGAAAATTGGAATGGGCAAAATTTAAAAATCCAACGGTCTATCATTTATTAAAAGACGCTTTACCGGCCTTTGCCCGCAAAGGGTTGAATGTAGGAGGAAACGGAAATATCATTAATGCAGTTACACATAGTCATGGCCCCAGTTGGAGAATGATCGTTCACCTGACAAATCAGACAGAGGCCTACGGTGTGTATCCCGGGGGACAGAGTGGTAATCCAGGCAGCCGTTTTTATGATGATTATGTAGATAAGTGGGTTGAAGGGCAGTATCACAAATTATGGTTTATGCGGGAAGGAGATAAGACAGACAAGAACGTAAAATGGATCATGAAATTCAATAAAGGAAACTAATTATACTATCATGAAATTCATCACAGCAATAATACTCACAGCTTTATTGGCATTCATATCAGGGTTGCTATCTTTTTCTCCCTGGTGGGGATTTGCCATTACTTCATTTTTAGTAGCCCTGCTTGTTCATCAAAAAGCAGGAAAGGCTTTTTTAGCAGGATTTCTTGGATTGCTGCTACTATGGTGTGGATTAGCCTGGTGGATTGACATGCAAAACCATGGTGTCCTGTCTGCCCGTATTGCTTCAGTGTTACCACTTGGTGGAAATAGTATGTTGCTGATTCTTGTTACAGGAGTAGTTGGCGGACTGGTAGCTGGCTTTGCAGCTATGAGTGGCAGTTACCTGCGATCTTCTTCCAAAAGCTGATGTTAAAACTTCTCAAACCAGATACACAAAGGTTGGTAAAATACCCCGGAGAAACTATCTTGTAATTGATTCTACTATGAGATATATTTTTCTCTGCTCTATCCTTTTCTCGTTTCTTTCCCATGCATATGCAGGCCGAATAACCGGCCTGGTAACTGATGCCCAGGGAAAAGTTTTGCCTTTCGCTTCTATTTATGTAAAGGGAACAAATAAAGGAACAAATGCAAATAGCGAGGGTAAATATCTGATCGATCTCGCCCCTGGAAAGTATACTCTCGTTTGTCAGTATGTTGGCTATGCCAAAGAGGAAAAAAAGATAACTATTGGGGATGAGGATATACGGCTTGATTTCAAACTGACATTGCAGGAAATGACATTAAGTGAAGTGGTACTGGGATCAGGAGAGGATCCTGCCTATGAGATCATAAGACAGGCAATTAAAAAAAGAAAAATTCATCAGCAGCAACTTGACAGGTTTCAATGTGAAGTCTATACAAAAGGACAAATGCGGTTAAGGGATTATCCTAAGAAACTATTGGGACAAAAAGTGGATTTTGAGGATGGAGATACAAGTAAAAGGAAATTGATTTATCTCTCTGAAACAATTTCCAATTATTATGTTGATAAGCCTAATAAAGAAAAAGTAGAAGTGATTTCTTCTAAAGTTAGCGGGCAGAGTGATGGTTTTGGACTGGCAGCTCCCCGTTTTTTTTCACTATATGATAATAATATTCCAGTAGGCAGTAACCTGAATCCAAGAGGTTTTATTTCTCCTGTTTCTGACAATGCTTTGAATTATTACCGGTATAAACTGGAAGGCACATTTTATGAAGATGGAAAAGAGATCAGCCGGATTAAAATCATACCCAAACGAAAATATGAGCCCTTGTTTAGCGGGTATATAAGTATTGTAGATGGTAGCTGGGTAGTTCATTCTGCTGATCTGTTACTCACCAGGCAATCCCAAATGGAGCAACTTGATACTCTCCGGATAGTCCAATTGTTTCGCCCTGTAAATAATGATCGTTGGTTTATTACCAGCCAGGTTATTTATCCTGCTATAAAAATTCTTGGATTTGATGCTCATGGAAGTTTTGTGAATATTTATTCTGATATCAACACTGACCCGGAGTTTGGCAAAAAAACTTTTAACAACACTGTTCTGAAGTATACTGACAGCGCTAATAAAAAAACTGCAGATTATTGGGATAAAGCGAGACCTGTTCCGCTAATGGAGGAGGAGATGAAAGATTATAAAAAGAAGGACAGCCTGGAAATAGCGAAGAAAGATCCACATTATCTTGATTCTCTGAGTAAGACCCGCAATAAGGTGACTGTTATGAATGTATTTTTATTGGGTCAGACCTTTCAATCAGAAAGAAAAAGAACAGCGATCAGGTTCAATTCACTACTGGAACAGGTAAATTTTAACCCTGCTGAAGGATTGGTCATTGCACCTGCGGTTACATGGTCAAAGAGGCTGGATAGCACTGCTTTTTCTAGGAAAAATATTTCAATAACTCCATCAGTACGATATGGGTTCGTGAATAAACATTTAAATGGGCACCTGACCGTAAGATATACTTATGGACAGAAGTATGCTTCTTCTGTTGCTTTGTCAGGCGGTAAGAGAGTTTTCCAGTTTAATAATAATAGTCCAATAGGTGAAAGAGGTAACACTTTATCTTCTTTGCTAAGTGAAGAAAACAGGATCAAGAGCTATGAAGCTGTTTATCTCAGGGTCAGTGTAAGAAGAGGTATCGGCGAAGGGTTTACAGTAGTTGCGGGTTTTCAATACCAGGACAGGAAACCATTGGATAACAGGACGGATTATACCTGGAGAGACAGAAAGAATATTGCTTATACCCCTAACTATCCCAACGAAATTGTATCAGAAAATATTAAAAGACACAAAGTATTCTATGCACTGATGGGTATAAACTGGCAGCCTGGTGCGAGATATGTAGAATTGCCAGACAGGAAAATCAATATTGGTTCAAAATACCCGGTGTTTTCATTTCAGTATATCCGCAGTTTTGATGGTTTTCTGGGCAGTGATGCAGATTTCAGCAAATGGCGGTTTGCAGTTTCCGATAATATAAACCTGAAACTCCGTGGTGTTTTTCGTTACCGGGTTGGGATGGGAGGTTTTATAGATAATGACAAAGTACAATTGCCTGACTATACTCACTTCAACGGTAATATTTCTACATTGGCCACAGAATATCTTAATAGCTTCCAGTTATTGCCAATTTATCAATATAGTAATACCGATAAATTTTATTCGTTGGCACACCTGGAGTACAACCTGAAAGGATTTCTGACAAATAAAATACCTCTTTTCAGAAAACTCAATTTTTATTTGGTAACAGGTGCTAATGGTTTTTATATCAACGGGGATAAGAACTATTATGAGTGGTTCATAGGTCTTGACAATATCTTTAAACAGATACGGGTAGATTTTGTACAATCCTGGCAAAATGGCAAGTCCTGGCAAAACGGTTTTCGTATCGGACTCACTGGGTTTAGGGGGCAACGAGGCGATGACTGGCCTTGATACAATACTCATGGCCCCGGCTATTCCTTTTACAACTTCATGTATTATCTTTGCATCGCTTTAAGAATTTTGCCCAACCTGCAATTGGGGTTCTTATCGGACTAAAATTCAAACATCATGACGCAATTACACAACCGCATCTCCCGAAAGGAGTTGAAAGAGGCTGTTCTGAATGATCCAACAGCCAGGACTACCATTTCATTTTATTGTTATTTTAAAGTTGAAGACCCTGCAGCTTTCAGAAACACTCTGTACAGGGAGCTGAAAAATATTGGAGTGCTTGGCAGGATTTATGTCGCCAGTGAAGGCATCAATGCACAAATAAGTGTGCCCACCCATAATATTGAACATTTCAGAACATACTTGTATTCCATTGAGCCGTTGAATAATTTACGCTTAAATATAGCGGTGGATGATGATGGCAAATCTTTTTTTGTATTAGATGTAAAAGTGAGAAAGAAAATTGTTGCTGATGGAATTGATGACCCCACATTTGATATGGCCAATAAAGGGAAGTATGTGAATGCAGAGCAATTTAACCACCTCACTGAAGACCCGGACACGGTGGTGGTTGATATGCGAAATTATTACGAGTATGAGGTGGGACATTTCCAAAATGCTATTGAAATCCCTTCCGATACTTTCAGGGATCAGCTACCTATGGCAGTTGATATGCTTAAGGATAAAAAAGATACCAATATAATCATGTACTGCACCGGCGGTATCCGTTGTGAAAAGGCTTCGGCTTACATGCTTCACCGGGGATTTAAAAATGTATTTCACCTTGAGGGTGGGATAATTAATTACGCAAAGCAGGTAAAGGAGAAAGATCTTCCGACCAAATTCATTGGAAAGAATTTTGTTTTTGACGACAGGCTGGGGGAGAGGATCACAGCAGATATCATAGCACATTGTCACCAATGTGGAAAGCCGGCAGATACACATGCCAATTGTAAGAATGATGGGTGTCATTTGCTGTTCATTCAATGTGAAGAATGTGCCAGAACATTTGAGGGATGCTGCAGTAAAGATTGCCAGGACACTATTCATCTTCCGGATGAGAGAAGAAAAGAACTAAGAAAGGGGATTGATAAAGGACAGCATATTTTCAATAAATCGAAACAACGTTTGCGCCCAAGCCTGAAAGGCAAATAGTTTTATTGCAAAGTTATCCATTTAATGCAAACTGGCTTTCCTACAGCAATTCTTTTTCCGCTATCAGACAATAAGCCTGATGCAGGATCCCTGTTAAAAATGACGATCTCATCGCTGTTCTGATTCCCCACCAGCAAAAAATTTCCTGATGGATCGAAATTGAAATTCCTTGGCGTTTTTCCTAAAGTAGGTTGATGGCTTATTAATGTGAGTTTCCCTTTTTGGTTTACAGAATAGATAGTAATGGTATTCGAATAGCTTCGATTTGAAGCATAGAGAAATTTTCCATCGGGTGAAACATGAATGTCTGCACTGCCGGCAAAACTTGTATCTCCTGCAGGCATGGTGCTGGTGCGCTGTATCTTCTTTAGCTTTCCATTTTTATATTTATACGCAACCACAGTACCACTCAATTCTTCGATAAGGTATCCATATTTATTACCGCTGTCAAAAGTAAAATGCCTTGGTCCTGAGCCTGGCTCAGATATTGAATAAGGTTGCTTGCCGCTGATTAGTTTACCAGTGCCGGCGTCAAATTGATAGATCATTAATTTATCAGTTCCCAGATCAGGTACATAAAGCCATTTGTTATCTGCTGACATTATGGTGCAATGAACATGTGGGCTTTTTTGCCGTTGTAAGTTTTGGCCTGCACCTTCATGCTGGATCAAAGAGCTGGCCGGGGCAAGACCTCCATTTGGTGTAACCGGGAACACAGAAAGACTACCACTACTGTAATTTCCTGCAAACACCCATTTGCCTGTCTTGTCTACTTCCACATAGCAGGGATGATCGCCACCTGTTGACTGCTGATTGATCAGCGTAAGCTGGCCAGTTTGCTTGTTAAATGAAAAAGCCGCCACTTCGCCGCCTTTGCCATCTTTCCCATTTTCATGCACTGCATATACGAATTGCTGATCGGGTGAAATAGCGATATAGGAGGGGTTTGATGTTTTAATATGGCCAGCTTCTTTTACAGAGCCATCAATACTATTGAATTTGTATACATAGATACCCTCGCTTTTCGGAGAGTCATAGGTGCCGACAAGCAGATAGTGTTCCTGCCCCGGCGAGACCAGGGAGAAAAGAATAACTGTAAGTAAAAAGCAGAGTCGTCTCATTTAGTTTTTATTAAGAAGTGAATTTCCTGCTTTCATTTCATTTTAACAAACGCTTAATTATCCTTTTTAATTCTGGCACAGTCTTCCTATTATACTAGCTGACAACAAATTTTTAAACTTTAAATCAAAAGCCATGAAAAGAATTTTTACACTTTCAACTACATTCCTGTTGTCAGCTATATTATTAACCAGCTGTGTACGGGAATCTATTCCAAACAACAACGAGAACTACTGGCTCTCCAAAGAAATGGGAGAAGTAGTGTATAGCGATTCTTATTGTAACTATTTCGTTGTGGAAACGTTCTATGGTTACACCATTATCCGCTCATATGGAGGTTATAAACCCTATGAAGGAAGTATAGTGTACGGCAACTTTAGCAGCAATGGAACAAAGGATATGTACAACCGGTCATCTGGTATTGTTTTTACAGGTACAGTTACTGATTATTGGTTAAGCTATACTGAGGCACAATATGCACTGGATTATTACTGCCCTCTTTATGGAAAAGGTCAGACAAGGGAATTCAAGAAATCAACAGTTATTAAAAAGAAATAAAGCTTTCGGCAAGATCCGAACAAAAAAGAAGCAGGAAAATCTCCTGCTTCTTTTACATTTTTAGTTTACTCAATGAAGTGATGATCCTGTTGTAAGTTTCATCATCATCAATCTTACCAGCTATAAACTTCTCGCCAATCACTTTTTCATATAGTTCAATATATCTTTTCGAAATAGTATCAACCCATTCATCAGGCATTTCCGGAACAGCCTGTCCTTCCTTTCCCATGAAGTTGTTGGCAATAAGCCATTCACGGACAAACTCTTTGCTTAACTGTTTTTGCCGTTCGCCCCGAATCTGTCTTTCTTCAAATCCATCGGCGTAAAAATATCTTGAACTGTCTGGTGTGTGAATTTCATCCATGAGGTAAATAGTATCTCCGATTTTTCCAAACTCATATTTGGTATCCACCAATATCAACCCCCTTTTGGCTGCTATTTCCTTACCCCGCTGAAAAAGTTTGAACGCATAATCTTCTAAAACTGCCCATTCTGCAGCAGTTGCTAACCCCTGTGAGATAATCTCATCTTTGCTAATATCCTCATCATGTCCTTCAGCAGCTTTAGTACTGGGGGTGGTGATCGGATCAGGGAAAAAATCATTTTCCTTCATTCCCTCTGGCAATCTTACTCCACAGAGGGATCTTTTGCCGGACGAGTAGGTTCTCCAGGCATGGCCGGTTAAATTTCCCCTGACAACCATTTCAATTTTGAATGGTGTACATTTTTTACCGATTGAAACATTGGGTGCCGGCACTTCTATCAGCCAGTTAGGACATATGTCCCCGGTGGCATCCAGCATATAAGCTGCAATCTGATTCAGTACTTGTCCTTTGTAGGGTATGGGGCGGGGCAGTATGACATCGAAAGCCGATATCCGGTCGGAGGCAACCATTACCAGCCATTGGTCTGAAATAGTATAAACATCCCGAACCTTGCCACTATAAAAGGCCGTTTGGTTTGGAAACGAAAAATGAGCCATATTTCGAAAGTAAGAAGCCGGTAAAAACCTACCAATCCGGGCTGTCTCAAGATTTCAACAAATTATCCTTTCCCCTTAAAAATTAAATTTTTAGATAAACTTTACAATGCTTATTTTTCCGTCAAATTCCAAAACCAAAATTCCCTATTATGAGAAAAAGCTACTGCTATTTAGCTTCCTCGCTGTTGGCTGTTTTTTTTACGATTGCTGCTTATGCTCAAACAGTTACCATCTCCGGTACTGTAAAAAACAGTTCATCTAAAGAAAGTGTGCCGGCTGTGTCTGTTGCAGTTAAAGGAACCACTCAGGGTACCTACACAAATTCAGACGGTGAGTTCAGCCTGAAAGTATCAAAACTGCCGGTTGTACTCGTTTTTAGCTCAGTTGGTTATGAAGAACAGGAGCTAACAGTATCCGATGCTTCCAAACCGTTCAGTATTGACTTAAAAGTAAATAACGCATTAGGCCAGGAAGTAGTGGTAGCCGCTACCCGTGCCCCAACTCGTTTACTCGAATCTCCGGTGACTGTGGAAAGAATGAGCAGCAACACATTGAGAAACGTAGCGGCGCCTAACTATTATGAGGCTATCGGTAACCTGAAAGGGGTTGATGTTCATACGGCCAGTCTGACTTTTCGTACAGTAACTACCCGTGGCTTTGTAAGCAGTGGTAATACCCGTTTGAATCAGTTGATAGACGGAATGGATAACCAGGCTCCCGGTTTGAACTTCTCTGTGGGTAGCGTTCTCGGCCCTTCCGATCTTGACGTTGATAATGTGGAGATTCTTTCCGGAGCATCTTCCGCTTTGTATGGTTCAGGAGGTATGAACGGTACTGTGCTCATCTCAACAAAAAATCCTTTCAAATACCAGGGACTCAGCTACAACATCAAGCAGGGGATCATGCATGTAGATGGAAAGCAGCGTAATGCGGCTCCTTTTTACGATTGGTCTTTCCGTTGGGCAAAAGCATATAAAAACAGGCTTGGTATCAAACTCGCAGCTCAATTAGTAAAAGGTGCTGACTGGGAAGCTGAGGATTACCGCAACAAACAACAGATTGGTATCTTGAGTAAGGTAGTAGGCGGAAATCGCCAGAACGATCCAAACTACAATGGTATCAACATGTATGGAGATGAGACCAGTGCAGATATGAACGGGTTCTCTTATTTTGTACAGGATCAGACAAGAAGAAGTATTCTGGCTGCTACAGGAGGAGCTTTTGATGTTGTGAGTGCAGCAAATGCTTACTTTACAGCTATAGGAAATCCTGCTTACCCAACAAATACCCAAATATCTACTTTCATAGGAGGTCTTGGATTTTTAGGTACCTCCGGACAGACAGCTGTTCAGCAAATGATGCCGTTCTATATCGGGTTAAGAAATGGCTATTTTAATAAAGCCAGTGTTTCAAGAACAGGTTATGAAGAACAATCATTGGTAGATTACAATACCATTAATGTAAAATTTACTGGCGGTATACATTATAAAATAAATGACCGGCTCGAGGTTTCTTTCAATACTTATTTTGGAACAGGTACTACCGTTTATACAGGGGCGGACCGTTATTCTTTGCGTAACCTGAAAATGGCACAGCATAAGTTTGAATTAAGGCATAAGAACTGGTTTGTTCGTGGATATACTACCCAGGAAAATGCTGGTGAGTCTTATAATGCTACTGCATTAGGCGCTTTCTTAAATGAAAGTTACAGGGCCAGCTCTGCCTGGTTCCCTTTATACATTGGAACCTTCTCTGAGGGCAGAAGATTAAATGGAGGTGCGGCTAGTGATTTTACACTACATTCTGCTGCCCGTGCCTCTGCTGATGCCGGCCGTTGGATTCCGGGAACCAAAGCTTACGATTCAATAGTCTCTATATTAAAGAAAACACCGATCAGAAAAGGCGGAGCTTTATTCCTTGACAAATCTGATCTGTATGCTACTGAGGGCCAATTCAACATTTCAGATATGGCCGGTTTTTCAGATAAACTTGAAATAATTGCCGGCGCTGGCTGGAAACAGTGGATCATGAATTCCCAGGGAACCATTTTTGCAGATACTGCACAATCACTCAGGGTAAATGAATATGGCGGATATATTCAATTAAAGAAGAAATTGATCAATGATGCACTTACACTTACTGCCTCAGGCCGCTATGATAAGCAAACTAATTTTGAAGGAAAATTCACACCAAGGATATCTGCTGTAATCCGGATTGCAAAGGAGAACTTCCTACGTTTATCTTATCAGACTGCGTATCGCTTTCCCACTAACCAGAACCAGTATATCAGCCTTGTTACAGGGTCAGGTGTGCTCATGGGTTGCTTGCCTGAGTTCCAGGATTATTACAAGTTGAACTCTACATTGCCGGGTTATACAGCTGCAAGTGTTTTGGCATATCGTGCAGGCACACTTGCTGATTCAAGCAGGTTGGTAAGAGCTCAATACAAGGAGGTGAAACCTGAAACAGTGAAGTCTTATGAGTTAGGTTATAAAGGAATAATCGGAAAAAAATTATTGGTGGATGGTTATGTGTATTACAGCCAATACCAGGACTTCCTTGTCAGTACAGCAGTGGTTCAATCAAGAGCAGGTGCCAAATATGAATTGTACTCTGCTTACAGTAGCACCAACGTTTCATATGTACAGAATTCAGATGATAATGTAAAATCTATCGGATGGGGTCTTGGTCTGGAATACCAGCTTATGAAGAGATATGTAGTTTACGGTAACGTTTTCTCTGATCAGCTTCGGGATGTAGATCCTTCTGTTGTTACTTTCTTCAATGCACCTAAATATCGTTTCAATATTGGTTTGCGCAATGAGAATGTTTGCCATAATATTGGATTTAACGTGGTATTCAAATGGCAGGATAACAACTATTATGAGGGTACTTTTGTTAGTGGTACATTGCCTTACTTTGGCTGGTGGGATGCACAGGTTACTTACCGTCCCCCAACTACCAAGAGTACTTTCCGTGTAGGCGGTACCAATCTGGGTAATCAATACCAGAGAACTGGTTTTGGTAGCCCATCAGTTGGTGGCCTGTACTACATCAGCTATGGTTACAACCTGTTCTGATAATAAAATTGAAATTGGGTTTTAAGTATAAAGGCCTCCTTAGGGAGGCCTTATTTTTTTTATTATACTTCAGTAAGATGTTGTTAAATCACTTTCTTTTTCCACCGCCCGCTACGCATATAAAACAGGGATGGTACGAAAAGACAAAGCCAGTATAACCATTCACTCATCCAGCCAAACTTTATGGGAAGGAAATAATATTCTGATACCAGGTAAACATAGATGCAGTACATAATAATTGCAAAAAGTTCTATATAGAAAGTGACCCTTGTATTTCCACTTCCGGTTACAGCACTCAGCATGACAATAGAAAATGACATCAGCAACATGGCTGCTGTAACCACTCTCAGTACCGGTAAGGCAGCTGCTATAAAATCATCTCCCTGTCCGAAAACAGACAGGAAAGCTTCCGGGAACAGGTTTAGTAGTATGCAAACAACAATGGCTACTCCAGTACTTAACCGGATGATTTTTTTTAGTAAGTCCCAAACCTGTTCTTTCTTGTTTTGTCCTATCACATTGCTCACCATGGCGTTGGTGGTGGCGGCAAAAGCCCAGGTTACACATCCAAAAACACCAAAGATGTTACGCATCACATTAGAAACCTTCAGCGCCATATCACCATGATGTTCAGTCAGCAAAAAGAAAAACTGCCAGCTGATAATGCTGATAGCATGCTGGAACATCAATGGTGCAGACATTGAGAAAATAAGAGAGCTGTTTTCTTTACTCCATTTCAAATTTTGAAACAGGCCAAATCGTTTGCTGATACCTTTCCACCGGATCACAAGAAATATAACAAACATGCCGGTAAATTCTGCAATAACAGAGGCAATAGCGGCACCGTTAAAACCCAGTTCGGGAAAACCAAGCGTTCCAAAAATTAAAATATAATCGAGGATTACATTGGTAAGTGTTTCTGCAAGAGTACCTGCAACCAGATACCTGCTTTGGTTAGTGCCTACCAACAATGCATTACGAAGCTGGTAAATATATAAAAATGGTAATCCCCATATCCTGATCTGAAGAAACCCGACAGCTTTTTTATGCACTTCAGTATCCTGTATTATCAATCCAAATAAAAAGGGAGTAATAGTATAGGTGATAATGATTCCTGCAACAGCCACCAACAACCCGATTAAAACACCTTGTGTGAACAATTTCCCGATTTCTTCCGGTCTGTTCTCACCAGCCCTGCGGGCTATGAGTGCCTGCAAGCCATTATTGAGTCCATAGCCAATGGCGGCAAAAATCAGGTAATATACACCTGTAATACCTGCCACAGCCAATGCATATGAATCATTACTGTAATGGCCAAGAAAAATATTGTTTGTAATAAAGTTTAGCTGGGGTATTAAAATAGCAAGGCTTATTGGCAACGCAATTTTCAGAATCTGCCGGTTGGTTATTTCTACCTGTAAGTTAGTATGTATTGCCTCTGCCATAAGTAAAAAGATGGCAAACCTACGATATTTAAATTTTTGTCTATTATTGCACGAACTGAAAAGAATTTTGAAGCAGTTATTTACGATAGAAAATAACCATAATGATAATGTTCAGCAGGTGTTGTCATTGAAATTCGGTAACGGGCATTTTAGTTTTGTTATTACTAATAAGACCGGTGATGAATTATATAAACTGGCTTATTGCAAAGCAGAAGAATGGAATTCAGGAAACCTGCACGAAGTAATTTCCTCTTTTCCTGAATTAAAGAACCAATTTTATCGTGTCCAGGTCTGTTATGATTTTGAAGAAAGTACCTTGGTGCCCTTGTCAGATTTCAGGCAGGAAGAATCAGGAACAATGCTGAAAGCCCTTTATGGAGTTAATAATGAATCGGTAGTTATATCGGAAGTTATCCCGGAATGGCAGCTATACAATGTGTATGCGGCGCCGGCTGAGCTCAGGCAGTGGGTGCAGCAACATTTTGCCACTGCTATTTTCAGACATCAGTTTTCATTAGCTTTTAAGCAAATGGAGGGAGGTGGAGATGGCGGAAGTATATATGTTGACTTCAGGACTGATGATTTTTCAGTGACCGCAGTAAGAAATAGTAAATTACTTCTGGCTCAGACTTATGTTTACTCAACACCAGAAGATGTGGTTTATTATCTGTTGAAAATATGCAGCCAGTTTGGTTTATCGCAACAGGAAGCGGAATTACATTTGTCAGGGTTAATCGATAAACAATCTGCTTTATATAAAGAAATCTATCAATACTTCATTCATGTGGAATTCAGAGAAGCTACCTGGAATGTTCAGGGTGATGAGTACCCTAATCATTTTTTTACTTCACTTAATGACCTGGCCCGATGCGTATCATAGGTGGTGAACATGGTGGAAGAAAATTCAATCCGCCTTCGAACATGCCTTACACAAGGCCTACTACCGATATTGCCAAGGAAGGCCTGTTTAATGTGCTGCAGCACAACCTGGATTTTGAGGAATTAAAAACGCTGGATTTATTTGGGGGAACCGGTAGTATCAGTTATGAACTTGCCTCAAGGGGAGTAAATGACCTGACAATTGTGGAAAAGGATACCGCTATGTACGAATTTATCAAGAAAACGTCAGCGACATTAAGGCTGGATAATTTTAAGGTAATAAAAATGGATGTATTCAAATTTATCCAGGGCTGTACTGATAAATTTGATTTTATTTTTGCAGGACCGCCATATGCTCTGACAAGTATTGACGATTTGCCAAAGCAGATATTTGAAAAGCAATTATTAAAAAAAGGCGGTTGGTTTGTGTTAGAACATACTCCAAGAAACGATTATAAATCATTTCCCTTCTTTAAATCTGAACGCAATTATGGTACTACTGTATTCTCTACTTTTGTGGAGAACAGGGATTGAAACATGACTAAAAGAGAACTTCGCAAGGCATTTAAAGAAAAAAGGAATTCACTTTCCGCGGCCGAAAGGGCAAAGTTTGATGACCTGATGCTTATTCAGTTTCAAACAGTTGATCTGCCATTTGTTTATTCTTTGTTTACTTATTGGCCAATGGAGCATCATAATGAGCCAAATATGCACCTTTTCACTGACTACATTGAGTTCCGAAACCCTGAACTCAAAATTGCATACCCAAAAATTGATCCTACGGGTGATAAAATGGTCGCCATCCTGATTGATGAAGAGACGGCTTTCAGAAAGAATAATTTCGGGACCTATGAGCCGGAAAATACGGAGATAATAAGACCGGCTGCATTTGATATGGCATTTGTTCCCCTGCTTGCAATCGATATGGAAGGGTATAGAATTGGCTATGGTAAGGGATTCTATGATAAATTCCTGGCTGATTGCGGTGATGATTGTCTGAAAGTAGGTTTTTCCTATTTCGAGCCGGTTGAGCAAATCGCAGATAAGCATGAATTTGATGTACCTTTAAATCTTTGTATTACGCCTCAATCTGTTTATGTTTTCTAACTTTTTTCTCAAATCATTCCGCATTCTTTTACTTCCTTTTGCGTTGCTGTACTGGTTGGGTATAGCTATTCGTAACTGGCTATATAATAAAAACATCATTGAGTCAACATCCTTTGGCCTGCCACTGATCTGTGTTGGTAATCTTTCTGTGGGTGGTACAGGCAAGTCCCCAATGGTGGAATACCTGGTTTCAAATTTAAAAGCAGATTACAAAGTGGCTACTCTTAGCCGTGGATATAAAAGAAAGACCAAAGGGTATGCTTTGGCAGATGAAAAAACAACAGCCCTTGAAATTGGTGATGAGCCTATGCAGTTTCATTTGAAATTCCCGGATGTGCCTATAGCTGTAGGGGAAGAGAGAATTGAAGCCATTCCTCAATTGTTGCATGACAAACCTGAGATACAGGTTATTATTCTTGATGATGCATTTCAGCATAGGGCCATCAAAGCGGGGCTGAACATACTGCTTACGGATTATAATAATCTCTTTACAAGGGATTTCTATTTGCCTACCGGAGATCTTCGGGACTTGAAAAGCAGTTATAAGAGGGCAGAGATTATTATAGTTACTAAATGCAAAAAGGAGCTGAGTGAGATTGAAAAACAAAAACTGGTAAAAGAAATAAACCCTTTACCCGGTCAGCATATTTTTTTTACTGCTATTGATTACAGCCGGCCATATCATATTATTACAAAGGAAGAAAAGGGGCTGAATGGCAAAGTAGAGATAATGCTGGTGACCGGCATTGCCAATCCAAGGCCTTTGAAGAAATTATTGGAAGAGCACAGCAATACTTACCAGATGCTGCAATATGCGGATCATCATATATTTACTATTGACGACCTGAAAGATATCAAAGAGTCTTTTGATAAAATAAGTACAAAAGATAAAGTAATACTGACGACCGAAAAAGATGCGGTGAGATTATTAAAGTTTTACGATGAAATAAAAAACGTACCTTTTTATGTTGTACCCGTTAAACATCAGTTCCTGTTTAACCAGGATGCTGAATTTGATCAGCTAATAACTGATTTTATTAAAAATTTTAAGAAAGAAGATTAATACCTGATATGGGAAGAAAAAATTCAAAAAAAAGAAAAGTAAAAGAAAAACAGCGTCAGCCGTCTTCAAAATTGTTGAAGGGTGTATTGGAAATTACCCGTTCAGGGATGGGCTTTGTGCCAATTGAAGGAATGGATGTGGATGTAATGGTTCGCCCGGCTGATTTTAATACAGCTCTTCACGGTGATACTGTTCGTGTGGCCATCAAAGAGGTACGTAGTAGCGGCAGGAGAATGCAGGGGGTGGTGAAAGATGTATTGCAAAGAAAAAGAACCGAGTTTATTGGTGCACTGCAAATGAATAAAGGCTTTGCCTTTTTTATTGCTGAAGCAGATAAGCCTATGCCGGATATTTTTATTCCATTAGCAAACATCAATAAGGCAAAAGATGGGGACAGGGTGGTAGTAAAACTGCTGGAGTGGGAGAACGATGGAAATAAAAGACCAGTAGGGGAAGTGGTAACGGTTTTGGATGTCGGTAACAGCAATGATGCTGCTATGAAAGAGATATTACTGGATGCAGGCTTTCCATTACAATTTTCTGACGAAGCACTTGAAGTTGCCGCCAGGATACCTGACATCATTCCTACTGAAGAAATAAAGAAGAGGAAAGATACCAGGGATATTTTTACTATTACTATTGATCCGGTGGATGCGAAAGATTTTGATGATGCTATTTCATTCCGGAAACTGAAAAATGGTAATTATGAGATAGGCATTCATATTGCTGATGTAAGCCATTATGTAGAAACAGATAATGACCTGGATAAGGAAGCTTACTTGCGGGCAACTTCTGTGTACCTGCCTGACAGGGTGAATCCAATGCTGCCTGAGCATATTTCTAATGTACTATGCTCTTTGCGACCACATGAAGACAAACTCACTTTCTCTGCTATATTCCAAATAACTGCAAAAGCAGAAATAAAGCAATACTGGCTCGGTAAAACGATCATTCATTCAGATCACCGGTTTACATACGAAGAAGTACAGGCGATAATTGAGGAAAAAGCCGGTTTGCATGCGGAAGAAATTTTGATATTGAATGACATTGCTCAGCGCTTCCGGAAGAAAAGATTTAATAATGGTGCAATCAACTTTTCTTCACAGGAAGTTCGGTTTAAGCTGGATGAGAAAGGTGATCCCATTGGCATTATGGTGAAAGAGAGTAAAGAAGCTCACCAGCTCATTGAAGAATACATGCTGCTGGCAAACCGTACTGTGGCGGAGAATATCTCAAAACTAAAGTTCAATAATAAACCGTTGCCATTTCCTTACCGAACACACGATGATCCGGATGAAGCAAAGCTGGTGCCTTTTGCCGCTTTTGCAAAAAAATTCGGACACAAGTTTGATACTTCCTCACCGGATACCATTGCAACATCATTTAACCAGTTGCTGAAGGATGTACATGGAAAACCGGAACAGCATGTGCTGGAACAATTAGGTATCCGTACAATGGCCAAGGCCAAGTATACAACAGAGAATGTGGGTCATTACGGGTTGGGCTTTGAACATTATTGCCATTTCACTTCTCCAATTCGCCGTTATCCTGATGTGCAGGTTCATAGAATATTATTTGATGTATTGAATAATAAAGTAAATCCTGATAAAAAGCTGGAAGAAAAGTGCAAGCACACCAGTGAACGGGAAAGAGCAGCTATGGAGGCAGAACGGGCTGCTAATAAGTACAAACAGGTACAGTATATGCGTAATTACCTGGGTGAAGAATTTGAAGGAGTGATTAGTGGTGTTGCATCATTTGGCTTCTGGGTGGAGACAATAGAACATAAATGCGAAGGGCTGGTCAGTGTTAACAGTCTGCTCGAATATGATGAGTTCAGGCATGTGGAAACAGATTATTGTCTGGTTGGTCAGCGGAGCGGCAAAAAATTCCGGATGGGTGATAAGGTTTGGATAAAAGTAGTAGCGGCCAATCTTACCAAGCGACAACTGGACTATGAATGGGTAGTGGCTGGTGAACTGGCAGCAGAAAAAAATGGGAAACAAAAAGGTAAAAAACGGAAATGATACTTATTTTGGCCTATGCAAAGTTTTGAGTTATTGTCACAGAAGTTCGCTCTTCATTTCGAGAAGCCACATTTTCCTGCCGAGCCGGCTTCTTTATATCTGCCCAATGAATATTTTCTGAAATTAGGAGGCAAGAGAGTTCGGCCGGTTCTTTGCCTGATGGGTAATGAATTGTTTGACGATATCAGGGAAGATGCATGGGATGTAGCTGCTGCCGTCGAACTCTTTCACAACTTTACTCTCATTCATGATGATATAATGGATAAAGCCCCTTTGCGGAGGGGAATGGAAACAGTGCATACAAAGTATGGAGAAAATACTGCATTACTTGCCGGTGATGTGATGCTGGTAAAAGCTTATGACTATATCAACAGGATCGATGGCAGTTACCTTCATTCCATTCTGCAATTATTTAATCAAACAGCCAGGCAAGTGTGTGAAGGTCAGCAATGGGATATGGATTTTGAAAAAAGGGAAATGGTGAAGCTGGATGAGTACTTACGTATGATCGAATTAAAGACCTCTGTATTACTGGCTGCCAGTCTGAAAATGGGTGCCATACTAGGCGGTGCAGGAGAAAGAAACCAGAACCTGCTGTATGAGTTTGGCAGAAAGCTGGGAATAGCTTTCCAGGTACAGGATGATTACCTGGATGCTTTTGGTGACCCTCAGAAATTCGGCAAACAGGTAGGGGGTGATATTTTAGCCAATAAAAAAACATTCCTGCTTATCCATGCAATGGAATCGGCTTCAGCTCACCAGCAAAAAGAATTAAGCAATCTTCTTACAGGAAATGAGGCTGGAAAAATAGAAAACGTATTGAAGATATTCAGGGATTGCAAAGTAGATGAATGGGCCCTTCAATTGAAGAATAAGTACCTGGATGAGGCGTTTGCACACCTGGAAGATATTGCTGTTCTATCAAAGAGAAAGCAACCATTAAAGGAACTGGCCCAGTTTCTTGTACAGCGGGAGTATTAATTTGTAGCCGCAATCCGTTGAGCTATCATTTTTTTCCCTATTTTGATAACCAAAACCAACTGACTGATGTCAAACTCATTGTTCCGCCGGAAATCAATCGACAAGATTGTAAAAGATGCTGATCTCCCAGCTGATGACATTCATAGCCATGGATTAAAAAGGGTGCTAACTGTTAAGGATCTTACTTTTTTTGGCATAGCTGCCATTATTGGCGCCGGAAGTTTTAGTAGTCTTGGTGGTGCAGTATTTAATGGCGGCCCTGGCGTTGTTGTTTTATTTGTTATTACTGGTATCGCCTGTGCTTTTACTGCTTTTTGTTATTCAGAATTTGCCAGCCGCATACCAGTTGCCGGCAGTGCCTATACTTATGCTTATGCAAGTTTCGGAGAGCTTTTTGCCTGGATCATTGGGTGGGCATTGATCATGGAGTACTCTATCGGAAATATTTATGTTGCATTCAGTTGGAGTGATTATTTCACTTCTTTTTTACATAAAGTCAATATTCATGTACCCGACTACTTAACCTGTAGTTATATAGAAGCAAAAAAAGCTGTTGCTGAAGGAAGTGTTAACCAGGAATTGATAAGTGCCTGGAATAATGCACCCATGTTAGGAAGCTTAAGAATAATATTTGACTTGCCCGCATTAATAATCAATTTGCTGATAACTTACCTGGTCTATCGTGGAATCAAAGAAAGCCGCAATTTTAGCAATGCCATGGTAGTATTAAAATTGGCCATTGTGGGATTAGTAGTGTTGGTAGGGGGATACCTTGTTTTTTCAAACGGCCTTACGTTTAACTGGACACCGGCTAATGAGGAAGGAATAAAATCATTTATGCCGAATGGATTTAGCGGGGTAATGATGGCAGTAAGCGGTGTATTTTTTGCGTATATAGGATTTGACGCTGTAAGTGTATTGGCAGAGGAGAGTAAAAATCCACAAAGAGATTTGCCAAAAGGAATGATCCTGTCACTTGTTATTTGTACCATTGTTTATATACTATTAACGCTGGTACTTACAGGAGCTGTTCATTATAAAAATTTTGATGGCGTTGGTGACCCATTAGCTTTTATTTTTGAAGCGCAAAACCTGAATATTGGCTGGATGCAATTACTGGTTTCAATTTGTGCAGTGGTTGCTATGACCAGTGTGCTTCTTGTGTTTCAAATGGGGCAGCCACGCATCTGGATGAGTATGAGCCGGGATGGATTAATGCCTCCGGTATTTCAGAAAATTCATACCAAATTCAAAACACCTTCTTTTGCCACTATTGTTACAGGCCTGGTGGTGGGTATTCCCATACTATTCACGGATAAAACCTTTGTACTTGACTTCACCAGTATCGCCACCTTATTTGCTTTTGTATTGGTTTGCGGAGGTGTGTTACTTATCCCAAGAAAAGAAAAAGTAGCCGGAAGGTTTACGATTCCTTATGTTAACGGAAAACTGATCTTTCCGTTAATCATAATCGGCGCAGTAGTGATATTATCTGTATTCACAAAAAACTATTTCAGCGATAAATTTGATTACAGTTTCGAGCATAAAGTAGAAGCATTGTCTGACATAATACCAGCTCATTTTACAGACACAGCAATGGTAGCGGGTAATGTTGAGCAATACTTGGTATCGGAGAATGATACTGATTCCTCCTTTATTAAATTAACAAACACGGTACGTTCTACACCGCTACCGGCAGATAAATACGAGGCAGCGGCTGGTTTTATCGCAGATAAGGATCCGGTACAAAGTAAAACGGCTAAAATATCAACACTAATATTCTGGTTTCTGATGGCAGCCTTGGCAGTTTCCAGTTTCCTGAAAAATTACTCACTGATTCCTTTGCTTGGTGTGTCTACCTGCCTGTACCTCCTAACAGGCATGTCGCTAAGCAACTGGCTCTGGTTTGGTGGCTGGTTATTATTGGGACTGATTATTTACTTCCTGTACGGATATAAGAAAAGTAAGCTGGCTTCTCCTCCAGCAGCTTAATTCTAAAATGATGCTTAAAGAGCTGTACTATTTTGTGCAGCTCTCTTTTTTTACCTGCTATAAAACAGTGTTTTGTAAATTTGTGACGGGTTTCAATAACAGAAAGAGATTATGAAGTACCAGATTGGTGATATTGTGCTGATACTGCATTCCAATGAAGAAGGGAAGGTGGTGGATATAATCAATGACAAAATGCTGATGGTAGATGTTAAAGGGGTTACATTTCCTGTTTATAAAGACCAGGTTGATTTCCCATATTTTAAACGGTTTACTGAAAAGAAGATAATTCCTGACAAAAAAGAAAAAAAATACATAGATGATGTACGAAAAGAGAAGTATGCCGAAACAAAAAGAATAACTGACGGAGTATGGCTGACTTTTTTACCACTAATGGATACAGATGAATTTGGCGATACAGTGGTGGAGGAACTAAAACTGCATTTGGTGAATCATACAGAAACTGCTTATAATTTCGTTTACAAGCTTCATTTTTTTGGCAAACCGGACTTTCAGTTGAAGAATATTGTTCATCCATTTGAGGATTTTTACCTCCATGATATTCAGTTTTCGGAATTGAATGACAGTCCAACGTTTGACTTTGAGTTTACTTTGGTGACTCCTGATAAAAAGAAAGAAAATCATTTTGAAGCTTCAGTGAGGCTAAAGCCCAAACAGCTTTTTGCTAAAATTGAAGAATTGAAGCAAAAAAACCTGGCCACTTTTTCTCAGCTGCTTTTTGAAGAATATCCTGATAAAAAGCATGAGGATGTTGTAGAAATGGGGAAACTGGCGGCGAAAGGATTTAAAATCTATGAGGCTTCAAAAGCCAGGCAGCACCTGGAGCCTGCCCGCAGTGTTGTTGATCTTCATATTGAAAAACTTACTGATGACTGGAAGCATATGAGTAATTACGAGATCGTAAGCCTGCAGTTAAAAACATTTGAAAAGTTCTATCACCTGGCAGTAGTGCATCATCAGCCTTCATTGACTGTGATACATGGAGTAGGAGAAGGAAAACTAAGAGATGAGATACATGACATTCTGCGGTTAAAAAAGGAGGTGAAATCTTTTGTAAACCAATACCATCCCAGTTTTGGATATGGAGCCACAGAAATTTTCTTTCAATACTAGTTTACATATCTACCTTTGTATTTGCTACAAGCCAGGCTATCGCTTCCCGCTCTTTGTGGGAGGAGGAAAGTCCGGACAGCACAGAGCAATGCACCGGTGAAGAGCCGGGTCTCGCCTCAGGTGAGAACAGATAGTGCCACAGAAAATAACTGCCTCCGGGTAAGGGTGAAAACGTAGGGTAAGAGCCTACGGCTGTTGATGGTAACATCAATAGCGGGTAAACCTTGCATGCTGAAATGCCACATATAGGATCGTTTTGAGAACTGCTCGTTCAAGATCCAGGGTAGGCAGATTGATCCCGGCAGGTAACTGCCGGGACAGATAAATGATAGCCTCCCGATAGCTATCGGGAACAGAATCCGGCTTACAGGCTTGTAGCTTTTTAATTGAAAACCTTTGTTATGAGAATAGTCCTTTTTGCTTTTTTCCTGCTTTTTTCTTTTTACAGTTGCAGAAATAAATCAACGCCTAAGGAAAAGCCAATAGAAACTGTTTCTGCAGATACTATACCGGTTATACAATCGGATAAGGTGTCGGCGCTTACCTCACTGAACCGTACTATAATGTCCGTACTAAAGAATAAAAATTACGATTCACTTTCTTTTTTTATTCATCCTGTTGAAGGCCTTCGCTTTTCTCCTTATGGGTATGTTGATACGTTGAATGATGTGGTATTGACGGGATTGAAGTTGATAGCAGAAATGGGAAAGAAAAAGCAGGACATAATACGGTGGGGCGAGTATGATGGTACCGGTGATCCGATAAAGATGACCTTAAATGAATACATGCAGCGCTTTGTGTATGATGCGGATTTTCTGAACCCGGAGAAAATGAGTATTAACGAATTTCTTGGTGCCGGCAACTCACAAAATAATATTCTTACAATATATCCGGGATGTGATTTTACGGACAGCCATTTTTCCGGGTTTGAAGAAAAGTACGATGGAATGGACTGGAGAAGCCTGCGGTTGATATTTAAGAAAATTGATAATAAATATTATTTAACAGGTATTGTGCATGATGAGTGGACGATATAGTTGTCATCTATATAGATTTCCAATATAACCGCCGAGCTCCATCATCCATGCAATACCTAAATGAACCAGCAATCCACCGACTATTGAACGGATATTATATACAACAATCCCAAGCAGCAATCCGCCGAAATAAGAGCTTATACATTCGCCCAATGGCTTACCAAAATGAATGGTACAATAGAAGACAGCCATTGGCAGTATTGCATCCTTTCCCGCCCATTTTATGAAAGCCAATATTAAAAAGCCTCTAAAAAAAAGCTCAGTGGTGATAAAGTCACTACCATAGGACAATTCAAAAAGCAGTTTGTGCCACCAACTGAAATCTGTTTCTGTAAATTCGACGTTAATCATTTTTAGCTTGGGATAAGTATCAAGGAAATCCGGTTGAGTTGATGCCATTCCAATCAGCGGGAACATGAGTATTGTCATTATAATATAAGGCTTCATATTGAATCCGTTTAGAGTGAAGCCATAAAAAGGTTGTTTATTATCAAAGGTTGCCCAGGTAAGAAATAAAATGATTGTTACAATAAGAAATAATAAAGGCCAGTAAATGATATGATTCCAGTAGTTTTCCCAGCTCTGATCCGGGAGATAGATAATAGCATTATTCAGACTGATTTTTAAAGAGAAGATCGCCGGTGCAAACAGGATAAACAGCCAAAAAAGCAGAGGTGTTGTTGTATCCTTTTTTTTCTCTCTTTGAAGATAGAGTACCCAATGAGGAATTATAAAGGCACTCAGGAAGACTATATACCATAAGATAAGTTTAAAAGGGAACGAACTTTTTTTTTGGATATACCCGTTAATATCAAAATGGTAATTCAGTATAATTAGAATAGCTGTAAATAAAGAGATAAAGATAAAAACCTGTTTATCTGTTTCGTAGAAATACCGCCTTATATATTGTATGATAGATTTCAACGGGGAGGAAAATAAAATTTATTATGGTCTTTAAACTTTCTTGCGCCACTCAGTTCCAAAGTTGCGTTAATAATTTATAAACAAAAAGTATAGCCATGAAAACTTTATCACTTAGCCGGATCACAATCGCTGCCTTTGCAGTGTTATTCTCTGCTTTCCTGATTTCCTGTCAAAAGGAAAGCAGCCTTTCGAACACAACTGATACATTAACTGAAGAAGAAGCTACAAATTTATCTGATGAAAGCAGCCAGACGGAAGCCAGCTTTGATGATGTAGAAGATGTGAGTATGGTAGCTGCAGAAGAAGAAGGAGATGTGAGCATGTATGGTCGCTCAGGAACAGAAAGCGGTCGCCTTGTTCCGTTTGCTGAATTACGTTTACGTCTTGGCCCTTGTGCTGAAATTACAGTGTCACCTAACGACAGCACTTATCCCAAAACAATCACTATCGATTTTGGACCTAACGGTTGCCTTTGTGCAGATGGAAAATACCGCAGGGGTGCTATTGTTATTCACCTGACCGCACCTATCCGCAGGCCAGGTGCTGTAATGACTATCACCTTTGTTGATTTTTACCTGAACCGTGCCCATATTGAAGGAACTAAAGTAGTGAGTAACCTGAGTGAGAATAGCAATATTAAATTTACTGTACAAGTGGTGGGAGGCAAAGTTACTTTCCCTAACGGAAGAGGGTATAAGTATGATGGTATTAAGTATGTAAAGCAGGTTGAAGGTGGTGCTACCCGCCCGATACGGGATGATGTATACAGCATTGAAGGAAGATCAAAAACAGAATTTAATGGCGGATTAACTATAAACCTAAATACAGAATCTCCGCTGATCAAGAAAGTGATTTGCCCATGGATCAGCAATGGCGTATTGAAAATTAAAATAAACAGCAGGGTTTTATTCCTTGACTATGGTGCGCCAAATAATGGCAATTGCGATAACAAAGCAATGCTTACCTGGAATAATGGTAATAATCAAAGACTTATAACCTTACCTTAATCTCTATGAACTGGTACTCAAAAGCCCTCCTGCATTGCAGGGGGACTTTTATATTTGCATATGCGATATGGTACTTTATTCTTCTTAATCCTTGTATTTGCCTGTAAGCAGCCTGATGAGTATCCTGATGTGCAGAAGGCGGTAACCGGTAATTGGTTTGTTTTATACCCTGAAGATGTGCTGGTAAATGAAGAACAGGAAAGGATATATGCTGAAATACAGGATTCTTTAACCGGTCTTAAGTGCCTGAAGCTGGTCAGCTTTTCTCCAAATGGTGAGTTTAGCCAGTTGGACAGTATAGATATAAAAGGTCGATGGGGGACAAAAGAGGATGAAAATGTACTTGTTTATGATGGTGGAAGGGGATTTGATAATTTTAAATCCACTTTTACAGGATTGAAAGATGATGTCCTTCAGCTTACCGAAATCGTTAATTCAGGCGGAGAGAAAATAAAACTGATCTGGCATCTGAAAAAAATCGAAGATGGATATGCAACACAGCTATTCACTCCTGTAATGAATGAGTGGAGAAGGAAACCGCTAAAGCCTGAGTCGGATGCTGAACTTAAGAAGAGATTGGTACAGGTACTGGAATATTATTCAATCTACTTTCAATTGATAGCTGATGAGTCTTCATATTTTATTCCTGGGAGAGTAATATTACCGGTTAATTTTTACCAGCATGGGATAGGGTTGAAAAAATTTGACAGGGAGAGCAAATTCACATCACTTTTCTATTCATCAGAACAAGCAGAGATGGCTTACTATTTTTTGAAAGGCGCTTTTAACAGGGCCAAATTTGATACTCCGAAAAATTTGAAGAGTTACAGTGCCGAATATGCTCTGATGTTGAAAGAGCTGGCCAGGGGAATTCCTGATTAACTAATTTGCCTTTTGTCTTTACCACCTCAAATATAACAATAGAGAGACAGGCTATATTGATAAGATCAATCCTTTGATCATTCAATGTGATAGGCAATCAGCGTAGATATCTGCTGTAGTTTTATTTGTGGGAAACCCATCGGGGCTTTTTCCTGTACGTACCTAATCACCCCAATGCCGGGTTTGAAATAAACCTGGTCTTTACGGTAATTACGGGCATTTTTTTCGAAATAAATATAATCTGCAAATGATCCGGCTGCTGTGGTAATTGTTTCTTGTATTTTCAGTGATCTGCCCATTGCTGCGGCATCTTCAAAACTGGCCAGGTAGCGAAGGGAATCACCGGGGAAAAGGCTGTATTCTTTTTTGGCATCCGCTACACCGGGAGTAAATAAACGGTCTTCCATTTTAAAGAGAGCGGAATCATTAGCATACAATTTTTCCGGAAGACCAACTGAAATATTACTTTCCCACCATACCAGTTCATCGCTCAATGTTTTCCATGTTTTGCTAAATCGAAGTGTGTCATATTGTACATGAGAAAAAATACCATCATGAAAGACGGAATCTTCATAGATCCAGAAGTTTCTTGTACTCATAGGCATCAGGCCGCAAAATTTTGAAGTACACTCAAATGCAACAAGTGAATCCGATGTATAGGAACGGCCAGCAGGATTAGCAGTTTGAAGTAAGCAAGGTTCTTCCGTTTCCGGGGCAACGAAGCTTTCTTTTGTGCAAGATGACAGAAAAAGACTACCAGCGAAGAGAAATAATATTACTTTTTTCAAAGGGATTCGTTTTACGTCTAAAGGGACGACAAAATAGAAACTACTTTTTGTAATTCATAGCTTTACTAAGTATTTTTTCGTGAATTCCGTATCGTATTTTGTGCATGGGTAATGATAGTAAGCGCTTTATATCTGCTTCAGAAATAAAAAAAGCCCGGGATGTCCCGGGCTGGTCATTTGAATAGGAAAACTACTATTTAAAAATTGTCCCAAAAAAATCTCTCATATCTTTCCATGATGCGGTATCTGCTGCTGCATTATATGCAATAGGAATATTGAATTTCTGACCATTGGCAGTAGCATCCGGGTTGCTGAATGCATGAGTGGCGCCTTCGTAAGTTTTAAAGGTGTACCTGGCACCGATTGAATCCATTTGTTTTTTAAACATATCAACTTCTGCCTGGGGAACAAATGGATCAGCTCCGCCATGACAAACCAATACCTGTGCTTTGAGCTTGCCTTTATCCGGTGTTACTACTTTTAGTCCGCCATGAAAACTTACCACAGCCGCAAGATTTTCTCCCATATTAGCCATATTTAAAACCTGCGTGCCGCCAAAACAATACCCGATGGCTGCCATCTTAGAAGCATCCGCCTGTTTGTATGCTTTAAGAGTTTTTACGGCAGCATCAAACCGCTGTTTTGCCATTTGCGGATCCTGGTAAAAGGGCATTGCCAGGTTGCCGGCATCAGTTGGATTATCAGCTCTTTTACCGTTTCCATACATATCAATTGCCATAGCTATATAACCAAGTTTAGCCAATTCTCTTACCCTCATTTTTACATAGTCATTCATTCCCCACCATTCATGTACTACCAGTATGGCTGGTCTTTTCCCTTCGATATTTTCATCCCAGGCTACAAAGCCGTCCATTACGAGACTATCCTTGATATCAGAAGGAGAGTAGGTGACATTTTCTTCTTTCAATTTTGGTTCTTTCATTTCAGCCTCCTTTTTTTTGCCTTCCTCATTACAGGAAATAAGTAATAATGTAAACGCTGCTGTAAGAATAAAAAAATACTT
Source organism: Chitinophagaceae bacterium (assembly GCA_016786885.1). Lineage (GTDB taxonomy): Bacteria > Bacteroidota > Bacteroidia > Chitinophagales > Chitinophagaceae > JJ008. The sequence continues at coordinate 147,677 of JAEUVO010000064.1, read as the reverse complement.
TTTCATTATATCTGGGATTTTATTTCGAAAGTTAGAACATTAAAGTTCAGGAAAAGTTCTTTGATGGAAAAGGAAAACTCAGCTGATCATTCATTCTGTTGCCTGCACAGCTCAACTGTTTGCTTTCCCTTACCTTTGCAGCCATGACACAGGAAAAATTACAGGATATGCGGTCCCGCATTGCCGGGATAAGGAGGTTTCTTTGACGTCGGTAACCGACAACAAAAGATAGCCGAAGACAAACAACTTTCACTGAGCCCCGGTTTTTGGGATGATAATAAAAGGGCGACGGAAATTCTTAAAAACATCAAGCTGAATGAGTATTGGGTGAAGCTTTATGAAACTGCTGAGACAGGGGTAGAGGATTTTGCCGTGCTGTTTGAGTTTTGGAAAGCTGGTGATGCCACCGAAGAGGAGACAAAGGAAGCTTACCAAAAGGCACTGGATCTGTTAGATGATGCAGAGTTTAAAGCCACATTAAATGAACCTGAAGACGAATTACCTGCTGTATTGCAGATAAATTCCGGCGCTGGTGGTACAGAAAGCCAGGACTGGGCCGAAATGCTGGCCCGCATGTACAGAATGTACGGTGAAAAACAGGGCTGGAAAGTCACTGAAATGGACTGGCAATGGGGCGATGGTGCTGGTATAAAAACCTGTACGTTGCAGTTTGAAGGGCCGTTTGCATATGGATTTTTAAAAGCAGAAAGTGGTGTGCATCGATTGGTTCGTATTTCACCTTTTGACAGTAATGCAAGACGACATACTTCGTTTGTATCCGTCTATGCTTACCCGCTGGTGGATGATACTATAAATATTGAGGTAAATCCTGCAGATGTAAAGATGGAAACGTCACGCAGTGGCGGTGCTGGCGGACAGAATGTAAACAAAGTAGAAACGAAAGTGCAGTTGACGCATATTCCAACAGGTATTGTGGTGGTGTGCCAGCAGGACAGAAGTCAGCTAGGTAACAGGGAACTTGCCATGCAAATGCTGAAAAGCCGTTTGTACGAATTGGAATTACAGAAACGAAATGCCCTGAAGGATGCCACCAATGCCAAAAAGAAAAAGATAGAATGGGGCAGCCAGATAAGAAGCTATGTTTTCCATCCATATAAAATGATAAAGGATCACCGTACCGATTATGAAGTGGGAAATGTGCAGCCAGTGATGGATGGTGAACTGGATGGATTTATAAAAGCTTACCTGATGAGTGAGAAGGAAAGCGGTGTGTGATTATTAGTACTGGAATCGGGCCATGATAATAATTAATTTTACAATTAAAAATATGTAATTATGAGTATCGGAACTTTCTCATACCCAATGCCGGCGAATGAACCAGTTCTTTCTTACGGACCAAATAGCCCTGAAAAGAAAAGACTAAAAGAAGTATTGACCGAACTTAAAAAGCAAGAGATCGATGTACCAATGTATATCGGTAGTAAGGAAGTAAGAACAGGAAAAAAGGTGGCCATGCATCCGCCGCATGAAAGAAAACATACACTGGGCTATTTTCATGCAGGTGAAGAGAAGCATGTGCACCAGGCAATCGAAGCTGCTCTGGCTGCCAAAGAAAACTGGGCTAATATGAGCTGGGAAAACCGTGCAGGTATTTTTCTGAAAGCAGCTGACCTGATGGCAACAAAGTATCGTCCGTATATGAACGGTACTACAATGCTTGGGCAGAGTAAAAATGCTTTCCAGGCGGAAATAGACGCAGCATGTGAGTTAATTGATTTTCTTCGATTTAATGTTCACTTTTTATCCGAGATATATAAGCAACAACCTATCAGTGGCGCTGGTATGCACAACCGGATGGAGTATCGTCCGCTGGAAGGATTTGTGTTGGCTGTAACGCCATTCAACTTTACAGCCATTGGCGGAAACCTGCCTACCTCTGCGGCTATGTGTGGTAATGTGGTGGTTTGGAAATGTGCCAACACACAGGTGTATTCTGCTCAGATGACTATGCGGATATTAAAAGAAGCCGGTTTGCCTGATGGAGTCATTAACCTGATTTATGTGGATGGGCCAACTATTGGAAAAGTATGTTTTAATCACAGGGAGTTTGCGGGAGTTCATTTTACCGGTTCCACAGGAGTGTTTAACAATATGTGGGAAACGATTGGTAAAAACATGGCCAATTATAAATCTTATCCAAGAATAGTAGGAGAGACAGGTGGAAAGGATTTTGTACTGGTGCATAAAAGCGCTGATCCGGATGTAGTGGTTACTGCATTACTGCGTGGGGCTTTTGAATTCCAGGGACAAAAATGTTCTGCGGCTTCAAGAGCTTATATTCCATCTAATATAGCAGAGGAAGTAAAAAAGAAATTGATAGCAGGGGTGAAGAGTTTTAAAATGGGAACGGTGGAAGATTTTACCAATTTTATCAATGGCGTAATTGATGAAAAGAGTTTTAACAGCATCAAACGATATATTGATAATGCAAAGAAAGATGCTAAAGCAGAAATATGGGTAGGAGGGAAATGTGACAGTAAAGATGGGTGGTTCATTCAGCCAACGGTGATACAGGCAAAAGATCCGAAGTATGTAACCATGCGTGAAGAGATCTTTGGACCAGTGCTGACTGTATATATATACCCGGCAAATAGTTTTGAAAAGACCTTGGACCTGGTTGATACTACTTCACCATATGCTCTTACAGGGTCAATAATTTCGAAAGACAGGGCAGCTGTTGATCTGGCAACAAATAAACTTCGCAATGCAGCGGGTAACTTTTATATAAACGACAAACCTACTGGTGCAGTTGTAGGGCAACAACCATTTGGAGGAGCAAGGGGAAGTGGAACAAATGATAAGGCGGGAAGTATTTTGAATCTGTATCGTTGGTTAAGCGCAAGAACGATTAAAGAAACCTTTAATCCGCCAACTGACTTCGGTTATCCGTTTATGAAAGAGGTTTAAAAAGAATTTTAAAAAAGCTTGCAGTTCAGTGAAACGCATTATACCTTTGCATATCGGACATATAAAACTTTAAAAACTTTTTTTATGAAAAAAATTATTTTGTCTTTGGTTATTTTAGCTACAACGTTCTTTGTTTCTCAAGCTCAGGTTAACGTTGGTCTAAAAGGCGGTATCGGAATGTTTAACTTCTCAGGTGATGATACCGAAGATTTTAAATCAAAAATCGGCCCAATGGGTGGTATCTATGCTGCCATTCCAATTAGTGAAACTTTTGCTGTAGCTCCCGAACTCCAATTTAGTGGTCAGGGTGCTAAAATGGAGATTTCAAGTATTAAAGTAAACTACAATCTAAACTATCTGAATATTCCTGTAATGTTTCAGTATCGTAATCCTTCTGGTTTCATTGCTGAAACAGGTCCTCAAATTGGCTTTTTGATGAGTGCGAAAGCCTCAGCGGATGGAGACGAAGAGGATATTAAAGATTCATTTAAAGGAAGTGCTTTTAGCTGGGGTATTGGTTTAGGTTTCAAATCAAGTATGGGTCTTGGCATTAGTGCCCGTTACAATCTCAACCTCAACAACATTGTTGATGATGAAGGTGGAGATGTTGATGTTAAAAACTCTGGTTTCCAAGTTGGTGTATTTTTTGAATTTGGTGGAAAGAGTGGTAATGCAAAAAAATAATAGTGCTTAATTTTTTTCAAGGGCCGGAAATATTTTCCGGCCCTTGTCATTTTAATATATTTGTACCATTAAAACTGGTCTATTGAAAACACTACTCAGTTATAATGAGTTATCGGCGGCGATAGAGCAACTAGCCCAAAGGTTAAACGGCAATCATCCTGATATCAACGATGTTGTTTTTATGGGTGTACAGCAAGGAGGTGTGGTGGTGGCAAATGAGATTGTTGCGGTTCTTGAAAAATTAAGACCCGGTCAGAAAATTAAGTATGGTCAACTGGATATTACATTCTACCGAGATGACATCCGCAAAGAGATTCTTGCACCCGATACCATGCATATCCCTTTTGGCATAGAAAATAAGATCGTGGTATTAATTGATGATGTTCTTTTTACCGGCCGAACTATAAAGGCCGCTCTTGATGCGCTGCTTGATTATGGCCGGCCAGCCAAAGTAGAACTCTGTGTATTGATAGACAGAAAGGAGCACCGGCAGTTCCCGATCCAGGCAGATTATGTAGGGGCTACCATTGAGACCAGTAAAACTGATAAAGTGAAACTGATAAACAATGAGGTGGTACTGGTAGGCAATTAAGCTTGTTGGCGCAAAGTGAACAAATTACCCTAATTTCGCTTTTTAATGCAACTATCCACTCGTCATCTGCTGGGCATTAAAAACCTGACCAGGGAGGATATTTCTCTTATTCTTTCCACAGCAGAGCAATTCAAAGAAGTGTTACAAAGACCAGTTAAGAAGGTTCCTTCACTTAGGGATGTGACTATTGTTAACCTTTTTTACGAAAACTCTACCCGAACCCGGTTTTCTTTTGAGCTGGCCGAGAAAAGACTTAGTGCTGACACTATCAATTTTGCAGCTTCTTCATCTTCTGCGGCAAAAGGTGAAACACTGCTGGATACAGTGAATAATATTTTATCCATGAAAGTGGATATGGTAGTGATGCGTCATAGTGCCAGCGGGGCTCCGCACTTTTTGTCTCAACATATTCCGGCTGCTATTATAAATGCCGGTGATGGAATAAATGAACACCCTACTCAGGCATTGCTTGATGCTTTTTCGATAAAAGAAAAAACAGGTTCATTGGAAGGAAGAAAAGTTGCTATTATCGGCGATATCATGCACAGCCGTGTGGCGCAGAGTAATATTTACCTGCTGAATAAAATGGGGGCAAAAGTGACTGTTTGCGGACCGCCCACACTGATACCGAAATATATCAGCGAAGCATTAGGAGTAATGGTGAATTACAATCTGAAAGAAACATTGGAATGGTGTGATGTGGCTAATGTATTAAGAATTCAGTTGGAAAGACAGAACCAGGTATTGTTTTCTTCATTAAGAGAGTATAGTCTTGCTTATGGTATCAACCGGCAATTACTTGACAGCCTGCATAAAGAAATTGTGATCATGCATCCAGGCCCTATTAACAGGGGAGTGGAACTGGACAGTGATGTGGCAGACAGCAAACAATCCATTATCTTACAGCAGGTAGAGAACGGGGTGGCGGTGAGAATGGCAGTTTTATATTTATTAGCAAACCGAAATAATTAAATGTGCGATGTCAGGTGTATCAAGTGCACCGGGCAGCATTATTTGGATCGTACATTAAACATCTAACACTGTTTTATGCCCAGAATATGTCTTTTCCCCGGTACGTTTGACCCTGTTACTCTCGGACATGTTGATATCATTAACCGGGCATTGCCTTTGTTTGATAAGATCATCGTGGGTATTGGTTTAAACGCAGCCAAGGCGCCAATGTTCACTCCCGAGCAACGACTTGAATGGATCAGGGAGATATACAAAGACGAAGAAAGAGTGGAGGGGGCGATGTATGAGGGGCTGACTATTGATTATTGTCAGAAGATCGGAGCCAATTTCATTCTCCGGGGCATACGATATGTCAGTGATTTTGAATACGAGAAAACAATTGCTGATGCTAACCGCACTTTGGATAAAACAATAGAGACCATATTTCTTACCGGAGAGCCTAAGTATACTTCAGTGGCTTCCACTATTGTTCGTGATATAATCCGCAATGGTGGCAATGCAGCACCATTTTTACCGGAAGTGGTTTCTAACTCTCTGTCAAAATAATATATGGCTATCTGGTTTCATAAAGATCTCACCATTGAGCATTTTCATCAGCTTGGTAAAGGAACAATGGGTGAATACCTCGGAATTGAATGGACTGAGCTGGGAGATAATTTCCTGAAAGCAAGAATGCCGGTAGATCATCGTACCCGGCAACCATATGGATTACTTCATGGTGGCGCATCATGTGCATTGGCAGAAACTATAGGGAGTGTGGCCTCGGCCATGGTCGTCGATCATGCTAAATTCTATTGTGTAGGTTTGGAAATAAATGCCAATCATATTCGCAGCGCCAGGGAAGGATTCGTCACAGGTATTGCTTCCCCACTGCATATCGGTGCCAGCACACATGTCTGGGATATTAAAATCTATGATGAAAAAGAAAAATTAGTTTGTGTAAGCCGGCTTACTGTTGCTGTAATAGCAAGGAAAGATTGACTGTTAACCAGTAAATTTTTCCAGCACATCAGCTATAGAAGGGAAACAGTCAGGAATATATTTTACCAGGTCTTGCGGTTTTACCCACCTGATCTCATGAATATCTTCTTCTACTTGCGGGATAAATTGCTGATCACCCCCAACCTTCATGGTAAACCAGTGAGATTCTTTTAAAATGAATTTTGTTCCTTCATGATAGGTGTGATATGTTACACATAGCGGAGCATGCAGTTTTACTTTCTGTAAACCAGTTTCTTCTTCTACCTCTCTTACTGCACAGTCTTCCAGTTTTTCGCCTTTATCCAGTTTTCCTTTTGGTAAATCCCATTTGCCCCTGCGGAAAATCAGCAGTATATCTTTCTTTTCATTTTCAACTACCCCGCCTGCTGCAGTAATGAGGGTAAATTTTTTATAGAAGGCTTTTTTTAATTCTTCCAGGTCCGGGTGGAAAAATACCCCGGCATGTACTTTTTCCAGCTGCATTTCATGTATCATCGTTTTTACGGAATGTGTATTCAGCTCATCAATAAACACAGCGTCATCATGATGTATGTATGGCTGAATAGTTTCATTCACTTCATCACAAAGAAACAGAGGTTTATTGCCAAAGTAAATTTTTATATACATAGTGCCTTGTGCCTTGCAGCTTGTACCTTCGCTGTATGACAGATGCTAAAGTAGTGGCTGAAAAACTGCTTCAAGTTAATGCAGTTAAGCTAAATCCCGAACAACCATTTACCTGGGCAAGTGGCTGGAAGAGCCCGATATATTGTGATAACAGGAAAGTATTATCATTTCCTTTCACCAGGGATTATATTAAATCTGAAATGTGCAATCTGGTTTTTGAGAAATTTCCGGATGCAGAACTGCTGGCCGGGGTGGCTACAGCTGGCATTGCATGGGGAGCTATGGCAGCTGATCAACTGAAATTGCCTTATATCTATGTCAGACCAAAGCCCAAAGAGCATGGGCTGGGAAACCAGATTGAAGGTTTTTACGAGAAAGGACAAAAAGTAGTAGTGATAGAAGACTTGGTTTCCACCGGAAAAAGCAGCCTGCAGGTGGTCGATGTGCTGAAGGAACAGGGGTTGAATGTAATTGGTATGGTGTCCATCTTTACTTATGGGTTCCCAGTTGCAACGGAAGCCTTCTCACAAGCATCATTGCTGTACTATTCACTTACTGATTATCCTACATTACTTGATCTGGCCGTGCAAAAAGGCATTGTTTCGGCAGTCCAGCAGGATGTTTTGTTAAAATGGAGGGATGATCCGGCAGGTTGGAAAAGGACATTGTAAATTTATTATCAGAAATAGTCACCCATATAAAAATACTCATATGAAAAAATTGCTGTTTACCTTATTTGCAGTGCTGGGACTGGCTGTTGTAAGCCAGGCACAAACCAAACCAGTGCTTGCAGCCACCATTAAAACCCCCAATGCCCTTTGTGAAAGCTGTAAAACAAGAATAGAAACCTACCTAAAGCGGTATGATGGTATACTGGAGATAAATGTAAACTACAGAAAGGGAGAGACCAGGGTGAAATATGTAACAGACAGGACAGATATTGAGCAAATAAAGACGGCAATTGCTAATTGCGGGTATGATGCAGATGATGTACCTGCTGCTGAAGATGCCTACAACCGGTTGCCTAAATCATGTAAAAAGAATTCGGACGGAGGAGGACATCCAAAACCAAAAACGCCACCGACAGCTCCGCCACAGCAATAAAACTTTGCCCTCCGGTAAACGGAGGGCTTTTTATTTTAGCAGCTCGCTGATATTTTGCTTTCCCTCATAGTTTACGGGATAGTTAATGTAAATGCCAGCTTTGCCTAATCTTGCTCTCCCTTCTATTTTCAATGTCACCTCAGTTTTAAGCAGGGCCGACATAGAATTTTTAAGTACATTTTTCATTTCCAGGTCAAGTTTTACAGGCAGGCGGAAATCAGCCCGGGCTGGTATCCTGATCAGTGTATCAACTGTAAATTTCCCCAGCAGGTTTCCATCCAGCCATGCAAATCCGTCCGCCTTTCTCAGGCTCAGTTTTGCTGAATTAGGATTAAAATAATGCAGGTCGAGCAATAGGGTGGTTTGCGTACCGCTAAGCCTGGATGTCCTTATATTCTCAATTCCTTTAAAATCTGGTTCCCTGATCTGTTTACAGGAAAGAAGGCTGATGCCTATTACAGTAAAAAGAACTGACTGATTGATGAAGGTTCTCATTTTCGGAATATGAAACTGCAAAATAGGAGAAAGCTTGTTTAGGCAGGGTTAAAAGTACAGAGTCCACACAGTGGGGATAAAATTCTGTTATTTCTGTGAGGTGTCACCGGCCTCATTCTATTTGAATATTTGTTGGTAGGACAGTAGGGGTGATTCTGCTGAACATTCATACGTCTGTTTGAGAAATAGTAGCCCATATTAAAAATTTTATTTTAAGCTATTTAAATTAGTATTTACCAAAAATATATATTCTATTTTTTTGCTAAATTATTGAGCTTAATAAAATGTGATAAAATCTTTATAATCAAACTATAAAAAAGTGTATAAGAGATTTATAAGGGGAGTTATTTGGTTATTTCGAATAGGGAATGGTTGTGTTTTATCATCTATTAGTAATAATAGAATTTATACTCTAAATTTCAGATAATAAATTAATTAGGATTATTATTTATGTATTTAAATTATATATAGAGGGTGAATATGTTTTTTTGAAAATATGATATAGCCGAAGTTGAAAATATCGGCAAAACTGAGAGGTGGCTGATAGCTTATGAGGAGGGACTGGTTTGCAAAACAGGTGTAAAAAAATACTCATAAGTCGTTCATAATCGTACAACTACGAGCTACGGGATTTACTGTTTTTATTTTTCCTATCTGCCTGAAATGCTTCTTTTTAAGAATTCTTTGTATTAAATTAGCGTCGCTTTCTTCACCTCGGACTTTGGACTAAATGAGAAAACTACACTTTCTAAGTACCCTTTTACTTGCCATTTTTACTGGCGGGATTTCCTATACACAAGACTTTTCTAATAAAGGCAAGGAGTTTTATTTATGTTTCCCCCAGCATGTACCCAGCGGCAATAACTTGGCAACTTTAAGTATTTGGATTACCTCTGATAGGGCCAGTAGCGGTACCATAACTATGGCAAATGGAGCTTTTACAGCCAATTTCAATATACCAGCGAATGGTCTACAAGAAATAGCTATCCCACATGTTTTGGCTCATATAAGTAATGGTGAGTCAGGGATGGTAATTCAAAAGTCAATAAAAATTAAAGTTAATCCTGGTCAACCACCAGTTGTTGCATATGCACAGCAATGGGGCGCAGCCAGAAGTGCAGCGACCTTATTATTACCGACAAATGTTTTGGGAAAAAGATATCAAGCCATAAGCTTTACCCAAACAGGTTCTAATAGTGGCACATACCTTGCAAAATCACAATTCCAGATCATAGCTACCAAGCCTAATACACAGGTAAAAGTTACACCCAGGCTTAATGGCGTAGTTAGTACTCCTTTCACAATTACCCTTCCATTGGCAGGCGACATGTACCAATATCAAGCTGATCAGGATATTTCTGGCAGCCTTATCGAATCAATTGCATCTGGTACAGGCGGGTGTTTGCCTATTGCTGTTTTTTCAGGTAGCTCCAACATCACTTTTGGTACTAGTACATGTACCGGGGGTAGTTCTTTTGATCCTTTGTTCCAGCAATTGTATCCCATAAGTACCTGGGGAAAGAATTTTGGATTTATGCCTATGGGCGATTATCCAAATGGAACTGCATATAGGGTGCTGGCTTCTGAGGATAATACTTCAGTATTTTTTAATGGAGTTTTGGTTGCTACATTGTTGGCAGGGCAAATTTATCCGGCTGCTTTTACTAATGCTCCTGTAGTACTGACCCAACCTACTAGTATTACGGCTGATAAACCGATTTGTGTAACACAATATCCTCCCAGGCAGAATTGTGGAGGCGGTGGATTTGGTGATCCTGACATGGTTATTCTTAACCCAATAGAACAGAATATTAGTGACATTACCATTTTTTCATCTGCTCAACAAGCTATAACAAGGCAATGGATCAATGTTTTGATCAAAACTGTTGCAGCACCAAGTTTCAGAATAAATGGTGCACCTCCAACCGCAGCATGGCAACCATTTGGAATAGCATTGCCCGGGTATTCATATTTACAACAACTTTTAGTTGGCCCAGGCTCATACAGACTTTCTGCTGATAGTGGTTTTAATGCTATTGCATATGGGTTTAGCGCCAATTTTGAATCATATGCTTACTCTGCGGGAACTAATGTTAAAGACCTGTATACCCAAATAGGAATTTCGACACCATATGGTAATGCTACTTCACCTTCCGTATGTATTGGTTCTCCTTCTAAGTTTAAGATATCTCTTCCATATCAGCCGGATTCAATGTATTGGGATTTTCACGGATTTCAGACGCCAAATGTGCTTGTCAATTCCCCAAGTCCGATTCCTTTCGATTCAACCACATTTATTAACGGAAAGCAACTTTGGTGGTATTCATTACCCAATCAATACTTTTATAATACAGTAGGAACATATCCGGTTACAATCACTACTTATTCACCAAATAGTGATGGTTGTGGTTCGGAACAGGAGATTGATTTTGATGTTGAAGTATATCCCAAACCAATTGCAGATTTTAATTTCGTTACTAACGGTTGTGTTACAAGTCCTGTACAATTTACAGACAATTCAACCCCTGGGGGTAGACCAGTTGTAGTGAGGCACTGGAATTTTGGGGATGCAAATACCTCGGCTGCCAATAACCCTGCTCATACTTATTTAGCACCCGGAGTATATAACGTCAAGTATTCCATAATTACTGACATAGGTTGTTTATCTGATACTACTTCACATATTGTTACTCTAAATGATCCTCCGGTGGCCCAGTTTGTTACTGCTGCTCCTTTCTGTGTCGGCAGAGCCATAACATTCACTGATCAATCTTCTGCTCCGGCAGGAAATACCATTTCTCAATGGACATGGGATTTTGGTGATGGATCACCTGTAGTTATCAGGAATACCAGCACAAATGAAACTCACACATATGCAGCTCCGGGAACTTATAACGCAACGCTAAGTGTAGTTACTTCCTCAGGTTGCCAAAGTATTTTGTTCAGTTTCCCCGTCACTATTCATCCCAACCCGGTTGCAGATTTTAACTTACCGGTTGCCTGCTTACCTTCCGGGGCAGCACAGTTTAATGACCTGTCAACAGTTGGTGGTGGTAATACTATCACAGGCTGGGCATGGAATTTTGGCGATGCAGGAACTTCAGCGGTACAAAATCCGCTGCATAACTATGCAGCTCCGGGTCCGTTTAATGTAAGCCTGACTGTTACCAGCAACAATGGTTGTACCGATACAAGAAACCAGGTATTGAATACTGTGTATGCAGAGCCTCAGGCTGCGTTCAATTCCTTACCGGAGGTTTGTGTGGGAAGTCTTATTGGTTTTTCTGATGTAAGCACTGCTCCGGGCAGCATAGTTACCGGATGGAGCTGGAATTTTGGAGATGGTTCTCCTGTTGTAACTGCACAGAACCCAACACATATTTATACAGTTGCCGGCACTTACACAGTTACACTTAATGTTACATCTGCCGCCGGATGTCAGACGGTGAATAATTTTGCTACCCGTACAGTAGTGGTAAAACCATTGCCAACAGCTACTATCAGTGGAAATGCTACAGTATGTTTAAACGCAACGGCCCCCGACATTACATTTACAGGCTCAAATGGCACCGCTCCTTATACATTCACTTATACTATCAATGGCGGGCCTGCCCAGGTTGTTACTACTACTGCTGGTAATTCTGTAACAGTACCGGTTCCAACCAATGTAACGGGTACGTTTACCTATAACCTGGTGAATGTAAAAGAAGGAAGCACTACTGGTTGTATCCAATCGCAAACCGGATCAGTAGCGGTAACGGTGAATGCATTGCCTGTAGCCACCATTGCCGGTAATACCACAGTATGCTTAAATGTAACATCGCCCAACATAACATTTACCGGTACAACTGGTACAGCTCCTTATACATTTACGTATAATATCAATGGCGGGCCTAACCAGGTTGTTACAACTACTGTTGGTAATTCAGTAACAGTACCCGTTTCAACTTCAACTGCCGGTACATTCACATATAATCTTCTTAGTGTGCAGGAAGGAAGTACTAATCTTTGCAGCCAGGCACAAACAGGTTCGGTAGTTGTTACAGTGAATGCATTGCCAACAGCCACAATTAGTGGTAATGCTGAAGTTTGCTTAAACACAGCTTCTCCCAATATTACATTTACCGGAAACACAGGTACTGCGCCATATACATTTACGTACACTATCAATGGCGGACCTAACCAAACAATAACAACAACGACTGGTAATTCAGTTACCCTGCCTGTTCCTACAGCAACTGCCGGTACTTTCACTTATTCACTGGTGAGTGTACTGGAAGGAAGCGGAACAGCCTGTAGCCAGGTACAAACTGGTTCGGCTACAGTGATAGTAAACCCATTACCAACTGGTAACTTTACTTTCACTGTTCCAAGTTGTGAGACAAGAACGATCAGTTTTACTGATGTTTCTGTAGCCAATGCCGGTACTCTTAATAACTGGCAATGGAATTTTGGAGATCCCGGAAGTGGTGCTGCAAATACTTCAACTTTACAGAATCCGACACACACATTTGCTGCTACCGGAACGTATACCGTTACCCTTACGGTTACAACAGATAAAGGTTGTATAAGTGCTGTTCATACCAGCCAGGTTACTATCAATGCAAGACCAAAAGCAGGTTTCATTTCACCTGAGGTTTGTTTAACTGATCCTTTGGCGCCATTTACAGACACCAGTACCGTAGCAGGCGGAACAATAGTAGCATGGGAGTGGAATTTCGGAGATCCGAATGCAAATGCTGGAAACCCTAACACATCCACATTACAAAATCCAACACACAGGTATACTGTAGTAGGACCTTATACAGCACAATTGATTGTTACAAGTAATAATGGATGTAAAGATACCGTGCAGCAAACCTTTACTGTCAATGGCTCAATTCCTGTTGCTGGTTTCACAGTACAAAATCCTGCTTCATTGTGCAGTAATCAAGCTGTAACTATTACTGATGCATCAACAGTTGACTTCGGCAGTGTGGTTAAAGTGGAAATATTCTGGGATTACCTGAATAACCCTACCATTAAAACAACGGATGACACACCATTGCCCGGAGAAACATACACACATACTTATCCAGAATTTGGAACACCATTCACAAGAACCTTCCAGGTAAGATATGTGGCTTATTCGGGCATCAACTGCGTAAACACCAGTATACAGACAATAACAGTGCTGGCCACACCCACACTTGTGTTCAACCCAATACCTTTTGCCTGTACAGATAAGCCAACATTCCAGATCACACAGGCACAATTACTCAATGGTCTTCCTGGTGCTGGAGTATTTAGCGGAACTGGTGTAACATCAACTGGTCTTTTCAGCCCATCCATCGGGGCAGGACAATACAATATCAGGTATACATATACTGGAACTAATGGCTGTATAAACTATAAAGAACAAACCGTTGATATCTTCACAGCACCGGCAGTAAATGCAGGTCCGGATAAATTTGTACTCGAAGGCGGGCAGGTTACTCTTACCCCTGCATTGAACGTGGGTGTTCCACTAACATATTTATGGACACCGCCAACAGGACTGAGCGATCCTACCAGTTCTTTCCCTGTAGCTTCACCGGCAGATGATATAACATATACACTAACCGTTACAACACCACAGGGCTGTACGGCCAGTGATAATGTGTTTGTAAAAGTGCTGAAAGCCCCGATCATTCCGAATATCTTTAGTCCGAATGGAGATGGAGTGCATGACAGATGGGTGATACCATACCTGGAAAGTTATCCGGGTTGTACTATAGATGTTGTCAACCGTTATGGACAATTAGTGTTCCGTTCTGTAGGTTATACTACGGCATGGGATGGTAAGGTAAACGGTAAGGATGTTCCGGTGGGTACCTATTATTATGTTATTGATCCGAAGAATGGCCGGTCGAAAGTTACCGGTTATGTAGATATAATCAGGTAGTACTATGAAACGATTATTTATAACAGTGGTGATTGTATTGTGTGCAGGACTGATGGCCATCAGCCAGCAGAGACCACACTATACACAATATGTGGTGAACCCTTTTATCATTAACCCGGCTATTGCTGGTATTGATAACTATACAGACCTGAAAATGGCTGTGAGAGATCAATGGGTGGGTATTAATGGTGCTCCTAAAACGACTTATTTAAGCATTCATGGTCCATTGGGTAAGAATGATTACAGAACTTCTTCCACTTCTTTTAAAGTTCCCGGCGAAAACCCAAGGGGAAAAGCCTATTGGGAGAGTTACACAGCCGCAGAGCCGCATCATGGGATAGGACTAAGTATCATCAATGATAAAACAGGGAGCTTTAATTTTTTTACAGCCAGTGCCACTTATGCCTACCACCTCGGATTGAGCCCTACTACTAATCTCTCCGGAGGTTTATCTGCAGGTATCACAAAAGTCACTATTGATGGAAGCAAACATGATTTTTCCGGTACGGGTGATCCGAGTGACCCGGCTACTGGTTCTGCTTTCAGCAGCCAGCTTACTAAAATAAGACCCCAGATGGCGGCTGGTTTATGGCTGTACTCCAGGGATTATTTTATTGGGTTTGCTGCACAAAACGTACTTCCGCAAACACTGAATTTTGTAGATGATAATGCTTCTATTTTAACCAAAGGAAGGTTTGTTCCGCATTTATTCTTGACAGCAGGATACCGCTTTTTGTTATCTGATGATGTAAATGCAATTCCTTCTCTAATGGTGAAGTATATCAAAGGAAGTTCATTTAAAGAATTTCAGCCGGAAGTAAACCTGAAACTACAATACCGTGACCAGTTGTGGGTAGGGGGTAGTTACCGTCACCAGGATGGCTTTGCAGGTATGCTTGGATTGAATGTCAGTAATACATTCAATGTTAGCTATGCTTACGATAAGTCAAGTAATAATAATATTCTCCGGGACTTCAACAGCGGGACACATGAAGTAGTATTTGGGTTCCTGCTTGGTAATAAATACAGCGAGGCTTGCCCGAGGTGCTATTAAATCTATCCGGATCAGATCAGAGGTGAACGATCTTCTTATTGCGAACCGCTTTCAGGGTATTCAGGGTTTGCTGAACTTTCCTTTTTCTATCTTCTACTGCTTTCAATGTAATATCTGTATCGGGGATACTGGTAACCTGGTTTGCATTTAGTTCTTTCTGTATATCATTCAGCTTAATGGCTACATCATTATACACTCTTTGTAAACTGTCGATACGTATCTGGTTGATAGCATAGGAGAGCTGGTTATTTACTTTTTCCCAATCAATATTCTCATAAGCTTGTTTTAGTTTGACTTCCCATTTGTTCCAATCAAACTTATTCAGCTCTTTTTCATACGCTTTTTTCAACTCCTGCTTTTCTTTCTCAGAAAAAGCATCTGCTATGCTTTTCTCTACGACTTTCCATTGTGAGCTTTCCAACACTTTTCTTGATGCTTCCAGAGCTTCTTTTACCTGTTGCTCCTGGTATCTCTTCAGTTCAGGCACATCTTTTTCTTCAAAGCCCGCCAGTTTATACGCATAGGATGAAATATCCTGAACATTCTGCTCATTTAATAAAGCAGCCCTCTCTTTGGCCACTGCAGCAGCAGATACAGCAGGGGCTGTTAATATCTCATTACTATTACTGTTAGCTGCAATGTTATCGACAGGAGGCTGATTGATCTTATCGCCACTTTCCTTAGCTTCATCAGAGATTAGATTAAAAGGAGAAGGGAAATCTGTATAGGCGACCGTATTATTTTTATCGGTCCGTGTTCCGGGCAATAGTAATAAAAGGTTTAATGCAATGATGCAAATAATTGCAGAAACCAATCCTGCAATTTTATTAGCAGATATTGCCGGTTTCTTTTGTACACCCATGATAGTTTCAATACGATGCGATATATCATTCTTATTGCCGGTGGCGGCAACGATCAATATTTTTTGCAGGTGCTTCGTCTTTTCCAGTGTAAGCAGGGCAGAAGCATACTCATGTGAATCATACTGGAACTGAAGTACCATTTCATCACAGCTTTTTTCTCTTTCTCTTTCTACGATCTTCACAAAAGCTTTTACAAAAGGATTAAAATAAAGAATGGTTTGAATAAAATTAATCAGCAGGTTAATTAAATAATCATACCTCCTGATATGAGCCAGTTCATGCAGCAGAACGGCTTCCAGTTGAGAAGGGGTTAAGTGATTGATGGCTGCCAGCGGAACTAATATTACTGGTTTAAAGAACCCTATGGTAACAGGTGAAGTCACAAACTCAGACACCCATATTTGAACAGTTTTTTTAATACCCATTCTGGCCGCCACATTCCTGACAAATATTCTCCAATCCACATTGATCTTGCTGAGTCCGTATTTCCTTATCACCTGTACATAACGATAGTTGCGAATAAAACGCAAAACAGGAAGCACCAGTAATAACAGGTAAGCCCCGGAAATAAAAGGAAGGCTTTGCAGCAACCAGTTATAAACTTCATGGCCCGATGTAATAAAAGTACCTGTCGTACCTCCTTCTGAAATATCGGAATAAACAATAAGGAACGTATAAATAAACCAAAAAGAACCTGCAAAAAGCAGGATAGTTGCCAGCACACTTTTGGAAGATGCTTTTGTATTTTTCAGAAAAGCAGTTACCACCTGGTATATAACCCAGAGCAGCGCCATTTGCCAGAGGCTGTTGAGTACTGCCCAACCAAGGGCTTGCAGTAGGTGAAGCTGGATGCCGGTCATGGTTATTGTTTTTTAAGACTATCCAGTAATGCCTGGATCTTTTCCAATTCCTCGGGACTCGCCTTATGGCTCTCATCTCCCAATGCCTGTATAACGAGTTGCGTTGGGGAGCCGCCAAAAAGACTATCTATCATTTTTCCTAATAAATGCTTTTGTGTTCTTTCCTTGTTCACGGCTGCCTGGTACACATGGGTACGCATAGAATCATCCCTTTTCACAATTCCCTTTTCATTCATGATCTGCATCAGCTTAAGGGTAGTGGTATAGCCAACATCCTTCGTCTGGGCCAGTTCTTCATGCACATCCCTTACAGTAGCTGTTCCTTTGTTCCAAAGGATCTGGAGGATTTCCAGCTCACTTTCAGTTGGTTTTATCAATTTTGGTGCTGACATAGTATTCCGATTTATAACCCGAATATACGACTAATTTCGTAAGACAAGCGAATGGTAACTATTTTTAGCCTTTTTTAACAGCCGTTAACGATGGGACGAATATGACATTGAAAGGTTACAGTTTGTGGTGTAAATAACCCTGTTAATCACAAATACTAACTACCGTTTGAAAATTATTTTACTTTTAAATTAAACTTGCCCCTTGTTACAAGACTATTTTAAATCCTTCCGGCAAAATATCATTGGAATAGACACCAGTTTTGAATCGCCTTATGGCTCACAAAAAATGGTTTATGCTGACTGGACAGCCAGTGGCCGGGCTTATCAGCCCATCGAAGACCGCATTGCCAGGGAGATAATGCCTTTGCTTGGCAATACGCATACTGAAACAACAGTGACAGGAACTGCGATGACCAAAGCATATGAACTGGCCAAACAGATCATTAAAAAGCATATCAATGCCGGCCCTGATGATGTACTCATCTTTGCTGGTAGCGGTATGACAGGTGCCGTAAATAAATTACAACGGTTGCTGGGTCTTCGTATTCCTGAGCGCATCATGGATTATGTAAAACCAGGAAGACTGCCTGCTTCACATGAACTGGCGAACAGTGTGCTGAAGATCCATGAACTATTCAGTAATTATCTTGATGTGGATGTAAACCTGAAGCCGGTGGTCTTTGTGTCACATATGGAACATCATTCTAACCAGACCTCCTGGCTGGAGACCATTGCTGATGTAGAGATCATTCCTAATGATGAATCCGGTAATATATGTTTGTCTTCATTAGAGAAATTGCTGATTGAATATAAAGACAGGCAACATAAGATTGCGGCGATTACCGGTTGTTCGAATGTAACAGGTATCCAGACTCCCTACCATAAAGTAGCTAAATTAGTGCATGATCACAACGGACTTTGCTTTGTTGATTTTGCCTGCTCTGCTCCTTATGTATCCATAAATATGCATCCTGTAGAAGAAGGTGTGCACCTGGATGCTGTTTTCTTTTCGCCACATAAATTCCTGGGCGGGCAGGGAACACCGGGAGTGCTGGTGTTTCATAAAAAATTATACAAGAACATCATTCCCGATCAACCGGGCGGGGGTACGGTTACCTATACCAATCCATGGAAACAACATGAATACATTAATGATATTGAACACCGGGAAGATGGCGGCACACCGCCTTTCCTGCAGGGTATCAAAGCAGCATTGGCTATAAAGCTGAAAGAAGAAATGGGAGTGGAGAATATGCTGAAACGGGAAGAAGAGTTATTGAAAATAATTTTTGAAAAATTACCACATATTACCGGAATTGAAATTCTCGAGGGAGAAACGAGACACCGACTCGGTGTTATTTCTTTTTTACTGAAAGGCGCCCATTTTAATCTTGTGGTTAAATTATTGAATGACAGATTCGGGGTGCAGACAAGAGGGGGCTGTGCCTGTGCAGGCACCTACGGCCATATGCTGCTGCATGTAGACCAGCTCCATTCTTATGAAATACTGGAAGAAATGCACAAAGGCGATCTTTCCTGCAAACCGGGCTGGATACGGATGTCCATTCACCCGGTCATGACGGATGAGGAAATTCATTATATCCTGCATGCTATTGAACAGGTGGCGTTGCATTATACAGAATGGAAAAATGAATACCAGTATGAGTCGGACACCAACGAATATCATCACAGATCTTTCAAAGATGAAACAGGGGAGAAGGTGAAGAGTTGGTTTAGTGAAACACTTACATAATTATTACAGCAACAGCAACCGTTTGAAAAACGTAGTAGATAACAGCAATGATGTAAACACCAAGCAGGGTGACTTTCGCAGTTCTGCTGTTTACATGGGTATCCTTGGTGGTGTGAAAACAAACGCTGCTACTGATTACACCTATGATGTGAACGGGAATCTGAAAAAGGACCTGAATAAGGATTTCGGAACTGCTTCAGCTGAAGATATTATCTACAATCATTTGAATCTGCCACAAACGATATCTATCAGAGATGCAGGAGGAACTGTAAAAGGAACGATCAATTACAGTTATGATGCTGCGGGTAACAAAATGCTCAAAGAAGTGACGGAGACAGGGCAACCGGTTAAAACAACGCTGTATCTGGGAGGTGGGATATACCAGAACGATACATTGCAGTTTATAGGTCATGAGGAAGGAAGGATACGGTTTGTTGCAGCAGAAAGTACAAATCCAGCCAAATTTGAATATGACTACTTCTTAAAAGACCATTTAGGAAATGTGCGGATGGTACTGACAGAAGAAGTGAAGAGTGATGCATACCCGGCATTAAGTTTTGAAGGAAGCAACGGAAGCCAGGAAGTGTTGAACCAGGATGCCCACTGGGAGGATGCAAATGGTCAGTCCATTAATGTAACCGGTGTTCGCACCGCCAGGCCTGGCGGGTTTGGTGATAATTCAGCCAATGGAAGCTATGTACGGTTAGTGAGAAAGTCTACCACTTCTATCGGGGCAACAAAATTTTTGAAAGTGATGGCAGG
Source organism: Chitinophagaceae bacterium (assembly GCA_016786885.1). GTDB lineage: Bacteria > Bacteroidota > Bacteroidia > Chitinophagales > Chitinophagaceae > JJ008. The sequence goes on along the minus strand of JAEUVO010000064.1, from coordinate 127,687 downwards.
AGACCGGATACATGCCAGTGTTGAATATTATTATACCGCCACCAATACTGATAACAGTTCGGCAACTCCGGTCACCAGTTTTACCAATAGCCTTAGCAACTCTTTTACCAATACCAACACGGCAAGCGGACTGTTAAAGGGAGAAGCCGCAACGATCAACAGCCAGTTATCAGCTAACTCAGTATTTACCACTTTGTTAAATACCCCCGCCAGCACCAGCGGCGGCAACCAGGCCCCGAAAGCCTATATGAATATCTTGTTTTTTGATGACCAGTTTAAATTTGATGCTACGAATAGTGTGGTATTGAAGGTGGATTATACGCCAAATGTAAAAGGTACTTTGAGCCGTAATTTTAGTAATGCGATAACAGCGGGGAAAAGCGGATATGTGTATGTTTACTTCACCAACGAAAGTGATGCGTTGGTGTACTTTGACAACTTTATGGTAACTCATGAAAGAGGAAGATTATTAGAGGAAACCCATTATTATCCGTTTGGATTAACAATGGCTGGCATCAGCTCCAAGGCACTTGCTTTCGGTAAATCAAATAAGTATAAGTACAACGGAAAGGAAAAACAAGAGCAGGAACTCGCTGATGGCAGCAGCCTGGAATGGTATGACTATGGAGCCAGAGTGTATGATGCGCAGATTGGAAGATGGCATGTTATAGACCCCTTATGTGAGAAATATGTTGATTTATCCCTATACAATTACGTAGCAAATAACCCTTTATCCAATATAGATCCAAATGGAATGGAGATAGTCGATGGAAGGGATTATTATAATTCCTTTTATGATGATACAGAAAGAAATATAAGATTGTATGAAGATATGCTAAAGAGGGAAAAAGAATATCTAAATAAGGCAACAAGTAAAGGAGAGATTAGAAGATCAACTAATAGAATTGAAAGACTTAGTGAAAATTTAAATGAATTTAGGAACGCTTTGATAGAACTAATACAACTGGATAAATCAGACCAGAAATATAATATTCGAATGAACCAATCTGACGTACCTGAAGATGCTGATGGTGTTATTAGATTTAATATTTCAAAAGAGTCAGTTGATATTCATCTAAAAGGCGGGTATGATTCTGGTCACCTAGCTCATGAATTGAAGCATGCTTATCAATTCGAGATTCTAAAGCTTTCTTTTGATGATAGAGGAATTGCAGGCATGCTTCATGACAAGGAGGACGAAAGAGAAGCGTTTAGAAGAGGATCAGCATATGGGGATCGGCGTTCAATCGAAGATGCTTTGACTAAGGATAGTTATAAAAATTTACCAGATCATCAAGTTGAATATAATTCAATAAACCCAAGAACTGGTAAAACCATGGGACAAATCATGATTGATGTCAATAATAGCAGAAACAAGTACAATCAAACTATCCTTCATTATTATTTAGGGTGGAAAAAAAATATCAATTGAGATGAAGAGGCATCAAATAACTTTGATAACAGGGTTCTTAATTAGTTTGATAATTTCCGGATGTTCTTCTCAAAGAATTCCGGGTGTTTATACTATTAAAAGGCCTGATAATGTAATAACTCTCAATATCACTGATGACAATCGATTCTCCTATACAGACAGGCAAGGGCTGTCTGAAAAGGCTACTTCAGGCACATGGTTTCATAAAAACCAGGAAATCTTTCTTACATCAGATAGTTTTTTTACATCAATTAACGGTAGGGTAAGAGAGGAATATGATATTAATTTTAGAGATATCTACCTCAAATTTTTAGATTATGATTGTATTACCTCAGTAAAGCAAGTTGAAGTTTTGTTTGATGATTCATTGAAGCTTTATTCCGATTCTAATGGAATCATTATTATTAAATTTAGATTTAGAACACTACGGGTAAAGTTTTTCCCTTCTTACGAATTTTTCTACAAACCAGCTAATCTAGAAAGTAATAAATACTCAATTTGTTTAATCCCTGCTAGGGGTTATGAAATATTCTTTTATAGGGAAAGATTCAAGATAAAAAACAACTCAATTATAAGAGATAATAATGAAAGGTTCGTTCGAGAGAAAGCTCCATAACTCCGTAATCCATAGTGTTCAAAAAAAAAATAAAATGATGAAAGGCTGTCAACCTTCCCATCTACAAGAACACTACATCCAGTAAACCGCATTTCTTTGTCAACTTATAATCCCTGGCGCTGCTATACAGATAATCTTCCGCTTTTTCTATTATCCTTTTTCCGCCCGGCGTCTCCTCCTCCAGGCCCTGTGCGCAGCAGGGACGCTGAGCAGTTCTAAATATAATATAGTAAAGACCTGATTGTGTGGCATACTTTTACGTACCGGCATACAACAAAGTTAGTGCTTGTACTTAACTGCTCCATAGCAAGCCCAATGTCCCATACCCCCTCACAAAGCTATGCATGAAGACATGGGCAGAAAAGTTGTAAAAGGGAGACGCTGGGCGGAAAAATATTTTCCTGTCATATCCGCTGTGAGTGGGGAAATGTGCAGGCAGGAGGTTTGGCAGGCAAATAATAAAGGCAGCTATGGCAAAATCTGACTATTTCAAAGTACGCCGCAAGTAAACCGGTTTAGGCTTTTCAACCCTTTCCCAGTTTGGGTAATATTTTAGTCCTTTCTTTGATACAATAAATGTATCTTCAAAACTAAAATTTGAACAATCTTCGAAAGTATAATCATACATCATTATGAAAATTTGATTAAAAGGTCTAGACGCAACTTTAAAACTTCTAGGCCTGTGAACTCCAGTTTTTACGACTATTGAATCAAACTCAAGATCATTTGAGATTATAATTTTACCTTCCTTGTCTGCTTTCCCTATGTATCTTCCATTTTCACCATATACCTGGGCGTCAAATAATGGGCGCTGTTCATTATAATATAAGTAAAGTACCTTATTCTGCACACTTTTAGTAAGATTGAATATTGCGGTATCTTGCTTATTTAAATGGCCTAAATTCTCTGATATCTGATCCAAATATACCTTGTGCCCTTTTCTTTTATAAAATCCAAAAAAGAACTTTGACTCACATCCGCTACTGTGAACGTATTGAACAAATGAATTATCTCCGTTTAAATTTAATTCAATATTGACAATGGAATTCTTTTCAATATTGAAAGTGCCAGTTATATTTTTTGAATTATTGCAGGCAATTCCAATAATACCTATAAGCCAGATCAAATTAATCTTTTTCAATAATATATGTTTTATTGTTTGCGTGAAATGCTAGCTTTGTTACATTTCCCATAAACGACTTTATTCTATCTATAGTAGTTGGATCACTTTCATATTTATTCCAACCCATAGAAGCTACATTATCGTTGCCCAATCTTAAGCCCGGCTGATAAGTTCTTTCTCCTCTTTGGTTGACCCCTGTATATATATCTTGAGCATCATATGCGGCATCTTCATCCATAAAGTTTCCTAACATCATTCCAAACTGGGTTAATGCAATATCGCCTGATAGAAATTGAAATCCATGTTTTAATTCATGTGCTACGTACTTTCTATTATTATTAAATATTGGCATGACGACAGAATTTCTTTCAAAGTCATAATAAGTTTGCCCTTGAATATCCATATTTTTTGCCCTTGTTGGTCTTCCCGAATCGTTGAACGGCCTTTTTGCCCTTGTTGGTCTTCCCGAATCGTTGAACGGCCTTTGTTGTGTGTTGTGTGCAGTTTCTGTGCTGTTTGCAAAAACACCAACAAACGAAGTAAGGAAACCCAACTCTTCAATCCCTGTAATGCGTCAAAAATCCCCAATTATCAGTTCCTTTTTCATAAAACAATGCGGATGAATATTTATATTCTTCCGGCAATTTACAAATTCCTGCTTTTACCGGGTTCCAATGTATATAATCCAACTTCTGTATGAACACAGGATGGCTTCGCAATTCCACACTCAATGCATTTCTCTCCCAAAACTGGTATTCCCTGTCTTTTGCATCTACTTTAAAATGCGCCAGTACATCCGGATGGTTCTTTTCCAAATCTCTTTTAATCCGTTGCGCTGTGTACTTCAGGAAATCCCTTTGCACCGCTTCCGGATCATTATCCGGCATCATCTGCCATATAAGGTGAATATGGTTCTCCATTATCACAAATGCAAAGATCTTTGCTCGGTGATCATTTACCAGGAACCGCAAGCTGCTAATAATAATATCTTTGTATTTATCTGGCTTCAATAATTTTTTCCACTCAAGGTTGGTAGCGTTGAAGAACTGAGGATATTCTGTAATAAACCGTGTCATACCTGAAGGAACTAAGATAAAGTTTTCTTGTGGCTCCTGCTGTTGGTCTCTTGCCTGCACTGTTCTTTCCACACACATGACACAACAGCGGCGTGTTGCTTCTGCCAAGATCAACAGATGCGGAAAGTGCTATGTTTGAACTCTCATTGAGAAGGGGGATGATCAATACAATATCGTAGCATCTTAAAAAATAAGCCCCACTGTAGAAACAGCGGGACTTATGTAATGGTTCTGATTAAGCTTTTATTGATACTGTGCAGTAGTAGCTTTATTGACAGCTGCTACCGGCTCAGATTTTATTCTGTATTCTTTTCCTATTGGTTTTGGCGCTTCCGGTACTACAGGCACTTCTGCTTTCTTAGCATTTATTTGTGCCAGGGTAGGAGCAATGACCAATGATACAATCGACATCAATTTAATCAAAATATTCATGGAAGGGCCGGAAGTATCTTTAAAAGGATCTCCCACGGTATCTCCTGTTACGGATGCCTTATGCGGTTCTGATTTTTTGTAATACATCTCTCCATTTATCTCTACTCCTTTTTCAAATGATTTTTTTGCATTATCCCATGCACCGCCTGCATTGTTCTGAAACATTCCCATCAGGACACCGCTTACTGTAGCACCGGCTAAAAACCCTCCTAATGCTTCAGGGCCTAATATGAAACCAATCGCTAACGGGGAGATAATAGTGATGGCACCGGGCAGCATCATTTTCCTGATAGAGGCCTGTGTAGAGATAGCCACACATTTATCATACTCAGGCTTACCTGTTCCTTCCATGATACCAGGAATGGTACGGAACTGGCGGCGTACTTCTTCCACCATGGCCATAGCGGCCTGTCCTACGGCACGAATGGCCAGTGAAGAAAAAATAAATGGTATCATACCCCCCACAAATAAGGAAGCTAATACATCAGCTTTGTAAATATCAATATGCTGGTTGTCCGGCATGGCCACACCCACAAAGGCAGCAAACAAAGCCAGCGCTGTCAATGCAGCAGAGGCAATGGCAAAACCTTTTCCGGTAGCAGCAGTGGTATTTCCCACCGCATCCAGTACATCCGTTTTTTCTCTTACTTCTTTTGGTAATTCACTCATTTCTGCAATTCCTCCTGCATTGTCTGCAATAGGGCCAAATGCATCAATAGCTAATTGCATAGCAGTTGTAGCCATCATACCGGCTGCAGCAATAGCCACACCATACAGACCGGCAAACTGGTAAGAACCCCAGATACCACCTGCTAAAACAAGAATAGGGAGAAAGGTAGATTCCATACCAACAGCCAAACCGCCAATTACGTTAGTAGCATGGCCGGTAGATGATTGTTTAATGATGGAATTAACCGGCCCTTTGCCCATTGCTGTATAATATTCAGTAATGATGCTCATCAAAGCACCTACTAATAATCCAACTCCAATAGCACCGAGAACACCCCACTTAGTAAACATCACACCTCTTAACTCCATTGCTTCAGGGAGAATAAAATATACTAACCCGGCAGAAGCTGCAGCAGTGAGGACGATAGAACCCCAGTTACCCATGTTCAATGCCTTCTGTACATTATCTGTACTGATCCCGGCTGTATCGCTTATTCGAACAAACCAGGTGCCGATGATAGAAAATAAAATCCCCACTCCGGCTATCAGCATTGGTAATATGATAGGAGAGAAACCTCCCAATACATCATCACCAAATACAACCGTTGTTTGCTGGCCTAAAACGATAGTGGCAAGAACTGTAGCTACATAGGAACCAAAAAGGTCAGCACCCATACCAGCTACATCACCAACATTATCACCTACGTTATCAGCAATGGTGGCAGGGTTTCTTGGATCATCTTCAGGAATACCTGCTTCCACTTTACCCACCAGGTCAGCTCCTACATCGGCAGCTTTTGTATAAATACCGCCACCCACACGGGCAAACAAGGCAATTGATTCTGCACCCAATGAAAAACCAGTGAGCACTTCGATTGTCTTGATCATTTCATCTGAGTTCACAGGTGCATCCGGAGCAAATACCTGTTTCAATACAATGTATAAACCTCCTAAACCAAGTACGGCCAAACCCGAAACTCCCATTCCCATTACTGCACCACCTGTAAAGGATACATTTAATGCTTTACTCAAACTGGTACGGGCTGCATTGGCTGTACGTACATTTGCTTTTGTTGCAGCTTTCATACCGATATAACCTGCAGTAGCGCTGAATACAGCACCTACCACAAATGCAACAGCGATGAGCCAGTGAGAATGTGGATTGGAAGTAGCCATTACTGCCAGCAGAATACCAACGATCACCACGAAATAGCCAAGTATTTTCCACTCTGCTTTCAAAAAGGCCATAGCACCTTCAGCAATATAATTGCTGATCTCTTTCATGCGGTCGTTACCGGCATCTTGTTTGGAAACCCAATTGAACTTTAAAAGGGTGTAAAGCAAGCCAATCAGTCCCATTACGGGCACCAGATAAATCAATTTGTCCATAAGAGTTGATTCTTAATCAAGATTTAATGAAAACCGGCCTTTTAGCCGGGCGGCAAAGATAGGGTTTGGCTGCCAATGCCCCAAACCCCGGAGGGGCTTTATTTTCAATCTTTTGAAGGGGTAAATCCGGTATTTCGGCACCTGGTTTAAGCTCCCTTTTCCGGGGTCATTCTTAGCTTATCAACAGGAAGGCCTCTCCCAAAAAATCAATTATATCGCCGGCAATCATTGATTCCATTGACAGGTCTTTGGCGGCAAGGTCACCTGCCAGTCCGTGGAGGTAAACACCCAGCACAGCGGTCTCGCTGGAACTATAGCCCTGTGCAAGCAGGCCGGTTAATATACCGGTAAGCACATCGCCACTGCCGGCAGTAGCCATTCCGGGATTTCCTGTACTATTGAAAAAACCACGGCCATCAGGGGTGGCTATAAAACTGTGATGTCCTTTCAGAATAATGATAGCACTTAATTCTTTTGCCCTTTCCAGTGCCAGGAGAACTCTTTCAAATTCGTTGGCTGACTCGCCAAACAATCTTTCGAACTCTTTTGGATGGGGAGTAAGTATAGAGCCTGGCGGAATAAGTTTCAGTAAATCTTTTTGCGAAGCCATGATATTTAAAGCATCTGCATCAAGAATAACAGGGCTTCTGTAAGAATCAAAAATTTCGCGGAGCAACATTTTAGTTTCCGATGCGGTACCAATACCGGGCCCGATTCCAATAGCTTCGAATGCAGAAAGATCATCTTCAATTTTTGTACTGAAAGAAGAATTAAAATCTGTCAATACCATTGCTTCAGGAACAGCAGTTTGCAGAATGGCATAACCGCAAGTAGGTATATGGCTGGACAATAAACCTGCACCACTCCGCAGGCAGGCTTTGACAGCGAGTATGGCAGCGCCAATTTTCCCATAACTACCCGCTACCAGTAAGGCATGGCCGTAGCTGCCTTTGTGGGCAAAACGTTTACGGGGTTTGTGAATGGTGTGTATAATGGTATCATCTAATAGTTCAAACCGGCTGCTGATGGTATCATAGAATCCTTGATGAAGACCGATGTCGAGCAGGTGTATTTCTCCAACTACCTCTTCATTTTCTGCAAATAGAAAAGCTGGTTTGTAACATTGAAAACTCAGTGTAAAGTTGGCTCTTACCGATAAATTTCCTTTTGACGAACGATCAGTAAAAAGTCCGCTGGGAATATCAATTGAAACGACCTCACAGCCAGAATGGTTGATATGCCGGACGAGTAAGGCTGTTATTCCCTCGATGCCCCGATTTAAGCCTGATCCAAACAATGCGTCAATCACAATTTGCCCGGTTGGAAATGGATGAAATTGCTCTGTTGATTGTATAAAATGGATATCTGCGTTTGGGAATTGGTGAAGCCTTGCGAGGTTGGTTTGAAAATCTTCTGTGCCTTTGTGGCCAAATTCCAATATATAAACAGTGACTAAAAAATCTTTTTCCATCAGCATCCTGGCAATGGCGAGCCCGTCACCACCATTATTTCCTTTACCGCAGAAAATACCAAAGGAAGGAGCATCAGGATATTTTTTCAGCAACCAGTCAGTACTTGCCGTGGCTGCTCTTTCCATCAGGTCAATGGATGAAATGGGCTCATTCAGAATTGTAAACTGATCCCATAAGCGAATTTCTTCTGCTGAAAGAATTTTCATACCTCTATAAAGGTCAGCAAGTTTTTCCAGAAATGAGATGATTTAGCTTCTGGTTTTCTTATTGATTTTTTTTGAGGGAATTTTCTTACGTTCAGCAGTAGCAGGTTCACCTTTTTTTGAAGAGAGAGAATCTGATTCTTCTTCGTCTTTTACTCCCCTTTGTAAGTAGTCGCCAAAAATATCATAGCATAGATGTGCAGTGCCATAAATACTTCTCGTAAACCGGTTTCCCAAAATGATAATGGTGACTTTCTCTTCCGTAAGCCGGGCAAATGCTGCATTGAACCCGTGCCATTTACCAAAATGATATACCACTTTCTTGCCATTTGGCAAAAGCTGCAGGCGCCATCCCAAGCCATAATTATGAATGGAGGGTTTTTCAAAACTATAGGGTGCAAACGCAGAATCCAATAACGGCTTACTGAGCACCTGGTCAGAATATAAAGCCTGATCCCATTTCAGCAGATCCTGGGGTGTGCTGTAGATATTTTTATCACCATAGGTTCCATCCAGGAAATCATAATTCCAGTAATTGCCATTGTAGTTGAAAGAAGGGGTAGCCGTAAGTGTATCTTTCAATGTAAATACATAGGTGTTTTTCATTTGCAGCGGCAAGAAGAATTTTTGCTGCATATATTCCGGGTAAGGTTTACCGGTTATTTTCTCAATGATCATAGCCAGCAATATATAATTGGTATTGCAATAGCTGAATCGTTTGCCGGGTTGAAAATTAATATTTGGTTTATCTTTTATAAGAATGGAAAGCACATCGCTGTTGGTAGCATATTGTTTTTTATCCCAGCTGGTTTTATCCATAAAATGCACATAGTTCGGCAACCCGCTGCGGTGATTCAGTAACATCTTTACCGTTATGCCCGGATAGGGAAGGGAAGGGAAAAATTTTGTGATAGTATCATTTGGTGAAAGCCTGCCTTCCTGTATCAGCCTGAGGACAGCAATGCCTGTAAACGTTTTGGTTGTTGAAGCAATATGCAGTGGAGTATTTTCTGTTAATGTATCTTTTCTGCGAAGATCAACTTTGCCAGTATATCTCTCATATATAACAGAACCATTTTTTGCAATAAGTATCCCACCATTGAAATTGCTGTTTCTGAGCAATGTGGTGTCAAAAAATGCAGATAATTTCCGGTAGTATTCCCTGAACTCCTGCTGATCAATTTTTTCAGGTGTTGCCGGGTAGTATTGTAATGAATCCTCTTCCGGTTTTTTATCACGGGAAGAAGTATTGCAACAATATCCCAGAAAGGCAAACAATAAAAGGAAATAAAACGTCTTCAAGAGGTCGTCATTGGTTTCGTTACAAAAATAGAAGCCCTGTATAGCGGGCAAACTAATAGTTTTCCCCAGCGGCACTACAAATGTTAATAGAAAACAACTGTTAGTGTTAGTATTTTCTGATGAGTTTATTATATACCATAAAAAGTTGCTGGTTAGTACGTAGTATATTTGCTGTATGACAAAAGCAGGCAATACCACCAGTTATCCAAAAGAAAAGATCAGGATACTTTTCCTTGAAAATATCAGTGACGCAGCGGTTAAAAATTTCCGTCATCACGGTTATGTAAAAGTTGATAAAATATCAAAGGCGCTGACAGAAGAACAATTAATTGATGAGATAAAAGATGTTCATATCCTGGGAATCCGTTCTAAAACCCAGGTAACAAAAAAGATACTGGAAGCGGCAAAGAAATTACAGGCCATAGGTTGTTTTTGTATTGGTGTAAACCAGGTTGATTTAAAAGAGGCTACAAAAAATGGGGTGGTGGTTTTTAATGCCCCTTATTCCAATACAAGGTCTGTTGCTGAACTGGTAATAGGTGCAGCGATTATGCTTATCAGAAGAATTCCTGATAAAAATAAAGCGGCCCATGAAGGCATATGGATGAAAGAGGCCAAAGGCAGCTATGAATTAAGGGGAAAGACCCTTGGCATAATTGGTTATGGAAATATCGGCAGCCAGGTAAGTGTGTTGGCAGAAGCGTTGGGAATGAAAGTTATTTTTTATGACGTGGAAACAAAATTACCATTGGGTAATGCCGAAGATGCCAAATCCTTAAAGGAATTATTAAGCAGGGCCGATGTGGTTACATTGCATGTTCCCGAAACAGCACAAACAAAAAATCTTATCAGCAAAACCAATCTAAAGCATTTTAAAAAAGGGGCTATTCTCGTCAACTATGCAAGGGGAGAGGTAGTAGACCTGGATGCACTTCGGAAAGAAATACTGGATGGGCATATTAGCGGTGCTGCGGTAGATGTGTATCCTTGGGAGCCGGAAAAAAACGGAGACCATTTTCAAACACCATTACAGGACCTGCCCAATGTAATACTCACCCCGCATATCGGTGGCAGTACTGAAGAAGCACAGCAAAATATTGGTGAGGATGTAAGTATCAAGCTGTACAATTACCTGGAAAAAGGTATCACATTTGGTTCACATACTGTGCCAGCACTGGCATTACCTCCGCAGGAGGGTAGTCATCGCATTTTGCACATACATAATAATGTGCCGGGGGTTCTTTCTGCTATCAATACACAACTTTCCAAACATAATATCAATATTGTTGGGCAATACCTTAAAACGAATGATGAGATAGGGTATGTGGTACTGGATGTAGATAAGAAACTATCTTCCCAGGCACTACATTTATTAAAGGAAGTGAAAGCGACGATTAAAGTCAGAATGCTGTATTGAGCTGCATACAATAGTATTAATTATAATAAGGGGCTGAGAAGCCCTTTTTTTAGTAGGGAAAAATTATTTCCTAAATTTTCAATAATTATTGAAAATAATGTAAATTTGTGTTGTAAGGAAAAACACAAACCATGAAAGTCGTTATAGTTGGTGCAGGATTCGGTGGATTGAGATTAGCCCGCAAACTGAATAACAAAGCCGGATTTAAAGTAGTGCTAGTAGACAGGTTCAATTATCATCAGTTCCAGCCGCTTTTTTACCAGGTAGCTACGGCCGGACTTGATGCCAGCAATATTTCATTCCCACTAAGGAAAGTGTTCCAGAAAAGTAAGAACGTACGTATAAGGCTGGCTGAGCTGAAAGAAGTGATTCCTGTAGAAAATAAAATCATAACTACCATTGAAGAGGTCAGCTATGATGTGCTGGTATTAGCTACCGGTGCAGACACCAATTTTTTTGGTAACACTCAACTTGCCAATCATGCTTTCCCGATGAAGTCAACGGTAGAAGCTTTGCAGATCAGGCACCGGCTTCTACATCTTTTTGAGGAGGCTCACACCATTAAAGATGAAGAATCTTTGCAAAGAGCAATGAATATAGTGGTGGTAGGAGGTGGACCAACAGGGGTAGAGGTCTCTGGAGCATTGGCAGAAATGAAAAAATATGTATTGCCAAAGGATTATCCTGAACTGGATTTTTCAAAAATGAATATTTACTTATTGGAAGGCGCCGGAAAGACATTGGCTGCAATGAGCGAGAAATCCTCAGCAAAATCTAAAAAATATCTTGGAAAATTAGGAGTGAAAGTAATTACAGGAGCTCTCGTAAAAAATTATGATGGCAATAATGTTGAGCTGCAGGATGGCAAGCTGATCCCTTCTGCTACAGTAATATGGGCAGCCGGTATCAAGGGAAATATTCCTCGTGGAATTGATAATTCTTTGATTGCAAGAGGGAACAGGATAAAAATTGACAGGTATTGCAAAGTAATGGGTCATGATAATATTTATGCTATAGGTGATCTGGCTTACATGGAAACCGATAACTATCCGGCTGGTCATCCGCAGGTGGCACCGGTGGCCATTCAACAGGCAGATATGCTGGCGACTAATCTTATAATGATGGAAAAGAAATCAAACCCGTCCAGGTTGTATGAATTTACCTATCACGATAAAGGGTCAATGGCCACAGTCGGCAGAAACCTGGCTGTGGTGGATATGCCAAGGCCAAGGTTGCATTTTGGTGGTTTTTTTGCCTGGCTGATCTGGATGGGACTTCACCTGATGCTTATACTGGGAGTGAAGAACAGGTTCTTTGTTTTCATGAACTGGTTATATAATTACATTACATATGATCAGAACCTGCGGTTAATTTTCAGAGAGTTTGACAGGGAGGGATATTACACAAAAAAATAACAGGTTATGAATTTGCAGTGATATTTTCATTACAGTTTATATATAATTTGTCAGGTTACCTGAACTAGTCTAGTATTGATCTAAAGAGTCTTAAGTATTTTTTTGGCTCTTGACCGGAAGGCCGCAGTTTCATATTCCCAACGATCTTCAATAATGGCTTTTAATTCCTGTTTTATATCAGGGTATTGGGCTGATAAGTTGTGAAGTATCGTAAGAGAGAATGCTTTAATGGCTGGTTTTTCCACCGGGGATGAGATATAGCCAAAACAGGTGTCCATCAGGTCACCACGAAACCGTTCAGGAACGGTTATATCTTGTAAAAGCCGCACCGTGTTGCGTTTAACAGCATCATGAAGCTTTGGTTTCTTCAGGTTTTTTAATAGTTTGCCAAAATGTGGTTTTATTAACTCCGGATGTATCTGAACAGCATAACTGAGTGGCCAGGAAGCTCTTTGAGTCACACACCAATCATCATCATAAAGAAATAAATCGAAGAGAGTATTGAATCGTTCCTGTTTGTTGCCGATCCATTGTACAATTTTAGTACAGTTCGCCTGGGAGTGCTGTGCAAGGATTGTATCTCTCAGGTTCATAATTTAGCGGGGTACAAATTTGCTGCCAGTCAGCACCCATTCACCTTTGGTTAGTTCATCACTTTTTACTTTCACAATATGGCTCACAATTTTTGAACCCCTTGAGGTATTTGGTATTTTAATGGTCTTTATACTGCCAGGTTCAATATTATATAGTGTATAATAATCTGTTCGGTATTCTTTGTCATCTGCCAGTAAGATACTGACCTCAACCATTATTTTTTGAAAGCTGTTTTTTTTCAATGTATTCTCAATCTTTACGGCTGCGCCGTGAAATCCGTCGGCATTTGATGTACTCTCAGGGATCACAGCACTGGATAACAGGTATTGATCAATATTGGCAAGAATCTTATTTGACTCTGTTGCTGATTTACTGCTGTCGGGGAGTGTTGCTATAGTTGCATCCGTACCGGCAGTTGGTGGTGCAGCAATCGTATTTGCATTATCAACTTCCTTTTTTTCAGCTGGTATATCATCGCTATCAGCTTTTGTGGCTGTATCGTTACATGCAACTAAAAATGTGGCAAACGAAAATATTAGCAAGTACTTTGGAATTTGCATAATGGGGAATTTGTATGCAAGCTACTCAGACGTTCAGTTATCACCAATACCCAATAGCCCTGTTAATGTTTACAACTTCGTGTCACCCTTGCCGGAGGTAATAATAAACAATATTTTTTCTTATAATTTACATTATGTTAAGTAGAGGATGAGTAAGAAAGGCCACTTATCATGGCCTTCCTTTAGTACAATTATTTGATGCTGTCATATCTCTCGTTCCACTTCTTCTCTTCTGCCGCCCATTTAGCCTGGTCAGCAGGCTTGCCTTTGGCCATTGCTTTTTTGAATGCGAATATATCTGCCAGGTAGCTGGCTGCTTTTTTGTATTGTTGCTTGTCTCTTGTATGCAGGTCTGTTTTTGCGGCAAAGATTGCAGCGGCAGCTTCATAAGGTTCCCGGGCTCCTTCCAGTGTTTCTCCGTACTCTTTATCCAGTGCATCTCTTTTAGCAATATCTTCTTTGGAAGCCATTGCACCGGGTTTTGTTCTTGCTTTCATATCTTTTGCATGAGCTTCCCTGGCGCCATTTACTTTTGTGGCTTTGTTAATAAAGTGGTCGCCAATGTACAGGAATGGAATTTCAGATCCTGGTTTTGCTTTGGCGGATTTATTGAAAGCCGCAATCATTTTCTTTTCGAGTTCAGCTGCATTAGCAGGCGGTGGTGGTGGGTTATCCTCCCTGGGGTTCAATGTATCATAAATTATTTCACCTAATACCTGGTTAGCTTTATAATTATCCGGATCGGTGGCAAGCACTTCTTCAAGGGCTTTTAGTTTATCGTTTAAATTGGTCATCAACCCCACTGCAAAATCTATCTTATCATAGTCAAAATAGTCACTTTTGGGGTAAAGCTGTTTGCCAAGGGCCTTATACTTTTCAAAGGAAACCATATCCTTTTTAGCAAAAGAATGACTAACCATGAAACGATAGACTCCTTCAAAACCGTCTCCTGCTACATTCGCATCTGCAAGCCTGGTATAGTATTTAGCTGCATCATCCTTGTTACCTGAGTTTTCAGCGGTAATGGCAGCAAGAATAAGCACATTGGTATCAACTGGTACATTAATTAACTTTCTTGCGATCAAAAGATCAGAGAATTCAATGGCCTTTTTTAATTTAACAAGACCGGTTTGCCATTTCTTATTGCTATAATCAGTATATCCTGCAGTATAAAAACTTGAGTAAAGATTAATAGGACCATTCTGATATATAGGATCGGACATTAGTGCCATGGATGGTTCCATTTCTTTATACTTGCTGAAGGCAGCTTCTGCTTCATTTGTAAGCTGGTCTCCTGCAGGAGTATTTTTTTTATCCTCAGCCATTGCCAGGCCTGCATATATTGCGGTCTTTAAAATATATGCTTCCGCTTTACCTGCAAATTTTGCGTTAGTGATGGCTTTATCAAAATCTGTTTTAGCTTTTTCAAGCTGGTTCAGCATCAGTGATGTTTTAATGTTGTCTATGTTCTGCGCATTCGCAATAACGACTGACAAGCTGATTGTTAAGAGGAATAAGATCCTTTTCATGTTTATTAGATTGTTTAATTAAATTTTTTATTCAATGCTACCTTCCGTAGATGGATTTTCATCTGGAGCGGTTGCGTCATTACCTCCCTCTTTTCCTTCTGCATTTACATCACCATTACCATTTTGTGCTGCCTGGTCATCCAAGTTGGTAATAGCGGCAATTTCATCGCCTTCATCCAGCTTTATAAGCTTCACTCCTTGTGTGGCCCTGCCCTGTTCGCTGATACCGCTTACAGGCATCCGGATAGTAACCCCGCTTTTACAAGTTATCATGATATCTTCTCTTTCCGCTACATCCAATATACCAACGAGGGATCCAGTTTTGTCTGTTACATTGATTGTTTTTACACCTTTGCCTCCCCTGTTTGTAAAACGGTATTCATCCACCGGGGTTCTTTTACCAAATCCTTTCTCACTTACCACCAGCACCGTTTTTGATGCATCTGTTTCCGGATTTACACAAATCATACCAACCACTTCATCATGCTCATCATCCACTTCTATGCCAGCCACACCAATGGCGCCCCGTCCGGTTGCTCTTACTTTTTCTTCTGAGAAACGGATAGCCCGGCCACTTTTCACAGCCATCATTATTTCAGAATTGCCATCTGTGAGTTTTGCTTCCAGCAATTCATCCCCTTCTACAATGGTTATAGCATTTACCCCGGTTTGTCTAGGGCGGCTGAAATCCTCTAATTCTGTTTTCTTGATTATACCTTTTTTGGTACACAGAACGATATTGTGTGACTTAACGAAATCTGTATCTTTTAAATCTTTCACATCGATGATGGTTCTGACCTTATCATCCGGTGGTAATTGCATCAGGTTTTGGATGGCACGGCCCTTCCCTGTTTTCTCCCCTTCCGGAATTTCATATACATTCAGCCAGTACACTCTTCCTTTTTCGGTAAAGAAAAGCATGGTGTGATGTGTTGATGCCACAAAAAGATGTTCAATATAATCTTCATCTCTTGTTTTTCCTCCCATTACACCCCGTCCGCCTCTTCTCTGTGCCCGGTATTCATCAGCTGGTGTCCGTTTGATATATCCAAGGTGAGAAATAGTGATAACAACATCTTCTTCCTTGATAAGGTCTTTGATTTTTACTTCATCATCCAGGTAGGTGATCTCTGTCTGTCTTTCATCACCGAATTTTTCTTTTATTTCCAGCAATTCCGTTTTAATAATGTCAAACCTCATGCCTTCGTTGGCCAGTATTTCATTCAGGTGAGCAATCAATTTCATCAGTTCATCAAACTCTTCTTTGATCTTATCTCTTTCCATACCGGTCAACCGCTGCAAACGGAGTTCCAGTATAGCTTTGGCCTGGATATCATCCAGGCCCCAACCGGCATTGATCAGGTTGTCTTTGGCAATGTCAGGGGTGGCAGATGAACGGATCAGGGCAATCACTTCATCAAGATGATCCAATGCAATAAGGTATCCTTTTAAGATATGTGCTCTTTTCTCGGCTTCCTGTAATTCAAACTTTGTTCTTCTTACTACTACCTCATGCCTGAATTCTACAAACTCAGTGATCAATTCTTTCAGGTTAAGTGTCCTTGGTCTTCCTTTTACGATCGCTACATTATTGATACCGTAAGAAGTTTGAAGGTCAGTCAGCTTATACAACTGGTTAACTATCACATTAGCGATAGCATCCCTTTTCAGGTCAATCACCACCCTGGTGCCCTCTTTATTATTCGATTCGTTGTTAACATGTGCAATTCCTTCGATGATCTTTTCATTTACCAGTTCCCCGATACGGTTTGTCAAGGCATCACGGTTTACCTGGTAAGGCACTTCTGAAATAATGATCTGCTCACGGCCACTTGGTTTTGTTTCAATACTTAATTTACCTCTTACTACTACCCTGCCCCTTCCAAAGTGCATAGCAGCTTTCACACCCTCCATTCCATAAATAATACCTCCTGTGGGGAAATCAGGAGCTTTTACATGCTGCATTAATTCATCTATCGTTATTTCACGGTTACCGATAAATGCAACACAGCCATCAATCACCTCAGAAAGATTATGAGGCATCATATTGGTGGCCATACCTACGGCAATTCCACTCGATCCATTTACCAATAATTGCGGAACCCTTGTTGGCAGAACTGTTGGCTCTTTTTCGGAATCATCAAAGTTTAACTGGAAATCAACAGTATCTTTTTCAATATCATCAAGCATATGCTCTGCCAGCCGCTCCAGCCTTGCTTCTGTATAACGCATCGCTGCCGGACCATCTCCATCCTGGTTACCAAAATTTCCCTGTCCATCCACCATAGTGTAACGCATACTCCATTCCTGTGCCATTCGAACCATTGCATCGTATACAGAGGTATCTCCGTGAGGATGATACTTACCCAACACTTCCCCCACCAAACGGGCAGATTTTTTATAGGGTTTGTTGTAGTGAAGACCCAGTTGATTCATCGCAAATAAAATGCGGCGATGTACAGGTTTTAGTCCATCTCTTACATCAGGCAGGGCACGGCCCACTATTACCGACATCGAATAGTCAATATAGGCAGTCTTCATCTGCTCTTCAATATTAACTGGTATGATACGGTTGCTGTCGTTCGTTTCCAGGGGCTCTAAGTTCTCTTCCATTTGTGTGATTTTCCTTCTTCTTTTAAGTTGATTTTTGAATCTTTTTTAGCCTGATTCCGGCGTTTTTTCAGGGTTTGCAAATCTACTTTTTTCGCCTTTGAAAACCTGATAAATAGAAGTGTTTTTTAAGCTATTTTATCCACTCTTGTGGATTAGTTAACAGCTTGAAAAACAAGCTGGATTTATGGCTTTTTCGTACTAATTTTCAGGTTTTCAAACAAGACTCCGATGAAGACGATCTTATTATTTGGCGCCGGCAAATCAGCTACAGTGTTGATTGACTATTTGATGGAAAATGCAGTGGCTGAGAACTGGAATATTGTTGTTGTGGATGCAGATATTAAGCTGGCTCAATCAAAAATCGGCGGCTCGGGAAATGCACAAGCAGTTTCATTTGATATCAATAACAGCGGGGAAACAACAAAATATATTCGCTCTGCCGATATCGTTATCTCATTACTTCCTCCCCATCTCCATATTGAAGTAGCAAAAGAATGTGTGAAGCAGCATAAGAATTTATTAACCGCCTCTTATGTCGATGAAGAAATAAAAAAATTACAGCCGAAGATTGATAAGAAGAAGCTCCTCTTTCTTTGTGAAATGGGATTAGATCCCGGAATCGATCATATGAGTGCCATGCAGCTCATTGATGATATACATGCCAATGGTGGTACGATCACTTCTTTCAAGTCACATTGCGGAGGATTAGTAGCACCGGAAAGCGATGATAATCCCTGGCATTATAAAATAAGCTGGAATCCCCGCAACATTATCATGGCGGGTAAGGCAGGTGCCCATTTTCGGGAAGAAGGAGAAGAGAAGAAATTGACACATGAAGAATTGTTTGCCGCTGACCGGTTGGTTGAGATCCCTGAACTTGGTTTCTTAAGCTGGTATCCTAACAGGGATTCTCTCAGTTACACCACCCTGTATGGGTTGGAACAGACAGAGACATTCATCCGTACTACATTGCGTCATCCTGATTTTATGTATGGCTGGAAAAATATCATTGAACTGAAACTGACAGATGAAACAGCCCAGTATGAAACAGATAATAAAAGCCTGCAGCAAGTGTTCAAGGAACATATGGATAAGAATGGTTTTGGCGACTGGATTAATCAGAAATTAACTGAGAGGTTTGCGGAGACAAAAGACCTCCTTGAGAATCTGATGAAGCTGATGGAAGCTGAGAATGAAGCTGCAGAAGTAGGTGAGCAAGTGCCCGAGACTTTTATGGCTGCTGATGATAAAGGAAACCTCGAAGAAGTGGAGATCGATGCTGTAAAAGATAAAGCTGCTGCTTTCCTGGCGCATAAAATGCATGAAGCGAATCTGACATTGAAACAACTTTTCTTTTTGGGCCTTGATGATGGAGAAACGCTGGTAAACAGAGGTTTCTGCAGCCCTGCGGATATTCTTCAGTTTGCTGTGGAAAAAAAACTTAGCCTTCGTCCTTACGATAAGGACATGATTGTAATGTTACACGAGATCGGGTACAAAACAGGAGATAAGGAGTCTTTAGTAAGAAGTTCATTAGTAGTAAAGGGAGAAAACAGTTTGCGAACGGCGATGGCTAAGACTGTAGGACTACCATTGGGCATTGCAGCTAAATTAATACTGAAGGGTAAAATAAAAATGACCGGGCTGCACATACCTACTTCTAAAGAAATCTATGAACCAGTACTTGCTGAGCTGTCAGAACTGGGGATCAGGTTTCATGAAGAAAAAAAAGATCATTGATCAGCCCAGGTTTGATTGCTCTATGATCTCTTTATGTTTGATCAGTTGCCGCCAATAAGTGATCCATAATGCCAATGCTCCTATTCCGGTGATGAACCCTAATATTGGTATTAATGAACAGCAAACCATTACGCAATACCAAAAACCGGTTGAATAGGTAACCCTGTTATTGATATTCTCCAGTAGTTCACCATCACCCATGCCGAGGAAAGAAATATCTTTTTGTGATTGGTACTCATTCCTGATGGAATCAGCAATACGACCCACCACAACGAACTGCCATATTAAACCAAAAACAGGAACCAGTTGAAACCAGACCTCGAATGGCTGCATCAGCCTGTTATCTGGTTGGATAGCTTTTAAGATGTTATATTGTGAGAGCAGGAAGAAAATATAAGGTATTAAGAATATTAAACCTACTACGAGTAATGGATAAAGAAGTTCGTTAAAATAAAATTCAATCATCTCAAATATTTACTTTGATAAATTCTGTCAGCTGTTTTACACCTTCAGTTGCCGGCATTTCTATGATCGTCAGTTTTTCTTTTGATGTGATATACGGAATTTTTTTGTCAATGACGTAAACTGGTACTTCTGGTTTTGTATAGTTCACCAGCCCTGCGGCGGGATAAACTACTAATGAAGTACCTACTACTACGAATATGTCAGCACTATGAACTATCGGTATAGCTTCTTCAATTTTCGGAACAGGCTCTTCAAACCATACGATGTGCGGACGCAACTGGGCCCCATCCTCAGCCATATCTCCTATTTTTATATCCCCTCTGATTTCATAAATCAGCGACTGATCTCTCTCACTTCGCATTTTTAATATCTCACCATGCAAATGAAGCACATTAGTTGACCCTGCTCTTTCATGCAGGTCATCAATGTTTTGAGTGATAATACTGACTTCAAAATCACTTTCCAACGCTGCTAATCCATAATGAGCTTCATTGGGCTGTACATCCAGTACGTTTTTTCTCCGATAGTTATAAAAATCCAATACCAATTGAGGGTCTTTTCTCCAGGCCCTGGGTGTGGCCACATCTTCAATATTATATCCTTCCCACAGGCCATCGCTGTCACGAAAAGTTTTTAATCCGCTCTCCGCACTGATACCTGCGCCTGATAAAATCACCAGTTTCTTTTTTACCATACCCAAATGTAGAACAGCAAAGCCACCTGCACAAACAGGTGGCTTTGTTGTAAAAATAGTCTCAGGGAGATTATTTTTTCGCAAATGAAGTAGCAGTCTGTACCAGCCGTATAAATTCGGCCCTGTATCCTTCTTCATCAGTTCCTTTTGCTGATTTCGCCAAATTGATAACCTGGTTGTAACTGCCCTGCTGTTTGAATTCTGAATTCCGGAGCAGCATTCCGAATTCGGCAACCGCTGCTGAAAAACGGAAGTTATCCGATGTGTTACTGACAGCAACAGATTCATCCAATACTTGGTGAGTGATAAGTTTGCTAATGTCTTCATCGGGCTTTTTATAGCGGAGTTTTATGGTCATAACCTCCCCCGAATTATTAAGGATCTTCCTGTCATTATTTTGGTATTTCAGCAGGTCCACCGATTTGGTGAATTCATCTTTCACTCCAACAGGGATAACTTCATACAGTGCCGTTACCGTATGGCCACTACCCAGTTCACCGGCATCCTTGGTATCGTCATTAAAATCTTCGGCAGCCAGCATCCTGTTTTCATAACCGATGAGGCGATAGGCCTGTACCTTAGCGGGGTTGAATTCAATCTGTATCTTGACATCTTTGGCAATCGTAAACAGAGTACTGCCGAATTCGTTTACAAGCACTTTTCTTGCTTCGTTGATGTTGTCAATATAGGAGTGATTGCCATTTCCCTTATCAGCAAGCTGTTGCATTTTATTATCCTTGTAGTTGCCCATGCCATAACCCAGAACAGAAAGGAATACTCCACTCTTTCTTTCTTTTTCAATCAGCCTTACCAGTTCATCATCGCTGCTGATTCCAATATTGAAGTCGCCATCAGTCGCAAGGATGATTCGGTTATTGCCTTTGTTTATGAAATTCTCCCTTGCTGTCTTATAAGCCAGCATAATGCCCTCTCCCCCTGCGGTTGAGCCACCAGCCTCAAGATTATCGATGGCTTCTTTGATTTTTATTTTGTTTGCGCCGCTGGTAGAAGGTAATACCAGCCCTGCAGAGCCGGCATATACAACAATGGCTACTTTATCTTTCTCCCTTAGCTGGTCTACCAGCATATTCATTGAAGCCTGTACCAGCGGCAGCTTGTTGGGTTCGTCCATCGATCCGGATACATCTACAAGAAAAACCATGTTCGAGGGCGGCAGGTTATCAACTGGTATTTCCTTTCCCTGTAAACCGATATGCACCAATTTGTGCTGCGGATTCCAGGGGCATTCGGACATTTCAGTGTTAACTGTAAAGGGATCTCCATTTTGCGGTTTCGGATATATGTAATCAAAATAGTTGATCATCTCTTCGATCCGGACAGCACCTGATGGGGGTGTTGATCCATTTTGCAAGTAGCGCCTTACATTGCTGTAAGCCGCCTCATCAACATCTATTGAGAAAGTTGACAGCGGGTTTTGTGTTGAAGCAAGGAATTTATGTTCAACAATGTTATCGTAATCTTCCGTATTAAACTTGCCTTCATCCAGTATCCCTTTTTTTACTTCACTATCAGCTTTGATTTCAGATTCTGCATATTTTGACTGTTCTTGTTCTTGAGGTGGTGGCGCCGGTTTTGACTGGGAGTCGGTTGTTGCTTTCAAGTATTCAAGTTGTGTGTTGTTTTTGGTTGCAGGGCTGCCTTTTTTTTGTGTATCACAGGCAATAATACCACAAAGCAGCAGGGCTGCTATTACAGCGATTTTGATTTTCATGGTTATATTTTTTATGAATTACAGAATAGAGATGCTATGCCGAAAATTTTGCATAAAAACAATCCCGTTTCTTTTGAAACGGGATTAATTCTTATTTCAGTTTTATGAAAAGGATTTCGCTATTGTCACTGGTTTTTACCTTCATGCTGTCTGCAGTGAGTGTAACTACTGCCAATAAAATGCCAGTGGTATCAGCTGCCTTGTCTTTTAATATAATCCCGCTGCTCTCTTTCCACGCATAGCTAACGGTATCGGCTTTTGTCGTGTCACTGATTGTCCGGTAGGCTATACCATCTTTCTGAAATTCATAATAGAATTTCGGTTGTGCAGAATCCTTCAATGGTTCAATGGATGCTGTTTTCCATTTACCAATAATAAATTCTTTGTTGATCGAAACTGTTTCAGTAGTATTCTTTTTGTTTTTGAGCAGGAAATAAGCTCCTGCTCCGGCTGCTATAATAAGCAGCCCGATGATAAGTTTGTTCATGGCTATACTTTTTAGAATTTAAAGATGAGAATCAGGTATTGATTCCATCATACAGTAAAAAGTAACCCATGCAATTTGTTAAAGGGAAAATATAGCAGAAGTTGTAACTATTTTTCTCCTGCCATTTGCATCACAATATTCCATTCTTCATCTGTTACCGGCTGAACAGATAAACGACCAAGCCTAACCAATGCCATATTCGCTAACCGCTTATCAGCCTTTATTTCTACCAGGCTAACCGGTTTTTTTAGTTTCTTATGCGGTTTGAAATCAACTGCCACCCAGGCTTCTTCCATTGTTGTAGGATCCTGGTATGCTTCTTTGGCTACTTTGGCAATGCCAACTATCTCTGTTCCTTCATTGCTATGATAGAAAAAAACAAGGTCTCCCTTTTTCATAGCTTTCAGGTGATTCCTGGCGGCATAGTTTCTTACACCATCCCAGAAGGTTTGTTTATCCTTTTCAAATTGTTCCCACGAATACTTAAACGGTTCTGATTTTATAAGCCAGTATGCCATGCCTGATTGTGTTTAAGATCAAATTTAGCTGAAGTTGAATAAAAAATTTCAATCCGGGCAATCCAAATCTTCACCTCCCTCCGTATTTGTTTCTGTTCATGCATGATTAAAGAGCCATACCCTTTTCAATAAATAACCGTAACAATTTTTTTAAAACAAATCAATTATGAAACAAATCAAATTCGCAGGTCTTGTACTTGCAGCCGTTTTATCATTAAACAGTTCATTCGGACAGGGCAATATGTCGAAGGAGAAGACAGTAGAAGTGGGTGGTGCTGCTATGTATCCTTCTAAAAACATCGTGGAGAATGCCATGAATTCAAAAGACCATACTACGTTAGTAGCTGCTGTAAAAGCTGCCGGCCTGGTGGAGACGCTAAAAAGCGCAGGGCCTTTCACGGTTTTTGCGCCAACGAATGATGCGTTTGGTATGTTGCCTTCCGGAACGGTGGAAACACTGGTAAAACCAGAAAATAAAGCCAAGCTCACCTCCATCCTCACTTATCATGTGGTGGCCGGTAAACTTGATGCCAAATCCTTAGAAGCAAAGATCAAAGAAGGAAAAGGTACTGCAGAATTAACAACTGTAGCAGGTGGTAAACTGTGGGTGATGAAAAAAGATGGAAAGATCTGGCTGAAAGATGAGAAAGGCGGAATGGCTTCTATTACGATTAAAGATGTGTATCAGAGCAATGGTGTGATACATGTGATCGACCATTTAGTGATGCCAAAATAACTTATCCTTGAATCTTGTGTTGTTTGCCGGTGCATTTGTATGAATGCACCGTTTTTTATTTAAGACCATTCTTTACCATCCGCTCGCCAGTACATCAGCCAGGTGCATGGTTTTAAGTGAATAGCCTTTTTGCTTAATATAACCCTGTAAATGCATCAGGCATGAGATGTCGGTTGAGATAAGATAGTCAGCTCCTGTAACCAAAGCATTTTCTACCTTCTGTTCGCCCATACCTATCGAAATAGCTTCGAACTTTACTGCAAATGTGCCACCGAAACCACAACAGGTTTCCACGTCATTCATTTCAGTAAGGGTAAGACCTTTAACATGCGACAATAACTTTCTTGGTTCCTCTTTTATTTTGCATTCTCTTAAACCGGCGCAAGAGTCATGATAAGTTGCCTTTCCGTTTAATGTAGCTCCCACATCCTCCACTTTCAGCACCCGGAGCATAAATTCAGAAAACTCAAATATCCGCTTGCTGATATCTTGCACTTCATGGTGTAATGATGAGTTTTCAAATAGCTTACTATAATAATTTCTTACAAAACCTGCACAACTGGCACTTGGTGCCACGATATAGTCTGATCCGCTAAAATCTTTAAGGAATTTTGTACAAACAGATTTGGCTTCATCCCAAAAACCGGCATTGAAAGCTGGCTGGCCACAACAGGTTTGCCCGGTGTTGTATGAAACAGTACAGCCTGATTTTTCCAGCACTTTTACCATATTAAACCCCGTATCAGGATATAACTGGTCAACAAAGCATGGTATGAATAGCTGAATGTTCAAAGCTTATTTTTTTAAAGACCTCACAAAGCTGATCATCTTTAATGCGGTGATGGCAGCTTCCTCCCCTTTATGGCCATGTTTACCCCCAATTCTTTCCATAGCCTGTTGTTCATCATTCACTGTAAGAACTCCAAAAATTGTTGGCATGGTTAAAATGAGGTTTAATCGCCCTACTCCATCGGTTACGGCTTTGCACACATAGTCAAAATGGGGAGTATCTCCTTTGATTACACAGCCGAGGGCAATAAACGCATCTGGTTTGTTCTTTTTTCCGTTATTGTCGCAGAAGCTTTTTATAGCGAATGGTATTTCCACCGCACCGGGAACTGTCAGTACAATTATTCTCTTTATTCCATGTTTTTCGAGTATAGCAATACACCCTCTTTCCAGCTGATCAACGATTGCTGCATTCCATTCTGTCTTGACCAAAACAATACAGGCATCCTTTTTAAGAATGCCTGTATCGATATTCAATAACTTACTGTTGGTAACGTCGGCCATAATTAATTTTCTGAACTGTAAACACCTAACTGAGCCAGGTAATTATCGGCTTCAAAAGACTGCTGGCTGCGGGGGTACTTCTCTTTGATTTCCTTGTACAGGGAAATTGCTTCTTTTTGATTCTTCATTACCTTGTCAGCAAAGTATGCAGCAGCAAAAAGATACTCTGGTGAATTGGCCTCATCTTTTTCAAAATGACGACCAGCCTTTTTGTAATAGCTGAGTGCATCGTCATTCTTACCCCAATCCGCATAAGCGTCACCCAATAGTTTATAAGCCCTTGCCTGTATCAACTCTGATTCGCTGCTGAATTTTTTCAGGTATTTTACTGCTTTTTCGTATTGATTCAGTTTCAGGTAGCAACTGCCCGCATAAAAAGAAGCCAGTTTACCTGCTTTTGTTCCGCTATACTTGTCAGATATCTTTACAAAGCCCGGATTCTGACCATCTCCATTTAATGCCAGGTTTACAGAATCAAGACGATAATATTCCTCCGCCCTGAACATTGCTTCTACTGCTTTTGCTTCTTTGGGCTTTACAAAGAAATTCTGATAAACATACCAACCGCCAATAACCAATATGATGAGAGTTGAAACAATCATCAGAGGTTTGCTGTACTTATCCCAAAAGCCTTTCGCTTTTGCGATGACCGCTTCGCTGCTATCCTTTTCCTGCACATTCTTATTGTCTGCCATAAAATATATGTTGCTTGTTTTAATTTAAAATTGTTAATCAACGATGAATGGATAATCCTTATCTACATAAACATCCTTCAATACTTCGTTATCATCCGGCCATGGACTTTCTTCCGCAAATTTTACTGATGCATCCACGATGTCATCCACTCTTTTGTTGATGGCATTGATATCTTGCTGTGTTGCATACTTGTTATCAAGTATTGTTTTCAATACCTGTTGAATAGGATCTTTTCCTTTATACTCATCTACTTCTTCTTTTGTTCTGTATTTCTGGGGATCACTTATTGAGTGCCCTTTGTAACGGTAAGTTTTTATTTCCAGCAAAGTAGGACCTCCGTTTTCTCTTGCTCTTTTCACCGCCCTGCCTACGCCTTCATGTACTGCTTCTGCACTCATACCATCAATAGTGTCAGCAGGCATTTCATATGCATCAGCCAGTTTGTAAATATCGATTACGTTAGAAGTACGTTCTATTGAAGTACCCATAGCGTAGTTGTTGTTCTCACAAATAAAGATCACGGGCAGTTTCCAAAGCATTGCCAGGTTAAAAGTTTCATGAAGCATACCCTGGCGGGCGGCTCCATCACCAAAATAGGCCAGCACAACATTATCTGAACCACGGTATTTTTCTGCAAATGCCAACCCCGCACCGGTACCAATCTGTGCGCCAACAATACCATGCCCTCCATAAAAATTAGCCTCTTTACTAAAAAAGTGCATACTTCCACCCTTTCCTTTAGCACAACCTGTTGCTTTGCCATATAACTCTGCCATACAACTGTCCACAGATACACCTTTAGCTATTGCCAATCCATGATCACGGTATGCAGTAATAAACAGATCTTCTGGCCGGGTTGCCGTCATACAGCCTGCCGCAATAGCTTCCTGCCCGATATAAGCATGGAAAAAGCCACGGATCTTTCCCTCCATTTTGTACTTCTCTTCAGCCATCAGTTCAAACTGGCGGATCAGCTGCATTAATTCGTACCAATAGAGGTAAGTTTCTTTAGAGAATTTGGCTGCCACGGGCAAAAATTTTGAGTCGCAAAAATAAGGGGAAAAAAGGAATTTTAAAGCAGTGATTTTGAGGGGATAAACATGGTTCTGCCGGTCAAATGGTACTGGTTATCTGGCTTTATGTATTTAGACATCTTCTGGTGGCTTTTTACCTTGTAGCTTGTATCTTCCATCCTATCTTGCAGACCTTAATGCTTCGTCTTCAACACATATCGCTTTATCAGTTCAAAAATTATACGAATCGCTCGTTTGACTTTACTGAAAGGATTGTGGGTATTTATGGCA
Organism: Chitinophagaceae bacterium; assembly: GCA_016786885.1. Classification (GTDB taxonomy): domain Bacteria; phylum Bacteroidota; class Bacteroidia; order Chitinophagales; family Chitinophagaceae; genus JJ008. Next base: position 100,180 of record JAEUVO010000064.1, on the reverse strand, counting down.
AAAATGGTGTGGGTAAAACAAACCTGTTGGATGCTATTCATTACCTCTGTTTTACCAGGAGTTATTTTACCCGTCTTGATGGTGCCAATATAAAACATGGACATTCAGGCTTCCGGATTGAAGGCAAACTGGAATTGAACAAAAAAACGGAAAAGGCTGTTTGCATTCTTCGGGAAGCCGGGAAAAAAGAGTTTTCTGTGAATGATGAACAGTATGATAAGCTTTCGCAGCATATAGGCCGTTATCCATGTGTGGTAATTGCCCCCGATGATGCAGAACTGATTACCGGCGATAGTAAAGAAAGGCGAATTTTCCTGGATACACTATTATCTCAACTGGATACCGTGTATTTACAGCATCTTATCACTTATACCAAAGTGCTGCAACAGAGAAATTCTTTATTGAAAAATTTTGCTGAGACTGGCACCAGAGATCTTGCTTTACTGGATGTATTGGATCAGCAACTTATTATACCGGGTGAGTATATTCTGAACAAGCGAAAAGAATTCCTCGTTTCATTTTTACCAACGGTAAAACATTTGTACGACGACATAGCTCAACAACCTGAAAATGTGATCCTGATCTATGAAAGTGAATTGCTGCTGGCTTCTTTTGCTGAGTTATTAGCAGTTAACCGGCAGAAGGATTGTTTTGCCCAACGTACAACATCCGGTATTCATCGTGATGATATTGATATACAATTTGGTACTCAGTCTTTTAAAACAATTGCATCACAGGGTCAGCGGAAAAGCCTACTCTTTGCAATGAAGCTGGCAGAAATGGAAGTACTTAAAAAGGAAAAAGGATTTGCCCCACTTCTGCTGTTGGATGATGTGTTTGAAAAACTGGATGAAGACCGTATCAGTAATTTATTGCAAAAGGTTTGTATGAGAAATGATGGGCAGGTCTTTATCACCGATACGAATGAGGAACGACTGATTGCCCACCTGGGAGAACTAAATGTAGATTTTCAACTCATCTCATTGTAACTTTACATCATGGGAGAATATTCTATCAGCGAAGCAATGCAACAATTTCTAAACGGCAGTCGTATTAAAGGGGGTATACAGGCATTGCAGATAGAGGATGTTTGGGAAGAGATCATGGGTAAGACTATTGCCCGCTATACCGACAAATTGCAGATTATCGGCGATAAATTAATCATCACCACCAATGTGGCCCCTCTTAAAAATGAGCTTATTTATCAGAAAGAGAAAATTAAACAACGGGTAAATGAAGCACTAAGGCAAAAAGTGATCAATGAAGTGATCATTCAGTAATTACCTGTTCTAAAAAAAATCAGTCAAATATTTCATTTCGGTGGCTTACTGCTTCATCGATGATGTCATCTGTTGATACAATACCCATCAATACCAGGTTTTTAAATACAGGAAGATGCCGGACATGGTACCGTTTCATAACTTTCATACAATCTTCCACCGTATCATCTACATCAGCAAATGGCAGCCGGGTATTCATCATTTCGTTTACACAAGATTTTGTCAGTGGCTTATTCATAAATATTGTCTTCCTGGCTACATCATGTTCTGTAAGTAATCCAAGGAAATTATTATTATCATCCATTACGATCAGGTAATCAGTATTCTGACTGCTCATTCTACATAAGGCGTCGCTAATGGAACAGAGCGGGGAAATTTTCTTGAAATGCAATTGTTGCCTGCTGAGGATTGTAGTTACTTTTTCCATAGACATTTGGTTTAATCGTTAGCAAACCTGTTTGGATTTAAACTGAAGCTTATTAAAGTTACAGAATAAAAGGGCCTGAAAAGCCAGTTATAAACCGGTGTGCAGAAAAAATTCAGTGATGAATCTGCTATTAAGATTTTGTGAAATTTATTGGATCCTGACTCGTGGATCCACCACTCCATAGAGTATATCAGCCAGGATGTTAATTATGATGAAGAAAGTTGCAGAAATAAGTACAGAGCCCATCACCACGGGGTAATCTAATTTTTCCAGCGCATCTACTGTTACCTTACCTATCCCCTGCCAGCCGAAGATATATTCTACAAAAAAGGCCCCGGCTAATAATTCGGCAAACCAACCGGTGATAGCGGTAATCACTGGATTCAATGCATTTCGCAAGCCATGTTTCCATATCACTGTCCTTTTGCTCAGTCCTTTTGCGTAAGCTGTACGGATATAATCCTGGTCAAGTACATCCAGCATAGCACTTCTGGTTAATTGTGTAATGATGGCTAAGGGACGAATACCCAGAGTAACTGCCGGTAAAATAAGGTTCTGCATGGTTAATCGTCTTTGTCCTTCATCGTCAATAGCAAACCAACTGCCTGCAATATGCAAACCTGTCCAATCACTCAACACAAACCCGAACAGATACACCATAATGATACCCATGAAAAACGAAGGGGCGGAAATACCTACAATACTGCTAAATATGGCTGAAGTATCAAGCCAGGTATTTTGTTTAACGGCGGCTACCACCCCTAATGGAATGCCTATGAGAATAGCGATAAACATGGCTGCAACAGCCAGCATCAGGGTGCCCGGTAAAGCCTGTATCAAAATACTCCCTACTTCCCGCTTACTCTGGTATGATTTACGCAGGTAGGGAATTTTTAGTCCAAATTTTGTATTTCCTCCTGCAAAAAGTCCCCTGAGTTTTTTCTTTTCAATATCAGCTTTATTGTGAAAACATATAGGTGAAACGTCATTCAGGTAGTAAAGAAACTGTTTGAACCTGGGAATCTTTTCTCCTTTTTCATTGATGAGGTATAGTTCTTTCCGGATATTAGCCTGTGTGGTGGAGTCACCGGTTTGGCCCATTACAATTCTGGAAGGGTCGCCAAAGCCCTGGAATAAAAAAAAGACAAGCACCACGACCCCTACCAGCACCAGCAGGCCATATATTGTCTTTTTGATAATTAGCTTTATCATGCTTATTGATTCAGGCTATCAGTTGCCTGAACGGAAGGGACAGCAGGAGTGCTTTCCATTGCTGGTGCTTTTTCAATATCTGTTTTTATTCGCTGCATCGTTTCTCCGCTATATTTATTCATCACTATGCCCTTCTGTAAGTAATAAATACAAGGATTGCTTCTGGCAGCCGTTTCAATAGCTTTGAAATCGCATTTAAAAATCTGCACATCAGCAAATGCTGTTCCGTTTACTGCTGCTGGTGCTTTACCAGGCTCAGCAGTTATGATATATAAAGGAATATTTTTTGCCTTTGCAGCAGCATATATGTCTGAAAATTTATTTTTCCAGCCAGTTCCGGCTTCAGAGAATTTTTCTATGAATAATAGAATAGCAGATGGCTGTGCTAATACAAATTGTATTGAATCTACATTGCTATCGCCTGATAAGGCAAAGCCCTTTATTGGCGGTTCGTTATTCTTACCCTTCCTGATTACTTTATCGTACCTTTTTACAAATTCATAAGTACTGGCACTAAAATCAGCCGGAAACTTATCAGCGGTAAATTCAATTTCCTTACCTCCCTTTTTATAAATAAAAGTTATCACGGTGCTGTCTGGTACAGCATTGGCAGGTATCTTCATTTTTTCTGAAATACTATTGCCCTTTTTAAATGGCAGACAATCTATCACCGGTAAATAAGTTAGGGTGTACCATTGGAAAAGAAAGCTGATAATTGTAATACCCAGCATAGCAATGGTGGTTATCTTTTCAGAAAACAGTGGCTTGATATGTTTTTGTTTCCAAACGAGAAAAAGGATCAGTACTGTAAGTGCTGCATCTTTCAGAAACGAAACCTTTGATGTAATGGGCAAACAATCGCCGAAGCAACCACAATTTTTGGGTGTGCCGGTGATATATGTATACCCGGTCAGGAAAGTGAAGAAAATGATCAGTGCTAATAATAACCAACTGAACAATTTGATCCGCCAGCCTAGAAGCAAGGCAAAACCCGCAATGATCTCAAAAGCGTTCATCAATACTGACATCAGCAATGTCCATGAGTTAAAGCCATGCACTTCCCATACTTCGAAGAATTCCTGCATTTTATAGCTTAATCCAAGGGGGTCATTTGCCTTCACCAACCCTGAAAAGATGAACAGGACTCCTGTAATGATTCGTATGAGAGCTACTGATATTTTCATGCTACATCAATATTAATGCAAACACGGCATAATTGATAATATCATGATAGTTGGCATCGATACCTTCGCTGATGATCGTTTTGCCATCATTATTTAATATTTGCCGGATGCGTTGCAGTTTCATTAGTATCAGGTCAACGAAACTCTCCTGGCTCATACTTCGCCAGGCCTCGCCATAATCATGATTTTTATCCTGCATGAGTTGTTTGGCGGTATTGACCTTTTTGTCGTAAAAGGCAGACACTTCATTTATGTTCATTTCCTCTGGTGCATCCTCTGGCAGTTCCAACTGGATAAGCCCGATTACTGCATAATTGATGATGCCTTTAAATTCGGCTGCTATTCCATCAGAAACTTTCTGCTCTCCTTTTTCCTGTATAGTGCGGATGCGTTGAGCTTTGATGAATATCTGGTCAACAATGGAAATAGTTCTTAGAACTCTCCAGGCTGTGCCATAATCTTTTGCCTTCTTTACAAAGATATCTTTACAGGATACAATGACTTTGTCGTATTGCTGGTTAGTTGTTGTCATACGGTGAACAAGGAAAAGTGAGTGGTGATTATTGAGATTTTATAGGGATATTACTTTTTTTTAGTTACTATTTTTCACTCACCTAACTTAGCTTCAAAAATAACGAACAAAGGCTAATGTTTACACTTAATTGTAAAGGAAGATTATTGGTTGTGGATAAGCCTCTGGTGATGGGAATTATCAACATTACACCTGATTCGTTCTATGGGGAGAGCCGGCATCAGACTATAGATGCAGTATTGAGACAAGCTGAACAAATGCTGAAGGATGGCTCTGCTATTCTTGATATTGGTGGACAAAGTACAAGACCCGGAAGCGAAAAGTTGGAGGCAGATGCAGAATTAAAAAGAGTCTTGGCCCCTATAGAAGCAATACATAAAAATTTTCCGGAAGCATTTATCTCTGTTGACACCTATTACGCAAAAGTTGCAGCAGAAGCTGTAGCTGCAGGGGCTGGTATAGTTAATGATATAAGCGCCGGTTCCATTGATGAAAAAATGATTGGAACTGTTGCCAGTCTGAATGTGCCATATGTATTAATGCACATGAAAGGAACTCCCCAGAACATGCAGCAACAGGCAAGTTATGCAGATGTGACCTCTGAAGTACTTGATTTTTTGATACACAAAAAAAATGAACTGAAAGAAGCCGGTATAAAGGATATCATTTGCGACCCGGGATTTGGCTTTGCTAAAACCATTGAACATAATTTTGAATTATTGCGCCAGCTTTCTGTTTTTAAAATCTTGCATTCCCCCCTCCTGCTGGGTATTTCCAGGAAATCATTTATATGGAAGACGCTTGGCACTACAGCAGAACATACATTGAATGGTACTACTGTCATTAATACTGTTGGGTTATTGAACGGAGCGGCTATACTTCGTGTGCATGATGTGAAGGAGGCCGTAGAGACCATAAAACTGGTTACCTCGTTACAACAAGGCTAAAATAAAAAAACCCTTGCACAGAGGTGAAAGGGCTCGTTTCCATAAAACATTGTAATCAAAACCTTACATCACATTCTACCTTTAGTTTGGTTCATAGGATATTAACTATAGGTATAAGCAAAAAGTACGGTGATATTTATGTTGTAGGTTAGTAATTTCAGGGGGTGCGGACGGGGTTTGAAATAGATCCTGGACTAAAAACGGGGCCTCTCAAAAAAAATACCCGTCTTACGAAGACGGGTACAAAGTTGCAGAATTATTGAATACGATAATTATTTATTTGGTTGAGGAGCGTCAACTTTTTGTGGCTGAGGCTGTGGATGCATAGGCGGCTGGGCAGGTGCCTTATCTTTTAAATCAACAATAGCTACCTCGAAGATCAGTTTCTCATAAGGCCTGATCGGCGAACCCTGCGGAGGCCTTTCTCCATAGGCAAGCATAGATGGAATGTACACTTTTGCACTTCCGCCTTGCCTAAGTAAACTAACAGCTTCATCAAAGCCTTTAATCATCTCACCAATACCAACGGTAAATGAATAAGGCTGCACATGATTGAATGCAGGATCTGTGTTACTGTCAAACTTTTTCCCGTCAAAAGTGGTTCCGGTATAATTTACAGAAACGTATTTTCCTGAATCGGCCAGGTTACCATTCCCGGGATTGATGATCTCTATAAATGCACCTGACTTTGTTCGTTGGGTGGTAATTTTTTTATCATTGAGATACTTTTGAATAGAAGCAACTTCAGCAGCTTCAAAAATCTTTTCTTCCTTTATTTTATCAGCTACCTGTGCACTGTCGCTTGTAAAGATTCCCAGCACTTTTGCATAAGTAAGTATCCTGTCTCCTTTTTTGAATTGAGGAGGAATGTTACCCGGAGGCATTCTCTTAAGAAATGTGTCCATCATCTGGGTGGTGGCTACACTGTCACCCAGGTGCATTTTTGTCCAAACTTCAGATATGTCATAGGGAGTTGTTTGTGCCAACACAGGAATATAGATCGGCATTTTTCCTTCTGTACTAAAATAAACACTGTCGTTTATCTTTTGAGCAAAACTGAGCTTGATAAAATTCCCAACTTTTACCTGCTGGGTATCCCCGCTCTTGAAATGCTGATAAGGCATACCCCCCGGCGTTTTACGGTATGATGCTTTTGAGCAGCTTGCCACCAGTGCACCAACAGTAACAATGAGTAATAAATTTTTAATAGTGTTCATACTTGTTTTATTTATTGTAAAAGACTTTCGTTTTCTTTCATGGCCTGTTTGAATTTTTCAACTGTCTGCTCCAGTGTATCATTACTGCGCCCCCCTGCTGCGTTGTAATGGCCACCTCCTTCAAAATATTTGCGGGCAAAGGTATTACAGTCAAACGCACCTTTGCTCCGGAAACTCCATTTTCTTTCCTCATCACGGTCAATCACCAGTGCCACCAGTTTTATCCCCTGGATGGTTTGTGGAAAATTTACAAGCCCTTCTGTATCTCCTGTTTTTATGTGATATTTCAACAGGTCACTTTTGGGAATGGCAATCAGTGCAGTATTGTACTCATAAAAAATTTCCATACGGTGCAACAGTATATGACCAACAAAACGCAACCTGTTCTCCAGAAAATTGTCAAATAATCCCTCATGGATCTTGCCATGATCTAATCCTCTTGATTTCAGGTCAGCTACCAGTGAGTGAACACCTGCATGTGCTGATGAAAAACGGAATGAGCCGGTATCTCCAACTACTCCGGCATAGATACATTCTCCAATCTCCTCATTTATCTTATCACTATGTCCTGAATCAACTATAAAATCATAAACCATTTCACAGGTGGAGCTTTTTGATGTATCACTTGTACCATAGGTAAAAGATTCAACATCAGGTTCTTGATGATGGTCAATAAGAATTTTAGTACAGGTTATCTCTTTTAGCTTTTCCGTCATTGTTTTTGTACGATGGAAAATGTTGAAATCAAGACAGAAGAGCCATTCGGCTTCATTCAGAAGGCCATCGGCTTTTTGTTTATCCTTTTCATAATCCAATACATCCTTGGCACCGGGCATCCAGTTTACCCATCCCGCCCAATTAGTGGGAGAAATGATACTAACAGTATGCCCAAACTGGCGAAGAAAGTGTCCCAATGCAAGGGACGACCCCATCGCATCTGCATCTGGTTTCTGGTGTGTGGTTATCACCACCCTTTTGGGCTGATTTAAAAAGGGAAATATATCCTGTACGGGTTTCATAAAACGGCTGCGAAGATAAAGAGTTTGGAGTTAGCAGTTTAGAGTTTGTTATTTCTGGTTCAGGGAATTTTTTGGGTTTAAAATAACTGTAAACTGGGAATTATTAACCACAAACTTGACTTACCTTTGCGGCGCTAAAAACAAATAACGCAACTATGAGCAACAGAACATTTACCATGATTAAGCCGGATGCTATGCGTAATGGTCATGCCGGTGCGATCATTGATCGTTTTATCAAAGAAGGATTCCGTATCGTAGCCCTGAAACAAACTAAACTAAGCGTAGAAAAAGCAGGAGAATTCTATGCGGTACATAAAGAAAGACCGTTTTATGGGGAACTGGTAGATTTCATGAGCAGCGGTGTTATTATTACTGCAATACTTGAAAAAGAAAACGCAGTAGCTGCTTTCCGTGAACTGATCGGCGCTACTAATCCTGCACAAGCAGCAGAAGGAACTATCCGTAAATTATACGCCACTTCAGTAGGAGAAAATGCTGTACATGGAAGCGATAGTGATGAAAATGCAAAGATCGAAGGTGCTTTTTTCTTCAGCGGACTGGAGCAATTCTGACAAGAAATTAATTTTGGTGTTCATGCCGTTTCGTTTTTCGGAACGGCTTTTTAATACCTGGCCCGGATATCTTTTTGCGTAAGTGTATTGACAGTGTGTTTAAAACTGGCCTTTGACTAGGAAGGCGGGCCAAATGCGCCCATTACATTATTCGAAAACCCATATCCCTCCTTTGGAAGGCCCAGGCCATTTTTATTCATTTTCTGATCATCATTTTCATCATGAAGGATAGCAATGGCATAATTTCCTGACGCAAGGCCTTTAAAAATGACTGAGGCATTTTTGTTTATGATATTGAGTTTTATTTTTCGAAAGGCCTTTGATGCATCATCAGGATATCCGGCCCCATCTTTGAACAAGCTTACCAATACATGCCCTTTGTCGTTTCGAAGGTTTGTAATGATAACTTTTATCCCTTCTTCAGCCACAGGCTTGGAAGAGGTAAGGGCAAATAAGAATATCTGTAAGACTATTGAAATTATTATTTTCCTTAGCATGATCCGATAACAGTCAAAAACAACAAATGTTGAGTGTTTCTTTACAAAGTAATCGGGTAGCATTTAATTTTTGAAATATCGTCATTGAGATCGATCCTGTAGTACACTTCGTCGTCGCCATTGCCGAATTTTTTATTGCCGTTTTTATCCAGTTGCAGCTTTACAAGAATGATCTTTTTATCCTTTGCCGTTGTCCAGGAAAGCACATGGAGTCCTTTTGGGGTAATCTGGGTTACCTCCTCTCCTGTTTTTGAAGATATGTACAAATAAACAGGATCTTCAGAATCAAGCCCATTGTCACCATTGAAGTTGTCTGTGCGAACAAGGTATACAATGTGATTAGTGAGGATATTTATTGGTGTTTCCGTTGGTTTTTCTTCATAATAATATCTTCTCGGGCCAAAGCCATTTATCAGTGCCAGGGTTTGCCCGAATAATTTCCGGGTTTCATTTGTTTTCGTATTATAGAAATAAATATCTCTGTAATTACCCCAGGGTAAAAATCCTTTGCCTTTTCCAAAAGCTTCATGATTCTCGCTATCGATAAGCCGCGGGATTAAAAAATACTCTGAACTGTCTATTTGAAACGGGTCAGAATAATTGATCTCGTCTTTTTTTTGTGCTGAACTACTTAAACAGGTATATACTGCTACAACCAAAAAAGAAAAATATTTTTTCATAACTGTTACTTTTAAAATTGAATTTAATAAAAGTAACGAATGGCCTACATAATTTAATGCAGTATGCGGATATTATACTTCAGCTATTTATATCTCTTTTACTTTCTTTAGCTTATTCTTAACAGGAGTTACCGTATAACCCTCTTTTTTTAGCAGGTTGATCACCCCCTTTTCTCCAGGAAGATGTCCCGCACCTACTGCTACCAGTAATGATTTTTCTGTCATAAGTGTTTTTAGTTTCTCCACCCAATTAGCATTGCGATTATAAAGTAAAATATTAGTAAAGCTGCTAAGACCGGCATCGCTATCTACCATCAGTTCTTCCAATTTTTTCAGATCCTGTTGTCGATAGGCTTCAAACATGGCATTCATCATTTTGTTATCACCACTGCTTAGTGTTGAGCTGTCGATATATTTTACCAGCTCTTCTGCCTGGTATTTGTAAGGTATGCTATCCAGAAATCCTGCCTGTTGTGCCATAGTCTCTAATCCTTTTATCTTTTTTTTGCTCTCTTTAGCGGCAGACATAATGACTTGTTCCATAGCTGTAGCTCCGTCGCAGGGCATTTCACTTTGGGTAAGTGTGGAGGAAGCCAGTATGGGCTTATATGTTTCAAGAACTGAAAATGGCAACAGGCTGTTTTTATCTTTAAAAAAGTTTTTAACTTTTAAATAATCAGAGTCACTTAATAAATCCTTTAGCGTGGTATCCCCCAGCATTTTCATCTTGCTCATAGCACCCAGCATTTCAAAAAGGTTATCCATGTCGATCTCAAAATACACCTCATCACAATCAGTAATTACCTTTTTCATATTCTCACTCAACACTGCATCCTCCTTACAGATCATATGGATAGTGCCAAACAAGTAGGAAGGTTTCTCCAGGCCATTGCCTTCTATTTTCCAAAGCAAGGAATTAACTACTTCCTGGTTATCCTTTTTATCATTGTTTTTCTGTGCACAACCAACAATGGCCATCAAACTCAGAAGAAAAACCGAACTAAATCGTAACATAGATGATTTTTTAGCAAATTAGTAAAAAGACGCCTGATGGTACAAACAGATGCATCAGCGGCAAATTGAATATGCAACCGTGGCAAATATCTTTCCAAACGGGTAAAATGACTTTGTGGCAGTAAAATCAATAAAAGACTTCTTCCCAATGCCGGGAAAACCTGACTCCCCATTTTACATTTAATTCAGTAGCGGTAATAGGAATATCAAGAGCTTGTTTTAATGCCAGCACAGGGAGATTAATACCAGCCCCCAAGCCGGCTGAGATGGTTCCTTGTACACGGGGATTTATTTCGAGAACTAAGAATTCTCCGGCGGTTGATTTTTTGACCTGTATGCCAATATTTCCGTGCAACTTTAGCTCCTTAATTATGTTTCTGCAGTAATTAATTATATTTTGATTATTTACAAATTCGCCTTCTACCGAAATTCCATTGATCATTTTTTTGCGTAACCGGGGAACTACCAACACCGATTCTCCATTATTACACAGGCAGTCCACAGAGTATTCTTCTCCTGGCAGGTATTCGCTGATCAATAATTCCGGGAAAGATCCAGAGGAAAGAATCCTGAGTGCATCTGCAAAACTTATATATGTGGAATCAGGTTTGTAATTGAATAACAAATCGAGCTCATTGATCTTTTCAGTTACGATCCTGAATCCCCTGCTGCCATTGGAAACGGAAGGTTTGAAACAAACCTGTTTTACAGGGTAGCCCAATTCAATCACTGCTCTTTCAAATTGTTCAGTGGTTTCAACAATTCTGAATTCGGGAACAGCTATACCTCTCCATTGTAAAAATTCATACAACCGGCTTTTGTTATTAGCGATTTCCAGAGAAGCGAAAGAAGAAACCAGTATTTTGGTACCAGTCCTTGCAAATTTTTCAACATGCTGCGAAAGTGGAATTAACTCCTTTGTTACCAATGGTAATATGGCTTGAATATTCCTTTGCCTGCAAACTGTAAGTATCGAATCAACAAATGAAGGATCATCTGCTTTAGGAATAGTAAGAAAATCTTTTGCCAGGTACTTACCAACAGCGTTAGTATTAGCATCTGCAACAATAACTTTGAATGATGATTCCAGGCTGAGACAGTTTAGTATTCCGGCTGCTCCCGGAGCACCGCCACCTGTCATAAGTATATTTATATTCCCGGATGTCACAGGCTAAATGTAGATGAAAAATTTAATTTACGACGGCTTCTTCGCCGTACATCTGATCTTTAAATTTAAGAGAAGGCGATGGGATAAACTGACCTATTCCTAATTCATTCCATTTTTCATCTACGGATTTTATAGTAGCATCATCCGCCACAATAATATTTGGCCAGTCCCGGTGGAAATTATCAAATTCTTTTGTCTTTCTTGTACCATCTAATCCCATGCAGGCGGTGTATCGACTATTTAATTCTCTTTTATAAAGATGGAAATCTCTTTTCGGATCAAGATTGTTACAAAACCGCCAAAGAGTTATTGGAAGATCATTTGCATCAACTGTATGTTCCACATACAAAATGATTTTTATTCCCTGCAGCTCAGGTAATGCGCATACTTGTTCATGCAACGCTTTTATATGACCGATCCTGTTTTTTTCAACTGACAGGATAATACAAGGGATCCCATTTTTCAACAGAGAAAGGTTGGCAACTTTTATTTCTTTGAATGTATTTTTCAAGTCTGTTTCCAGCATTTCCGGTTCCTGGTTGAATATTCCCGGATCGAAGCTATCATCTGTTTCTTCTTCTTTCTTTGCTGTGCCGTCTATACACATTTTTCCTCCAAAACCCATTTTACTGCAACTATGATCCAATACATCCATTGGGCCAGTAGAGAAATAAATATCGGTGGCCGGATTCAGATTATTAAAAACGTATTTTGCAAGCGATCTATAATCCTGAATTTTTACTCCTTCATCTGCTAATACCAGGATCTTATTGAACATCATCTGTCCTGCTCCCCACATAGCGTTCATTACTTTTTGACCCTGGCCAGCATAATCCTTTTTGATTTTTGTAATGACCAGATTATGGAATACTCCTTCTATGGGCATATCCATATCTGTAATTTCAGGTACCATCGTCATTTTTATGGGGGCAAGAAAGATCCTTTCTGTTGCTTTGCCAAGCCACGCATCTTCCTGCGGGGGAATACCTACTATCGTAGCAGGATAAACAGCATTCTTCTTATGAGTAATAGCGGTGATGTGGAATTTTGGATACCAGTCGGGTAATGAATAGTAGCCTGTATGATCTCCAAAAGGCCCTTCCCAAATCAACTCATCATTTGGGTCTACATAGCCTTCAATAATAAAATCTGCATCGGCAGGCACTTCCACATTGGGTTGTGAAATACACTTCACCAGTTCTACTTTCTTCTTTCTTAAGAATCCGGCTAACATATATTCATCCACATTCTCAGGTAATGGTGCAGTTGCAGAATATGCATAAACAGGATCACCTCCAAGCGCAACTGCCACAGGCATTCGCTTGTTCAATTTTTTATATTCTGCAAAATGTTTGGCACTTACCTTATGTTTATGCCAATGCATACCTGTAAGGTTAGGCCCAAATACTTGCATCCGATACATGCCTACATTTCGGGAATTGGTAGTAGGATCCTTTGTATGAATAACAGGTAAAGTAACAAACGGACCTCCATCTTTTGGCCAGCAAGTGATTACAGGCAGTTTAGTTATATCAGGATTTTCCATTACCACTTCCTGGCATTCTCCCCTGCCCTTTTTTACTTTAGGCATCCAACTGGCAAACTGTCCAAGTTTAGGTAGCAGCTTTAATTTATCAATGATACTTTCTTTTGGAGAAGACAATAGGTGAAAAAGAGATTCTATCTCTTTGGCTACATCATCAAGATGATTAACACCAAGAGCCATACACATCCGTTTTTCACTCCCATATGCATTCATCAATACAGGGAAACCATATCCGGTGTTTTCAAAAAGCAGTGCTTTCCCGCCGTTTCCGGATTTGCTGATACGATCGGTAATCTCAGCTATTTCAAGCTTTGGATTGACATAGGTTTTAATGCGGAGAAGTTCTCCTGCGTTTTCCAGCGCATCAATAAATTCTTGCTGATTTTTCCAGGCCATGTTGTTGTATAAAGCGGTGCAAATGTACAACACAGCCTGCCACAAATGGTTCAGAAACCGGGAGGAACATTAGTAGACGTTCACCGGGCAGCCAGTACGGCTTTTTCCTCCACTACCTCCAAATCCTCCACCGTTTGAGCCAAGACGGTATGAAAGATGAATACCGGTGAAGTAATACATGTCTTTGAATTTAGGACTGCCACGTTGTGCACCCTTGGCAGGAAAGAACAAGCTACCTCCAGCAACTTCCTCTCCACGATAAGCCATATCAACAGCCAGTTGTCCTTTTGCTGTCAGCAAATCAAGTTCGTCAACATAATTGCCACTTACATCATCAAGATAATCTGTAAAAAGTTTTCTGATACCAAGTTCTAACCCTATCCTGAGATTGTCGGTAATAGCGAACTTAACACCTCCGCCAAAAGGCAGGGCTATCTGGGTCAGGTTATAAGGCTTGCTGTCCGGATAACCAGCCAATCCCTGCCCTTCTGTACTTAATGGCTTAAGGAAAATCTTTTGATTGCTCGCATCATATGTGTAAGGATTGAATTTGTAAACAGCCAATCCTCCAAATACATAAGGAGAGTATTTCCTGTCATATAAATTGAAAAGATAATACTCACCAACAGCGCTGAACTCGGTAACAGATGTCTCAAATGAAAGGTTTCTTGACCTTAATTCAGAATCGCTGCTATATCTGTCTGCTCCACCCACAATGCAATAAGTAAGCCCTGCCCTGAGTAATATCTGGTCAGTAAGTTCATAGCTGCCGGTAATGCCGATAGCTCCGTTAGTTACTTTTTTAGGATATATTTTGTCGGTCAGATCTCCATTATAAGCGGATACACCGCCAAACAGACCGATATGAACTCTTTGAGAAAAAAGAGCAGTTGTCAATAGACAAAAGATGGCTAAAAGGTGGACTTTCTTCATAACTATATGATTCGCCTAAGAACAAATTTGAGGCCGATGTCAGCATTTGACCTTTCTAAAACGGGAAAGATTAGTTTGTAGTGCACTAATTGGGAATAAAAAATGCCCCTAGAACGCAATATTTCTGGGGCAACGCTGACTGGCAATGCCTTTTTTGTCAATATGAGCCCCAAAAAGGCTGCTGAAAGCATTTAGTTTGCACTCTAATGTTATCCCAAGGAAATAGTACCAGTCCATTTCAGAAGGAGTGCCTCTTTGTTCTCCATGCTGTGGATATTGAGGCTGACCGAGCGGAGACTGACCTCCTCTATAGGCCATTTCAACAGCTTTTGACCCTTTTGCCTGCAGGAGAATATTTCTGTCAACATAGTGAGTGCTTACGTCGTCTATATAATCAGTAAATGATTTTCGCTGGTTAAATTCTATTCCAACACTTATAGCATCAGATATAGCATATCTTACACCCACACCAAATGGTAATGCAATTTGTGTCAGGGAATAATTTTTTTGTTCAGGATAAGCTGCCAATCCCTGTCCTTCCGTACTTAATGGCTTTAAGTAGACTTTCTCCCCCAGATCATCATAGGTCCAGGGATTAAAATGAAAGACTGCTATGCCACCATAAACGTATGGGGTGAATCTTTTTGACGATAAATCCAATATGGTTATTTCCAAACCTGCATAGACTTCTTTAATAGAAGTAGTAAAACTCAGGTTTCTTGATTTCAGATAATCCCTGTTCCAGCTATCAGACGATTTGATTGTTCCGGCTGTGATCCCAGCTCTGAAGCTAAACCAACGGCTTAGTGGTTTGCGGATAGAGAATCCAATTGCAAGATTTGAATGTCGTAGTGTAAAACTGTTCGGATTAAGATCCCCCTGGTAGTTAATGGTACCGGCAAAAAGACCTATAGTGGCAGATCTGTCAATTTCTTGGGTATATGATCCGCTACAAAAATGGAGGCATAGTAAAAGGGATACGATTTTCAGCGTCTTCACAGATAAAGGATTTTAGTCCCGCACAGCGGTAGTCTGATAAATAACGGGTTTAAAGCCCGATTCGTATCAGGGGGAGTAAGTTTTTGATTTCAAGCCAAAAAAAATTGCAACCCGGCAGGTAATTATCGGAGCCTTGTTATTTCTGAAACAATCCTTTGTAGGTAACCCCTAACCCCGGGTCTTCTGAACAAGATATTTTCCCATAATCATAAGAAATTCCAGTAGCAAGGTCCTCTTCGAGCAACAATGGGCCGTCCATATCTACATGGTCAATAAAAGGAAGTAAATGAGCAATAGCTGCAGAACCGATTGTAGATTCATTCATGCAGCCTATCATTACTTTCATACCAAGTTCTCTTGCTTTTTGAATCATACGTCTTGCGGGAGTGATACCGCTGCATTTGGTGAGTTTGATGTTAATTCCATGAAAGTAGCCATAACATCTTTCTACATCCTGCTCAAACACACAGGATTCATCTGCGTATAACGGTAAGGACGATTCCCTGAAAAGCACTTTCATCCCTTCCCAGTCATCCTTTGCCAGCGGTTGTTCTACCAGTTCCACGCCTAATTTTTCCAATTGTGGAATAAGAGACAGCGCTGTTTCCAGGTTCCAGGCAGCATTTGCATCAACTCTTAGTGTGGCATCTGTATTTTCTCTTAACGCTTTTACTATGGCAATATCATCAGCGGTACCTACTTTTATCTTATATATCGGCCAGGGTTTTTCTTTCATCTTGGCTACCATTTTATCAATGGTGTCTATTCCGATAGTATAATCGCAGATCGGATTTCTGGAAGTATCACCCTCCCATAGTTCATACAACTTTTTTCCTTTTAATTTTCCGTACATATCCCATGCTGCAATATCAAGAGCACAAACAAGAAAATTGTTTTGTGGAAATAAGTGATGCAGGTAGTGCCAGTATCTTTCGGGTTCCGTAAAGGCAAACTTTTCTACAAAAATTTTTTTTGCCTCCAGGTCGGCTATCATTTTTTCTACAGGAATATTATAATAAGCTATAGCCGGGGCTTCTCCATAACCCTTGATGCCCATATGCTCTAGTTCAACCACTAATGTGGGTTGGTGTGTTTTGGTGCCTTTAGAAATAGTAAATGGATGCCTGAATTTTAAGCTGAATGGCCAGTATTGAACTTTCATAGCAGCAAATATAACTTATCCCCTTCCGCTATTTACAACATATCCGTTCAACTCCTCATTGAATTCTTTCTCCTTTATCAGATCCTCTAAAGTTATATGCATTCTGTATTGCCAATAATTTTTTGGATTGGCCGGATTATTTATTCTTTCCTCCTGTGGTTTTTCTCTGCGGAGAGTTTCACTCATACCAAGAATATCCTGTAACTGAAATATGCTCCACATAGCGGGGGAATAAAGATGCTGCATGATTATGGCCCTGTTGATCCAGGCTTCACAGAATTGAGGAGCATCACCCCACTGCCCCATAACATGATTGTAAAATTGTTGTGTTTTTTCACGGTTTTCTTCCCACCATCCGCGGATAGTACTCATATCATGTGTAGAAGGAGTAATAACAGACATATATGGCGCATCATTAGGATGAAAAAATTCTTTCTTTGGGTCCTTTGGCATACGCTGTATCTCCAGGCTCAATATGCCTAACTGCTGCATTACATCCGGTACACAATGCGGTACCATGCCAAGGTCTTCCCCACATACAAGCATATTAGTTGCAGCTTTCAATTGTGGTAGTTTGTGCATTGCCTCTTTGAACCAGAAATCGTCCTGTCTTCTGAAAAAGTAATTGATGTATAAGGCCTTTAGTTTCTCCTGAACATGGGGGATCAGATGTTGATACGAATAAGTCTTTTCCATTGATATACGGAAGTGAAACTCCTGAGCTTGAGAACCAGGTTCTTCAAAGAGGATGACATTTGAAACCATGTCAAGAAGACCTGTTTTCATTCCTTCATTTTCCGCAGTCTCTTCAAGTTGTGAGAAATGTTTTTCTATTTGTACCTGTGTTTTGTAAGCAGGAGCTAAATCATAACTGCCAAAATCGTTTGGTACCAGAAAATTTTCTTTTACTACAGGCGCCCGATCTCCAAATTGATCATAAAGTATTTCGTCAGTAATGAATGGACGGCAATACCGTTGATAGTCGAACCAGATACCGTTTTCTCCAAATTCATTGATATGCACAGGAAGGCAGGGAACAAATCTTCCCATAATACCCTGCACGGCGTCGGAAGGGATACTCCAGATACGGAAGAAACCCAGTATATGATCTATCCTGAAAGCGTCGAAATAATTGCTCATTTGTTCAAACCGTTGCTTCCACCAGGAAAAATCGTCCTCCTGCATCCGTTTCCAGTTGTAAGTTGGGAAACCCCAGTTTTGGCCAATTGCAGTAAAATCATCAGGTGGTGCTCCTGCCTGCCAATCCATATTGTATAACTGCGGAGCTATCCAGGCATCACAGCCATTCCTGTAAATTCCAATGGGAATATCCCCTTTGATGACGATCCCTTTTTTATGAGCATAATCAACAGCATCTTTTAGCTGCAGGTGCAAATGGTATTGTATGAAGCAATAGAAGCCCGCCTGCTTTGCTGTTGAAGAATTAGCGGCAAATAGCTTTTCTATGTCATTTTTTTTGTATGTACTGTTTGTCTTCCATTCACTAAAATGAGATGTACGGTATTTGTCCCTGAAATAACAAAAAGCAGCATAGGGCTGTAACCAATGCCTGTTATCCTTATAAAACTGTTTATAATCGTCAGTTTCAAAGCAATCAGTTCCCATCACATCATATAGTTCTTTCATCACAGAAAGCTTGAATTTGATTACTGTTTCATAATCAACAACGGGTAGTTCATTTAACTGTTTCTGTTTCTTCTTTAAAGAAATAAGCTGACCCGAATATTCTTTTCCGGCAACTTTTGAAAGGTTAATATACAGTGGATGCAAAGCAAATGCAGAAATGGCAGCATATGGATACGAATCAAGCCAGCTGTTGGTAGCTATTGTATCATTAACAGGCAATAATTGAATTAATTTCAATCCTGTTGCTTTTGACCAGTCAACCAGCAACTTTATATCGCTAAACTCTCCTACCCCAAAGCTACTTTTGCTTCTTAAACTGAATACCGGGATAGCAACACCAGTACCCTTCCATGTATCATTAGGCAATTGTAAAAATCCATCATGCAGTATACTCAATCTCTTTTTAACAGCATCAGAATACAAAAGCCGGTTATTACCATTTTCAAAAACAGTAAAACTTTTCTCTTTCGTATTATAAACACCATATTTATAAGCAATTGGAAAGCTGCATTCTGAAAAGTTCAATTTTATCTCCCACCAATCACCATTTTTTTCAAGCAATAAAGGTTTATCGTTTGCCCAATCACCTAATTTTTCACTGCTTCCTAATAAGCAAAGAGCTTCTCCTTTTTTTAATAAGGGGGCTTTGATCCTGAAAATATGTGTGGGGTCTTTATCAGAATCAGCTTTTGCTTTCGAATGGTCTTCTTTAAGTAAAACATTTTTAAACGGCGCAGTAAAGAAAGAATTTTCATATTCGCCAGCATGGTTCCATGTGTCTGATGTATTTATCTCCGTAATGTCTTTTAGTAAAGGAATATTCCTGTCATGTCCCCATTCAAACAACAGCTCTCCGTCTTCATTTTTCAAGATGTATTTATATACAATATTTTTAGGAGTGCTTTTTCGCTTAATTTCTATACTGCTATGCCAGAATTCATCGTTAAGATAATTCATTGCAATGGCCTTGGATGGATCATTGTTCCCGAGTTCATCCGTATTACCGGAAATCCATATACTTTGTCCGTAACGGGTATGAAACCGTAAGTAAAACTGTATTTTTATCACAATCGTTAGTTCTGAGATTCTAAAAGCAAGTTATTGTGTTTTTTCGACACATTATAACGAAAGTAGAAAAAATAGCCATAGCTATCGATAATTGAATGATCTTTTTTCAAAAAAAACTCCACAACGTTATGATTTTAAGTTACAAAGGATGGCAAACCATTTTTTTGATATGCCTGGGACTTTTTGCCGGAACCGCATTTTGCATGAAATGGATGGAGCCGGATTTTTTGTATAAGGGAACATCCTTTTCAATAATTGGGCTCGAAATATCATATCCTTTGGAAAAGGTACAGGAGATTCTAAAGGGCATTGATCATGAGGTTCAGACAACACTAAGCTATCACCTGTATTTTGATTATGCTTTTATGAGCGGTGTTTATCCTGGAATAGCTGCACTTTGTATGATGGGAAGTCAAAAATCGGGAAGTATTATTTTAAAAAAAGCACTTATTGTCTTGGCACTTCTTCAACTAGTTGCTTTTTACTGTGACATAAAAGAAAACGGCTATTTATTCAAGTGGTTAAATGACCCGGTAACAGAGAATGAATTTCAGAAATATCATATTATAGTTGTGATCAAGTGGGTTATAGCTTTAACTGGAGCATTGCTGGCAATTCCATTTGCTCTCAGGAAAAGAAAGCAGGGTTCTTAAAAACTGTATTTTTTGATTTACTGTCACCACCCTATTTTTGCATAAATTTTTTTAAAATGGAGCAAACAAAAAAATATAGAGGCCTTTGGTGGTTAGTTTTTTTTGCATCTACTGCCGCTTTGATCTTTGCTATTTATTCACATTGGGAATGGCTGACATTGATCCTTCCTTTTCAGACTACGGCTTTTGTCAAAGCAATGGATATTATGTAACAATTCACACTTGTTGATATATTTTAGAATAATCCCGCCTTGTGCGGGATTATTTTTACCCTTCCGGCACATTATTGGTTGCTGATTATTACTCGCTAAACCTAAAAACTATTATTATGAGATTAAATCTGTTAGTATTGCTTGCATTTCTGATCATTGGCACTTCTGTAAATTATTCTTCTGCGGCAGTTGTTATTGAACCGACTTCTTTAACTACCGAGCCAGATCCTGCGAAAGTAAAAGCGGCGGTGGATGAATTTAAAAGCCTTTCAAAAAAAGAGAGAAGACAACTAGGAAAAGAAGTAAAAAAAGAAATCAAGGCTTATAAATCAGCGAAAAAGGCTGGCAGAGAGGCAGACACAAATACTCTCTTGTTAGTAATATTAGCCATCCTTTTGCCACCGTTAGCAGTTTACCTGCATGAGGGAGAGATCAATAACAGATTTTGGATAAGTCTTTTGCTTACATTATTATTTTGGCTTCCGGGTGTAATCTATGCCTTGATCATTATATTGGGAGATAATTAGTATTGGCTTCTCCTAGCAAAAGTGCCCTGCATTGCAGGGCACTTCTTTATACAACAATAATTCAGATTACTTTACTGAATTAACCAGGTTTTTAAAAGTTTCCGGGTTATTCATAGCCAGGTCTGCCAGTACTTTGCGGTCAAGCTCAATGCCTTTTTTCTGCAATTTGTTGATGAATTCAGAATAGGTCATTCCTTCTTCACGAACAGCGGCATTAATACGGGCAATCCATAATGAACGATATTCTCTTTTCTTAAGCTTACGGCCTACAAACATGTAGGTCATACCCTTTTCTACAACGTTCTTGGCTACCGTTAATACATTTTTACGTTTGCCATAAAATCCCTTGGCTTGTTTTAATATTTTTTTGCGACGGGCTTTGGAGGCCACTGCATTTTTTGAGCGAGGCATATCTTAAAAAATTTAGATTAGAAGTTAAAAATTCAGAATGTAAGCAAAAGCTTATTTAAGTCTCAACAGACGCTTTACAAAATCCACATGTGATTTTGCAACAGTTCCGTCCATTCTCATGTTGCGCTTACGTTTTTTGGATTTCTTTGTCAGGATGTGACGTTTGAAACTCTTTTGGTGCATGATCTTTCCTGTGCCCGTTACTTTGAAACGTTTTTTGGCACTCGAGTTTGTTTTTACTTTAGGCATTTTACCCAGTATTTAATATTACACCCTTGAGGCATTCCCCACCGGGGGACCTTTGGCGAACCTCTTCAGGCAATCTTTTGCCCTGATTAATTCAGGGCATTTTGAAGAACTACCGTTTTTTAACGGATTGCAAAGATAAGGCTGTAAAGGGACCTGGCAAAGACAAGGGCAAAATAAAAAGGGCCTTATCACTAAGACCCTTTTATTTTCCAAATATTGATATTAATTCTTAGGATTCAATGCTTTAGATATTCTGTCGGCAAGATCTTGCAAGTGATATTTGGTTAATGTATCTGCAGATCTTGTTGCAGCAGTTGTGATTTCAGTTCTCAGCGAAGCAAGATGAGCCCGAATAATACTCTTGGCATCTGTTTTATCATTTAATCCTCCGGAGGTTGCTGTAAGGCCTGGAGCCAATGTAGTAGTAACCGGTGGAGAAAGAAGATTGATCAAACTTGTAACATAAGATTTTTGCAGATTACGTCTGTAAATGTCAGTTAGTTTTCCAGAGGCCAGTTCAGACCAAATACCCTTTTTCAGATCAGACAATAGCTCAGTTAGCTGGTAGGTGCTATTTCCAAGCAGTGCTTCAGCGTCAATAAGTTTATTAAAAGTGCGGCTATTTAATAATCTGCTCAATGCTGCATCCTGAACCTGTCCAATGAAGGTAGTGCCGCTAAGTCCTGTACGGGTCAGTATATCATTATTTAGCAGCCAGGTGGGAGTTGTAAACAAGTTTTTGTTCAAAAAATCGACTGCTTCCTTTTGTTTTGATTCTGAAACTGTTTCATACACTGGTCCACTTTCTTCTGCCATTTTAGGCGTTAGCATAAGACCGCCCACATTTCTGGCAATATGAACCATATAACGCATAAACTGTCCCTGTACTTGTTCATACATGCCCTGTAACCCTGCATAGTCTTTATTTTCCTCTTTTGTCCATTGCATTAAGTTAGGAACAATACGTTGCAGATTTTTAATACCATACATACCGGCTTTCACTGCATCATCACCCAGATCTTCTGTTTGATTCCGTGAATCATCCTGGTTACTTTCCCCATCACCCCACCAAAGCCTGCGGTTTTTCAGTTTTTCAATTATCCATTTGTTCACATGACCTTTTTCACTTTCTGCATCTTTAAACTGGGGGAATAAGCGATAACCCCATTCGATAGCCCAATCATCATAATCACCGATACGAGGGAATAATCCTTTTCTTGCAATATTATCTTCAGGTTGCGCAACATAGTTGAATCGGGCATAGTCCATAATAGATGGTGTATGACCATTAGCTTCCACCCATGCTTTATCACGGAGTTTTTCAACCGGGACAGTAGAACTTGATCCGAAATTGTGACGAAGACCCAGGGTATGGCCTACTTCATGAGATGATACGAAGCGTATTAATTGTCCCATCAGCTCATCATCAAATACCATTTTCCGGGCACCGGCATCTGAAGGGGAACATTGTATAAAATACCAATCTCTGAGCAGCTCCATAATGTTATGATACCAGTTAATATGGCTTTCCATTATCTCGCCACTTCGAGGATCAGAAATACTGGGGCCACTTGCATTGGAAATATCAGATGGTTTATAAACGATAGCAGAGTTCCGGGCATCGTCAAGGCTCCAGGTGCTATCTTCCTGCTTGGTGGGAGCAATTTTACCCATAATAGCATTTTTGAACCCGGCTTTTTCAAAAGCAGCCTGCCAATCATTTACACCTTGTATCAGATAAGGCACCCATTTTTTGGGTGTTGCAGGATCAATATAAAAGATGATCGGTTTTTTGGGCTCTACCAGTTCCCCTCTTTTATATTTATCCATGTCTTCATCCTTTGGTTCCAGTCTCCACCTTTTGATCATAATTATGTTTTCGACACCCTGCGGGTTTGCATCATAATCAGTATAGCCGACGGTAAAATATCCTACTCTTTTATCAAAATACCTCGGTTGCATTGGCACTTTTGGTAAAAGCACTAATGAACTGTTGATCTCCACAGTAAGGTTTCCCCCGGGTGCAGCAGAACCAAAAGAAGCACCTCCTGCAGGAGCTGGTGTCCGGCCATATGTTTTCACTGTTTTGATTTCTACATTAATAGGAAATGATCTTACATTTTCGATGTATGATTTGTCTGACTGTATGGAGCCGATCCGGTAAGTTGTTTTAGCACTGCTGCTAAAATGAAGAATATCATTGTCTCCGTTGATGTAGTCCGTCACATCAATTACCACTCCTGCAGAATCTTTGGCAAGAGCTTTAATATCAAACGAGGCAGCGATAGGCTGAATATTTGATCTCTTTACTGCCGTGTACATAGAAGAAGTAGAATCTTTTGTGTATTCTGCAAATGATATGTTTCGAAGGAATATCTTATTATTTGGTCCTCTTTGAAACTGGATTACATTCCTGCTGATATCATCACCGGCAAATCCTGCAAAGCCCCCTACTCTCATACCAGCTCCTGCTTTGGATAGTCTGTTTACTACAAGAATATCTCTGTTAAGAAGCGAATCTGGAATTTCAAAGAAATATTTGTCCTCCACTTTATGTACAGCAAAAAGACCGGCATCTGATATGGCTTTGGCAGTAATTACATCCTTATACGCTTTTGGACCTGTTGAAGTTGCTGTTCCAGGCCCGTTTCCCGGTCTTCTGGTTGTATCAGGTCTTGCTCCTGCGGGTGGCTGTTGCGCAAATGCTGCCAGCGACAGGCCTGCAAAGAATAAAAATGAAAATGATCGTTTGTAAATGAAATGCATAAATATCAGTTTTAAAGTGCTCAAGATACGTAAAGGGACGGCTCAACATTTATAATCGTTGAATTTTATATCCATCGTTTTTTTGATATAATGAACACAGGATTCTAGAAAAATAAAACCCGTCCTTGGAATGGACGGGTTCATATCGAATCAATTTTTAATATCAGGCTTTCTTTTTCCCTTTCGGTGCAAACATAGCCAGCATTCTTCTTCCTTCCATTTTGGGCATACTTTCCAGCACACCAATTTCAGCAAGCCGCTCTGCAAATTTTAATAGCAATAACTGACCCCTGTCCTGAAACTGTATAGCACGGCCTTTAAACTGTACATAAGCTTTTACTTTGTTACCATCCTTAAGAAATTCTATAGCATGCTTTGCTTTAAAATCAAAATCATGATCATCAGTATTGGGAGTAAATCGGATTTCTTTCACTTCAGAGACTTTGCTTTTCGCTTTCATCTCTTTTTCTTTCTTCTTCTTATCGTAAAGGAATTTATTGTAATCGATGATCTTGCAAACAGGCGGATCAACCGTAGGTGAAATTTCTACCAGGTCGAGCCCCTGATCCTGTGCCATCTTCAATGCTTCGGGTGTACTGTAAATACCAACTTCTACATTTTCTCCTACTAATCTCACCTGTGGCACACGGATGAAATGATTGATACGATGTTCTGCTTCTTTGCGGGGAGCAAACCTGCCCCTGTTAAAACCGCCTTTGTTGAATCCACCACCCCCGGGTTTAAATCCCCCGCCTCCTGGTGGTCTGCTGAACCCGCCTCCGGGTTTTTGTGGTACTGCCATTTATTTTTTTTTGTGAAGCTCTTTCTCCTGCAGATGAGCATTTTTGTTTTACTATTTGATATCCCGATCAGGATTCGGGTCTGCTAAAATACGGTTTATTCACTGCTACGTTCTTTTATTTCTCCAGCAGCCTCAGTCAAAAATTCATCAATAGTTTTAACGCCTGCGTCACCTTTGCCCTGCCTTCTTACTGCTACTTTATTTTCATTCATTTCTTTCTCTCCTACTACCAACATATAAGGCACTTTCATTAATTCTGTGTCGCGGATCTTCTTGCCAATCTTTTCATTCCTGTCATCTACTTCGCTACGAATATCTGCTTTTTTCAGTTTATCTGATACAGCCCTGGCATAGTCAATGAATTTATCACTTATTGGCAACACTTTCACCTGAACGGGTGCCAGCCATAGCGGAAATTTTCCTGCGTAGTGCTCCAGCAGAAACCCGATAAAACGTTCATGAGTTCCCAGCGGAGCCCGGTGGATGATCAAAGGAACTTCTGGCTGATTATGCTGATTGGTAAAACTAAGTTTGAAGCGTCGCCCCTGGGCAAAATCTACCTGGTTGGTAGCAAGGGTGAACTCCCGGCCGATAGCACTCCATATCTGTACATCAATCTTAGGTCCGTAAAATGCTCCTTCGCCCTTCACTTCCACATAAGGCACCCCTGTTTCGATTAATACGCTTCTTACTAACTCCTCTGTCTCCAGCCAAAGTTCAGGTTCATTGATGTATTTCTCTCCCAGTTTTGCCGGATCATGTAGTGACAGGCGCATCACATATTTTTCTACACCAAATATTTTAAAGTACTTCAGATACATATCATTTACAGCCTTGAACTCCTGTGCAAACTGTTCTTTGGTGCAATAAATATGTGCATCATTCATATGCAAACAACGAACCCTCATCAACCCGAATAATTCCCCGCTTTGTTCATAACGGTAGCAGGTTCCGTACTCGGCTATACGATAAGGGAGATCTTTATAGCTTTTGGGTTCTGCATCAAATATCTTGTGGTGATGCGGGCAGTTCATTGCCTTGAGATAATATTTTTCTCCATCCATTTCCATTGGAGGAAACATACTGTCGGCATAATAAGGCAGATGACCACTGGTCAGGTACATGCTTTCTTTTGCAATGTGTGGTGTTACCACCCTTTTGTAACCTGCGGCCAATTCGGTTTCCTTTGCTAATTTTTCCAATTCTTCAATAATAATAGTGCCATTGGGCATCCATAAGGGAAGCCCCGGTCCTACATCATCATCCATGGTAAAAATGCCCAGTTCTTTACCCAACTTACGATGATCCCTTTTCTTTGCTTCTTCCAGCATGGCAAGGTATTCATCCAGTTCCTTTTGTGAGGGGTAAGTAACACCATAAACCCTTGTAAGCATTTTATTATTTTCATTCCCTTTCCAATATGCTCCGGCAATACTGGTCAGCTTTATCGCTTTTATAAAGGATGTATTGGGAATATGCGGGCCACGGCAGAGATCTGTAAAATTTCCTTGTGTGTAAAATGTTATTTCACCATCATTCAGGTTGCTGAGCAGGTCAAGTTTATATTCGTCACCTTTTTCGGAGAAGTATTTTACAGCTTCGTCTTTCGGCATTTCCTTTCTAATATAGCTGCTGTTCTTTTTTGCCAGTTCATTCATTCTCTTTTCAAGGGCAGCAAGGTCTTCCTCTGTCATTTTACGATCACCCAGATCCATATCGTAATAAAATCCTTTAGGATTTTCCAACGCAGGGCCTACCCAAAATTTCACTCCCGGAAACATACTTTCAACAGCTTCAGCCATTAGATGAGCTGATGAATGCCAAAAGGTCATTTGTCCATCTGTATCATTCCAGGTCAATAGTTTCAGAGAGGCATCTTCATTGATGGGCCTGGAGGCATCACACACCTGCCCATTTACGCTGGCAGCCAATACCTTTCTTGCTAACCCTTCGGATATTGATTTTGCCACATCAAGAGCTGACACACCTTTTTCATATTGCCTGACAGCACCATCTGGTAAAGTAATATTGATCATCAGTAAAATCCGGTTTTTATCGGAGTGCAAAGGTAACAAAATAAGGCTAAAGATTGCGCAGTATCAGACGGTTCAACTCTTCCCTTTTTCTATTCAGGTTGCTCAATGCATCTTCAAATTTTATTTTATCTGTATGGTATAAAATTGCAAGCCTTAGCTGCCGTTTTCTCCACCTGGACAGCATTATTTTCCCATAGATTCTGGACAATCCAAGTGTGGTATTGTTTACAAGCCCTGTTTTAAGATTACTTGATACATATTCATCGTAAAATCGCTGATATTGTTTTTGCAATCCTTTTTGAAATCGCAAATAGGTCATTCTGTTTTTCATCAACTCTTCGGCGGAGAATTCACTTGTTAGTGCCTGCCATATATCTCCATTTATGTGAGCATTGATCCCAAGCAGTTTGTATTGCAGGGGGGATAAAGTGGAATCCCTGAAGTAGGATTGCCATACAACAGGGATACCTGTTTTATTAAAATTGGCATCTGCTGATCGAAAGAAAAAACCGGCAAAATTATTTTCCAGGCGTTCAATGAAATTTTTGACCGCCGGGTCAGCATTTGCAAAAAAATTGATGGAGAGGACCGTAGTTTCAAAATATAATGATGCGAAATGGCGGGCTATGGAATTGCTTCTGCTGATAGAATCCAGTTTTTTGAGCAACTCAATTTCAATATCCTTCTCTTGAGTATACCCAATAAGCTGAACCAGGACGATGAATAAAAAAGTGAACCTGTATTTCCTCATACTTTCATTTAAATAAATCCAATGCTAAAATTAACAAACTCTTGTCCTTATTGAACTATCGCTTATTACAGATTTTGTAGTTTTGCTACTTGATGAAAATTGTAAGACACAAGTACCTGTTATCCTTGTTTGTAGTTTTGTTTGCCGGGACATTTAGTTTACCGGCCCAAAATCTTACTGGTATCTGGAGAGGATATTTTATCACTTCGTCATTCGAACATTATAAGTTTGAATTACAGATCAAGCAAACGTCTAATTCTGTTTCAGGAGTTTCTTACTCCTACCTTTCCACAGTATTTTATGGCAAGGCTACCCTTACCGGTAGTTATAATAAAGCTGGAAAAAAGGCCCTGATCCAGGAAATAAGAACGGTAGAACTCCGGATGTCTGGTGGATCACAGGCCTGTATTATGAAATGCCTTTTTGAATACAGTAAATCCGGGAAAGAAGAATTCCTGGAAGGTACTTACACCAGTAAATTCGAAAAAGATGGAGTTACGATAAGAAGGGGTGATAATTGTGGTGGTGGAAAAGTATATCTGCGAAAAGTAACCACATCTGACTTTTATGTTGAGCCTTTCCTGAGAGGTAAGATAAAGACGACACCAGTTATAGTGAATAAACCACCGGTAAAAACTAACCCGACTGCCAAACCGGTCACACCCCCTCCTGTTGTAAAAAAAGATACTGCAAAGACAAAGATCACTACGTCAGTTGCAAAAAAACCTGTAATAGTAAATAAATCACCACTGAAGAAAGATACGATAGCCAAGACACAAGTGCTGCCGCCTGTGATGAAGACTGATACGATGACCAAAAAAATAAAACCAGCCATTGTTACGCCTACCCCAACCGTTATTAAGAACAGGACAAACGAGCTGGTGAAAGTGCTGATAGTGAATAGCCCGGTTGTTACTGTAAAATTGTTTGATAATGGTGAAATAGATGGTGATACTATATCTGTTTACCTGGATAAGAAATTAGTTCTCTCGGAAAAAAGACTTACCGCCTCCCCGCTGACTGTCAGGTTTAATATGGATGAAGATAATGCAGAGCATGAACTCACTATGGTGGCTGAGAATCTCGGCAGTATACCTCCAAATACGTCCCTAATGATTGTAGAGGCGGGTACGCAACGTTTTGAAGTACGGATTACGTCTACCGAACAGAAGAATGCAGTTGTGCGGTTTAAATATCAAAGGCCGAAATAACTTTCAATATTTTCCCGACCGGGTTAATGTGTTATTGCCGTTGCTGTAATTTTTAAAGCACCCTGCTTTTTTTCATTTATTTTTCCTGTACGATGCTCCGGCAATTTATCATATCTGTTTGTTTGTTAGCAGGTCTTTTTGCTAATGGTCAGGATATTAATGGTATCTGGAAAGGTAAACTGATAATGGCTCCCAGCGGTTGTTTTCCTGTATACAATATAGAGCTCCAGCTACAGGTGGCTGGTACAAGGATAACCGGAACAGCCTATCATTTTTCCGATTCACTTAATTATGTAAAGGAAAACTTTGAAGGTGTTCACAACAGGGATAGTAACCAGATTGTCATCAAAGAGATTGGAATTGTTACGTTTAAAATAAAGGAAGATTGCGTTCCCTGTATCAAGACATATATATTAAAATATCACCGTGGTGGTGGTAATGTGGTCACCGAAGAACAACTCAGGGGAACATGGGCAACCCCTACCGGCAAAGCGATGGATGGTAAAACTATTTGTGAGCCGGGCACCATTGTACTTACCCGGTTTGATAAAGCGACCTTTAAGCCGGAGTTAAGACTCCCTCCCTCACTTACCAAACGGAAAGCAGAACTGGTAAAGGAGATCAAAGTGGATACTGGTACTATTAAGATAGATTTTTATGATAATGGCCAAATAGACGGCGATACTATTTCGGTTTATGTAAATAATATGCCGGTTGTATCTAACCGAATGCTGAAGACACAGCCAGTCAGTCTCACAGTAAGAATTGATCCCCTCCGTCCCTTGCAGGAAGTAATAATGGTGGGAGAAAATCTTGGCTCGATACCTCCGAATACAGCTTTAATGATCATTACGGCCGGAGCAAAACGATACCAGCTTTACCTTACATCAGATGAGCAAAAAAATGCAATGGTAAGGTTTATATATGAAAAGCCTGGGATAGTTACAAGGAACCAGTAGATACTTGTTACTTTCTTTTTGCGTTAGAAAATTACTACTGTACTCTGTTTTATTTTTTTATTATTAGTATTAGCAAACGATTGATTATTCTCAACTATCTAATTGTAAATACCTAAAAGCAAAAAACAGTTGGAAAAAAATATTTTCAAACTTTGATGAATGAGGTGATATATCTAATTTCACTATGCAAACAAATTTTAATTCTCAAATTATTTGACGCAAAAAGCCTGCCTTAGCAGGCCTTTTTGTTATTGAGCTCATACAATCAATTAAAATTTGAAATTCCAGGTAACTGATGGTAAAATAGGAAAAAGCGAAACTTGCTTGGTTTCGACTTTAAGATCACCATTCACAACACTCCCTTCCTGGTCGAAGTATAGAAAGTAAGGATTAAGACGACTGTACATGTTATAAACACTAAAGACCCAATAACTGCTTACTTTTCTTTTTTTCTTAGGTATGGGAGTGTAAGTGGCAGAGAAATCCATCCGGTGATAAGACTTCATCCGGTACTGATTCAGCTTGCTGTATTCCTGGGTTAGTACACCATTGATAACGTAAAATCTCTCTGGTAAGGTTATAGCATTCCCGGTTCCAAAGACAAATACAGCACCCAGTTTCCATTTCTTGTTTATCTCATAATTGTTAACAACAGACAGATCATGGCGTCTGTCATACCGGGCAGGATATTTTTCTCCTTCATTCAGCTGTGGAAATTTTCTCCAGGTCCATGATAAAGTGTAGCCAACCCAGCCAGTCCATTTTCCTTTTATTTTATTGATCAAAAGTTCGGCACCGTAACTCCAGCCTTTCCCAAAAACAAATTCATCTTCAGGATCAGCCAGTGAAGGAGTATAGCCTTCTTTATACTCTACCTGGTTTCTCATGTCCTTATAATACAACTCAACAGAGGTTTCGAAAGTATTATTTGAGAAATTCTTAAAGAAACCGGCGGAATAAAGCCAGCTCACCTGTGGCTTCACAATGTAAGTACTGGGTACCCAAAGATCAGTTGGTAATGTGGTGCCTGCATTTGTTACCAGGTGGATGTATTGATAATTACGGGTAACAGCAGCTTTTATTGAAGCTTCATCGTTAATTGCATAGCGTAAAGTAATGCGTGGCTCAAGACCTGCATAGGTCTTTACAGGATCAAAACTTTTATACACGGTACTGTCGAGTTTGTTACCGTCCGCATCACGGGTATACCTTGTATATGGACCAATCTGTGTAAAGTTACTCCACCTGATACCATAATTTACTTTCCATTTCTCGCCCAGTTCCCAATCATCCTGCAGGTACAGTGCTGCTTCTGCGGCATACTTGGCCCCCTCGTTATTAGGTTTGAATTCTATCGAATCCTGTCTGCCTGTTACAACGTTTGGAATGAACTTGTGATAAGTAAACAATCCTCCAAACTTTAATTTGTGATTGGGTAAGGGATAATAATCAAAATCAGATTTAATGGTAATATCACGGATGCCGGAGTAAAGACCAATATCAAAACTTTCCTGTTGTGCAGAGAATTTGAAATTATAATCGTTATACACTAAAGTGGTATTGGAAAAAAGCCGGCGGTTAAATACATGGTTCCATCTAAGGGTGGCTGTTGAGTTACCCCAGGGTATATTTGTTTTGAAGGAACGTTTGGAGTTATTGAAATCAAATACATCACGGCCGAAATAACCACTCAGGTACAACCGGTCTTTTTCTGAAAAGCGATAATTAACCTTCGCATTTACATCATAGAAATAATAGCCGGAGCCATAGAAACTGCTGCTTTTTTTTATAAACGGCTTGGCCAATGCATCAACATAGGTTCTTCTAGCAGATAAAATAAAGGATGCTTTATTTTTCTCTAATGGGCCCTGGATGGAAAAGCGGGATGCAATGAGGCCGATACCTCCATCCATTTGCAGTTTATTAATATTACCATCTTTCATGGATACATCCAGCACGGAAGACAGGCGACCTCCATACTGGGCAGGCATTCCTCCTTTGATCAGCGATACATTTTTTATGGCATCGCCATTAAAAATGGAGAAAAAACCAAACAGGTGCCCTGTATTATACACTACAGCATCATCCAGCATGATAAGATTTTGATCCGGGCCACCACCACGAACATAAAATCCTGCGTTGCCTTCTCCGGCACTCTGCACACCTGGTAATAATTGAATGGCTTTCAAAATATCTACTTCTCCCAAAAAAGCAGGTATTGTTCTTATTTGGTTCATGGAAAGATCAATCTTTCCCATCTGGGCATTTTTCACATTTCCATCCCTTCTTTTGCTATACACAATCACTTCGCCAATAGCGGCTGATTTTGAGACAATGTCAAAATTGAAGGACTGGTTTTTTTTCAGCTCAATTTGTACAGACTTTCCCAAATAGGACACATGGGAAGCTGTTATTGTATAGCTTCCTTCATTCAGCGTAATGGAAAAAAAACCATATTGATTACTGGTAACACCTTTTGATTGGCCATTTACAGATATAGTTGCACCAATAATGGATTCTCCGGACAGGCTATCTTTAACATAGCCATTTACCGTAAACCGGTTTTGTGAAAAACCTTCATTAAAAAAGAATAATAAAAAAACAACACTGATAAATCTTACCATAACTGCACTAACAATCTTATTTTGCTTTAGTTGAATCGGTGGGAACAAAGTTGATCCTCGTTTTTATATCCCTGCAGTCCTTCTGACCATATGGGTTTAAAGACTCCTCTGCATTACTAAGCCAGTTCCCCGGTTTGTCTTCTCCAAATGCCTTATCACATTCCAGCCAGTATAAAACAGCACGGTCGTAATGTATCGTACTGAGCAGGGCGAATAATTCATTTGAAAAAATATTTAACGATCCCTTCTTTTCATCCATGGAAGGATCAGCAAGAATGGAACCAATCTCTGCTTTTGCATTTTCGTAAGGCTGTATGGCAGTCTGGTATATGAGGCTGTCAACCTTTAGTTCATCCAGTTTCAGGCTGTCGAGTGCAGTTTTCAGGCCGGTTCCATGTTCATTGATAGCAGTAATACTGTTATCTGCAAAACCATTGGTCATGCTATAATATGCCTTTAATACATTGTCCAGCGAAAGGTTAAAGGCTTCGCTATGTTTACTAACGGAAAGAGGCGGAGGTTTCTGGCCATTATCACCGGAACTGCCACCTTCAGGAAAAACATAAAACCGAATGAGCCCGACAAGGAGCAACAATACTGCAAAAAACATGGTCAACCCGTTTACCCCTTTTGTTTTGTTCACAAAAACACGGATTATTCCAAGTATGATTATCAGTGCCGGTAATACAATCCCAAGTATGTCTATGATTTTCTTCATCCTGCGGAAATATTTTGGGCAAAGATAAATGCAGGTCGCCGGAAGTGGTAATCCTTTATTTTTGCACCTTGTTAAATTTGAACTATGCTGGCAGGATTGCAAAATGTGACCTTTGAATTTGGTGCAAGAGTAATTGTAGAAGATGCCACTTGGCATATACAGCCGGGGGAAAGGATCGGCCTTATTGGGTATAACGGTACGGGTAAATCGACCTTACTGAAGCTGCTGGTGGGAGAATATCTGCCCTCGGCAGGTACTATTGAAAGAAGCCGAACCACTTCTATTGGATACCTGCACCAGGACTTACTTAGTTTCGATACTAATGATTCTATTTTACAGGTGGCACTTGGTGCTTTTGAAAAAGTGCTTCAATTAGAAAAAGAGATCGAAGAACTGGGAAAAGAGCTGGAACGGACAGGCGATGAAAAGACCCTGCATGACTACAGCGATAAATTGCATGAACTGGAAACATTGGGCGGTTATGATATTCATCATCGCACTGAAGAAGTATTACAGGGCCTTGGTTTTTCCAATGCTGATCTGCAACGGCCTTACAAAGAATTCAGTGGCGGATGGAGAATGAGGGTATTGTTGGCAAAAATGATCTTGCAGCAGCCTGATCTACTTTTATTGGATGAACCTACAAACCATCTTGATCTTCCCTCTATCGAGTGGCTGGAAAAATATTTGCTGCATTACCAGGGATCTGTGGTTATTGTCAGCCACGATAAGTATTTCCTCAACAGGATGGTGACCAAGATCGTGGAAGTATACCAGCAGAAACTGCATATTTATACAGGTAATTATGACTATTACGAAAAAGAGAAAGCGATACGTATAGAAATGCAGCAGAAAGCTTACGAAAACCAGCAAGACTATATCCGCCAGAATGAACGACTGGTGGAACGCTTCAGGGCAAAGGCCAGTAAAGCGGCAATGGCCCAAAGTATAATGAAAAAACTGGATAAGCTGGAGCGGATCGAAGATGCAGAAATTGAAAGACCCGATATAAAGATCAATTTTCGGGTGGACAAAACACCGGGAAAGATTCTGGTTGAACTAAAGAATGTGTCAAAGGCATTTGGTGATAATGTTATTATAGAAAATAGCTCTGTTGAAATTGACAGAGGAGACAAAATAGCTTTGATCGGTGCGAATGGAAAAGGTAAGTCAACTCTTTTGCGGATTATCGCCGGTGTGGAAACCTTTACTAATGGGGAAAGAAAATGGGGGCATAATGTGGAAGAAAGTTTCTATGCACAGCATCAGTTAGAAGCGTTGAATGTGAATAATACCATACTGGATGAGATGAAAGAATGTGGCAGCCAGATGAACGAACTGGAGTTGCGGGGCTTGCTGGGTTGTTTCCTTTTTAGCGGAGATGATGCAGATAAGAGGATCAAAATATTGAGTGGTGGTGAAAAAGCAAGAGTTGCATTGGCGAAAACAATTGTAAGTAAGGCTAACTTCCTGATGCTGGATGAACCTACCAACCACCTTGATATGCATAGCTGTGACCTGCTGATCGATTCGCTAAATAAATACCAGGGCAGTATTATATTAGTCAGTCATGACAGATATTTTGTTGCTAAAACTGCAAATAAGATATGGGAGATCGTTGATCATGAAATAAAAGAATTCAAGGGTGGTTATGAAGAATGGGTGGCCTGGAAGGAAAGAATGGCAAAGCTGGATGCAGAGAATAAGAAACTTGAAAAAGCAAATGAACAAAATAAACCAGCAGAGCCTAAAAAGAATAACCCTCCTGCTCAGGCTGCAGTGCCAAAGCAGCAACCCTCTGTTGTCATTGATAAAGAGAAGAAAAAAGAATTACAAAAAGTACAAAAACAATTTCAACAATTAGAAGAACAGATAGCCAAACTGAATGCAAAGAAAGCAGAACTGGAGGCCTCTCTTGCTGATCCCGGCACTTACTCAGATAAAACAAAATTTATAGAAGCTGAAACGGCATATAAAAAAGCCGGTAGCGAACTTGATGCCTTAAACAAGCAGTACGAGAAAGTATTTGAAAGAATAATGGAGATGGAGCAGTGATCAATTACTGCAATTGCGGCCTTTTTCCCCTGATCTCGAATGACAGGTAATATTTTCCATTACTGTAATATATCGTTTGCCTGAATGCAGCGAAGGATTTACGGGACTCTCCCTGTTCTGTAAAGTACCAGGTATCTGAGTAAGGGAAGTTGTTGATCGTAGTTGTTTCAGTTATTGTATATAAAGGTTTGTTGAAAGCTGTAGAAACGGCATCTCTTAAATAAGCTCCCCGCTGATCTACTTTTAGCCTGGTCTTTGAAGGTTCAAAGTAATACAATGCATAAGGTGTGCCGGTGACAGGGAAGACTATTTTCCCTGAATCAGCCAGTGGCAACAACCATTTTGCTTTATGTTCGTCCACCAGGTCTTCAAACTCACTTATTTTTTTTGCGCCTTTATTCTTCAAAAACCCTTCCTGTGCATCGGCATAGATTTTTCTAAACTCGTTGTAAAAAGAGGTAGCGGCAAATTCATTTTGACTATAAAGTGTAGCGCAAATAAATAAGGATAGTATGGTTATACTGATTTTCATTTAACTGGTTTCAGGGCTGCCTCACGGACTCAAATAAGGTTTCTGGCTATGTTAACATCGATTTCATCGAAAAATAAGATTCAGTTTTTATTACAGGACTACCTTTCTCTTCTAAAATTACAACAAAATGAAAAAACTGTTAACCTCAGTATCGCTGCTGGCCTTTTTAGCAATAGCCATCAGCTTTTCTGCCTGTAAAGGAAAACTCAAAGATGCAGACATTAAAACAGCTGTAGAAGCTGCATTAAAAGCAGATCCTATGGCAGCCGGATCAATGGTGGAAGTAAAGGATGGAATTGCTACATTGACAGGGGAATGTAAAGACGATATGTGCAAAAACCTTTGCGCAGAAATCGCCGGAAAAATTAAAGGTGTAAAATCAGTAGTTAATAACTGTACAATCGCTCCTCCCCCTGCCGCCCCCGTCATTAACCCGGAGGATGAAGTGCTGACAAAGGCGCTTACAGATGCACTGAAAGATCATTCCGGAATGGGCTTTGCTGTTAAAGATGGCAAAATTGTACTTACTGGAGAAATTGCCAAAGCAAAATGGGCCATGCTAAAGCAAACACTTGATAAACTAAAATCAAAAGGATATGACCTTACTGGTCTTACCATTAAATAAATAACATCAAAAAAGTATAATTATGGCATTACAAGATAAATACCAGGAACTGATTACTGCCGCTACAGCAGGAGTTTCAAATCTGCAGGTAAGAGAACAGGAAGGTGTATTGTACATTGATGGCGAGGCACCTGATGGAGCAACAAAAGACAAATTGTGGGCAATATATGATAAACTTGATCCAAATTTTCTGTCCGGCGACCTGGTAATGAATATTAATGTTGTGGCTTCTGCACCTGTTACAAAAGCAAAAGTGACAACAGAAAGGTCTAATCTAAACATACGGAAAGGGCCGGGCACTGATCAGCCTGTTGTAGGAAAAGCCGCTCATCATGAGATTGTTACCGTGGTAAGCCAAAGCAGCGACCTGTGGTGGCTTGTCAGAACAGAAGATGGCGAAGAAGGATATGCCTATGCACAATATTTAACACCTGAATCCTGAGCAGTAGCAGCATATAAGCAAAAAGTAAGGAGGCTGTCCAAAAGGGGCAGCCTCTTTTTATTGGCATCGGTTAATAATATAAAAGTTGTAACTTTTTATGCTTAAAACCAACGATCATGAAATCGCCTTTACCTCTCCTGGTATTTCTGGCATTCGTTACAGCTTTGCTGGCCTTCAGGTTGAAAGAAATTAATAATCCCCGCCCCGTAATTGCTACAAACAAAATCGAAAAGAAGAATATTGTTCGGTGCGGTCCCGATTGGGAATTGCTGAAAGATTGGTTGGAGGAAGCTGATATCCCTCCTGTTGCTGGTTCAGGCACCCGGCAATGGAAGATCAGTACCAGCAACGACAGTGCACAATTTTATTTCAACCAGGGAATCAATATGTATTATGCTTTTCACATTATCGAATCGATGGCTTCGTTCAAAAAAGCAGCAAAATTTGATCCCGGATGTGCTATGTTGTATTGGGCACAGGCATTGGCTTATGGACCGAATATTAATGATATTGGTTATGCTGCTTCACCTGATGCTTTGGCAGCCACTGCTAAAGCAATAGCATTAATGGAAAATGCAACCGACAAAGAGAGAATTTTGATAACAGCGCAGGACACCCGGTACTCGGCAGATTCCACACAAGCAAGAGGAAAACTCAATCAATTGTATGCTGACAAAATGAAAGAAGCATATGAAAAATATCCTGACGATCCGGATATAGCAGCCCTTTATGCCGATGCATTGATGCTGCAGCATCCATGGGATCTGTGGAGTATTGATGGCACACCTAAAGCATGGACACCGGAGATAAGAAATATACTGGAGAAATTGCTTATCCAAGCTCCCGATCATACAGGAGCCAATCATTATTATATCCATGTGATGGAACCCTCTCCTTTTGCAACACTTGCTTTACCCAGTGCAAACAAGCTGGGGAAATTAACCCCTGCACTTTCCCATACTGTGCACATGCCTTCGCATATTTATTTACGCACCGGTAACTATACAGCAGGAATAAGAGTAAATGAAGTTGCGGTGAACAGTTATAAGAAAATGCTTACAGAATTTTCACCTGTTAGGGGAAATGATTTTTTGTACATCATTCATAACCTGCACATGCAAACCAATAATGCAATGATGCGGGGATGGTCATCTTATGCGGTACGTTCTGCCAGGCAAACTGAGGAGAGCATACCCGGGGAGTATTTGTCAATTCCCGGAGCTTTAGGCAGCTATGTGCAGTATGTTTTTATGACACCCGTTATTGTTAATGTTCGCTTTGGCAACTGGAATAACCTGCTGTCAATGCAGAAGCCTGATGCCTCCATGACCTATGCAAATATTATCTATCATTTTGGCCGGGGTATGGCATTGGTAAATAAAAACAGAATGCCGGAAGCAAAGGAAGAATTGGAAAAACTACAAGTACTGGTAAAAGATAGCACACTGGAAATACCTTTCACCCCTTTTTCTCCTGCTATTGATGGTGCCGTGGTAGCTGAGAACATTCTTATCGGAACTATTGCATTAAAAGAAAAGAAATTCAATGAAGCTATTCCCGCTTTTGAGGAAGCTGTAGTTACAGAAGAGAATATGGTGTACAATGAACCAAGGGACTGGATGCTGAACCCCAAACATTATCTTGCCAATGCGCTTTTAAAAGCAGGCAGAATAAAAGAAGCAAAGGAAACTTTACAGAAAGACCTGCTGAATAATAATGAAAATGGCTGGGCATTGTTAGGGCTATGGCAGGCATTAACAGCTGAAAAGAAAACAGCAGAAGCCGCGAAAGTACTGACCAGGTTCAGGAAAGCATTTTACCAGGCAGATGTAAAACTATACGGACCGGTATTTTGATCAAAATGAATTTCCTTTTATAAAATCGCTGACCAGGTAACTGATAAGCTTACCGCTGGTAGTATCTGTCCGGCCATCATTCAGCCGGGTGGCACCCTCACAGATGTAGAAATAAGCCGGCTTACTATCGGCAGCAGCAAAGGAAACATATTGTCTTGCCTGCGCTGGTGAAACGCCTACCGGCGTCATAGCGCTGCTAAGTGTGTTTTGAATGGAATCAAGATCGATATCTATCCCGGTCAGTGTGTCTTCTGTAAAACCTGTTGCATGAGCTACTGCCTGCAGGAAAGTTCTTTTGTCATGTACAAAAATGTCTTCAAAAGTTATACAATCGATAAAGGGGTTATTCACTATATCGATCCATACATTTTGAGGGATATAATTTTCATGCAGGCCTATCACACAATATTTCTGAAGGTAACCATCCTCTTCTGCATAGCGGAATGCATTACCACTATGCCGTCCCTCTAATGGCCGGTAGTCAGCATGAGCATCTAAGTTGATACAGTTTATTTGTGCCAGGGGTATTGTTCCGGCTTTGTGCCATCCTTTGGCGGCGCCTTTTATAAGCGGGTAAGAATTATTATGTCCGCCACCTATTACAAGGGGGATCTTTTTTGCTTCTGTAATAATTTTTACCAGGTGTTCTACCTCATCATCGATCGTATTCACTGCATGGCGGTAAGCTTCAATTTTTTCTTCTTCTCCCTTTGCAGTTGTGTCTATCAGGTATTGTATATCACCAAAATCAAAATGACCAACCAGCAATACTTCATTCCCGTCCAGGAAATCATTGCTTTGCACATTCAGGAAACTTTGCAGAAACGGTATCCACAAAGTGTCGGTGCCACCAATACCAAAATTTCCCTTTGCGCCAAGGTCTTCAGGTATGCCGAAGAGTACATACTTAGCAGTTGAACCGGCAATACAACTTTCCAATGATGCCGTATCAGCAATTACATGCAGTCTTTCTCCTAACTTGGTTTCGAAGCGGCGAATCTTCGTCAACGACAATACATCCTGCTTGGTATAAACCTTCAGGTGCTGCATACTGTTCAGTTTTGGTTCGGCAGCAGGAACCTTAGTGTCCGATTTTTCCATCAACGATCTTTAAAATTTCAGCTTCTAAAGCTATGGTTTTGTTCTCAATTTCACGGCCCCTGTGGAGTATATCATTCACATACTCCTTGTTTGTATAGCCGGCTGCATTAATCCTTACGTTCATAAAAGCTCCCATTACGGCACTGCGGGCACAAAGAGCTCCTACCCCGGCATCCGAAACAGAGTTAGGGTTGCCAATATCCGCCATTGCTTTTATTACTTCCATACTGTTGTGAGAAGCCTGCATCACTTTGAAAGGAATTTCAATGGCAAACTTCGTGGCTTCCTGTATTGCTTTTGTACGGGCCGCTTTTTCTTCATCCGTTGATTTAGGCAAGCTAAAGGCCAGCATGATCTGGTTGAACGCTTTTGTATCGGCATCTACCAGTTTTACCAGTTCATTCTTCAACTGCTCTCCTTTGTCAGCCCAGTTGCTGAATTCTTCCCACCTGTCATCCCAGCCTTTTTTGTGCGAAGACAAATTGGCCACCATCGTTGCAAGTGACACTCCCAATGCACCTACATAGGCCGAGATAGAACCACCACCGGGGGCCGGACTTTCACTGGCAGTTTCATCAGCAAAATCGGACAAGCTCATATTCACCAATTTGCTGTCGGCTTTATTGCGGAGCATATATTCAATTATTCTTTCCTCCGGTTTGAAAGGCCCGAGTTCATCAAGCCCCATACTTTTTACTGCGATCTTTATCAGTTCTTTTTCTGAAACACCAGTTGATCTTTTTTGTTTTTTCAAAAAATATTTTCCTGCATCCAGCATGGCGTTCAGTGGAACCAATCCCACCAGTTCACTTCCGGTTACCCGTATACCTCTGGCATCTGCTTTTTTACAAACCTCATCAAATGCAATATGCACCGGGGTGACGTTAATGTTTGTCAGGTTCATGCTTATCTGTGCCACGCCATATTCTTCAATATACCAGCCTATCGCTTTTACAGATTTTAATGTACCTGGCTTATTTACTTTCACACCATTCTCTTCCACATTTCTGCCGGCTTCCCGCACATCAAAGGCAATGGCATTGGCCCTTCTTGTTGAGGTAGTATTCAGGTTCACATTATAGGCTACCAGGAAATCTCTTGCCCCTATCACCGTACCGCCTCTTTTGGCATCAAATTCTGCCGGACCGAAATCAGGTTTCCATTCCGTTTGTTTTATCTTTTTGAAAAAGCCTTCATACTCTCCGGCCCTTATTACTGAGAGGTTGCTGCGGGTCTTATCCGGTTGCGCTGCTTCGTACAGGTAAACCGGAATTTGTAATTCCTCACCCACTCTTTTAGCCAGCCGCTGTGCATACTTCGCCGTTTCTTCCATGCTGATGCCGGCAATCGGTATCAGCGGGCACACATCAGTGGCACCCATGCGGGGATGCTCCCCTTTGTGTTTGCTCATATCGATCAGCTCACCGGCTTTTTTTATGGCAAGAAATGCAGCTGCTATTACTGCTTCAGGGTGGCCGACAAAAGTGACCACCGTACGGTTAGTAGCTTTTCCCGGATCCACATTCAGCAGCCGCACTCCTTCCACTGTTTCCACCTGGTCGGTTATTTGTTTAATGATAGCAAGGTCTGCTCCTTCGCTGAAATTGGGAACACATTCTATGATGGGTTGCATGCTCGTAAGATTTGCTGCTAAGATATTACTTGCGGAGCTAATCAGACTTTATTAAGGATTTTGTGCAGCTGATCAACGAGAATTTGAAACCTGTAATCTTTTCACTTATAAACTCTCATCATGTAGCTCTTTTCAAAGTAACCCTCCCTCACTAACCGGAGTATTTCCTGGCTGCTCCACTGGCAATCAAAAAAGAAAATATCTGATTTAGAAGGACGGTCATAAAACATACAGGTAAGCTCCCCGGTTTTGCCGTTACACTCCCACTGCCAGAGGTTGCCGTCAGCATTCATTTCAAGGATGATCAGCCTCCACCAGTTATCCAGTTCATCAAATGATATTACTGAATTATTAATGTTAAGTACATAAAGGCTATCGGAAAGTTTTCTTAAAAAAGCATTTTGCCCCAGGTCAATATACAATGAGTCAGTTTCATGTATTGTAATGGTATCCTTTATCCGGGTATAATTATATCCCCGGTACAGAAATCGATTCTCCCCTATTTCATATATTTTGTTATTACTGATGATATACTTACTGGTTGTATCAACCGGATTGTTCAGTGAGTCATACTTTACTTCCTTTAGCCTGCCGAAACCTTCTGGAGGGTAAACCCATTCATTTTTATCATTTAGCTTCGGCCACTCGCCGGCAAGCACTTTTTTTTTCTCATAAATGACTACCAGTACATAATTCCGGCCAATGTAATAATAAGAACTATCCTCTTTCTCCGGGGGTGTTTCTTTTTCGTCATCATAACGGGTAGTGTCTTTTTCTCTCCATTTACCAAGAAATTCATCGGGGAACTGGTAGATATTTTCTTTATCGAAAGGCTGTGGTTGAGAGAAATTGAATGAATCACATGAGCTTAAAAGGAAGAGAGAGACAAATAAAGAAATAAATAGCCGGGGCTTTTTCGATTTTTCATATCTCTTTTTCATAAAACAGTCTGTTCTGCAAGATATGCCCGGAAAAGATGATAAATCCTGATATTGATCATTATAAGCACCAGTTAGCAACCATTCACACTGAGCTGGCGTTATAATAAAAAAATGTACTTTCAGTATCTAAACCCGGCATGGAATGCCCCGCATCCGTTTATCAGCTTTATTGGTTTTACCAATTGTACTCCTGGCAAGTTGTGCAAAGGAATACAGCTATGAAAGAATGGAGATCCCGCCGACAGATACTACTGGAGGAGGGGGCAACAATACCAACCCTCCCGGTATTTGCGCCGCTTGTATTGGTAACGACAGCCAGGTAGAAAACCGTTGGAGCCTGCATGTGGGTAATATGTTTTACTGTGGTATAATCGATACAGTGATTGCCGCACCCGAAAGATCAGGCTTTACTTTCTTTGGACCTTCTGCCTGCTCTGCCGACAGTGGGATGGTGATAACCGTGTACCTGAACGGCCAACGGCTCAACCATGATCTTACTAACTACACTACTGACAAAGTTGGTTTTTATTATTACGATAATGTAACACCCTCTTATATGCTCATTACCCAGGGAGGGCAACCCTTCAGGCTAACGATAGACAGCTATGAAGAAAGCAGCCAGATGATGCGGGGACAATTCAGCGGTCATGCTGTTACGGCCAATGGCGGCAGTATGTATGTAAGCGATGGAAAATTTAAAGTGAAAGTGCGGTAGAAAAAATTAATCCTGCTTTTTCATTTCTCTATCCCTTCTCCTCGTTGGCATTGGCCCTATATCAAAGGTTTTCCATTCAAGGCTATCAACAGGGCGGTAAAAAAAACTGTGGGAGCTGCTGTCAATAAGACCATAGGCCTGCAGCGCAAAAACATTTCTTTTTGTTTTGGTGACAAAGTACACGGAATCGCCGGAAAGAATATAATGGCCTCTTTCATGATCAGGCAGGCGAAATACTCCCAGCGCCAATACTTTGAAGGAATAATGTCCATTCTTGCGGAGCAATAAATACGTTTCGTGCAGTTTATGATCTTCTGCCGCTTCCAGCACCGTTTTGGAGCAGGATGTTACGAATAAGAGGACTGCCAGTAAGAAAACAGGTATTCTCATTATGTCGTAAATGTAAAGCGACAATGCCATAATCAGTAAACAGGTTAACCAAAATCATTATCCCCCCGCTGCACCCTTTTTAATTTGCCTTTTCATTAACAGGTATGATCCGGAAAAAAATATTCAAACTGCCTGCTACAGGATTTACAGAGCGAGGCACAGAGATACTCCGTATCGAAGCATTGAGTGATGCTGTATTTGCTTTTTCTGTTTCCTTGTTGGTAGCAGCACTGGAAGTGCCGCAAACTTTTGAAGAGCTCCGTGTTATCCTGAATGGCGCTATTCCTTTTTTTGCTACTGTAGCCATGATCTTTTTATTCTGGTACCAGCAGTATAAATTCTTTCGCCGGTACGGATTGAATGATGTAAGTACCATTTTGCTTAACCTGGTCTACCTTGCTGTCATACTTTTTTATGTATACCCGTTGAAATTTTTATTTGCTGTACTGCTTACTTCATGGACCGGTATTGATCTTTTCCCTCATGCAACGGAGAAAGGCCTGGCTATACTTCAGCAGGAAGATTTTTCGCAGCTCATCATATTATTCAGTATTGGCTATGCAGTATTATGGTTTTTGATCCTGTTAATGTACCAGCGGGCATTATCAGTTAGTAAAAGAATAGAACTGACCCCTTTTGAAGTTCTCATTACCAAAAAAGAAAGAAGGGGAGCTTTCCTGAATATTTGTGTTGGAATTGCTGCCATGCTGCTGGCATTTGCCGGCCAGGAATTATTGTCGGGTATTTGTTATTTGCTTATACCTTTTTTACTGGTACTAAATAGCAGATACGGGAAGGAAAAAAAATAATTTATAACCTGGTATCAGGCTCCGTAGCTCAGTTGGCAGAGCAGCTGACTCTTAATCAGCGGGC
The DNA here is from genome assembly GCA_016786885.1 of Chitinophagaceae bacterium. GTDB lineage: Bacteria > Bacteroidota > Bacteroidia > Chitinophagales > Chitinophagaceae > JJ008. Next base: position 55,598 of record JAEUVO010000064.1, on the reverse strand, counting down.
CGAGAGTTCGAGTCTCTCCGGAGTCACATTCTATTGTACTGCACGGTCACCAGGCTGAAATTTTGTCTGCCATTTTAGGAAGACTGGTTTATATACTTTATAGTTTTAAATCCTCATATAAATCCCTCTGGCCTGAAAGAATTTCTCTGTATTTGTTAAAGAGTTTGGTTTTAGAGATGAATCCAATAAATTTTTTTTCTTTATCAAGTACAGGTAAATACCAACTTTGCGTAATGTCAAATTTTTCCATGACTGAGTGCATATCTTCATTATACGACAAAATAGCAGCTGGCTTTTTCATTAAAGATTGTATCGTTAGTTTATCAAATAATTCCGGTTGAAATAAGCGTTGTTTTATGTCATTTAGCTCTATGATTCCTGCAAACCGTTTTTTATTATCAACAACGGCAAAAATATTTTTTTCGCTTTTTTTAATAATTTCTACCAGGTCTTTGAGTCTTTTGTCTGTTGCAATATACTCATATTTATCATGAAGCATTTCTGCAAGGCTTATTGAGGTAAGGATATTTTTTTCTTTTTTATGAGTAAAGATCATTCCTTCCAGGGCCAGTTTTTTTGTTTCCATTGAGTATGGCTCATAAGATTTGACGATGAAGAAAGATATAGAAGAGACAATCATCAGCGGAATAAAGAGTCCGTATCCATTAGTAATTTCGGCAATAAGAAAGATAGCCGTAAGAGGGCAATACATTACGCCACTGAGTACTCCCGCCATTCCTGCAAGACTGAAATTACTTACCGGTATTTTCACCCAGGGGGTGTTGTTCAGTAATGAGGAAAAAAAGAAGCCCATATAGGAACCGGCGAAAAGAGAAGGTGCAAAATTGCCACCATTGCCCCCGCTACCTATAGTAATACCAGCCGCTACAGGTTTAAATAAAACGATCAACCCTGTAAAAGCAATAATTGACCAGTTATCACCCAATTTTGAAAATACTGCAGTGTTATCTGTAAACGAATCAAGCGTTTCATTAGCTACTAATTTTACACTGTTGTAGCCCTCTCCAAATAACGGGGGAAATACGAAGAAAATGCAAGCCAGCAGAAAGCCTCCTGCTAAAGCTTTTGTATATCCATTCATCTTCCACTCTTGAATTACTTTTTCTGTGCCTTTAAATACCCTGGCATAATATAATGATACAAAACCAGCCAGTATGCCCAGCATTATATAGTATGGAACGTTGTTGTAGTCAAATGACTTTGTTAACGTAAAATTAAAAAGCGAAGCTTCCTCCAGTATAATTTTTGAGCAAAGCACTCCTACTACTGAAGAAATAATAAGAGGAATAAAGTAGCTGACTATTGTTTCTGTCAATAAAACTTCAACTGCAAAGATAACCCCGGCAATCGGGGCATTAAATACCGCAGAAATGCCGGCCGCAGCGCCGCAGGCAATGAGAAGCGTACGTTCCTGGTAATTCAAATCGCTGATACGGGATATGTTTGACCCGACAGCTGAACCAGTGGCCACAATAGGTGCTTCCAACCCTACAGAGCCTCCCAGTCCTACCGTTACCGAACTTGTTATGACATGAAGATAAGTGTGACTGAAAGGTATATAGGAAGATCTCCTGGCAATGGCTTTTAAAACCATGGCAATACCTTTTTCAATTTTGCCCTCAAAGAATAAATTAATCAGTAGAACCGATAACAAAAGCCCCAAGGCAGGGAAAAGCAAATACGAGAACCTGCTTAAAGAAATACTTTCTATACTATGCTGAATGTAATGAACAAATGATTTAAGTAATACAGCAATTAAGCCTGATGCTAACCCAACCAAAATCGCAATCAGCATTATTAATTGTACCCTACTTAGCCTGGTATTCAAAAAGCTGATTATATGCTGATAAAACTGTTTAAATATCATTGAACTGGATATTTGCCAATTATGTTTACAGGCCGTTGCCTGTTGGTTTTAGATTTAGTTCACGATGGGTAATAATAAGCTGAAATCCGGATCTTTAATTACATAATCAGCGACAGAGTCAACATATGAATTGGTTGAACAAAAAGAAATACCTATTCCCGCCTTGCGGATTATGCAAATATCATTCTCGCCGTCTCCAACAATAAATGAGTTTTTGATGTCAATACCGAATTTATCACATATTTTAATCAATGCATTCAATTTACAATAATCATGCTTGCATTGGCTTTTATCATCCAGGAGAAACAAGGAGGGTATCTTTATTTCGCCGGTAGCAATACTCCTCGAAAATTCCAGCTCGTTTGAAATGGTAAAATCAAACCCATATTTATTTTTCAGGTGATTGGTAATACAGTCATAGCTATCGCTTATAATACCTGTTATATAGCCCTGTTTTTTTAGTTCTTCAATGACCTTTTTTAAATTCGGGGTTACTTCAATACTATCGGCTACTTCTAGTAAATCGCCTATAGTTTTGCCCTTTAAAAGCCGGGCAATCATCTTCGTGCGGATAAATGGGTTGTTATTGTTAGTTACTATATCAACCAACTCTGTTTTAAAGCCAAACTTTGTGGCAGCCGTATTAATGAAACTGGCTCTTAAAACTGTATTGTCCATATCAAATACGGCGATCTTTTTAAGGGACATCAGGCTTTCCTTAATAGCAAAATCCATCTGTTCTCTTATCACCTGAATGTTTTCATAAATCTCAAGATTTTGACTGGCAATATCCTTGGATTTTTTCATGATGGTTTTAGCCACTTCACGGCTCATTTTTCCTAGTTGTTCAAGCGGCTGCATCCTGTTTTCGATATTGCCGATATTTACTTGTGCTATCCGGGCTTTAAGATTATGCATATCTATCAGTATACCGATATCTACCCCATATCCTTCTTCAAATTCACATTTTTCAAAAAAACTTTTACGGCCTGCAATCATACCACTTAAGGGTTGTTTGAAATTAGGAAATGCCGGATACAAAATTGAAAGAAGTGGTTTGGCTACCAGTTCTGTAACCCTGCCGGCCTGCCTTGAAAAATATGATTTAACAAAGTCAGCTTCGTTCTTTATCAATGGAGATGTAAGGAGCTCAATTACATTTTCTGCATAAGTTACAATATCAGCATCCAGAAAGGCAATGAATTCATTTTTAGCTACCAGTATCCCGTCTTTCATGGAGGTGCCTTTTCCAAGTTTTGTACTTGTAATAACTATTGCTCCTGCTTTCCTGGATTCTTCTACCGTATTGTCCAATGATTTATCATCTACAACAATCACTTCAGTAACATGCTGTGCTTTTTTGGCAAGACTGACAACTTTTCCGACAGTTGTTTCTTCATTCAGTGCAGGTATAATGACTGTAATCATTCGCAGAGCCTCCTTGTGATTTGAAAATACCCGGTAAATTAAATAATAGAATTTTTTTCCTGAAATATGGGCATTGCAAATGTAAGGAAGAATCCAGTAGCTGGCGGTAACAAAATTTGTAGGTGGAAGTCTTTATGTAATAAAAATTTTATGGATATATATCAGTGTATTATTCCAATAACAATATCCATAACATTTGTCTGAGTGGGCCCTGTTTTAATCAATCCATCCTGCTGCAAAAAGAAATTATATGAATCGAATGATGCCAGGAACGTATTTGTTATCTCAAAATCTACCGGGCCTGAATAAAGTTCCAGGCTGCTGAACATAGCGCCTGCGGCATCTGTAGGGCCATCTGTTCCATCTGTGCCTGCGCTTAAGATTGTTATGTGATTCCTGATTTTATTTTTTTTTTATTTTCAGTAATTCATTCATTGCACACAGTACAAAATGCTGGTTCCGTCCTCCCTTGCCATTTCCAGATACCTGCAGAGATGTTTCACCTCCTAGTAGTATACAGGCTGGCTTTATACCTTCATATTCAAGTAAGTTCAAAATTAATTTTCTGGATAAGGTGTCAGTGTCGCCTGTCATCTTATCGGTTAATATAATTGTATGAAAACCTAACTGTTCAGCTTTCAATTTTGCTGCCTCCAGGCAGATCTTATTACTGCCAATAATCTTATTATGATTTTTTTCAAAAAGAAATGATCCGGCTTTTGGTGTTTCTTCAATTTCATTGCATACGCCTTTATGAATGTGCTCCCTTATACTTTCGTGAATTAAATTCCAAATGCCATATTTAAGCAAAACATTTTTAGCATCTTCAAATGTTGTACTATCGGGTGAGGTTGGCCCGCTTGCAATTGTAGCAGGGTCATCTCCCACCACATCACTGATTATCATTGTAACTACACTGGCCGGGTATGCAGCCTTAATAAAGTTTCCACCTTTAATCTGGCTCAGGTGTTTTCTGACGGTATTTACTTCGAATATATCAGCCCCGCTGTTAATTAACAGCCCGGATAAATGATACAAATTTTCCAGTGTTATACCCGGAGGAGTATCAGCAAGCAAAGAAGAAGCCCCACCACTAAGCAGCAAGAGCACAATATCACCTGGTGTTAAATTTTTCAATGCATCCAGAACTTCTTTACCCGCCAGAATGCTGTTATTATCTGGTAAAGGATGACCCGCTTCTATTGTCTTGAAGATTTTAAGCGTAACAGCATGATTGTATTTAGTAATACAGAGCCCTTTGGTGATAAAATTTCCGATCCTTTCCTCAGTTATTTTCGACATGTCAGAGGCTGCCTTCCCTGCTGCAATAACAATCAGGTTGTTTATTTCATTTACACGGTATTTCCAATCTGCCAGGAATAAATACCCGTCTTTATAATACATATTCTTTGGTAAAAGCACTTCTGGTAGTACCGAATTTACCCCCGCTGTAAATATTTCATATGCGTTTCGACGAAACATTACTGATAATTTGCTTTAAATTACTGTATTATTAAATAAATGAAATTAATGCGGGTAAACTAATATTTTAGAATGAATCAATAATTAATTTCCAATATTTTTGACGTATGAATGATGTAAATGCTTATGTATTAATAATCGGGATTTGTCTGCTCATCATTTTATCTTACCTGTATAATCTTATTTCTAGGAAATCAGGTATACCTTCAGTTTTGTTGCTGCTGCTTTCAGGTATTATTGGCAGAGAAATACTGCTTTATAATAATATCCCTGTTGAAATTTCGCCCAATCTGGTCGAGATATTTGGCATATTAGGGTTAATCATGATTATTCTGGAAGCAGGGCTGGATCTGAGAATTGGAAGAAACAAGTTAAAGTTGATTCGGAACGCCTTCTTTTCAGCGTTGGTAATTTTGATTCTTTCAGCAATAGCCTGTTCTGCTTTATTGTACTTTTATTTGAGCGAGCCATTTATTCATTGCCTGATATATGCGATGCCGCTTTCTGTTGTTAGCAGCGCAATTGTGATACCAAGTATTTCACACCTGAATGAGAATAAAAAAGAATTTCTTGTTTACGAAACATCTTTTTCCGACATACTGGGGATAATAATCTTTAATTATCTGGTTGCCGGAAATATTCTGAAAGGGTCAAATATTGGACTTTTCTTTGGCTCCCTTTTTCTTTCCCTTATTCTAAGTCTGGTTCTATCTTTTATAATACTTTTTTTACTAACCCGGATAACTACTAAAGTCAGGTTCTTTCTTATTTTTTCAATTCTCATATTTCTTTATGCCGGTGGAAAAATGTTACACCTCCCGGCATTGTTTATAATACTTTTGTTTGGTTTAGTAGTGAGCAATTGGGGGGAATCGATTTTCCAGAAATTATACAAATGGGTATCACCTGCCCAGGTAAACGATGTAAGTCATTTACTTCATTCCCTCACTGCTGAGAGTAGTTTTCTTATCCGCACATTTTTCTTTTTTACTTTTGGGTTTACCATAGATTTTAACCTGATTCTGGATATTGAGGTAATTCTTGCAGGTAGTGCAATAGTTGCCATTTTATTGGGTATTCGCTATATATATCTTCGTTTTTTTCTTCACTCGCATATTTTCCCTGAACTTTTCTTTATGCCGAGAGGTTTGATAACTGTGTTATTATTTTATAGTATACCAGAAGCTTATAAACTTTCAAAATTTAATGAGGGAATTCTCTTTTTTGTAATATTAATTACAAGCATTATTATGATGATTGGTTCTATAGCTTACGGAAAACCAAAACTGGAAACGATTAATGATGAAACACCCATTACCGAAGAGGACCCCGGCGAAAACGTAGTATCCGGTATAACATAACAGCCCCGACCGGGAATTATTAAATTGAAACTTCCTCTATTGTCCTGTTCAAACGACTCCTTTCCGCTGCAAATGCCATGAGATGACTTTCAATTGAAACATCAATTGAAGAGCTTAGTAGTTTTTTGTCTCTTTGTGCCACAGCCTGTAACCAGTCTTTTACCAGTCGTTGGTCGCCTCCGCCATGAGCATCCGTCTTCATCTTCCAGGATGTTTGTTTTCTCGTTTTGAAGTCTGTCAGAATAAAAGATTCCATATTGCCCACTATATCACCTTTTGAACCCATAATTCTTGTTCTTCTACCTTCATAAGATACATGGGCTTCCATAGAGAATGCCGCCGTGACACCATTTTCAAATAGCATATTGACAGTAAGATGATCTGGCTGGTCATTATCCATCCTGTACACACATCTGCCATAATCTGTAGACTTCAGTTTTTCTAAAATAAAATCATCCCATTTGTATTTTTCTTCAGGCATATCAAAAACATAAAGCCTTTTCTTATCTCTTAAGTATATCTGCAAAGCTGAGTATGGGCAGGAACTCTCAACACGGCAACCATCTGTACAACGCTCAGTGCTTCCTTCCGGTGCGTTTCGGTTGGTGAACCATTTCAGGTTGCCAAAACAGTGAACATCTTTTACGGGGCTGTTTACAAGCCAGCGGATTATATCAGTATCATGGCTTGATTTTGCCAATAGAATTGGCGTAGCAGTTTTACTGTTTCTCCATTTTCCTCTTACATAAGAATGACTCATGTGTACCTGTTCAATCGGTTCCATATGCTGGATGCTGATAATATTACCTATAATGCCGGCATCCAATATTTCTTTCAATTCTCTGAAGTAAGGTGAGTATCGCAATACATGGCAAATGCCAACAATATTATTACCCGATTGTACTTTTTTTAATATCTGTCTGCATTCTTCCTCCGTCGGGGCTATTGGCTTTTCCAATAGCACATCATAACCCGCATCCAATGCAGCCAGACAGGGGGCTGTATGAAGGTTGTCCGGAGTAGATATTATTACTGCATCAGCAAATTTAGGTTGGTTGAATATTTCCTGCCAATGGCTGAAAGTGCAGGTTTCCGGGATTTTGTGCCTCCTTTTGATATTATTTTTCCGTTTAATGTTAATATCTGCTACTGCTGCGATTTTCATCTGATCCGGATTTGCAAATGCATATTCTGCATAAATGCTTCCCCTGTGTCCGGCACCTATTAATATGACTGTAACAGGTTTTTCAAGTTTTTTATGCAATGGATTTTCAAACACATCCTCCTGCAAGCCAAATAAATCAGCTACTTCCTTCCATTTGAGAAATACATTTTCTTTTAAGAAATTCAGTGATCTTAATATTTTCCGGGCAGAAATGAACTGGCGTAAAGACATATTCGACTTCTTAAATTATGATATTCTTAAAATTACATTGCTTATATATGAATAATAAAATTAGATGTATTCTCCGTTGATCATTACCTTATCAATAAGATTGGAGCCGAATGCATAAGGCAGGTAAGCCAGTGACGGAACAGGTTTGGTAAAGATCAGGTTTGCTTTTTTTCCGATGCTAATACTCCCAACTTCTTTTTCCAATTCCATAGCATAAGCTCCGTTAATGGTGGCTGCGTTGATAGCTTCTTCAGGCAGCATCTTCATTTGTATGCAGCTCATGGCCACTACCAGGTTCATATTTCCGGAGGGAGAAGAACCGGGATTAAAATCGGAGGCAAGGGCAATGGCACAGCCAGCATCGATCAGCCTTCTGGCAGGCTGGAACGGCATCCGCAGGAAAAAAGCGGCTGAAGGCAATAATGTGCCGATGGTGTTTGACTTAGCCAAAGTAGTAATTGCATCATCATCCATTGTTTCCAGATGATCAACACTTAGTGCATTTAACTTTACTCCCGTTTGTGTTCCTCCTGATAAGTTTAGCTGATTGGCATGTATCTTGGGCTTAAGGCCATAACGCATGCCTGCCCGGCAGATCATTTCTGTCTCTTCAGGAGAGAAAAAGCCGGTCTCACAAAACACATCTATGTAGTCTGCCAGTTTTTCTTTGCCAATCACTGGCAGCATTTCATTCATGATAAGATCAATATAGCCCTGGTGACTGTCTTTAAATTCCAATGGATAAGTGTGCGCACCAAGAAAAGTAGCTTTGATTGGTAACGTCGATTTTTCTTTCAGCTTTTTTACTACCCGAAGCATTTTTAATTCACCTTCCACCGTTAACCCATAGCCACTTTTTATTTCAATTGCACCTGTTCCCTGTTTACTCACTTCTTCCAGCCTCTTCCAGGCCTTCGTAAATAATTCATTTTCTGATGCAGCATTTAATTTCCGGGCTGAGTTTAATATCCCCCCTCCTTTTGCAGCAATATCTGCATAACTAAGCCCTCTGATTTTATCAACGAACTCTTCTTCCCTGCTGGCGGCGAATACAAGATGTGTATGGCTGTCACACCATGCAGGCAGTACCATTTGCCCTTCAGCATCGATAATACGACTGAACTTTGATGTTGGATGTTGAATTTCATTGCTGCTACCTTTTCCGGTAATTATCCCATCTTCAATGATCACATAAGCATTTCCAATGCAGGGTAGCTTTGCCAGTTCTTTTCCACGTAGCAGTTTATTTTTCTCAAGTGTATTGACCAGTAGTTTTATATTGGTGACTAAAGTGGTAGCCATTGGCTGCTAATTTACTTGTAAAAATGCAAGCAACATCAAAAGAAATAAAAAAACCGCCGGTGTATGACGGCGGTTTTTTACTAAAATGCTGAATATATTAATATGGTAACAAGGCTGTTTGTGTATTCCCGGCCGGGCCTGTCCATTCCAGTTTCATGTAGTAATAACCAGTACCGGGACATGAAGTGGTGTTGCCATTAGCATCCAGTCCAAAAGTAGCGGCAATATTATACATTGGGGTGGTATGTACTACTTTACCGCTTCCAACCCTGAAGTTGCAATCCTGTTTCAACACCAGTGGCTGGGTTGTCGCTGTAATAAATGGACGACCAAAACGATTAGTTCCCCACTCTGCAATACCTGTAACGGAGCCATCAGTATGGGTACCAGTCACAGTGATAACAACTCCATTATTATAAGTAAACACTCTTTGCCTGGCTACTTGCCATGTACGTTGTGAACCATTATCAAAAGTTACAGACATGTTGCTGCTGGTGATCGTATGAGTGATAGCGCCTACAACCGGTAAATTTATCAGCAATCCGCCACTTACATTGGTATAAGTTTGTGTACCGTTAATAGTTATGCTTTTGTTATCGCTAATGCGGGTAACTTTAAAATTCTGGTAACTTACACTAAGCGCTGCTCCGGCATCTTTCCAGCGAACACCCTGAGCCATTGACAAAACGATAACACCAGTACGGGTACGGTTACCAAGGCAATTGGTACCATTATAAGTAATGGTGATAGTTCTTGGATTAGCTAAAGTATCGACTGTTATATCAGCGTCGCAGATAATAGACTGAAGTTCTCCGCCACGACCAGAGAAGGCCGGTGTAACTTCAAGCGCAAGATTAGCATCATTAGCTACTGCATCTACCTCATTGGAAAATCTTGACTGATCATCTGAATGCGCAGCGGTTTCGGCAGAATAATCCTGTGAATCGCCACCTTCTTTTTTACAGGCTGTAAACAATATTGTTAAGGAAAGAATCGAAATTACGAGGGATAAGATCCTTGGTTTCATAATTGGGTTTTAGATTGTTTTATTAAAATGACAGACATCAGACGGTCTTAGTGCCTGATTGGTTTAATGTAGGCCTATTATTTTATCAACTAAGCCATTCTTTAACGTCAGCGGGGTGTTCTTAGTACTATTATGCACAAGAAAATTTACTATTGAATAGTTGAAAGTTTACGACACAGAACAGGCCGTCATTCAGTTTTGAACAGACGTTTGCACATCAGCCAATCAGTTTGTACATCATTGCCAAGCACAAACTCATGTTCAGCAAATTTCTCAAACCCCCATTTCAGGTAGAATTGAATGGCCCTTTCATTTTTTTCCCAGACACCCAACCAGATAATATCCCGGTTCATTTCACGGGCAATGTCAATGCATTTTTGCATCAGTTCACGGCCAACTCCTTTGCCAATGGATTTCTTTAATGCATATATCCTGGCTATTTCAATGGAACAAAGGCCCTCGAATTCTGAACGATTTTCTCCATCTCTCATTTTTGCATAACCAATAGGTTCAATATCATCGTATGCCAGCAAAAAAAAACTGCCTGGTTCTCCTGCTTCTTTTATCAACGTATCCCTGGAGAATTGCTCGTTCATAAATTTTTCCATGTCTTCGACAGTATTTGATTCTGCAAAAGTCTCGTAAAAAGTCTGTCGGCTGATATCTGCAATCAGCGGTGCTTCTGCCGGTAAGGCATAACGTATTACCAGATTTCCCATTTAAGCAAGCTAAATAAATTTTGTAATATGATATTTATATTGTTACCTTACTTATTCCTTCGCTCCCTATCCCAACATACCCTCTATTTTTAACCACCTAAATCATCAAGACATGAGAAAATTACTTCTTCTCTGCTTACTTATTCCGTTATTTGGAATAAGCCAGACCCAGAATGTTATCAGCACATTCCGTGCATTTCCCAAAGCTGATAAAGTGTTGGAATTTGAAAAGGCTATTGCTGCCCATGCACAAAAATATCACACCGGCAACTGGAAGTGGCGGGTATGGGCGATACAATCGGGACCTGATGCCAATGGATATCATATCACAGAGGGGCCTCTTACCTGGGAATTGATTGATGGCCGCGGAGAGATCAGTACAGATCATAACAATGACTGGAATAAAAATGTGGCGATCTATCTGACCGACAGGGGTTCAGCAGGGTATTCCGTTTTCGAAGACACACTCAGTACGGTTGGACTTACCGACTATGCCGATAAGATCAATATTACACATTGGTATCCTAAACTCGGCTGGGGAGGTAAAGTCAGGGATATTATAGCTGGTATGAAAAAAGCATGGCAATCCGGTGGTCAATCTGTTGCGGTATATACCGCCAGTTCTTCAGGCCCGACTCAGTTTACTATTGTTACAAGATATAAGCAGGGATTAAAAGAGAGAAACCCTGGATTTATCAAAGAATCATTTAAAAGCAGGTATGAAAAGGGTAATGGTGAAGATTCATTTGATGATTTCATGGAGGTAATAAGAGAATATCTTGCCGAAGCATGGAGCGAATTACTTTTTTACAGAGCAGACCTTAGTTCGAAATAGACCGTAGTCGGCCGGAGAGATAATATTGTTCACCGTATTGTGAAGTTTTTTTCAGCAAATCAGTTTCACGATACTTATTTAAAAACCTTCCAGTTAGCTGGAAGGTTTTTTATTTATTAGTGGAAATATTAGCTTCCACTTTCCATTCACCTTTTTGTTTTCTGTAAATGGATGCCCATGCAAAATCAGTAGTATCGTAAAATGGCGTACCAAGTGAATCCGGATAGGTTAATATTACCTGCTTTTGAATAATAGCATAAGCCAGGGTGCCATCATTGGAAAATCTGATGATAGGTTCTGCCATATCATCCCATTTTATGAAACTAACACTGCTAAAATATTTACCTATTCGTCCCTCATTTTCAGCCCTGGTGGGTGATTTTACAATTCCCTTATTTACGGATATCATATTATCAGCAAATTCGGATATAAACAAACTAGTATTTCTGTCGAAATGAGCTTTACGTTCCTGTTGTAACAGGTTTCTGATCTCCTTCTCTTCTTTAGCAAGATCAGTTTTGTTGGTACAAGAAATTGCGAAAAATGCCAGCATACTTAAGAATAAACTCATTTTACTGTAATAGCTCATGATGGTATTAGTTTTACTTAAAAAATCATTTTTATGAATCTATTGAAAAAGAACTTTATACCTTAATTTTTTTAATAAGCGGTAAGATTTGTGTATAATTGAAAAGCCTCCTGAAGAGGAGGCTTTATTCTTTATTGGTATTTATTATTAAAGATTCTCTATCACCATAGCGCTGGCTCCCCCGCCTCCATTACAAATACCAGCGGCTCCATATTTCGCATTATTGGCTTTCAATACATTTATCAGCGTTACGATTATTCTGGCACCACTGCACCCTAATGGATGACCGAGAGAAACTGCTCCACCGTGTACATTCACTTTTGCAGGGTCTAATTTCATCCGCTTGCTATTTTCAATTCCTACTACCGCAAATGCCTCATTCAATTCCCAATAACTGATATCTTCCATTTTCAGACCAGCTTTTGCCACTGCCCTGGGCACAGCCAATGAAGGTGTGGTCGTAAACCATTCAGGTGCCTGTTCTGCATCAGCATATGAACGGATCTTTGCAATAGGTTTCAATCCAAGTTCCTTTGCTTTGTCAGCACTCATCAATACCAATGCTGCTGCTCCATCATTCATGGTAGAAGCATTTGCCGCTGTAACAGTTCCATTTTTTGCAAAGGCCGGGTTCAATGATGGTATTTTATCAAATTTTACATTGTATGGCTCTTCATCTTTTGCAAAAACTACCGGATCACCTTTACGTTGTGGAATTTCAACGGGAACTATTTCATTAACAAATAAACCCTTTTCCCAGGCAGCCTGAGAACGTTTATAGCTTTCAATCGCAAAGGCATCCTGTTCTTCCCGGCTGATACCGCAGGTGCTGGCACAAAGTTCCGCAGCGTTGCCCATCGCTTTTCCATCATATACGTCCGTCAATCCATCTTTTGCTAATCCATCAATCAGTGATGTGTTACCATATTTATTGCCCCATCTTACACTATCGGCATAAAATGGAACGTTGCTCATACTTTCCATGCCGCCGGCAATTACTATATCAGCGTCACCCAGCATAATACTTTGTGCTGCCTGTGCAATTGCTTTCATACCACTGGCACAAACTTTATTAACTGTTGTACAATTTACTTCGTTGGGCAAACCTGCAAACTTAGCTGCTTGCCTGGCAGGTGCCTGCCCAAGGTTTGCCTGTATGACACAACCCATTAAAACATCATTCACCTGTTCGGGTTTTATTCCTGCCTTTAGCAGAGCCCCCTTTATAGCTGTTGCTCCCAATTGAGTGGCGGACAAGCTTTTTAAACTGCCTCCAAAACTGCCCATTGGTGTGCGGACAGCTGAGATTATCAGAACTTCCTTCATATGGTTTCAAAATTGAGAAGCAAAGATAACGATTGTTAGTGTGAGCAAGATCCCGTTATTTTTGATTTAATTGACTGTGGCAGATTTTGGCTTTCTGAATTCTTTCAGTTTATCGCTAATGTAAATAAGCATGTCCGGGCTGCTCGTTTTCCTGCAAAATGAATAAGATGGACGATATACATACATAAATAACCGTAGTGAATCACCCTCCAATTTCGTAATACGTTTTACCAGCTCAACCGGAAAACTATGATCTATGTAATCCTCTTCTTCAAAACGGGCCAGCCTTTTACGGAGAGCCCGTCTTTGTTTTGATTCCTTTGAAAAATGGCTAAGGGGGCTAAAAGATACTCCAAAGCCGGATGGAGTGTTTCGGCCTGTGATCCCAGGTTCTCTTTTTTCATACAAGTGCCTGTAGTATTCTCTTCTTTCTAATGAATCCGTTTGGTAGTTCTTTGCAATAATGGTTACCGGTTTTAGAGAAATGATTTTAATCGTTAATGTAACGTCATAGTTTGTGTATAACATATATTGCTGAACTATGACAGTGTCAGGTTCAAATCCGGTAGTAACAAATATTACTTTATCGCCATCTTTTGCGGCTATTGAGTAGTTTCCTTCTTTATCTGTAAGTACTGCGATTTTGGTCGTGCTGTTGATGACAGACACTCCTCCTAGCACTGAATCAGTGATAGCATGATAAACTTTGCCTCTTAAAATGTTCTGTGCATTGGTGATGAAAGCTGAAAACAGCAATAGAAGAATAATAGCAGCAGCCCGAATAAACATTTTTAAAAGTAAGCAGCTATACCTGGGCAATAAATTTTATGGAAGAAAATATTTGTTAAAGCTTTTTTTGTAAAAATGATAAATTGAGTCAGTCACTTTTTAGATCATCCGGGTCTTTGTCATCTGTATGTTTATCATATTTTTTATAATCCTGGTTAAGTTTGTCTATGAATTTTCGTTTGTCCTTCCTGTTTTGCAAAATAAGTAGCAATAGTAATCCTATTACTATTAGCCCGATCAGTAAATATGTGAATATGTCTCGCATTAAATTGAGTAGAAAAAATTACCATCCTATACCATAATCTTCTCCATGATTGCTGCTGCCGCCCCAGAAGCTGCCATGTTTCCAGTCAAAATAAATAGCATTGATGGGGCCACTGGTTCTGTCATCGAAGCTGAGGGTATATCCCATTTGTTTTAATTCGTTCCTCACTTTTTCAGGTGTTTTGTCATGTAATAATATATTTCCCGGTTTAGGCTTCCTGTCATCTGTTTTTGTTCCGCCAAGTGAAAGCCAAAGTTGGTTGCTATTGATATTGGCCGCCTCAGCTGCTTGTTGCACATTCATTCCAAACTCCACTACATTCAAAAAAAATTGAAGCAGGTTTTGATCCTGTGTGTCCCCACCCTGTACCGCAAATGATAAATAGGGTTTTCCATCTTTCAGTGCCAGTGTAGGTGTTAATGTAACTCTTGGCCTTTTGCCGGGCGCCACCACATTAAAAGGATTTAATGTTGAGTCAAGCACAAAACTCTGCATACGCTGACTCATACCAACACCTGTGTTGCCTGCAATGCAGGCAGGCAACCATCCCCCGCTGGGTGTAACAGACACTACCCAACCCTCTTTGTCGGCCGCTTCTATACTGGTAGTACCCCGCCAGAGCCTGTCCATATATTCGTTATCAACCGATGCACTGTTTCTTATATCATGTGAGGGCATAAAGTTTCTTTTACTGGTATCCGTTACGAATCCTCTTTGTTTCATTAATTCCAGGTAAGGATTAGTTTTCCCTTCAAACGGGTAAGGGTCACCAGGACCAATTAAGGCATCATTCTTTTCAAAATTGATAAATGATGCTCTTTGCTTTGCATATTCTTTACTCAGCAAACCTTTCATAGGTTCTGCCGGAGGAAAATAGGGGTCGCCATAATAAAAATCACGGTCGGCGAAAGCAAGGCTCATGGTTTGGTATAGAGTATGAATGTACTTGCTGCTGTTATAACCCATAGCTTTCAGGTCAAAATTCTCCAGTATGTTCAATGATTGAAGAAGCATGGGGCCCTGTGTCCATTGTTGTAGTTTATATACATCAATGCCCTTGTAATTTACTTTAAGGGGATCTTCTTCTACTGGTTTCCATTTGGCAAGATCTTCCATTGTTATTAGCCCGCCCTGTTCCTGGCAACCACGAACAAACTCCCTGGCAATATCTCCTTTGTAGAACCTGTTATACGCTGCCATGATTGCTTCCTTACGGCTTTTCTTTTTCTTCAATGCTTCTTGCTCAGCCTCTACCATTTTAGCCAGTGTTTGCAGCAGATCTTTCTGAACAAAAATTTCACCTGCTTCCGGTGCTTCTCTTTTTTCCCCGGTATGTGGCAGAAAAACTTTTTTGCTATAGGGCCATTCTTTAATCCTTGTCTTACCTCTTTCCATACTATTAGCTGTTTGAGCTTCTATCGGATAACCGGCAGCTAACTGCATAGCAGGCGTCAGTACTTCTTTTAGGCTAAGCGTACCATATTCAGCCAGCATATAACATAAGCCACCGGGTGTACCGGGTGTGGTTGCTGCTAACGGACCATATTCAGGTGGGAAATTGTATCCTTTATTTTTGAAAAATTCAGGAGTGGCTCCGGTAGGAGCTATACCCATGGCATTTATAGCAATTACTTTTTTGTTTTTTGGATTATAAAGTAATACCTGCGTTTCACCACCCCAGCTTAATACATCCCACATAGTACAAGTGGCAGCAAGCATAGCACAGGCAGCATCGACGGCATTACCTCCTTTCTGAAAAATACTGGCTCCGGCTGTCGCAGCAAGTGGTTTACCAGTTATGGCCATCCAGTTCTTTCCATGCAGCACTGGCTTTTGTGTTTGCTGGGCAGTTACCAATGACGAAATAAATATAAACAAGAGCAGTGCAAAAGATTTCTGCATATGATGGCGATTTGTTCTTTAAAGGTAAGTGTAAGATGAATTATCTGAAATTACTGTTGAAAGTCAGTATTTCATCCCACCCGGCTATGATTCTTATCAATGTGCTTTTCTGGTCTGTCAGGATTTACTAATTTCAAAATAAAAATGGCCAGATCACATCATCGCAAGAAACATAAAGAGCATGTAAGGCAGTTCAGGCATAGTCATGATATGGCTGAAAGCCCTGCGGCAAAGAGTAAAGCTGCCAATATTATTATGATTGTCGGAGCCCTGGCAGGTTTTGCCATTGGTTATTTTGCTTCGGAGGGAGTCATTTTATGGATGACTGTTGGCTTGCTTGTGGGCGCAGCCGGTGGTTATTGGGTTGGAAAGAGGGTTGATGAAGGCAAATGATTGCTGTGGTACCGGATAAATGAAGATAAATTGTTGAAAATGCTGGTATGATACAGCTTTAAGTTACTTACATTTGCTAAAATTAATTTTAGATGAAGCTTTTTGTGGCAGGCTTGCCTTATGACATGGATGATGCAGAATTAGAAGAATTCTTTGAAAAATTCGGTACAGTTACTTCTGTGAAAGTAGCTATGGACAGGGAAACAGGTAAAAGCAAAGGATTTGCTTTTGTGGAAATGCCAAATAGTACCGAAGCAAAAGAAGCCATTGAAGGACTCAATGATCTTCCTATTGGCCGAAAAACACTGGTTGTAAAAGAAGCAGAAGATAAGCAAGGCGGAGGTGGCGGAGGTTATCGTGGCAACAGCGGCGGCGGAGGAAATTTTAACCGATATGGTAATAATAGCAGACCCCCACGCAACAGGTATTAATAGAAATTAAATATTATAAAGTAAGCCCGGCAAACGCCGGGTTTTATCTTTCACGGTAATAATAATTGTTAATGTTTGGCTATGAAAGCCCTGATTATTTCTTTAAGCACTGTTCTATTATCTACAAAAAGCATCGCACAGATAAATGAGATGTTTGTTGTGAAGAAAGATAGCTCAGGTTTTGAACTTACTCTCAAAGGTGCATCTCACCTGGCTACTCTTCCGCTAAAGTGTATTCAACAGGAATTTCCAAATAAAACCAACCATACTTCAAATAGCAGCAGTGACCATGTATTATTGCCTACCCTGTTGCATCCGGCTTTCTATGGTTGTTTCGACTGGCATTCCTCTGTGCATGGACACTGGATGCTTATCAAACTATTAAAACTATTCCCTGAATTACAAGAAGCTAATGCAATACGTAAGGGAATAAATAAAACAATAACAATAGAGAATATCCTGGAAGAAGTAAAATATTTTGATATTCCACTTGCCAAAAGTTGGGAACGTACATATGGGTGGGCATGGCTGTTGAAACTGGATGAAGAGTTAATGAACTGGGATGATATGGATGGAAAAAGATGGCATGCTGCTCTGCAGCCGCTGACAAAAAAAGTACTGGAACTGTGGATGAATTTTTTACCTAAGCAAACTTACCCCAACAGAACAGGAGTTCATCCTAATACTGCTTTTGGGCTTGTGTTTGCACTGGATTATGCCAGAACTGCAAAACATTCTGTATTTGAAAAAGCTATTATCGAATCGGCTAAGAATATTTACATGAAAGATAAAAATGCACCAGCATTATGGGAACCTAACGGGGCTGATTTTCTTTCTCCGAGTTTGGAGGAGGCAGACCTCATGCGGAGAATTTTAACTCCTTCGGAATTTGCTGTATGGAGAAGAAATTTTTTTCCCGGCAATAGCCTGCAACACCTGGCAATATTGCCAGTAGTCTCAGACAGGAACGACCTGCAGATCGTTCACCTCGATGGGCTTTGTTTTAGTCGCAGCTGGTGTATGAAGGGGCTTGCTTCTACCCTTTCGTCAAAAGATCCATTAAAAAAGCAATTACTACGATCAGCGATCAATCACCTGTCGACCGCCTTACCACATGTAGTGAGCGGCAGTTATGGTGGTGAACACTGGCTGGCCAGTTTTGCAGTGTATGCATTGACAAACTAACAAATTGATTCAAATGAAAAATATTCTTTTTACAGGACTACTACTCTTTTCCTTTATTACAAATAATGCTGCTGATACTGACTCTACAATCTCATACAATTTGCCTGATACATTAAAAGCTATCCAGTTCCTGGCAGAAATAAAAATAGATGCCGTGAACACAAAGAAAGAAGTAGCAGCCGGTATTAAAACTGATCTTGTTTCCCTTTCTATCGAATCAGACAAAAAAGAAAAGGAAATAACATTTACATTTCCTGAATCGTCAAAAGTAATGGCCACCGGGTTGCGGGTAGAAACTGAGGAGGATGAACTGGAATGGAAATATGATTGGAAAACAGGTGTCACTTATAAGCTACTTATCTCTATTGCCCAGGACTCAGCCGGAAATTTTGTTCTGTATTCCGGCTATATGTGGCTGCCCATAGAGACCAAATGGAAACTGATTGGTACCTGTAAAATAGAAGGCCAATGGGAATCTATTAAAAAGCCGGCATTATTTTATTCTACCGGGCTTCGGAAAAAGGAACCGGTATTGAAAATACAGGCCGGAGAAGTATGGGTGCAACGCAGAAATGGCTCATGGAAAAACCTGCAAGATGAAAATATTAAGACTCCCATGGTAAATGTTACTTCGCATGTTGACAGTATTGTTCAGCAGGAGGAAGAGCTGGCAATAATCAGAGAAGCAATTGCTGCAGGAAAGACCGATGCAATAAACGAACACCAGGGAATTTATTTTGTACTATTGAAAGAAGGAACCGGCCGGCAGGTTGTTGTAACAGATACGGTGGTTATCCATTACAAAGGTTCTCTTTTCAGCGATGGTTCTGTATTTGATCAGACAAAGGATAAACCCGCCACCTTTCCCCTTAGCAGGCTGATAAAGGGCTGGCAGATCGGCTTGCCTTTATGCAAAGTTGGCAGCAAAATAAAAATTGTTATCCCTTCTGCCCATGCCTATTCAATTAGAACAAGGGCTTCCAAAATTCCGCCAAACAGTATTCTTGTTTTTGAGATTGAGGTGTTTGATACTAAACCTGTTCAATAACTATTTTTGATATAGAACTGTACAACTATAAGGCGATAATATAAGGTTTGGCATGAGATGTTCTTTTTTATCGCTTTCAAATTTATTACTACGGATAGCATATCGCCAGGAACCTGACGTTAATATTTTTTGCTCTTTACCGGTGCCATTAAATATCACCCGTATGTTTTTCCAGGTGTCTCCGTTAGCCCACCCATTTATTGAATATGAAATGATACCCGGCGGCATATCATCATCAAAACGGATATGCTTACTTATTTTACCCGAATCCATCATCCTGAATGCCGGATGATCTTTTCTGAATTTTATCAAAGCTTTTATATAGTCAAATACTTCTTTATTATCTGTTTTCAGATTCCAGTCAATTGCATTAATACTGTCCGGTGATTCATAAGAGTTTTCCACTTCTTTCTTGCTCCTAAGAAACTCCGTACCGGCATGAAGAAAACTAATGCCTTGTGAGGTAAGGACTATAGACAAAGCCAGTTTATGCATTTCTTTTCTTTCTGCTTCTGTTGCATCGTTAGCTGATATTGCTAGTTTATCCCAGAGTACATGGTTGTCATGACACTCGGCATAGGTAACTGTTTGATAAGTTTCTATTGCATAGGCTACTTTGGAATAATTGACTTTATTGTAATCCACCTGTGTATGTTTTACTGCTGCCACTATACCAAACTTTATACTTTCTTCCATACCCGGCTTACCACTGGCAAAACCTTTGTCTTTATGTTCAAATACGCTTCCTTTGATTCCATCCCGGATATCATCGCTGAAGACAGCAATTCTGTCCAGCTTATAAGCATTTGCCTTTATAGCTCTTAGTGAATCAGGCAGTGGTGATGGCCCGGCTGTCCAACCTTCACCATAGATCAATATATCTGGTTTTATCTTATGTAATTCTGCTGATATGAGGTTCATCGTTTTAATATCATGAACACCCATCAGATCAACCCGAAAGCCATCAATATGATATTCCTCTACCCAGTATTTCATGGATTCCAGCATGAATTTCCGGAACATAGGTCTTTCACTGGCGGTTTCATTTCCACAAGCCGTGGCATTGGAGAATTTCCCGTCTTTTGTTTGCCGGTAATAATAACCAGGAACGAGTTGGTTAAAATTAGAGGCCTCTGTCAGCGCTGTATGATTGTATACCACATCCATCACTACTCTTAACCCATTCTCATGGAATGTTTTTACCAGCTCTTTAAACTCCTTAATTCTTGTAATTCCATCATAAGGATTGGAAGAATAGGAACCCTCAGGAACATTGTAATTTAAGGGGTCGTATCCCCAGTTATATTTTGCATCAGGCTTTGTTTCATCTATTGAATTAAAATCATATAAAGGAAGCAGATGCACATGAGTTATGCCAAGTTCTTTGATATGATCAAGACCGGTTGACAAACCGGCAGCATTTTTTGTTCCTGTCTCTGTTAACCCTGAAAATTTTCCTTTATTTTTAATACCCGATGCAGATGAGATACTTGCATCTCTTATATGCAGTTCATAAATGATTGCATGAGTTTTATTTTTAAAGACAGGGCTTTTATCTTTTTCCCAGCCACCAGGATTTGATTCTTTCAGGTCAATCACCATTGCTCTTTTCCCATTTACACCCACGGCTTTTGCATAAGGGTCCGGTACTTCATCAAGCCATTTGTTTTTTATTTTTACCCTGAAAGCATAGAATTGGCCTTTCATATCTGCTTTTATCTTAACAGACCATATACCATTTTTTTCTTTGCTCATAGAAACCCGTTGAATTTCTTTCCCCCCTGCCCCGTCTGTATAAAAAATAATTTCTGCTTGTTCTGCGGCAGGAGACCAAATTTTGAACGTCGATGACTCAGAGGTGTATGTTAATCCAAGATCGTTGTCATTATAGACAGGATACTTACCAAAATCATCTTGCTGGGCCCTACCATGAAATAAGTGGGTAATAAAACTCAACAGCATAATATAACGCTTCATTAAAACAACAGAATTTGGTTTAAAGATACACAAATGATAATGTGTAGAAATTTGAATAAATAATTTCGGTAGCAAAAAAGCAAACCTGTAAATTGTTGCTTCAATTCAAAATACTTCTTACTATATGGGAGATTTCCAGGTAAAAAAGCAGGCCAAGAAATATGATGTAGTAATTGTCGGATCAGGAGCCGGTGGAGGTATGGCTGCCTATATGTTAGCAAAAGCAGGATTAAAAGTTTGCATCATTGAGGCGGGTTATATGTATGATCCGCAAAAGAATGTTACCCAATTAAAAAATCCATGGGACTCACCCCGGCGGGGTGCCAGTACCAAGATCCGCCCATTTGGCGATTTTGATGCCTGTTATGCAGGCTGGTCGGTAGAAGGTGAACCCTTTACCAAGGAAGCCGGAACAGACTGGATGTGGTGGAGGGCAAGAATGTTGGGTGGCCGTACCAATCATTGGGGAAGAATTTCGCTTCGGTTTGGCCCCAAAGATTTTAAACGTAAAAGTATTGATGGATTGGGTGATGACTGGCCAATCGGCTATGAGGATATCAAACCATATTATGACAGAGTTGATAAACTCATAGGTATATTTGGCACTAATGAAGGACTGGATAATGATCCGGATGGTTTTTTTCTGCCACCACCTAAACCAAGGCTGCATGAGCTTTTTATTAAAAACGCTGCTACACAAGCCGGAGTAAAAGTAATTCCATCCAGGCTTTCTATTCTCACTAAAGCAATTGAAAACGATGCTGACAGAGGAGCATGTTTTTTCTGCGGGCAGTGTAACCGTAACTGCAGCATGGCCAAGGCTGATTTCTCATCCCCTAATGTGCTGATTTATCCTGCTATGAAAACGGGGAATGTAGATGTGATTGCCAATGCTATGGCAAGAGAAGTATTGACCAATAGTGAGGGATTGGCTACCGGTATTTCCTATATCAGCAAAGATGATATGATTGAATACCAGGTGGAAGGAAAAGTAGTGATACTGGCGGCCAGTGCCTGTGAAAGTGCAAGGCTCCTGCTTAACTCAAAATCACAGCGTCATCCCAATGGGTTAGCCAATAACAGTAATGTAGTTGGTAAATACCTGCATGATTCTACCGGCGCAGCTCTGGGCGGCATTCTTCCCCAACTTTTTGACAGGAAAAGGTATAATGAAGACGGTGTGGGTGGCATGCATATTTACTCACCCTGGTGGCTGGATAATAAGAAACAGGATTTTCCGAGAGGTTACCATATTGAATATTGGGGCGGAATGAGTCAGCCTTCCTATGGATTTAGCTGGGGAATTGAAAACCTCAATGGCAAATATGTGGTAAAAGGAAAACAAAAGGAAGCTGGGGGATATGGTGCTTCACTTAAAGAAGATTATCGCTATTTCTATGGTTGCGGTGTTGGAATGGCTGGCCGTGGAGAAGCAATCCCTCTGGAAAGCAATTATTGCGAAATTGATCCCAATACTGTAGATAAGTTTGGCATACCAGTTTTAAAATTCAATGTAAAATGGAGTGAACATGAAATAAAGCAAGCCAAGCATATGAAAGAAACTTTTAAAGAAGTGATGCATAATATGGGTGCTATTATTACCTGGGGTGGCGATGATAATGAAAAAAATCAGTGGGGACTTGCCAAACCCGGTGAGATAATTCATGAAGCTGGTACAGTACGAATGGGAAATGATGCCAAAAAATCTGCCCTCAATAAATGGAGCCAGGCACATGATTGTAAGAACCTGTTTTGCGTGGATGGAGGCCAGTTTGTAAGTCAGGCAGATAAAAATATTACCTGGACCATCCTGGCACTAAGCATGCGGGCTTCAGAATACATTGTGGAAGAAATGAAGAAACAAAATATTTAATTGAAAATTAATTATATGGATCGCCGTAAATCACTCAAATTAATTGCCACAGGAGCAGTAGCTGTTCCTGCTGTTATAGCTGGCTGCAATACTGATGATAAAAAAGCAGATGTGGCAAAAGCAGAGGATTTAAAATTTAATCTCGACCGGAACCCCGACGAATTAAAGTATGAAAAAGAATTACTGGCTAAAGAAAAATTCTTTACCGAACATGAAATGACAACCATTGCTGTGCTGAGTGACATCATCATTCCACGAGATGAGATAAGTGGTAGTGCCAGTGAAGCCAAAGTACCTGAATTCATTGAGTTTATTGTTAAGGATATGCCCCAGCACCAGATTCCGATGAAAGGTGGTCTCCGCTGGCTGGATCTTCAATGTATGAAACGCTTTGAAAAATCATTTAAAGATTGTACTCCGCAGCAGCAGGTTGAACTGATTGATCAGATCGCCTATCCCAAAAAAGCAAAACCAGAGATGAGCCAGGGGGTTCAGTTCTTCCGGTTAATGCGGGACCTGACAGCTACCGGATTTTATACATCTGAGATTGGAATTAAGGATGTAGGTTACCAGGGAAACCAGCCCACTCAATGGAATGGCGTCCCTGCAGATGTACTGGCACAATATAAACTGGCTTATACCGAGAAAGAATTGAAAGAGTGTATCAGTTTCCCCGAAAAATAATCTTCTTCTTGCTGCTCACTGAATACCTTGTTGCAGACCACTATGATTATTAGCTAAAAATGAATATCTTGGGCTGTAATTCTTAGTGCATACAATGTCCTTGTGACTGCCAGGCAAATGTTGTTTATAACTTTACAACAAATTTACCCAAAGGTTAAGTCTGATTGTTGCTGTACCGTTTTATTAAAGAATATTTTCTAAAACAGTATGTGTAAATCTTAATAATTATTACCAAAAAAGCATTACAGTTCTTATGAACAGTGAACTGAAAATCTCATTACTTACTTCGGATAGCGATTTTTTTGCGATGGAAAAAGAATGGAATGGGTTATTGCAGAAAAGCTCCGCTGATACAATTTTTCTTACCTGGGAATGGGTTAGCTCCTGGTGGAAAATACACAAGAAGAGTAACCAGCAGCTTTTTACTTTATTTATTAAGGAAGGAAACGAGTTGATAGGAATTGCCCCGCTCTATTGTTCAAAAGTCAGGTTTCTGACTTTGCTTACTGCAAAACGCCTTGATTATATCGGCTTTGGAACACTTGATTCTGAATACATGGATTTCATTATTGAAAAAGATAAGGAAAAAGAAGTATTAACAGCAGTCTTTAACTACCTGAAGCAATACGAAAGTAAATGGGATGTTCTTTATCTTAATGAAATGCCTGAAAGCGCTGTTACACTCCCACTGTTATCTCCACTTGCTGCAGAAAATGGCTACGGTATTCTTGAAACAAGGCATGAATGTTCTTCGGTACAACTTCCGGGAGACTGGGATACCTACCTTGCCACAATGGATTCGAAATTCCGCTACCAGTTACGGCATTCCACCAAAAGATTGGAGGAGGGACATACGGTTGAATTCGGTTATTGTACTTCGGAGAACAAACTGGCTGACGACCTTGAATCCTTATACAAACTTCACCAGAAGCATTGGATAGGGAAAGATATCGAAGGCAGTTTTATTAATAAACAACGCCAGTCATTTTATTATGAAATATCCCGCCTGTTTCTTTCTAAAGGGTGGCTGCGCCTTTTTGGGTTAAAAGTAGACGGCGAATACAAGGCCCAACAGTTTTCTTTTGAGTATGCAGGTAAAATATTTTCCTTGCAAGAGGGATATGACCCCGATTGGAAAAAGAAAAGAGTTGGACAGGTTTTAAGAGGGTATGTATTCAGAGATATTATAAGCCGGGGATTAACTGAATATGATTTCCTTGGAGGAATTTCTCCTCATAAAAAAACCTGGGAAGCCAAAGCCAAGTACAGTGTTAATCTTCGTATTTCGAGACAGAGCTTTAAGACCAAACTTTTCCTTGAGATCCCTGTAATCGTTAAAAAAGTAAGGCTGGCAATTAAGGGATTGCTTCCTTCCCGACTGGTAAAGCTAAGAAGAGACTATAAAGACAGGCAGTATAAAGACAATTTGAAGAAGAGGGTTAATCAGCAGGAAAGTACAGATGCAGGTGAATAAATTCATTTTTGCATGGTTAGTAAATTCTATTGATAAATAATTCCAGATAAACGGAAAGTGTCTAACTTTCTGTTGTTTAGTCAATCTTCAAATTCTGATTTATGAACAAGAAATTCCTTCTGTCAGTTATAACACTAATCTTATCAGTACTGGCTTTTTCTCAAAATTTTGTTTCCCTGTACGAAGGATGTAATTACACAGGCAGAAAATATATATTAGAACCTGGTTCGTACCGTCTTTACCAGATGAAAATCGGGAATGACAAGCTCTCTTCGATGCAAATACCGTCCGGGTTGAAGGTTACCATTTATACGGATGATGGTTTTAACGGAAAATCAAATACTTATTCTGCTGATGTGAATTGCCTCGATGCCGAATGGCGTCAGGCAGCATCGTCAATTGTGGTTGAGTATTTATATGGTCAGCCAAATTATGGACAAAATGATTTTGTAACATTTTATAACGATTGTTATTCAAAAGGGTTTTCACAAACTTTACGGCCTGGTAGTTATAATGGAAGTCAGCTTGGTAATCTGAAACGGAATATTTCCTCCTTTACCATCAATGGTAACCTGAAAGTGAAGGTTTACGTTAATAATGAATATCTCTCAGGTGCTTCTGCCACTTTTGAAGCCAGTCAAAGTTGTCTTAGCAGTTCATATAATGATAAAATTGCCTCTTTGGTTATAGAATATAAACCAGTACTTCCCGGCAATACTCCCGGCAGTAAAGGTAATTATGCTACGCTGTATGAAGAATGTAATTATGAAGGTAATGCGCTACGCTTATTACCTGGGTATTATGATGGTAATAAACTTGGCCTGATGAAGTTTAATATTGAATCTATAGAGCTACCTCAGAGCCTTCGGGCCAGAGTGTATATTGATAATGAGAATTTATCAGGCTATTCTTATACAATTACTTCAAGCAGTAACTGCCTGTCATCTAATTATAGAAACCGGATTGGTGCATTGATAATTGAAGAGACAGGTTCTTACAACCCAAATATACCCGGGGGAAATGAAGAAAGAATAGTTTTATATGCAGACGAGGATTATCAGGGGCAATCAGTTTCCCTATTGCCCGGTACGTATTATTCGATGGCGCAGGCTGGATTTACAAACAATACTTTAAGTTCGCTGAGAATACCTGTAGGATATCGGGTCGTATTGTATGAAGAGGAGAATTTTAAAGGTCGTAGTTACACACTAACGGCCTCACGAAGCGGGTTGAATTTGCCCGGATGGAATGACAGAGCTTCTTCCATTGCTATATATAAGGATTAAAAAAAACAGTCACCATTCTGGTGACTGTTAAAAATAGTAAGCTGATTATTATACGTACTCTTCTTTAGATGTTTTGCTGTAATCGTCTATTAGTTTACGCTGTAGTTCGAATGGTACCGCTTCGTAACCATTAAACTTCATTTTGAATTTTGCCCTTCCTTGGGTAATAGATCTAAGTGAGGAAGAGTAACCTTCCATCTCAGCCAAAGGTACTTTGGCAATTACCTTTTGGAAATGTCCTTCACTGTCGATTCCTTCCACAATGGCTCTGCGACTCTGCAGATCACCCATTACAGCACCAGTAAGGTCATCCGGGCAAAGTACTTCGAGTTGAAAGATTGGCTCCAGTATCTGTGGATCTGCTTGCTGAAATGCCTGGCGAAATGCCTGTAATCCAGCAATTTTAAAGGAGATATCGTTGCTGTCAACAGGGTGCATTTTCCCGTCGTAGACACACACCCTTATATCCCTGGCATAGGAACCTGTTAACGGGCCGTTTTGCATCTTTTCCATTACTCCTTTCAGTATCGATGGTAAGAAGCGGGCATCAATAGCACCACCAACAATACAATTGTAAAATACCAGCTTACCGCCCCAGTCAAGATCATGTACATCCCTTCCTCTTACATTGAGATCGGTAGGTTCGGACATACCCTCATACCAGGGTTCAATACGCATAAATACTTCGCCAAATTGTCCTGCACCCCCACTTTGTTTTTTATGCCGGTAACTGGCATCTGCCACCTTCCTGATTGTTTCCCTGTAAGCAATGCGGGGTTTTACAAATTTCACCTCAAGCTTGTGCTGATGTTCAATTTTCCATTTTGCAACCGCAAGGTGCATATCTCCCTGGCAATGGATAAGTGTTTGCTTTAATTCTGGTGAGACTTCTATAAGTAATGTTGGGTCTTCTTCTCTTAATTGGTGTAATGCCTGTGAAAGTTTTTCTTCTTCTCCTTTTTTCAGCGACTCAATGGCAACCGTCATATTGGGTGGTGGAAATTCAATGGAAGGCAGGTCATAATTCTTGCCTTTTACATGTAAAGTATTATTGACATGTGTGTTTTTCAATTTCAATGTGGCACCAATATCCCCGGCTACCAGCTCATTAATAGCTGTCCGTTTGTTGCCTTCAACCAGGAAAAGCTGACTTAATTTTTCTGTCACACCTGTGGTTTCATTTTCCAGTTCCATCCCACTTTTTACTGTTCCTGAGTAAACCTTAAAGAATGAGAGTTCACCAACATGTGGCTCTGAGATAGTTTTATAAATAAAAATACAGGCAGGGCCATTTGCATCACAGTTTAAAGCCTCCCCTTTCCTTGTTTTTTGCGGGGGCATTTCGTTGGCGCTGGGACAAACGTTATCAATAAATCCCATCAGCCGTCCGCTACCCATATTCCTTTCGGCTGACAGGCAGAATAATGGGAAAAGGTCATGATTGATCATAGCATGCTTTAAGCCCATTTTCATTTCATCTTCATCCAACTCTCCTTTGTCAAAATATTTTTCCATCAATGTCTCGTCATTACTGGCTATTGCTTCAATCAATTCTTTATGTAAGAGATCAGCTTTTTCTTTTTCGTCAGCAGGAATATCCATTTTTTCAGGTTTGCCACCATTATCTTTGAATTTGTACAGTGTCATACGTAGTACATCGATCACTTCGTGAAAACCAGACCCTACCTGGTGAGGATATTGTACAACGACTACTTTATTGCCAAAGTGAGCCTTTGCTTCCCGTACAGTTTTGTCAAAATCAGCATTATCATCATCCAGTTTGTTTACGGCGAATATCATCGGAGTTTTAAACTTCTCCGTATAATCCCAGATGATGTCTGTTCCTACTTCCACACCCATCACTGCGTTCAAAAGCATTACACCTGTATCTGCTACTTTAAGTGCTGAAATTACTTCACCGGCAAAGTCATCATAACCTGGTGTGTCTATAATGTTAATCTTGTAACCTCTCCATTTTGTGTGCAGGAGCTTGCTAAAAATAGAATTACCACGTTCCTGTTCCAGTTCGTGGTAATCGCCAGTTGTATTTCGTTCCGCTATAGAGCCTCTTCTGTTTATGAGGCCTGCTTCAAAAAGCATGCATTCCGCTAAGGTGGTCTTACCGGAGCCGGCATGGCCCAGCAAGACAATATTTTTTACATGTGAGGTATCAAATTCTGGCATAGCAAATAATTTATAGTGAAGAAATTGTGTTGTCATTTACAAATCTTCAAAAGGACAGGAAATTATCTTATGAACCCGGTTAGGCTCTAAGGTGATTAAAGTCAGGTGCCTGTGTTTACAACTTATTGCGTTCGTGAAAGGAAATCATTGAATTCGTTTCTAAGATCATTGAGTTTCTGCTCCAGCGACTGGTATTCTTCCTGCAAATTTTCATGGCGTCCGAGAGTATCTTCATTTGCGGTACCATTAAAAACAGACTGCTCAAAATTCATTTTTCGGTCATGAATCTTGACAGATTGCTTGAGGTCATGAATGTTGATCAGCTGAATGTGAAACTGGTTGTGGAGATGTTCTACTTCTTGTAGTTGGTCTTTGGAGAGTTGTTGACCAGCCACCTGGCGGATCTTGTTTTCGTCTTGTGTGAGTTCTTCACGATAGTTGCGGAGCTGCTCTCTCCAGGCGTTGCACTCCGCTGAGAGCTGTGAGATGTCTACCTGTACCATGGGATTTAATTTTTTGGGTGTTAAAAAATAAAGAACTGTAAACTGCCTGTAGCTGGCAGATTTTCCCGGGTGTTGGATTCAGAGAGGTGAGTTTCAGTTTTAGTAAATTAATACCATTTTAGATAAAATCAAATATTTGTTCAATGTATTTATAAAAAAGAAATGCACAGGTAGTACTACCTGTGCATTCATACCAGAAAATAGCTTTATTAGTGTCTCTTTACTTTTACTTTTGTCGCTTTATTGCCCCTTGGCCCGGTAACTGTTGTTTTTTTGACAGTGGTTGTCTTTCCTCTTGGGCCGGTAACGGATGTTCTTGAACGGCTAACCCTGTAATTATTTACGGCCACTGAATGACGGGTCCTTACTGTTACAGAAGTAGACCGGTAAGGTGTGTAAACCCTGTGAGCCCTGCCCACCCTATGTGTGTGAACAACAACAAAACCGGTATGGTAGTGTACCCTTCTTGGATGCCATACATGCCAGTGAAGCGGTCTCCATGGTCTCCACCAGGTTGGATAATACCTCCAGCGCCAGGGAGATATCCATGGCCTGTAAACAGGAGTATATACAAACCGCACAGAAGTCCAAAACCAGACATTTACAACAATTCTTGGTAAATAGGTGTTCTCATAGCCTGCATTAGGGCCACTAAGATTGCTATTGTTACTCCAATTGATATAAGCACCATCTTCTCCACCTCCATCAGGTTCAATTATTACCTGTTCTCCGTATATGTCTTCATCGCCAATAATTTGGAGTATAGCGGTTGTATCGCCTGTTTTCTCAAGCTCTATCACTGCAATATCCTGGCTCTCCTTTTCTGAAACGGGAACCTGCAATACAAAAGCATGAACTTCCCCGTCCATTTTATCAATCACTTTTATATAATCTGTTTCACCATCTCCATTCAGGTCAAGGTTGTTAACATTATTATCCTGAGAATTGATGAGTCTCTCAAAGTCTTCCGGCGAAGAGGCTTTTTGGAACATTTGGAGAGCTCCCTGGAGGTCAAAATTATCTCCAGGAACCCCGGTTGAGTCGGCCGGATTGGTCTGGGCTTTAGTTTTTGCTGATGATAAGGCTAACACCAGCACAAAGGGCAGAATTTTCAGATATGATTTCATAAAAAAAGTTTGGTATGAGACATATCTAATCGTCCTCCGTTTAATCGGGGTCAAATAATTTAGGTGCTTTTGTTAAATATTATTGTTAATCATTTGGGCAAAGTTTCCTCCGATCGGAAAATGAATTGACAAAATTGATAGCATCCTGGTCCTGCCTGACATAGATGCCATATTCAAGTATTACTAGTTTTGTTTGTGCAACGCCTTCTATATATCCAATAGCCATCCGATCAATGGTAAATTGGGTGTTACAATTGTTGACAGCACCTGTAATTGTAATGGTCTTCCTCGTGGCACTATTGCCCCAGTTTTCAACTTTAAAAGAAGGCTTTTCACAATACATCATCTTATAAGTAGCTTTATTATTATAAGCGGCTGTTATTACATTAGCAAGATTCTGTTCCTGTACTGACTGTAATTGAACAGTACTTCCTTCCACAAAAAAACCGGATGCCAATACCTGTAACATTACAGCCCTGAACTGGTCAGGAGTGCCATGACGCAAAATGTTATGAATAAACCTGACCATTTCTTCGGCATTTGTAAATGCCGGAACTGCTATCGATTTGGTAAGATTTGCAGCGTCTTGCTTTGCTTTCTGCTCAGACATGGTAAAGGCAAGAGTTTGTTTTTCCAGATCCTTCACCTGATCCATAGTATATTTTTGCACACCTGTAATCTTACTTTCAGAGGCTTCCTGGCTTCTGTGTGCAATAAAGTTCTTCCATTCGCCTTTGGGGTCATCCCTGTAGAGCCTGACATTCCATATCGTTTCTACTGTTTCTACCTCGGTATAGCTGATGATATGATCAAATTTCAGTTTCATTTTAAATTCAACTGAATTAGGAGTGTGCCAAAACCATTTTGGATCATCAGCTAATGATGGTTCAGTATGCTCTTTTATTATTTTTTGAAAATAATAGCCATAAAATTTTTGCCAATCCTTTCCCAGGAAGTTTTTTATTTCAGCAGTTGTTGGATTGGGAATGCCAAGATACTGGTTGCTGATGGTGCGGAATTTCCAATAGCTGTATTTACCAACTCCTGTATATTGGTAAACTACATCTCCAATGACGACCAGGTCAATTCCGGGATAATCACTCTTTCTTATCACCTCTACTCCTCTTACCCATTCCCAGTTACCTATATCACTGTTCCATTGGCGGGTGCCCGTTGATTTCGAGAATTTAATTGATTTTGTTCCTGCGTTTGTCAGTTGTTTTCTTATTTCAGCCTCTGAGGGCTGAGCAATAGCGAACAAACTAAGACTCAGCAAAAAAAGTGAAAAGATGAATTTCATACCAGGTGTTTTAAGGTTGTGGCAGCAATAAATGTAGTTTTTTTTGATCAATAAAGCAGCCAGTCGGGGGTTCAGATTTTTAAATTCGATAACTTGCCGCTCCATTCATGATCGCTCCAAATACTATACAGCAGATACTAGGCCGCATTGATATTATTGATGTGATCGGCAGTTTTGTAAAGTTGAAGAAAAGAGGTACCAACTACCTTGGCCTTTGTCCTTTCCATAATGAGAAAACCCCTTCATTTACAGTCTCTCCAAGTAAAGAAATCTATAAGTGTTTTGGTTGTGGAAAAAGCGGCAATACGGTCAGCTTCATCATGGAGCATGAGAAATACAGTTATGTGGAAGCCCTGAAATGGCTGGCTAATCGCTACGGAATTGAGATCGAGGAAACATTTGTAAATGACGAACAGCGTCAGCAGATGCTGGCTGCAGACAGCCTGTTTATCATCAACAGTTTTGCACAGCAGTTTTTTAGCCGTATGCTTTTTGAAACAGAGGAAGGGCAAGATGTCGGGCTTGCTTATTTTAAAGAAAGAGGGTTCAGAGAAGATATTATCAAAAAATTCCAGTTGGGTTATTCCCCGGAGCAACGGGATAGTTTTACAAGAGAAGCTATTGCCAAACAATATAACACAGAGCTACTAATAAAGTCTGGTCTGGTAGCCAATCGAAATGATCAATTGGTAGATAATTACAGAGGTCGTGTAATTTTCCCTGTTCACAACCACAGCGGTAAAGTAGTAGGGTTTGGAGCAAGGATATTAAAAAGTAACGACAAAGCTCCTAAGTATATCAATACGCCGGAGAATGAGATATACATCAAAAGTAAAATTCTTTATGGGTCTTACTTTGCCCGGCAGGCTATTGATAAAGCAGATGAATGCCTCCTGGTAGAAGGGTATACAGATGTGATTTCTTTGCACCAGGCCGGCATTGAAAATGTTGTGGCAAGTGGCGGCACCTCCCTCACCCCCGATCAATTGCGGCTTGTGAAGAAATACACAAACAATCTTACCATAATTTATGATGGTGATGCTGCAGGTGTAAAAGCTGCTTTAAGAGGGCTGGATCTTGCACTGGAAGAGGGACTGAATGTTAAACTGGTACTGATACCAGATAAAGAAGATCCCGACAGTTATGTAAATAAAGTCGGTGCAGGTGCTTTTACACAGTTTGTCCAAAAGAGCAAGAAAGATTTTATTCTATTCCAGTTGGAGGTGGCACTGAAAGATGCTGGTAATGATTCAGTGAAAAAGTCGGAAGTAGTTAACCGGATGGCAGAAACGATTTCCAGGATCAATAAAGCAGAAGACTTTACAAAGCAGCAGGATTATATCAAACAATGTGCAGAAGTGCTGAAGATCGACGAAGCAGGGTTACATGCACTCGTTAATAAATTTATCCGGGACCGCATCTCCACGATGGAGAAAAAACTGCCTTTCGAAGAAGCAAAACAGTTTGAACAAAATGCAAAACAAGCAGAGCAAACAAATTATGATGAAGCTACATTCAACCTGCTTTTTAAAGATGACCTGCAGGAGAAAGAGATAGCAAGAATATTACTGGAATACGGGATAAGAAAGTGGGATGATAAGAAACTGATTGCTGAACATATTATTGAAGAAATGGTGGATGATAGCCTTCTTGACAATACAGATGTGATCAGGCTTATTGCTGTGTTTAAGGAATTGCTACAAGAGAATCCGTCTGTAGCTAACAGGAGTTATTTTATACATCATCCTGATACGAAACTTAGCGCTTTTTCTGTATCATTACTAAATTTCCCCTACGAGGAAAGTGAGCACTGGCGAAGGGAATTCAGCCAGGCAAGCGGTTATCAAAAAAGACTTTTTGAGCAATCCTATGAAGATTTTATCAAAACAGTCTCACCTGAAAATAATGACCAACTGATGGGGTTTCTGAAAATGGATGAGGATAAAACAAATGAAGAGGTTGATTCTGTCATTAATTATCTCAAACTCAGGAAAATAAAACGAATGTTGCTGGAAAACCAGTTTGACCTGGAAAAGGAACATACTACTGAAGAATTTCATATGCTGCATCAGACACATGATCATCTGAAACATATGGAAATGGAATTGACAAAAAAGATGGGTGCAGTAATTATTCGTTAATTCGTGGCAAGCAGCATATCGCTATATGACAGATTAATTAAATCTTCTTCTTTTATTCCAAGTACGCTGATATAAAAATCACATTGATATTTCAGTTCTTTTTCAGATAAATCGGCAAGAATATTGCCTGCTTCAATCTCTATAAAATCACCTAACCCGGGTACTTCGTCGATGTGAAATTTTACATTGTTAATAAAATAGATTTCTCTTCTTTTCTTTACGACTACTTTTATTCCGTTCGCATTTGATAAAGCATCTTTTAGCCCGGCAGCGTCTTCCACCTTCACTAGCTGAAAATGCGAACTTTTGGGTCCTGCCTGGTTATTTCTTTCATAAAAGATGAGATTGTTTTCAATATTCCCCTCCCGAAGTTTCAAACGTCCGTTGGGAACATTAAAGTAAGTGTCAGTCTGCTCGTCCGTTCCCTTGAATTGTCCACCATTGGACAAAAGATAATTGCGCACATACTCACTATTTACTGCTCTTGCCTTGATCTCTATATTCAGGAAAGCCATAAAATAAAAAGGTTTGTCAATTAATGACAAACCTAAATACAATTTGAATTAAAATAAATTATTCTGCAACAGCGGCAGCTTGCCTTTTGCGGGAAGAAACCATTTCTTCACCCCGGATGTTTTCACCCCTTGTGAAACGCATGGCGCTCCAAACATGATCCAGTTCTATCCTTTCAATACTTTCGTAGCCTTCACAAGTGAGGCGGTTCCAGCTGCATTCACGGTTAAGATCGGTAACGATCTTTGAAGTGGTTTTGGGGTAAGCAACCCAGAATTTTGAGCCGTCTTTTAAAGAAGGCATCACATCCTTCAGAATACCATTCAGCTGATTTTCGCTAACAGCGAATACTAAAGCAAAATCAATTTTCCGAGACTTAAGTAACGGTGTCATGTTTTTGCAGAATGATAATTTGCTGAATTGTTTCTCGATGGAAGAGGGCAAACCCTGAATTAGAAGATTCTTTTCGTCTGCCAGTTGTAACTTTTCAAAAACAGTTTGTGACATACTTAGAAGCTATTTTAAAGGTTTCATTCAGCATTCCGGATAAGAGGACAGTAAGCTGAAAGAGTTCTCAAAAGCAGGGAGGGCAAAGGTACACATTTTACCGTGTATTTTCTACACCAAATCAATAAAAAACCCGTTCACTGAGAGTTTGAACGGGCTTTTTATATGAAAACC
Organism: Chitinophagaceae bacterium; assembly: GCA_016786885.1. Taxonomy (GTDB): domain Bacteria; phylum Bacteroidota; class Bacteroidia; order Chitinophagales; family Chitinophagaceae; genus JJ008. Next base: position 20,489 of record JAEUVO010000064.1, on the reverse strand, counting down.
TGTAAATCAGTTACCAACAGGCTTATAATATTGCAAAGCTTCGGGCATATATTTCTTTAATTGATCAATTCTGCGGCCTTCTGCAGGGTGAGTGCTCAGGAATTCCGGCGGTTTTTGCCCGGCGGATAGTTTTTCCATCCTTTCCCAAAGACCTATTGCTTCTTGCGGGTTGTAACCCGCCATAGCTGTGAAAATCAATCCATACCTGTCGGCTTCCAGTTCATGCTTTCTGGAGAAAGGCAGCATGATACCGACTGTTGATCCTGCACCATATGCCGTCATAAATAGATTTTGTGTTTCCTGTGGTTTATTAGCAACAGCAACTGCCAATGCAACACCACCCAGTTGTTGTAATAAGCCTTGACTCATTCGCTGGTTACCATGTTGCAATAAAGCATGTGAAACCTCATGGCCCATTACGGCTGCCAATGCGGCCTCATTTTGAGTAACTGGTAAAATACCGGTATAGACTACTATTTTTCCACCCGGCATACACCAGGCGTTCACCGTTTTATCATCCACCAGATTGGTTTCCCATTTAAATCCGGCCAGTTTGTCGGTCATTCCTTTTTCAGCATAGAATTTTTCAACTGATCCAACTATACGCTGACCTACTCTTTTTACCATTTCTGCATCTCTGTTATTTGTTGTTGCTACAACTTTATTAGTTGAAAGAAACTGTGCATACTGAGTTGTGGCCATAGCTTGTAATTCTGATTCAGGCAACAAGGTTAGCTGGTTCTTACCTGTCAAAGCATTTTTTGAACAAGCAATGATGAGCACAGATAAAACAAAAAAAGTGGTGATCTTCTGTATCATTTTATGAGTTTTTTACAATGACGTACAATCATTATACCGGGTTGGTCCAATGACTATTTTTTTGCTGCTTTAAGGTAATTTTTTTAACGATTTAGTCGTCGTGTTGGTTAGTTTCGTTGCGTCGTTGGCGTCTGCGATCACGATGTTTCAATATGGGTACTTTGCTTTCATCTCCTCTTAACAGCCGGCCTATATTTTTCTGGTGTGTTAAGAGGACCATCAAGGCAACTGCAATAGCGAATACCCGGTATGCCGGGTTCTCTACGTTAAAAATAACCAGGATAAATATAGGAAAAGCGATACTGGCTAAAATTGAACTAAGGGATACAAAGCGGGTTAAGTATAAAACAAGGGAAAATATTCCAACACAACTCAGCGCTGTCCAGGGGGAAATGCCCAAAACTAGTCCAAACAATGTAGCAACCCCTTTACCACCCCGAAAATCAGCCCAGATCGGGAAAATATGTCCCACTACTGCTGCAAGCCCCAACCCGGTCTGGAGGTTTTGAAGATTAATCTCACTATCGGCATATTCAGGGAGAAGTAAAGCAAGTTTTACAGCAACAATGCCCTTCAGCATATCAATTACCATAACAAAAGTACCCCACCTGGGACCTAATACCCGGTAAGTATTGGTAGCACCGGCATTTCCACTTCCGTAATCTCTAATATCAATGTTGAAAAAAGATTTACTTACCCATACAGAAGTGGGTACACTACCGATCAGATATGCGAGAATAATTAATAATAGTTCGTTCATAGAACCTTGTCGTTACCCATTATGCCTTTAAGCATACAGGAATACAAAAGTAGATAAAAAAGGGATAGATAACATTAAATTAACTTCCTGATAATGTTCTATTAATGTTGAAATTGGAGGCAAATCCAGCTATTCCTTTCCTGTTTATCAATCAATTGCAAAAAGAGATTGTTAGTCACAGTTAAAATATCTGTTTTATCCTCTTGCAATAATCCACTAAGTAATAATACGCCTCCGGGAAGAAGCTGATTTTTTAGATCCGGAAGACTCTCGAGTATCACATTTTTATTAATATTAGCTAAAATGATATCGAAATTACCGTTGGGTATTATAGAATTTGATTTGATAAGCTGAATCTTTTTGCAATGGTTCCTTTCAATATTTTCGATCGAGTTCTCAATACTCCAATCGTCATTATCAATTGCTGTAATTATTGATGCTCTCATTTTTTCGGCAAGAATGGCCAGAACTGCAGTGCCTGTACCAAAGTCTAACACAGTTTTGTCCGCAAAATCAATCTGCCGCATCTGTTGTATCATCATGTAGGTAGTGGCGTGGTGACCTGTGCCAAAGCTCATTTTGGGAGTAATAATGAGTTCATGCTCTACTCCTTCAACTGGTTCATGAAAACCAGCCCGGATGCCCACAAAATCTTCCACAACTACCGGCTGAAAATTAGATTCCCATACGGCATTCCAATTCGTTTCTTCAACCACAGATTGAGTAAAAGAACAGTCATAATTATCGGCTAATTCTTTGACAGCGCTTGAATCAAAATCTTCTGAAGCGATAAATGCCCTCAGGGTTTCGCCTGCTTCCTCAAACCCATCAAAACCAATATTGCTTAAACCGGCTATCAATAATTCTGCCTGTTCCGCAGATATGTTTTGAAACTCTATTAGTGTGTGATTACCCATGGTAAAACTAAAAACCCTGATTGCTCAGGGTTTTGGTATTAATATTAATTGTTTTGCGCCGGTGGTGCCTGGTCTTCTCTTGGTTTCTGCTCTGGTTTTGGTATCAATACTTTTCTGGAAAGTTTGAATTTACCAGACTTAGGGTCAGTGCCAATCAGTTTTACCTTCATCACATCTCCTTCTTTCACTATTCCATCCAGTGTTTCAAGGCGTTTCCAGCTTATTTCGCTTATATGTACCAGTCCTTGTTTTCCTGGCAAGAATTCAACAAAGGCACCAAAAGGCATAATAGATTTCACAGTTGCTTCATAGGTATCTCCAACCTGGGGGACAGCCACAATCCCTTTGATCCATGAGACTGCTTTATCCACTCCATCCTTGCTTGTACTAAAGATGCTGATCTCTCCCCTGCCATTTGCTTCTTCAAGATTGATAGTAGTACCAGTTTCTCTTTGTATTTCTTGAATCACTTTACCGCCTGGCCCGATAACAGCGCCAATGAATTCCTTGTCAATAAACAATTTCACCATCCTTGGAGCATGAGGTTTCACATCTTCTCTTGCTGCAGGAATACAATTGTACATAGCATCAAGGATATGTAAACGACCACGGCAGGCCTGGTCTAATGCTTGTTGCATCACTTCCATTTTCAAACCGTCTACCTTAATGTCCATTTGCACACCACAGATACCATCCCGGGTTCCTGTTACTTTAAAATCCATATCACCAAGGTGATCTTCATCACCAAGGATGTCTGTTAGGATCGCATATTTATCACCTTTAGTGATTAATCCCATTGCCACACCAGAGACATGTTTGGGAATACCTACACCAGCATCCATCAACGCCAGAGAACCAGCACAGACTGTAGCCATAGAAGACGAACCATTTGATTCCAGGATATCACTCACCAACCTGACAGTGTAAGGAAAATCTCCGGTTGGCATCATCTGTTTTAATGAACGTTGGGCCAGGTTTCCGTGTCCTACTTCACGACGGCTTTGGCCACGCATCATTTTTACTTCCCCGGTAGAGAATGGAGGGAAATTATAATGTAAATAGAATTTTGAATCAACAGATTTGGCAGCACTTTCCACCAGTAATTCATCTAATGGAGTTCCTAAGGTAACCGTGGTAATTGATTGTGTTTCACCTCTTGTAAAAAGTGAAGCTCCATGTGGAGAAGGCAGTACATCTACTTCCATATCCAGCGGACGAACTGTTTCGAGGTCACGACCATCTAAACGGATCTTTTCGTTAAGAATCATATCTCTAACCACATCATACTGCAGATCGCTGTAGTATGCAGAAACCAGTTTTTTTGTAAGTGCTGGTATTTCCTCTCCTTCCGGCAGAGCCAGACCCGTTTTAATATGCTCCATCACTTCATCATGTACTGCTGCAAACTTGTCACTTCTTTCGTGTTTACTAAGTTTGCCTTTTGCAATTTCATAGACTTTAGGCTGGGCAAAAGCATATACTTTCTCTTTCAGCGCTTCGTCAGTAGCAGGTTTGGTATATTCTCTTTTGCCAGTAATTCCTCTCATATTTCTCAACTCTTCCTGAGCTTTAACCTGTATGCGGATTGCATCATGGCCAATTTCAAGTGCTTTACACAGATCAGCTTCACTACATTCCTGAGCTTCGCCTTCTACCATCATCAGGTTCTTTTCCGTAGCAGCAATGATGAAGTCCATATCAGATTTTTCCATCTGGCTGCGGGTAGGGTTCACAATAAACTCTCCGTTTAATCTTGATACCCTTACTTCAGAAATGATTTCTTTAATTGGAATGTCTGAAACAGCCAATGCTGCAGATGCAGCAAGACAGGCCAGTGAGTCAGGCATTACTTCCGGATCACTGGACATTAGCGTAACCAGCACCTGTACATCGCAGAAATAATCTTCGGGAAACAGCGGACGGAGTGCCCTGTCAATAAGGCGGCTGGTCAATACTTCATAATCGTTCAACTTCGCTTCTCTTTTAAAGAATGAACCCGGAATACGTCCTGCAGATGCAAATTTTTCCTGGTAGTCAACTGACAATGGAAAGAAGCTCTGACCTTCCCTGGGTTCTTTATTTGCCACTACAGTGGCAAGTATCATGCAATTACCTTGTGAAACTGTAACAGCTCCATCTGCCTGGCGGGCAAGACGACCTGTTTCAATAGTCACTATACGGCCTTCGCCTATATCAAATGATTTACGAATTGGTTGTTGTAACATGTGTTCATTTTTAAAGGGTTATACACCCGTGAAGAATTTTATGGAATCAGCTGCATTTGCGACTATCAGCTTTTGTCGTCCTTACACTTCCAGGTTTTGTTCATAATTACTTTTACCAGAAGTATGCAAAATCAATTTAACCTGAAGTCTAAAAACAGTTATTCCCAACATCCGGAAGACATTGGGAATAGGTATATAAAACTTGAGTTTCGTTTTGTATGAAACCTCAGAATTAAAAGACATTTCCCATGTCCCTTTTGCGGGATTTTGGGGTTGCTTATTTCCTGATTCCGAGTTTCTCAATCAACTGACGGTAGCCAGTGAGGTTATGCTTCTGCATATAGTTCAGTAAACGCTTACGTTTACCAACCAATTGCATCAGTCCGCGGTGAGTAGAGAAATCTTTTTTGTTTTGTTGCAGGTGACCACTGATTTGGCTGATTCTTTCAGTCAGCAGGGCGATTTGACCTTCGATAGAGCCGGTATTTTTTTCAGAACCAGCAAAGGTTTTTAAAACGGTAGCTTTTTTTTCTTTTGTTAGAGGCATCTTTTTAATTTTTAAATTTCATCCGATTTTTTTCATCTTGATATTAAGGCCGCAAAGGTAAGGCGGATATGGCTAACAGCAAAGGGATTGAGCATTTTTTTTGACCTAAATGACCTGCAAGGTCATTGATTTTCAGTCTATAACTTACTTTTGTTCAATGGAACTGTCACAGGACACAAAAAATATCCTTGGCCTGCAACTACCTACCGACCCACGTTGGGTAAATCTGGCTGAAAAATCGATAGAAGAAATTCTTACCGACCATGCATATTGCGAGCAAAAGGCGGCTGCTTCATGCATTTCATTGATCCAGCGGTACAGTTCAAAAGAAAAGCTGGTAGCAGAACTCTCTCCTATCGTAACGGAGGAATGGGGGCATTTTCGGTTAGTGCTGGCAGAATTGCACAAAAGAAACCTGAAACTGGGTAAACAACGGAAAGATGAATATGCAAATGCCCTGATCGATTTTCAACAAAAAGGGGGTGATGGAGAAGGAAGGATGCTGGATCAACTCCTTACCATGGCACTGATAGAAGCCCGGAGTTGCGAACGTTTTAAAAGACTCAGCGAAGGGTTGAATGATACATATATGCAAAAATTTTACCGCCGCTTTATGGAAAGTGAAGCTGGTCATTACACTTTGTTTATTGAACTGGCAGAAACATATATTGACAAGGAAAGGGTTCGGCGCAGATGGTCAGAATGGTTGGAATATGAAGCTTTGATAATGAAAAATCTAACGGTCCGGGGCGACCGGATTCATTAAAATTCCCGCAAACGATTGTAGCATAATTTCTTGCTTTCTATAGTTAATTTCATTTTGTAAATGAAAGAACCATCCTATAAAGAAGCATTAGAAGCGTTTGCAAATCCTTTTCAGGAATTTAGTGTTGAACAGGTAACAAACGGTTTAATAAACCAGTCATACAAGGTAACAGACCGAAATTCCAGGAATTCATTTTTACTCCAGCAAATAAATCAACATGTATTTGCAGAGCCGGAAAAGATTCAGCAGAATTATGAATCTCTCTGGAAATACATTAATGCAAAAAAAACTCACCTACGTATCCCTGAACCAAAAATATTTGCAAATCAGCGGATCTGGTATGTAGATCAAAATAAAAGATACTGGAGAATATTTGAGTTTATTGAAAACACGAAAACGTTGGCTGTGGCAGAGAACATCAAAGAGGCCGGAGCCGTAGCTGAAACTTTTGCCACCTTTACGGCTTGTTTCAGCAATTTTAATATTGAAGAGCTGCAAATTACCATTCCCGATTTCCATAATGTATTGTTACGCTTTGAACAATTTAAGCAGGTTCTTAAGACAGCTTCTACGGAAAGGCTGGATAAGAGCAAAGTACTTTTTGAAAAGCTGTTGCAGCGGGAAAGATATGCAAGGTTATATGAGGAATTTACAGTATCGGGTGAGTTCCCGAAAAGGATAATACATCATGATGCAAAAATCAGTAATGTACTGTTTGATACAAAGTCAGGAAAAATAGTTTGTCCTGTGGACTTTGATACCGTTATGCCCGGTTATTTTTTCTCAGACCTTGGTGATATGATCCGTACTATGACCTGTAAAGAAGACGAAACCAGTACGAGTTTTGATAAAATACATATCAGAAAAGAGTTTTATGACACAATTGTATCAGGTTACTCGGGAATATTGAAAGATCAGTTAACTGTTTCTGAGAATAAATACATTCATGCCGCCGGTTTATTGATGATTTATATGCAGGCATTACGTTTTTTAACCGATTATTTGCAAAATGACAGGTATTACCAGGTGAGTTACAATGAACATAATCATGACAGGGCACTGAATCAAACTGTTTTATTGGAAAAGTTAGAGGTTTTCTTATCAGAGAACTATAATTTTATATGTGAAGTTTAAACTAATCATTTCACTTTAACTAATATGTCAGTAAAAAAGCAATATTGCTATACAGATAGCTCCGGGCAGGAAATTTACCTTTTTACGCTGACTAATTTATCAGGAACAGAAGTTCTAATTACTAACTATGGTGCAACTATAACTTCTTTTTGTATTAAAAATAAGGAGGGAGTCGTTAATGACATTGTGCTTGGCTTTGATAAAGTGGAAGACTATACCAACGAATCTTACCTGGCGCATTATCCCTGGTTTGGATGTGCAGTAGGACGAAATGCTAACAGGATAAAAAATGCAAAATTTTTAATTGATAAAAAGGAATATTTACTGTCAAAAAATAATGGCAATGATCAGTTACATGGAGGTGTAAATGGATTTGATAAGAAAGTATGGCAATTGATAAAAATAGAAGAATCACCAGTAAATGCTCTTGAATTAAAGTATATAAGCCCGGATAACGAGGAGGGCTATCCCGGCAAACTGGATGTTGTCATAAGATTTGAACTAAACAATGAGAACGAATTAAGCTATGAATATAGTGCTTCCTGTGACAGGCCAACTGTAGTAAATCTTACTCATCACAGTTATTTCAATCTGAACAACGGTATTGGCGATATTAAAGACCATGAAGTCAGGATATATGGATCATGGACACTTGACCAGGATGACAACCTCGTTGTGAACGGTGATTTAAGCTCAGTTGCTGATACTGAATTCGATTTTCATGAATTCACAGCATTGAGAGAAAGATTGAGTAAAATCCCGGAATATGATAAGAGTTTTGTAGCTGATAAAGATGCTGTTTCTCTTTCACTAATGGCAGAAGCAAGATCTGTTTCATCAGGAGTGTTATTACAGGTGTATTCTACTGAACCAATTGTTCATTTTTATTCAGGCAAATGGATACCTGTGATTGCCGGGAAGAACGGCATTAAATATGGTCCTTTTTCAGGGCTATGTCTTGAAACACATAAGCATCCAAATGCCATTAATATTTCTCATTTTCCTGATACAGTATTAAGGCCAGGAGAAATTTATTCCAGTAAGACTGTATATAAAGTATTCTCCTAGTTTTTCTTCTTTTAAAATTTCTCATCCATTTCATTTGGGCCATATATCCTGGAGAAGAATATAGATAGTCCGATTTTCCTTCTGATATATTCGGCCAGTACAATACCAATAACTCCGCCAATTGCCAATAGAAGGAATAGCATTTTTTCAGAACCGATCCATAATCCTATTAATCCCAAAAGTAATACCGGAGACAGGAAGACATGGAACCAATAGATCAGGTTTATGAACCACATAGCAATAGTTAAGTTTGAGAAAAATAAGTAAGTTCTTCATCCAAATTCAGAAAGGAATGCTTAGCCATTAAGTTTCTTACTTTCTCGAAATGAGATATCAGAAATTGCTGATGAGCTTTAGTGTCTGGTTGAAAAGCTTTATGCTTACGGGCAATTACTATTTTTTTGATTTCCTGCATCAATTGCTGTGATTCCTCGTTTATACAATTAGTTGAAAATTTCTCAAGCACAAACTCTGTGGCCGCATAATTTGGATGCACAAGGTCAATATCGTAGAACCTGTAATCTCGTAATACATCGATCACCAGTTCATACGCTGGGAAATAAAAAGCGGACTCAAACTTATTGATTATATAATGAACTGATTCAATCAGCCGGGCCTTACTCAGGTTGTTTTCTACTACTCCATCCCTTATATGGCGTACAGGGCTAACAGTAAAAATAAATTTTAATGCCGGATTGAATTGTTTCAATTGTTTTAGACAATCTTCAAGCATATGCTTAATATCATCGGTCTCCAGCATTTCTTTTGTGAACCAGCTTGCCGGAGCCCGGTGACAATTTGCTACTCCGTCTCCGATCATTTCAGATGCTGTGTCGGCTTGTTGTGTCAAACGATAGGAGAATGATGACCCTAAAGTAATAATCAGCCAATCAGTTTTTTCCAAAAATTCATGCGCTGCCTGCTGTGAGGCATTAATGAAACGAAGACATTCATCAGGATCAATATTTGAGAACCTGGAATGGTGATGCCAACTGTTCCAGACTTCGTTAAGTAGAAAAAAATCCTTTCTTGTGTACTTTTTATTTTGTGTGTAAGAAAATAAACTTTTGCAAACACTGTCAGGACCGAAAAGAATTCCATTTGGATTTTGAAGGACAGTATATTTCAATTCCCCAAGTGCATTTCCGATATGTTCTGTAAAACAGGAACCTAACAGCATGATCCTGTCATGGTAACTTATTGGTTCCGGTAACTTTTTTAAATCAATATTGATCAACAGGTCCATAAAAGATTAAGTAAATATTTCCCCTGCAATTCGAAGGCTTTCTTTTAATGCTTCTTTATTTATTCCACTTAATAACTCATTTTTAGTAAAGTAACTGATCATAAGCTCACTATCCATATTGCCCACCAGTTCATCATCTGCCATTGGGCAGCCACCAATACCTTTTAATGCGCCATCAAACCTTCTGCAACCCGCTTTCATTGCTGCATCTAATTTTTCAACCCAGTTTTGTCGGGTAGAATGCAGATGTACACCTATTTCAATACCTGGTAATGATTCTACAAGATAGCCCGTTACTGAATAAACCTTTTCCGGAGTAGCAAGACCGACTGTATCTGCCAGGGAGATAATGTTTATATCCATTGATATCATCTTATTCACCCATTCAAATACAATTTCTTCATCGTACAGATCGCCATAGGGGTTTCCAAACCCCATGGATATGTAGATCACTAATTGTTTTCCTGATTTGATACAAAGGTTTTGTATCTCCTCCACCCTGCCCAGCGACTCTGCTATGGATGAATTAGTATTACGTTGCTGAAAGGTTTCTGATACCGAAAAAGGAAAACCAAGATAATGGATAGCATCAAGCGAAACAGCGTCCGCCGCACCTCTTGTATTTGCCACGATGGCGAGAAGTTTTGAGCTCCCGGTTCCAAATTCCAAATTCCTAACTACTTCAATCGTATCTGCCATTTGCGGAATGGCCTTTGGCGAAACAAAGCTGCCAAAATCAATGGTATCAAAACCTACTTTTAGTAATGAATTGATATACTCAATTTTCTTTTGGGTAGGAATAATGACTTTCCATCCCTGCATGGCATCACGGGGACATTCAATGAGTTTTATCGGCAGGTTCTCCATAGCACAAAGTTAACTCCGGAAGGTTATCTTTTTAAAGCATTCACTTTATCCCGTAAAACATTAAAGAAGCGGATTCTTTCTTTTTCGCCTGCTTTACTTATCAACGCAGACCGGCTGAGTAAAGTGTTAAATGAACTCATGGCTTTGGCCGAAAAGCGAATATCGTCTGTAAAAAGATACTGGAATACACTATAGGTTACCATGGATAGTTCTTTTTCATCCAGTTTAATCACCATAGTGTTATTGCCAAGTATCAATTCATTTACGTAAAAGTGTAACGGTGATCGGTGGGCAGCATCGCCAGCGCCGGGCATGAATTTGTAACCTTTTTCAGCCTGAAGTTCGAGATGATCAAGCCACTGTAAAAATGAATTAATCACACTGTTTAAATCCACATCTGATTCAAATATTCCGGCATCCCGGTAGTAGGCCACCTGGTTAATGGTACTGTGAATGCTTTCAAGGTTCCATAACTCTGTGGAATTAATCTTGCTATGCTCCTCCAATACCTTTTGCCCAATATTGAAACATTCGGTATAAGGAAAAGCTGCAACAGAAAATTTTTTGCCAGCCAGCTCTTGCTGGTTGTTGATAGTCTTAGACCAAAAAAAAGTTTTGAAAGCAGCCAGTTCGGGGAATAAATAAAAATACCAGATAGGAGCATCTTTGCACAGATAAAAAATTTCCCTTTCTTTAAAAGAATTAAAGTATTTGAACTGCTTCAGCATAGCCTGCAGGTAATCTTCAAAATTCCCGGAACTTCCGTTCAACCCTGGCGCATTAAAAAGCACTGATTCTGTCTTTAACTGCAACAACTGGTCCAGTGAAAGCCGATAGTGTTCACAGATTTTTTTCAGTTCATCAATAGTAATTGGCTTCTCGCAGCGGATGCGACGGTAAATGCTGTCTGCACTTAATCCCAGCAAATCACCCAGTTCAGCTGCTAACGACACATGAGCCGGAAGCATTTGCTTCAGCCTCGCAAAAAGCTCCTGTTGTACTGTTGTTGTCTCCATTTGAAAAAAAAGAAAATTACGGAAAATCCGTAAACAGTTTCGGGTTTTAAGGGAATATCCATAGCCGCCCGGTCTTTAAAATCAGAATTTCATATTTACGTTATCTGCTTAGCTTTCTCTTAACGGTTTTTTAAGGTATTGCGCTGGTTGCATATAAGTCTTTGCGGTTTCCAATTTATTCGCATGCATTATTGCCTTTAGTTTTACTCAAAACAAACCTGTATGCAAAAAATAAAATACAGCTCCGGTTCATCATCTGCATTTTTTAAATCTCTTAATCAGGTGGTTCAAGATAAACTGATAAATACCCGTGAACTGAAAAAAGCACAGGCTATGCTTTGGGTAAAAACGGTTTTTTATTTCCTTCTTCATATATATGCCTACGTTTTCCTATACAGCCAATCCAATCCTTCTGACGGCCGGCTAGCACTATGTTATTTTTTTGTGGGAATATCCGGCATACTGCTGGGCTTTAATGTTTCGCATGATGCCTGTCATGATGCTCTCAGCAAAAATAAATTTACCAATACCATTCTGTACCATCTTACATTTAATATGCAAGGTACCAGCGCATGGCTTTGGAAAATCAGGCACAACTCATCCCATCATGTATTCCCAAATGTAGATGGCTGCGATGCTGATATTGACAACAACCCTTTTCTTCGCTTATCACCACAACATCCGTTGAAAAAATATCAACAATACCAGCACCTATATGCAATAGCTGTTTATTGCCTCTATACTCTCCATTGGTTTCTCGTAAAAGATATTCTATACCTTTTTAAAAAACGTGTTGCCAATATTAAAAACAATGGCTATCCTGCCAGACAGATAATAATATTTATATGCTGGAAACTGGCTTACCTAGCTGCATTACTGTTCATTCCAATCTGGCTGGGGTTTTCACCAACGGGTGTGCTGTTAGCATTCCTGGTTATGCATGTTGCAAACTCATTAATATTCATCCATGTGCTAATTGCCACTCACCTTTGTATGGAAACCGAGTTTCCGATAACCGACAATATAGGCGCATTGCCATTTGACTATTACACACACCAGCTTGCTACTTCACTTGACTATGCACCACTGAGCAAAATCTGCAATTTATTTCTGGGAGGGTTTAACGCACATGCAGCTCATCATCTTTACCCCAGGTTGCCACATACATTATATCCGCAAATTTCAAAACTTATACAGGAGAAAGCAAATGAGTTTGGTGTGCCCTATAATCAACTGAGCCTGCTGGCTGCTATACGCTCCCATTACAAGTACTTGAAGAAAATGGGCAGGTCCGATCACAGTACTGCTCTTTCCTCTTTTTTATAACGTAAAATGTTTATTATGTATATCACTACTTCAAGCTCATCAACCCGTAGGGATCTTAACCAAAACACACTGTTCTGGCTGCTTACTGTCTTACTGGTTGCATACTGGGTTTACGGTTGGTATAATTGCATAGACCGGAAAGACTGGATAATAGAGAATCTGCTGGTAGTAATATGCCTTTCTCTACTTATGCTAACAAGGAGATGGCACCAATTCAGCGACCTAAGCTATATATGCATCTTCTTATTTGTCATGCTTCACCTTTACGGTGCATTTTATGCTTACACGCAAAACGCATTTGGGTATATGTTGCAAACCAAGTTCAATCTCTGGCGCAATCCATATGACAGGATCGTCCACTTCAGTTTTGGCCTGTTTATGGCTTATCCCTTCCGGGAATTATTGGTCAACAGGTTCGGCGTTTCCAGGAAAGCTTCATGGCTACTGCCAATTGAAATTGCATTTTCTTTTGGAACAATCTTCGAGTTGATAGAATGGGGTGTTTCAGTTGTTACCACAAAAGAAACCGGTGAAACGTATGTTGCCACACAGGGTGATGTGTGGGATGCACATAAGGATATTGCGCTGGCTGCCCTTGGAGCTGTAGTAACAATGATAATTACATATATTTTTTACAGAATGAAAAACAACACCAGACAAAGTAGTAAGAAATTAAAAATAGTATAAGTATAGCAGGAAAAATTACATCAAACTTGTTCTTATAAAAAACGTCTGATACTATTACTTTTAATCTAATTTAAGCTTAATTCACTCTTTGCCGAATCACCTCGTACAATATCATACCCGTAGCCACCGATACGTTCAAACTTTCAAAATCCCCTTTCATGGGGATTTTAATTTTAGCATCACAGATCTTCATCAATGCAGGGTAAATACCCTTTTCTTCGCTTCCCATTACTATTGCACAAGGTTCTTTAAAGTCAACATCGGCGATATTTTTTGCAGCGCTCATCTCACTGGCATATACTTTTATGCCATTCAAATGCAGTTCATCAACAGCTTTCATCAGGCTGTTTACCCGGCAAATTGGGATTTTTTCCAGCGCTCCGGCAGATGTAAGTATGGCATCCTCGTTTAAAGCCCCTACCCCTTTATCAGGTATTATTATTGCATGAACTCCCGTACAATAAGCTGTTCGGGCAATACCCCCGATATTTCGGATATCGGTAATTCCATCAAGTATCAGCAACAAAGGGGAATCACCACTTTCTATTACAAATGACAGCACATCCTGAAGGTTTTGATACTGTACTTTGGCAATCTGGGCTACACAACCTTCATGATCAGTAATATTAAAACCGTTCAATTTTGCTACCGGTACATAGTTGACCGGAACGGCATTTTGTAAGGCCAGTTTTTTAATTTCATTAATATCCTGGCCAGTGGCTTTTGTATCAAGATATATCCTGTCTAATTGCTGACCTGAGCTTAAAGCCCCGAGCACAGCCGTTCTTCCAATTACAAGGGAGCTCTTTTTAGGACGGTGTTGTTGTCTGAAGTTTTTCACTTGTCAAATGTATTGTATACGGCACAAGGTACAAGCTGAAATAACAAGGCACAAGCGGGATATCCCTCTTGTGCCTTCTACCATGTGCCTTGTATCTTTTATTTCAGCCCAAAAGCTTTCTTAACTTTTGAAACATAATCCAGTTTCTCCCATGTAAACAGTTCCACTTTTTTAGTAACTGTTTTCCCGTCGGGGGAAGTAAATTTCTTTTCTTTAACTTCTGGCCTACGGCCCATGTGTCCATATGCTGCCGTTTCACCATAAATTGGGTTACGGAGTTTCAATCGCTGTTCTATGAAGTAAGGACGCATATCAAATACACCTTCAACAATCTTTCCTATTTCACCATCAGTCAGGTTGATTTTGGCTGTGCCATAGGTATTCACATTGATACTTGTAGGTTGAGCAACACCAATAGCATAAGATACTTGTACCAGTACTTCACTTGCTACGCCTGCAGCTACCAGGTTTTTAGCAATATGACGGGTTGCATAAGCTGCTGAACGATCCACTTTGGAGGGATCTTTTCCGCTAAAAGCGCCACCACCATGTGCGCCTTTTCCGCCATAAGTGTCCACGATTATTTTACGGCCGGTCAATCCTGTATCACCATGCGGGCCGCCAATTACAAATTTTCCGGTCGGGTTCACATGATATTTAATATTGCTGTTAAAAAGCTTTGCGTATTTCTTGTATTTGGTCTTAATTCTTGGAATAAGAATATTGATTACATCGCTCTTGATCTTTGCCAGCATTTTGGCTTCATTGTCAAAATCATCATGCTGGGTTGAGATAACAATAGCATCAATTCTGACAGGCTGATTATTATCATCATATTCTAATGTTACCTGGCTTTTTGCATCAGGACGGAGATATGACATTTTCGAATTCTTCTCCCTGCGGATAGCTGCCAGTTCAATCAAAAGATTATGCGCAAGATCTAATGCAAGTGGCATATAATGCTCTGTCTCATTAGTAGCATACCCGAACATCATTCCCTGGTCGCCTGCGCCCTGCTCTTCTTTCTTTTTCCTGTCAACCCCCTGGTTAATATCCGCTGATTGTTCATGAATGGCAGACAGCACACCGCAACTGCTTGCCTCAAACATATATTCGCTTTTGGTATACCCGATCTTGCGGATAACGCCACGGGCAATCTCCTGAACATCCAGATAAGCCTTCGATTTAACTTCCCCGGCTAAAACAACCTGTCCGGTTGTTACCAACGTTTCACAGGCAACTTTTGATTGAGGGTCAAATGCAAGAAAATTGTCAATTAAGGCATCAGATATCTGGTCAGCTACTTTATCAGGATGTCCTTCACTAACTGATTCTGATGTAAATAAATACGGCATGAGTAATATATTTTTAAGGACGCAAAGATAAGGGTGCAGAGATAAATGAACAAAGTCCTTCTGCATCAACCAGAAGGACTTTTGAACATATCTTAATAACTTCCTTATAGTTTCGAATAGACCATTCTCAATCTCATCCTCTTGGCCGGATTAATATAAGTTCCCCCGGCAAGCACAACCCTTCCATAGGCTACCCTGTCGGTTACATATATCTGGTTGACCCTATTATATCCCGGAGAATACACAAAGGCTCTGATTGGTGAGTATATCCGTAGCTTATAATTAGTACTTTTCTTTGTGATAATATCTTGAACATAACGGGATATATTAAAACGATATGTACTGTCAGATTTTAATAATCCTCCAAATGATGTAATATCATAAGTGTAGGCTGTAAAATTATCTGTAAGTGACATATCAATATCAAAAGTAGAAGCAGTATCACCGGCATTGTTTATTCTGTCTAAAAACAGCCCCAAAGGCTGCACAAACTGACCATCTTCAGTTGAACGTAATGGGGTGGCTATAATTTCAGCCCGGTGAACGACGGCGTTACTAAATGTATCTAATCCCGGAATTTTAAGAGAGGCAAATGATCCCGGGATTCCCTGCAGGTATATTTTATCATCATTAGGCGTACCATTTGCCAGATATGAGCTCCAACCACCACCGGGGGTTCTTTTTACAATATTTGCCTGTCCGCCGGTAAGGTGATAAAATTCAGTTGACGTTGTGTCCTTCACACCATTTTTTGTGACCTGAAAATAAACAATAAGCTTTGTTTTAATGTTGTCCGTTGGAGAAATGTATGTAACGGCATTACCCGAATTATCTGATTTGATAGCAAACCCCCTGAACAAAGTTTTAAAGATGGAATCTGTCCTGAAAGCGCCGTTCGCTGTATTAGTAGTGTCATATCCTTTCAGTCTTTCGCCAAGTTGATTGGCCAGGGGAATGCGAATAACGTTTGCCAGTTTAGTGGTATCTCTTTTCCTGATATGCAGGATAGAATCACTCAATTTTTTTACCTGGAATGTTTTTGACCCTAACTCAGAACCTGTTGTGGTGAAATCAGGATTGTTATACTTATAAAGAGTAGTATCATTAAAGCCGGCATTTTGTGCAATTTCAAATACTCTTACTGTATTGAAACTATTCGTATCCCCATATGCTCCTTGGTATGACAGAGAAAGGATTACAGAATCAATAACAACAGAGTCTCTGTTAATGAATGGGTAGGTAAAATAACTGCTTGAACTGATATTAAAGTAAGCATCTGCATTAGTGGCACCGAATTCAGGGTCGTTGCCAATATATCCTAATACCAGGTCATCATTGAAATATACCTTGGTGGTATCAGAGAAAAGCAGGTTGTCTGTTTCTATATCCAGGAAAGTCTCAAAGGTATTTATGTTGTCAATCGGAGGTATAAGTCCGCCGCCGAGTTCTGTAGCTTCATTTATTTTTTTGCAGGCTGAAAATACAATAGCAACCGTGGCTACGATTGCTATGAGTGATAAGGCAGTTTTAGTATTCTTCACAAAGAAAATTTATGATCTGGGTTAGTTATTTTTATTTACCTGCAAGGTCGTTATAGAGTTGTAAATAGTCTGTTAAATCTCCTTCAGGATTAAAGGGTAATGTCTTCTTTCCTCTTACTTTGGTAAACTCTTCAATAAGTTTTTTTTCTATTTTCTCTGCTCCAAAAGTTATCGCATCAGCGAAAGTAGCACCGCCACGAAACATTGCTGTATTAGTACCCTCTTTATATACTTCAAGATCCTTATCTTTTAAAGAAGCATGTATCAGGGCTTTCTTTATGAAACTGCTGCCAAGTTTTTCCTTAAAAGTATTCTGCCCTACCGTGTATACAATTTTACTGTGAGCAAAAACAGGTTCTTTTTTATATACTGTTTTCAGATAGGCAGGTATCAACCCGGTCATCCAGCCGCTGCAATGAATGATATCAGGCGGCCATCCAAATTTCTTAACCGTTTCCAATGCTCCTTTGCAAAAGAAAACTGTCCTGAGATCGTTATCATCAAACCATTTCTCATTCTCATCATGAAAAATGAACTTACGTTTAAACAGTTCTTCATTATCCAGAAAATATACCTGCAACCGGGCACTTGGAAGTGATGCCACTTTTATTTGAAGCGGCATATCATCGTTATCCACGGCAACGTTAATTCCAGATAGTCTTACTACTTCATGGAGCCGGTGACGGCGTTCGTTGATGATCCCAAACCTTGGCATAATACAGCGAACTTCAAAATTGTTGTCATTAGCTTTGATCGCCAGCTTGTTCACAATCTCAGAAAATTCTGTCAGCTCCAGGTAGGGCGACATTTCGTTGGCAATAAATAAAATTCTTTTCTTTGCTGACATGGGCGTCCTGTTTAGTTTACCGCTTTAAGGTAAAGAGGTAACCTTTCCGCTGCTAACCAGCCCCTGCTTTAGTGGCAAAAAAGGCCGTCAGTTTCTTTGGAAGGCGGGCAAAGGTAACTAATTTAAGCCGAATTTGAGTCCTCAAACTACATTAAGACTCAAACAATACAGCTTTATGATCTTATTTAAAAAAACAGAAGACCTGCACAAATGGCTTGATGATCAGCGAAAAAAAGGAAAAAAAATTGGATTTGTCCCAACTATGGGGGCTTTACATGAAGGACATTTATCATTGATTGAAAGCTCTTCTAAGTCAAACCAGGTTACTGTTTGCAGCATTTTTGTTAATCCTACTCAATTCAATGACCCAAAGGATTATGAGAGATATCCTGTGACCATTGAGAAGGATATTGAGCTGTTGGAAAATTCAGGTTGTGATGTTTTATTCATGCCATCCGTAGTCGAAATGTACCCGGAAGGATTAGGCCTGCCGTTGCATTATGATCTGGGCTATCTCGAAACAATTTTGGAGGGTAAATTTCGCCCCGGTCATTTTCAGGGAGTTTGTGTGGTTGTGCATAAGTTACTTGAAAAAGTATTGCCTGATAATCTTTACCTGGGACAAAAAGACTACCAGCAGTGCATGGTCATTACAAAACTGGTTGACCTGATCGGATTGAAAAAAAAGATCATTATTAATATCTGCCCTACCCTTCGTGAGCCTGATGGCTTGGCCATGAGCAGCCGTAATGTACGTTTAAAAGAAGATGAAAGAAAAAAAGCAGTTGCAATTTTCCAAAGCCTAAGCTTTATCAGGGATAACCTGGAAAAAGGCGATCTGTCCGACTTAAAACAAAATGCAAACAACATACTTGCCAAAAATGGGTTTAGAACAGATTATATTGAGATTGCCGGTGCCAACAATCTTTCATTGGTAAAGGAGTGGGATGGTAAGATTAAACTGGTTGCAGTAGCCGCAGCATTTTTAAATGAGGTTCGGCTCATTGATAATATGTTGCTCAATTAATGGATTATTGATACCAGTTGTTTTGTTATTCAGCTACATCGCTTTACTTTCGATGCTGAATGAACAAACATTTCCGCACCATACTTCAATATCTAATTTTCCTGGGAGTAGGTGTTTTTTTTGCCTGGCTTTCACTTAAAAATCTTGACAAAGAGAAAACGGAACAAATAAAGATTGCGTTTCGAAATGCACGACACTGGCTGATCGTACCTGTATTTGCTATTCTCTTTTTAAGTCATTTTGTAAGGGCACTTCGCTGGAGATTATTAATAGAGCCTCTCGGTTATAATCCTTCCAGGACAAATTCCTTTTTCGCAGTAATGATCGGTTACCTGGTAAACCAGGGAGTGCCAAGGCTCGGTGAAGTAGTGAAATGTACTGTGCTGGCCCGTTATGAAAAAATACCTGTTGACAAGCTTGTCGGTACCATTATACTTGAGCGAATTATTGATGCTATTACCCTATTATTCGTTTTCGGTATTACGCTGGTACTCCAACCTCAATTGTACACGCAGATACTGGATGCTTTTTTTAATACCTCTCCGGCAGACAGCCAGGAAAAAGGAATTTCAACATTGCTTCTTACAATTATTTTACTGGGGGCTGTCGTTTTACTTGTTGGATTATGGATGTTTCTCAAAAAGAAAACGATTCATGATCTTGCCTCATTATTCAAACGAATCTGGAAAAGTGTGATACAGGGGGTAAGTGCAATCAAGCATTTAAAAAAAAGGAAACAATTCATTTTTCTCACTTTTTCTTTATGGGCACTTTATCTTTCAGGAGGCTTGATCGGTTTTATAGCTTTTCAGGAAACAGAACAATATGGGATCAAAGAAGCTTTTACTATCCTTTCGGCTGGCAGTATTGGTATGATCGCTTCTCCTGGAGGTATTGGAGCTTATGCCTATCTTATTGAAAAAACCATGCAGTTGTATGGTCTTAATTATACCATCGCATTAGCCTTCGGCTGGATATTATGGCTGGCACAAACCACCGTTATTCTGCTGGGGGGATTAATTAGCTTTGCAGCATTGCCTTATTATAATAAAAACAAGATCCGTGAACAGAGCTGATCTTATACCGCAAAAAATAATTATTGCCGCACAAGCTGCACAGGTAGCCGCTCAATGGAGGGTGCTGGGAAAAAAGATTGTCTTTACAAATGGGGTGTTTGACATCCTTCACCAGGGACATATTTTCTCACTTTCCCAGGCTGCCAAAGAAGGTGATTATTTAATAGTAGGCCTTAATGCAGATGCTTCTGTGAAAAGACTAAAGGGTGAAAATCGCCCGGTTAATAACCAGGAATCAAGAGCCCTGGTATTGGCCTCTTTACTTATGGTGGATGCAGTTGTGTTATTCGAAGAGGATACACCACTTGAATTGATCAAAGCAATCATGCCCAATGTGCTTGTAAAAGGTTGTGATTATACAGTTGATCAAATTGCAGGTGCTAAAGAAGTAATGTTAAATGGAGGAAAGGTGATCATCAATCCC